>JBMOOD010000016.1:0-6073 GCA_049323595.1 Pseudomonadota bacterium
GGTGGCGCGCGGCCCCCGGCTGCTGCTCGAAAAGGAGACCTTGGACGAAGCGGAGCTTGCGGAGCTCGCCGGCGCGCCGGACGGCGAGGCTCGTAGGTCGTCCGCCGCGTGGACGGAAACTGGAGGCGCTGCGGCGCTTCGGAGCATGACCATGACGGACGAACCTGTGAAGGCGGGCGTCACCCTCAGTGCGCCCGTTCAGCATGCCTTTCGAGTGTTCGCCGAGCGCATCGGCGATTGGTGGCCCAGGACCTACACTTTCTCGCGCGACGACCTCGCCGGCATCGCCATCGAGCCTCGCGCCGGCGGTCACTGGTATGAGGTCGACCGGCGCGGCCGGCGCCTTGACTGGGCGGAGGTGCGCGCGTTCGAGCCTGACCGGCGCTTGGTGCTCAGCTGGGCGGTTTCGGCCGACCGGGGGCAAGAGGCGCCGGAGCGCGCAAGCGAGGTCGAGGTTCGCTTCCTCGCCCTGGGCGCTAAGCTTACGCGCGTGGAGGTCGAGCATCGCGGCTTCGCCCGTCACGGCGCGGGCGCAGAATTGCTGCGCGGGGGCATGGCTTCGCCCGACGGCTGGGCGTACATCTTGCGCGAGTACGCCGAGGCGGCGAGCCCGACGGCACGGGCGGTGCTGAGCGCCTGATGAGCTGCCGTACAAAACTGACCGGGTTCCTGAACGAGGTGGGAACCGGGCCTTCACCGTGCAATTAAGTGCGTAGCATCAAAATCCTCGTTCATGTTGGTAGGTCGGCATGGACGTTCGCACAATCGTAGGATCCAACGTCAGGCGATACCGCGGCGAGGCAGGCCTCTCGCAGGAAGCGCTCGCCGAACTGATGGGTGTGGACCGGGCCTATGTCAGCGGCCTCGAGTTGGGCCGCCGCAACCCCACGATCCTGACCATCTGGCACACCGCCATGGCGTTGAAGATCCGGCCCTCGAAGCTCTTGGAGTTTGAAGGGCCGCTGTTCTGAGCCGCGCTTCTCGCGGTCGGTCCTAGGACCTCCGCGCGCGCCGCGCGCCTCTGAAAACATGCGGAAAATTGGTCTTGCAGGGCGTGGCGAGCGCCCTACCTCAAGTCTTGCTGGACGCTGATGAAGGTCCGGCGGCGGGCGCCGGCGGTGTCCGGCGCTCCTCAAAACCCATGTTGCTCAACGGAGGACTTGGACCATGAGGATGAACACTATGATGCCGATGTCCGGCTATCGGCCCATGCCGAGCGTCGACAGCGCGCTGAGCCTGATGGACCGAGCGATGAGCGGCTCGGTCCCTGGCCTGAACGGGCCTCCCTACAACGTCGTGCAGACTGACGGCGATCACTACCGCATCGTTCTGGCGGTCCCGGGCTTCCGCGACGGCGATCTGGAGATCGTCTCCGAACCCAATCGGCTGACCGTGAGCGGCCGGCCGCAGGAGGTGCAGGAGGACGGCGAGGTCGTCTATCGCGGCATCGCCCAGCAGCCGTTCCGTCGGACCTTCGAGCTCGCCGACCATGTGCACGTGCAGAACGCGCGCCTGGAGAACGGCCTGCTGACCCTCGAGCTGGTGCGGGAGATCCCCGAGGCCCTGAAGCCGAAGCGGATCCAGATCACCGGTTCGGGCCAGTCCGCCATCGGCTCGGGCGAGACGGAGAAGACCCACTGAGCGACCGTGATGGCAGGCGGCCGGCGCCGCGCAGTTTTGCGGCGTCGGGCCGCCTCGTAGAGGAGAGCTGACGATGCAACTTCGTGATCTGATCCCTTGGGGACGGCATGAGCATGACCTTCGTCCGCATGAGGGCGCGCTCACCACGACCTCTCGTCGCGACGAGGAAACCCATCCGTTCCTCACCCTTCATCGGGAGGTGAACCGCCTCTTCGACGACGTCTTCCGCGACTTCGGGGGCTCCATCTTGGGCCGCTCCGCCAGTTGGCCCAGCGTCGAGGTGGCCGAGGACGCCAAGGCCATCCGCGTTTCGGCCGAGCTGCCCGGCATGGATGAAAACGACGTCGACGTCGTGTTCGAAGACGGCGTCTTGGTCCTGCGGGGCGAGAAGCGCTCCGATGTCGAGGACAAGGATCGGCACTACAGCGAGCACTACTATGGCCGCTTCGAGCGGGTGGTGCCGGTGCCGGTCGCCATCGACGAGGATGCGATCAAGGCCAACTTCAAGAAGGGGGTCCTGACGGTCACCCTTCCGAAGTCCAAAGCACAGCAGGACGGCGTCCGAAGGATCCCGATCAGCAAGGGCTAACTGAGCGCCGCGCCGTCCGCGCCAAGCGCGGGCGGCGCGGGTTCTTTTCCGGAGCTACGCCATGACAACCCAAAGCCAGGGTGTGTCCCCGCCCGTCGGGGTCGCGATCGTCGGTCGCCCCTTCGTCGACGCCCTGCTGGATCCGAGAACGGCCTTCGCCTCGCCCGACGTGGTGGCCAACCACGCCTGGCTGTCCCGCGAGGAGAAGCGGCTGATCCTTTGGAGCTGGGCCCGGGACCTCTTGCGCGAAGCCCGCGAGGGGACCGCGCACACCGCGGCCTGCGGTGCCGTGCTGGGCGCCCTGGCCCGGTTCGATCCTGCGGCGGCCGACGAGTTCGAGGGGGCGTTCGCGACGCTGTCGCCCGATCGGGAGGGCGGGCGCGCCCAGAACTGATCGGAGTTGAGCCATGTTCGATTCGACGGATTTCAACCTTGGACCCACGACCTCGTCCGTCGCCGCCCGCCGCCACGCCTCGGCCCTGCCCGCCGACGCCGTGGCCGTGATCCGGCCGAACGAGCGGTCGGCCATGAGCAGCGGCCGCGCCACGGCCAGGGGCTGGACCCTGACGTTCAAGCCGCGCAGCGCGCCGCGGATCGAGCCGCTGATGGGCTGGACCGAGTCCACGGACACCCTCCAGCAGGTGCGCCTGTCGTTCCCGTCGGCCGAGGCGGCGATCGGCTACTGCCAGCGCCAGGGCCTGGCCTTCGAGGTTGAGGGCGGCGCCGGCGCGGCCCTGTATGGCGAGGGCAGGGGCGCCGAGCGGCCCCTGCGCGCCAACAACGAAAACCGTCCGCAGCCGCCCTCCGACCGCCTCGGCGCGGCCGAGGCCCACCGGCTCTATCTGAGCCCGGAGGCGGTTTACGCGTCGCCCGACGCCGTGCTCGCCGACCCCTCGCTCTCGCCGGAGCAGAAGCGCGCCATCCTGCGTTCCTGGGAATGGGACGAGTACCTGCTTGAGGTGGAAGCGGGCGAAGCCCCGGTGCGCGAGCACGTCTCGCGGTTGGCCGAGGTGCGCTCGGCGCTCGCCCGTCTCGACGCCCACGAAGCGGCGGACGCCGACTGCTACCGCTGGGAGGCGCCCAGCGCGGCCTGAACGGGAGACCGGCTGGGGCGCGCTCCCGCCGGTCTCCTCTTTCTTAGTCCGAGGAGAGGAGAGACATGCCTAAGCGCCAATCGCGCCTGCTTTGTTCTGTGAGCCTCGCCGCCGCGCTGGCCGCAGGCGGCGTGGGTCCGCTGACCGCCCCGGCGGCCGTGGCCCAGCCGGCGCGCAATCTTCCGGCCGGCGTCCCGTCGAGCTTTGCCGATATCGTTCAGCGCGTCGCGCCCGCCGTGGTCTCCATCGACGTGACCCGAAGCGCCCCGGCCCGCCCGAACCTGCCGCAGCTGTTCCCCGGCTTCCCGTTCTTCTTCGGGTTCCCCGGGTCGCCGGACGGCAACAACGGGACGCCGTCACTGCCGAATGCGCGGGTGTCGGGCTCGGGCTTCTTCATCACGCCGACCGGCTACATCGTCACCAACAACCATGTGGTCGAGAACGCCACCAAGGTGAGCGTGCGCACCAACGAGGGGCGCGAGCTTGAGGCGCGCGTCATTGGCCGCGATCCGCTGACGGATCTGGCGGTGCTGAAGGTCGAGGGCTCGAACTTCCCCTATGTGACGTTCGAGACCAACGCGCGGCCGCGGGTCGGCGACTGGGTGATCGCCATGGGCAATCCTTTCGGCCTCGGCGGCACCGCCACCTCGGGCATCGTCTCGGCCTATGGCCGCGACATCGGCGAGGCTTATGTGGACTACCTACAGATCGACGCGCCCATCAACCGCGGCAACTCCGGCGGGCCGACTTTCGACGTCTACGGCCGGGTGATCGGCGTCAACACGGCCATCTTCTCGCCCTCGGGCGGCTCGGTCGGCATCGGCTTCGCCATTCCCGCCGAGATCGCCGACCGCATCACCAAGCAGCTCATCTCCGGCGGTTCGATCGTCCGCGGCTACATCGGCGCCATGGTGCAGAACCTGACGCCGGAGATCGCTGAGAGCCTCGGCATTCCGGGCCGCAAGGGCGCCCTGGTGGCAGAGGTGGCCCCGGGCGGGCCCGGCGACCTCGCCGGCCTGCGCGCGGGCGATGCGATCCTTAGCCTGAACGGCCAGCAGCTGACCTCTTCGTCCGACCTGACCCGGCGCGTCGGCGCCGCCCGCGAGGGCGACCGGCTGCGGCTGGAGATCTGGCGCGAAGGCCGTCGCCAGACCTTGGAGCTGCGGGCTGGACGCCGGCCGGCCGATGATGCGCCCGGCGTGGTCAATCTTGCGGACGCGGCGAGCCTCGGCCTGACCCTGCGCCCGCTCGACCAGACGGCCCGCATGCAGTACCGGCTGCCGGCGACGGCGCGCGGCGTCGTGATCGACGCGGTCTCGCCAGGCTCGGACGCTGCTGAAAAAGGGGTCCGCGCCGGCGACGTGATCGACCGCGTGGGCGACCGCAGCGTCACAACGCCGGCCGATGTCCGCGAGGCGATCGATGCGGCGCGGCGCCAGGGCCGGCCTTCGGTGCTGGTGCGCGTTTGGCGTGAGGGGCGGAGCCTGTTCGTGCCGCTGCGGCTGACGAGCTGAGGCGAAACGGCGTCGCCGGCGGCGGACACCAGATCCGACCGCCGGCGCGCCCGGCCGAGGACGGGTCCGCATGCTGCAGGAGACGCCCCTGATCGCCACCCTTACCCTGGCTTTCGTCGGGGCGTCGGTCATGGGACTCATCGCCGGCCGGCTCCGCCTGCCGCCGATCCTGGGATATCTGCTGGCCGGCGTCGCGCTAGGCCCGTCCACCCCCGGCTTCACGGCCAATCCGGAGCTGGCCTCCGAGCTGGCCGAGATCGGCGTCATCCTGTTGATGTTCGGGGTGGGGCTGCACTTCTCCTATCGCGATCTCGTCAAGGTTCAGAGCATCGCGCTGCCGGGCGCGATCGCTCAGATCGCCGTCGCCACCCTTCTCGGCGCAGGACTGGCGTTGGGGATGGGCTGGCCGCTCGCCGGCGGCCTCACCTTCGGCCTCGCCCTCTCTGTTGCGAGCACGGTCGTCCTCGTCCGTGCGCTCGAGGAGCGCCAGCTCCTTGACACCCGAAGTGGCCACATCGCGGTCGGCTGGCTGGTCGTCGAAGACCTGGTCATGGTGGCCGCCCTGGTGTTCCTTCCGGTGATCGCCGGGGCCTTGCCGGGCGGACGCCCCGACGTGTTCGCCGAGCATGGCGGCGTGGGGCTGTCGCTCGCCGCGACCTTTGGAAAGCTGGCCGCCTTCGTCGCCCTGATGATCCTCGTGGGCCGCCGGGTGATCCCCTGGTCGCTGGCCAAGGTCGCCAGCCTCGGGTCGCGTGAACTCTTCACCCTGACCGTGCTCAGCATGGCCGTGGGCGTCGCCTATGGCGCCGCCAAGCTGTTCGACGTCTCCTTCGCCCTCGGCGCCTTCGCGGCCGGCATGATCCTCAAGGAGTCGGAACTCAGCCACAAGGCGGGCGACAACATCCTTCCGCTGCGCGACGCCTTTGCGGTGCTGTTCTTCGTCTCGGTCGGCATGCTGTTCGACCCCGGGACGCTCATCGAGCGGCCGCTCGCGGTGCTGGCGACGGTGCTCACCATCGTCGTGGGCAAGTCGGTCGCCGCCTTCCTGATCGTGCGCGCCTTCCGTCACCCGCAGGACACGGCGGTGCTCATCGCCGCCAGCCTGGCGCAGATCGGCGAGTTCTCCTTCATCCTGACCTCGATGGGCATGAGCCTTGGCATCCTGCCGGAGGAATCGCGCGACCTGGTGCTAGCGGGTTCCATCGGCTCCATTCTCTTGAACCCGGCGGTCTTTT
>JBMOOD010000017.1:0-88926 GCA_049323595.1 Pseudomonadota bacterium
CGCGTCCGGGGGACGCGCCGCCCGCGTCAGCGCCGCCAGCTCTGAGTGCGCTCGTCCCAGTATCCGTACTCCGGCCTATAGGGATAGCCGCCAAAGCCGTAGCCGCAGGGGTCGTCCTTGGTGGCCGCCACCCGCCCGACAATGCCGCCGACCACTGCGCCTATGATGGCGCCGCGGGTGTCCTTCCTGTCGATGGCTGCGCCGGCCGCCGCGCCTGCGAGGGCGCCGGCCGCTGTGGCCAGGTTTCGGTTGCGCTCGTAGTCGCGTTCGCAGGCGCTCCGCCAGCCGCCGCCGCCATAGTCGCCGCCGGTGCTGGCGCAGCCGGTGGCGAGGAGCGCCGTCGCCGCGGCCGCCGCGAGAGTGATTGGGCGCATGATGACCTCCGCATACTTTCGCACGCCGCCGCCGGGTGGCGGGACCTGCGGCGCCATGGGGGCCCGGGACGGCCCGCCCGGCCATGCTCAATGTCAAATGCGCGTGCGCGGCGGGCCTTCGACGGACACATTCGCCGCCTAGGCTCCCCGGAACCTTGGCGAGGCGGAGCAGCGGACATGGGCGCGGACCGGGAGGTTTTCTGGGCGCTGCTGGCGCTGGTGGGCGCGTTTGTGGCGCTGTTCGGGGTAATGCTGTGGCTGCGGCTGGTGCGGCGCGCGGGCGAGGAACGGCGGGCGCGGAAGGCTGAGGCGCCGGACGAAGGCCCCTGATCCCGACGGCGCAAACGCCGCCGGATCCGACCCCCTGAACCGTTCCACCCCCGGCGGCGTTCGACCTGACATGGCAAACGACCAGAAGGCGGACTCCGACCAGAACAGAGCTGGGGGCCGCAAGGCCGGCTCGAGACTCAATCCCGTGATCCACCCGTTGCTCGTGGGCCTGGTGGTGATGCTCCTGTTCCTGACCTGGCTCCTGGTGCTGCGGTGAGCGGAGTCGCGGACTCGTGAACCGGAAGCTGCGGTCGCTCGGAACGGCGTCGCGCTCTCGTCATTGACTCCGCGAAGGCTCCGCGGGGGCGGGCTGGATTTCAGTACAAGACGAAAGGACTGTCTGATGAAGGCATTCGCAACAGCTCTATTGGGCGCCACCTTCCTGACGGCCTCCGCAACAGCGGCCGCGCCACAGCACATGTTCGAACCCGGCAGCTTCGGCGATCTGGGCGACGTGTTCCGTTCCGCCGACCTGGACAAGAACGGGACGCTCTCCAAGACCGAATGGGAGCTGCTGCGCATCCACATGGTGGACGACAACTACCTGCGCGACTACCGCGGCGACGGGGCCAAGGACCTGGCGCCCACGGTCGCACGGACCTATGCGGCGTTCGATCGCAACAACGACGGGCAGGTGACCGAGAACGAGTTCATCGCCATCGCCAGCCGGCCGGCGCCGGCCGGGGCCGCGCCCGCCGCCGCGGCCAATCGCTGGGACGGGAACCCCGAGTACATGACCGTGACCTACTACCTCATGGTCAACCCGATCGACGCGGACAACCTGGACGGCCACGAGGTGGTCAATCTCGAAGGCGAGCGGGTGGGCGAAATCCGCAACATCATCCGCACCGAGGACGAGAACCGCTACTACGCCATGATCGACCTGGCGGGGAATGAACTGGACATCTTCCCCTCGCGCCTCGACTACGACACCGTCGGCGTGCCGCTGAACGACGTCCTCCTCTTCAAGGACGGGGACTCGCTGTTCCTCTCGACGCGGGGCGAGGAGTACCTGCGCGACGTGGATCGGCGGAACATCGGGGACAACTGGGAAGAGGTGGACAAGCTCTACCTGGGCTGACGTCCACCTCGCCCTCGCCGAGCCGAAGCCGCCGGGCTTCCGGACCTAGACGGGCGGAAGGTCGGCGGCGCCGGCCGGGCGCGCGGCGGTCTTCGATCGCCCGGTCCATGCGGCCCCGGAGGCGGCGGCGATGACGCAGGCGACGCCCGCGACCTGGGAGAGGCTCAGGGCCTCGCGGAGCAGTACGAGGCCGGACAACGCGCCGAACGCCGGCTCCAGGCTGGTGAGCACGGCGAAGGTGCGGGCCGGCAGGCGCGGCAGGGCGTAGAGCTCTAGCGAGAACGGGATCGCCGTGGAGACCAGGGCGACGACCAGCGCCAGCGGCAGGAGCGCGGGCGAGAGCAGGGCGGGAAGGCCGGCGTGGGCGATCCCCACCGGGGCGACGACCAGGGCGGCGATGGCGACGGCGAGGGCCGGGGCGGCGCCCTTGAAGGCCTCGCTGGCGGCGCGGCCGAAGACGATGTAGGCGGCCCAGCTCGCCGCGGCGCACAGGGCGAAAACGACGCCCAGCGGGTCGAGGGCGAGGGGGCCGTTCCCGACGTCGCGCCCCACCAGGCCCCAGACCCCGAGGGCGGCCAGGGCGGCCCACAGGAGGTCGCGCGGGCGGCGAGAACTCGCGATCGCCACGCCCAGCGGCCCCAGGAACTGCAGCGAGATCGCCACCCCCTGCGGCAGGCGCCGCAGGGCCATGTAGAAGAACAGCACCGCACCCGCGGTGGAGAGTCCGAGGACGATCATCGGCAGCCAGGGCGCTTCCCGCGGCCAGGCGCGCCAGGGTCGGGCGACGGCGAGCAGCATGATCGCGCCCAGGGTCAGGCGCAGGGCGGCCGCGCCTTCGGGTCCGATGGCCGGGAACAGGCCCTTGGCCAGGGACGCGCCGAGCTGGAAGGCGGCGGTGGCGGCCATCACCGCGGCGACGGGCGCGAGCAGGGCCAGCGCCTCAGTGCGTATCGCCTGGGTCTGCAATGTCGTCCTCCGGAATCGGAGCGGAGGGTGGCCGACCCGCGCCCGGGACGGAAGGGCCACTTCCAGCGGGCGGGACGGGCCACCGCAGGGACCCAGCGGCCTTCGTTGCGCGTTCCGTCTGCGGGGCCATGGCCGGGAGGCGCAGATGAGCGAGCATGTCTACAAGGTGATCGAGCTGGTGGGGTCGTCGAAGGACTCCATCGAGGCGGCGATCGAGCAGGCGCTGAGGCGGGCCGGCGACACGGTGCGCAACGTCCGCTGGTTCCAGGTCGTCGAGACGCGCGGGGTGGTCGAGGACGGCCGCGTAGCCTACTACCAGGTCCACTTGAAGGTGGGTTTCACGCTGGACAGCTGAGGGCCGGGATCAGCAAGACGCGCGCGCCCGTCGAGGGCGCCTAGCGCCGCCGTCCCAGGGCGAACGGGGCGAGGGCGGCCAGGACGCCGCCGACGTTTGCGGCGAGGTCGCGGAACTGGAACGTGCCCGAGACCCAGCCGACGATCTGCAGCGCTTCGAAGCCCGCGCCGAGGGCAAAGAAGCCGGCGCCGATCAGCCAGGGATTCGCGCGCGGGAAGCTGGCGATCGTCAGTAAGGTGAGCAGGAAGCCATAAACGACATGCTCGACCACGTCGGGCGGCGGGGCGAAGCGGGCGGCGTTGTGGTGCGGGTCGAGCGCGCCGGCCGTGGCCACCGCAAGGACGAAAAAGAGGGACGCGCGGGCGGCCCAGGCGAGGACGGACGACATGGGGCGCTCAATAGGCCAAGCCGGCGGCCGGGCGCTATGCCGCTGCCGACGGAATCTCTGACCCGCGCTTCAGGCGGGCGGACGGCGACTGGCCGGTGCAGCGTTTGTAGGCGCGGCTGAAGGCGTCTTCCGAGGCGTAGCCGACCTCGCACGCGACGTCGGCGATCGATCGAGCGCCGTCGCGCAGCAGGCCTTCGGCGACCTGCATGCGCCAGTTCTGCAGGTAGGTCATGGGCGGGACGCCCAGCTGGGCGACGAACCGTTCGGCGAGCACCGAGCGCGAAAGCCCGACCTCGCGCGCCAGGGCGGCGAGGGTCCAGGGCTCGGCCGACCGGGCGTGCAGCTTGCCGATCGCAAGGCCGATCTGGGGGTCGGCGAGCGCGGCCAGCCAGCCCGAGGACTGGTCCGGAAGACCCTCGGCATACCGCCGGATCGCCTCGATGAAGATCAGTTCGCTGAGCCGCGCCAGGACGCCGCTGGACGCCAGGCGCTCGCCCCTGCTTTCGTCGAGCGCCGCTTCGATCAGCGCGCCCAGCCAACCGCCGTCCTCGGAAACGCCGCCGGAGACATGGACCAGAGGCGGCAGCGCCTGCAGGAGCGGGTTGAGGGGCAGGGCGTCGGCGCCGAGGAAGCCGCAGACGATGCGGGTGCGCTCAGGCCCGCCGCCGCCCTGGACCAGGGCGAAGGGCAGGCGCTCGTCCGGCCTTGGCTGGCGATAGACGCTCAACTCAGGGTCTGCGCGCATGCCGGGGCGGCTGGAAAGCACATGGGCGTCGCCCTGCGGGAACATGACGATGCTCCCCGGGCCGAGTTCGACGGCCTCGCCATCGGCGTTATCGCACAGCCGGCGCGCCCAGCCGCGGCCGGAGAGCACGACATGATACTCGATGACCTGGCGCGCGCCGGGCATCACCAGCGGCCCCAGGACGCTGGCCGGCGGCGCCTCGGCCGCCCACGGCGAGGTGGCGTCGACCTCGAAGAAGACCGCACCCGTCAGCCGGATCGCGCGCAGCACATCGGAGAGGATCTCGGTGGGGACACCCCCCATGGGTCACACCCCTTCAGCCTGTTCCCGACGATCGGTCGGAAATCCCGGACGATCGATCATTCCGCCTGCGACGCCCCAGTCCTAGGTGGGCCCAACGCGAACGACGCGAGTGGAAAGCGGGCCCTCGGAGGCGCGCAAGGAGCAGACGATGAACACGATAACACCTATCGCCCAGCCGAACGAACAACGGTTGATGGAACTGGCCGGCAAGGCCACGGCCGATGCGGCCTCGGCGCTGGGCGTGCTGCTGGCCTACATGGGCGACCAGACCGGCATCTACCGCGCCCTGCGCGACCGCGGCAGGTCCAGTGTCGGGGAACTGGCGCGGTCCGCGAAGGTGGACGAACGCTACCTGCGCGAATGGCTGAGCGCCCAGGCGGCCGCCGAGTACGTCACCTATCATCCGGAGGATGAGACGTTCTCGCTCACGCCCGAACAGGCGATCGTGATGGCGGGCGAGGGCCATCCCGCCTGCCTCCAGGGCTTCTTCCAGGTCGCAGTGGCGCAATTCGCGACCCACGAGAAGGCCGTCGAGATCCTGCGGTCAGGCGCCGGGCGCCCCTGGGGCGAGCATCACAGCTGCCAGTTCTGCGGCACCGACCGGTTCTTCCGTCCGGGCTATATGGCGAACCTCGTGGAGAACTGGCTGCCCGCACTGGACGGTGTGGTCGAGAAGCTGCAGGCCGGCGCCCAGGTGGCGGACGTGGGCTGCGGGCATGGCTCATCCACGGTGCTGATGGCCAAGGCCTTCCCGAAGTCGCAGTTCCTGGGGGTCGACTTCCACGCGCCGTCCATCGTCGAGGCGGCGCTCAAGGCGGAGGAGGCCGGGGTCGTCGCCAACGCCCGCTTCATCACCGCCTCGGCGCAGGACTACGACGCGCGCGACCTCGACCTCGTGTGCATGTTCGACGCCCTGCACGACATGGGTGACCCCGTGGGCGCCGCGCGGCACATCCGCGAGACGCTGAAGCCCGACGGAACGCTGATGCTGGTGGAGCCTCTGGCCGGCGACACCCTGGCCGAGAATCTGCATGTGGTGGGCCAGGTCTTCTACTCGGCCTCCACCCTGATCTGCACGCCGGCGGCGCGGTCGCAGGGGCCGGGCCTGGCGCTGGGCGCGCAGGCGGGCGAGAAGCGCCTGACGCAGATCCTCAACGAAGCCGGGTTCACGCGCGTGCGCCGGGCGGCGGAGACCATGACCAACATGGTCCTGGAAGCCCGGCCTTAAGACAATAAAAGAGACCGCGCCCCCTTGGGGAAGGGGCGCGGTCTCGATCGATCGGGATGGGGAGGATCAGGCGGCCGTGAAGGCCGTCCGATTGCGTCCGCGGCGCAGCATGGCGCCGGCGCCGCCGAAGCCCAGGATCATCAGCGCCCAGGCGCCCGGCTCGGGGATCGCGGCCTGGGGCTCGAAGGTGGCCGTGCCGCTGAAGACAGCGTCCGGGCCGCCCGTGCCCGAGATCGTCAGCAACTGCGGGCCGCCGGCGGCGATGTTGAAGGCGCCGCTGAGCGCAGTGTAGCTGAAACCGCCCGAACCGTTCGCGGTCTGCTGGACGGCGATATTCGTGCCGTTGAAGTCCATCGCGACGTTGTAGAGCGATGTGTTCGACGCGAAGCCGATCGAGCTGAGGCTGAAGCCCACCAAGCCGGTCGGCAGCTCGAACGAGAAGGTGTCGGTGAACGCGTCCGTGACGGGGTCGTAGACATGCGTCGTGGTCGTTTCACCCGGGATAGATTCGGCCCCCGGGATATCCAGCCCGTTATCTCCGAATGCGACGGAGATGGCGCCGGTCGGTGAGACCGTCCAAGCATCGACGTAGGTCGCAGCGGACGCCACCCCGGCGAACGCAAGGACACCTGTCGCCGCTGTCGCGGCCAATAGTCTTTTCATCTTGAACTCCGTGCCCTGCCGGCTGTCGCCCACCGCGACCCCGGCTAGATCAGCCCAAACGCAAACGCGTCACCGGTCCGGGAGGGACCTGCGGGCTCAAGAACCCGGCCATGGGGCGATTGTTCCGGGCCAACGCCCCATTTTCGGCGCCGTCCGGTCACACGTCGGTGAGGCGTGTCGGCCGCCCGACACAGGATCGCCTTCCGCGCGAATAGTTGTCGCTTTTCAAGCGAGAGTCAGTATCTGCTCAAGCGCCGAAAGCGCCGCCGGGATCCGGCGGCGCTCAATGTGCATACCGCTGCTACGAACTCAGTGGGCGGCGACCCAGTGACTGACGTAGGCGTGCGCGGCGCGTGCGAGACGCGACGGGCCGGAGAAGTAGAACTCGCTGCCGAAGAGGACCTTGCGCTCACGCCAGGTGATGGCGCCGGTGTCTTCGGACTGCAGCACCGAGCGCAGCTTGGCGCGCTTGGCGTTCGGGACGAAGGCGACGTAGGTGGCTTCTGACATCTGACCCAAAGGCTCCGGACTGGCCCCTAACATCATGAGAGCGTGAGTCCGCCCCGCCACCAAGCGTCGCCGCATCGAACGGCGCGGATGGGGTGGACAAGGCCGTGGCGCCCCGGCGAGGTTGGGCGCTCGCAGCCGGAGGGACCCCCTTGCGCATCGCCGTCTTCGCCCTGGCGCTCGGGCTCTTGGTCCCGGCCGCCGCCGTCGCCGACGAGATGGCCGACTGGCGCGCCCAGGCCGCCCGGATCACCATCGCCCGCGACGACTGGGGTATCGCCCACGTGAAGGGCAAGACCGACGCCGACGCGGTGTTCGGCATGGCCTACGCGCAGGCCGAGGACGACTTCAATCGGGTGGAGACGAACTACCTCACCGCCCTAGGCCGGATGGCGGAGGCGGAGGGCGAGACGGCGATCTGGCAGGACCTGCGCCAGCGCCTCTACTACGACGAGGCGGGGCTGAAGGCGGACTATGCGAAGAGCCCGGCGTGGCTGCGGGCGCTGATGGAGGCCTGGGCGGATGGGCTGAACTTCTACCTGGCCACCCATCCGCAGACCAAGCCGAAGGTGTTGACGCGGTTCGAGCCCTGGATGGCGCTGTCGTTCACCGAGGGCAGCATCGGCGGCGACATCGAGCGGATCGGGCTTGCCGAGCTGGCGGCGTTCTACGGGGGGACAAAGATCGCGGCGGTGGAGGACCCGCTGGCGTTCAAGGAGCCCTCGGGGTCGAACGGGATCGCCATCGGCCCGCAGATCACGCGCGGCGGGAACGCCCTGCTGCTGATCAATCCGCACACCTCGTTCTTCTTCCGCTCGGAGCTGCAGATGACGAGCGACGAGGGGCTGAACGCCTATGGGGCGGTCACCTGGGGGCAGTTCTTCGTCTACCAGGGCTTCAACGCCGACGCCGGGTGGATGCACACCTCGAGCGGCGTCGACGTGGTGGACGAGTTCGCCGAGACGATCGTGCGCGGGCCGGAGGGGATGACCTATCTCTATGGCGACGCGGCCCGGCCGGTGGAGACCCGCGAGATCACCCTGCGCTTCCGGGCGGCGGACGGGTCGATGGCGAGCCGCGCCTTCACGACCTATCGCACCCACCATGGGCCAATCGTGCGCGCCGAGGGGGACAGGTGGATCGCCTTCGCCATGATGCACCGGCCGGTCGAGGCGCTGCAGCAGTCGTTCCTGCGGACCAAGGCGCATGACCTGCAGAGCTTCCTGGAGGTGGCGGAGCTGAAGGCCAATTCGTCGAACAACACCCTGTTCGCCGACAGCAAGGGCCAGACGGCGTACCTGCACCCGCAGTTCATCCCGCGGCGTGACGACCGGTTCGACTACACCAAGCCCGTCGACGGCGCGGACCCGGCGACCGACTGGAACGGGCTGCACGAGCTGGCCGAGGCTCCGCGGGTGATCAATCCGCACGGCGGCTGGGCGTACAACACCAACAACTGGCCGTATTCGGCGGCCGGCGACGAGAGCCCGCGGCAGGCGGACTTCCCCCGCTACATGGACACCTTCGGCGAGACCCCCCGGGGCCGCCACGCCCTGCGGGTGCTGAACGGCGACGAGCTGTGGACGCTGGAGCGGCTGCAGGCGGCGGCCTACGACCCCTATCTCACGGCCTTCGCGGAGCTGGTCCCGGGGCTGGTTGCGGCGCACCGCGACGCGGACGAAGGCGACCCGCTGAAGGCCCGGCTGGCCGAGGAGATCGCCGCGCTGGCGGCCTGGGACTTCACCTGGAGCCGCGAGTCCGTCGAGACCTCGCTGGCGGTGTTCTGGGGCGAGGCGCTGTGGGCCATGGCCGCGCCGCAGGCCAAGGCGGCCGAGATGAACACCTATCGCTTCATGGTGGAGCGGAGCACCCCGGCGGAGAAGCTGGCGGCGCTGGCCCAGGCCTCGGACCGGCTCGCCGCCGACTTCGGGACCTGGCGCACGCCGTGGGGCGAGATCAACCGGTTCCAGCGCCTGACGGGCGACATCGTGCAGGACTTCGAGGATTCCAAGCCGTCGATCGCCGTGCCCTTCACGTCGGGCCAGTGGGGCTCGCTCGCCTCGTTCGGAGCCCGGCGCTATCCGGGGACCAAGCGGTACTACGGGACGAGCGGCAACAGCTTCGTGGCCGTGGTGGAGTTCGCGCCGATGGTGAAGGCGGTGGCCGTCTCGGCCGGCGGCGAGAGCGGGGACCCGCAGAGCCCGCACTTCAACGACCAGGCGCAGCGCTATGCCGACGGGAACCTGCGGAAGGTCTATTTCCACCCCGAGGAGCTGGCCGGTCACGTGGAGCGCACCTACCGGCCGGGGGAGTAGGGGCTAGGCCTTTGGGCCCCGCCGCGGCGGCCCCCTGCGGGGCGGCCCCCTCCGGGGCGGGCCGGGACGGCGGGGACCCTGCGAGTCCGATGGGGCCTCGGCCGGAGTGACGCGCAGGTCGCCGCCGTCGGCCGCGGCCTTGGCCGCCTCGCGGAAGCGGGACTCGGCGTCGGACCCGATCTGGAACAGGGTCTCGCGCTCGAAGATGCGGATCAGACCGATGTCCTTCTTGGTGACGTGGCCCAGGCGGCAAATGAGCGGCACCAGCCACTTGGGATCGGCGTTTTTGGCGCGGCCGATGGGCAGCCGGAACCAGGCGCCGTCGGCGGACTGGATCTGGGCCTGGCGTTCGGGGCGAAGCGGACGCGGCTCGCCGCCGCGATCGGGCAGCATCTCCTCGGGTGCGGGCAGGCGCGAACGATAGAGGCGCACCAGGGCCGCGGCCACGGCCTCGGGACCGCGCTCGGCCAAGAGGCGCTGAGCGAGCTCAAGGTCTTCGGGGTTCGGCGGCTCGGTGAGAATCGGGGCCTCGAGCAGGCGGGACTGGTCCTTGGCGCGGATCTCCTCGGGCAGGGGCGGGCCGGACCATTCGGCGTCGACGCCGGCGGCCTGCAGCAGGCGCTCGGCCTGGCGGCGCTTGGAATGGGGGACCATGACGACCGAGACGCCCTTGCGGCCCGCGCGGCCCGTGCGGCCGCTGCGGTGGAGGAGGCCGGCGGTGTTGGCCGGCAGGTCGGCGTGGATCACGAGGCCCAGGTCGGGCAGGTCGAGGCCGCGGGCGGCGACGTCGGTGGCGATGCAGGCGCGGGCGTGACCGTCGCGCAGAGCCTGGAGCGCCTCGGACCGCTCTTTCTGTGAGAGTTCACCCGAGAGCTGCACGACGGAGAAGCCGCGCTCGCGCAGGGCCGCGTGCATGTGGCGGACGCGTTCGCGGGTGGCGCAGAAGATCAGGGCGCCGGGGCTCTCGAAATAGCGCAGGACGTTGACGATCGCGGTCTCCACCTCGGTCGGGGCGATGCGGACGGCGCGGTAGGCGATGTCGCCGTGGGCCTCGTCGCGCCGCAGGGTGTCGATGCGGTGGGCGTCGCGCTGGTAGCGCTTGGCCAGGGCGGCGATCTCGCGGGCGATGGTGGCCGAGAACAGGAAGGTGCGGCGTTCGGCGGGGGAGGTGTCGAGGATCGCCTCGAGGTCCTCGCGGAACCCCATGTCGAGCATCTCGTCGGCCTCGTCGAGCACCACGACCTTTAGGGCCGAGAGGTCGAGGTTGCCGCGCTCCAGGTGGTCGCGCAGGCGGCCGGGGGTGCCCACGACCACATGGGCGCCGGCGCTCAGCGCGCGCTGCTCGGCGCGCGGGTCCATGCCGCCGACGCAGGTGGCGAGCCGGATGCCGGCGTCGGCGTAGAGCCAGGTCAGCTCGCGGGCGACCTGCTGGGCCAGCTCACGGGTAGGGGCGATGACCAGAGCCAGGGGCGCCTCCGCGCGGCCGAAGCGCTCGGCCTCGCCCAGCAGCGTGGGCGCGGCGGCCAGGCCGAAGGCGACGGTCTTGCCCGAGCCGGTCTGAGCCGAAACCAGGAGGTCGCGGCCGGCAGGCGCCTCGAGGACGGCGGCCTGCACGGCGGTGGGTTCGCGATAGCCCTGGGCGTCGAGGGCGCGGGCCAGCGCCGGATGGGTGGCGCGAAAGGACATGGATGACGCTCCGAAGGCGACGAACAGCGCCTGGCGTCAGGTGCATGTGCGGGAAACCGGGGATCTCGCCAACGGGGACGTGGCGCGAGTGACGGGGCTCGAACCCGCGACCTCCGGCGTGACAGGCCGGCGCTCTAACCAACTGAGCTACACCCGCACAGAGCCGTCCGGCGCTGCGAAGGCGGCCCTCATATGGGGCTGTCGGAATCGTGTCAACGCCAGAGTGTGCGGCCAAGGCGCACGGCGGCCTCAGGCCCCGAAGATCCAGCCGTCGGTGAGGCTGCTCATCTGGACGCCGACGAGGATCATCTGGCCGCCGCCGGTCATGGAGATGACGGTGTCGGCGCCCGACTGGGCCACGGTGTATTGCGTGCCGGGGTCCAGCAGGACGCGGTCGCCTTCCGCAATGCTGAAGTCCGTGACGCGGTCGAGGCCGGCGTCCCCGAAGGTGTGGAACAGGTCCGCGCCGGTCCCGCCGGTGACGGTGTCGTTCCCCTTGTCGCCCGAGACGTAGTCGTCGCCCGCCCCGCCGTTGATCAGGTCGTCGTTCTGGCCGCCGCGGACGACGTCGTTCCCGGCCCCGCCTTCGCAGGTGTCGTTCCCGAGGTTGCCGTAGACGAGGTTGTGGCCGTCCGAGCCCGACAGGCTGTCGTTGTCCTTGCCGCCGACCACCCAGTCGTCGCCGCCGCCGGAGACGCAGGTGTCGTTCCCCATGTTGCCGTTGATGTCGTCGAAGCCCGAGCCGCCGACGATCGAGTCGTTCCCCTCGTCGCCGCGCAGGTAGTTGGTCCCGTCGCCGCCGGAGAGGGTGTCGTTGTCCGTCCCGCCGTAGGCCGCATCGTCGCCCGCGCCACCGTCGAGGCTGTCGTGTCCCGCGCCTCCGAAGAGGTCGTCGCGGCCGCCGCCTCCACGAAGGAGGTTGTCGACGGTGTTGCCGATGAGCAGGTCGTCGCCGGACCCGCCGGTCGCCGCTTCGATGACGGCGCCCTTGGCGATGGTGTAGCCGCCCGGCGCCCGCTGTCCGCCGGCCAGGAACGAGGAAAAGAAGCCGCCCGCGTGCCGGAACGGGTCCAGCAGCTCCTCGCGGGCCTGGGCGGACCAGCCGGCCACGACCCGGGACGCCTGGGCCACATCGCCCAGCAGGTCGGCGAGCTCGTTCTGGGGCTGGGTGACGTCCAGGGTCGCCGCGTTGAGGTTGATGACGGCCGCCTGGGGCCCCGCGCAGACGATCGTGTCGGCGCCCCCGCTGTCCCAGATGCAGATGTAGCCGCCGCCGTTCTGAACGAACCCGTCGGCGCCGTCGCGATCGAGGGTGAAGTTGCTGAGGGCGTAGGTGGTGGCCGTGGCGTTGGCGATCGCCGCGCCGTACTTGGCCTGCAGCAGGGCCACGTCCAGGGCCATGGGCGTCAGCGGCAGGCCCTCGCCGTAATCGGCGTCGCCGAGCTGATACCAGTTGTAGGACATGATGGTGTACTGGCTGTAGTCGAGCTGGGCCGGCAGGTTCTGCACATGGTGCAGGCCGAGGACATGGCCGAGCTCGTGCAGGACGATCCATTCCTGCAACTGGTCGGAGTAGTCCCACCAGGTGTGCACGTTGAACGCCAGGATCGGACCGTTGCCGGGCTCGGCGGCGATGCCCGGGTTGTTGGGGTTGTCCGGATTGGTGAAGTCGCTGACGAAGTAGTTGGCGTCGGATGCGTTGGTGATCGCATAGGTGACGTCGGCGTAGCCCTGCAGCACCTCCAGATTGGCCACGACCTGGTTCCACATGTAGTCCGTAAGCCCTCGGCCGTCCGTCACGTAGGGGGCCGGCAACTCCTCTTCGAAGCGTGCAAGCTCGGTGACGTCGGTGGGGTCCACCCGGTTCAACGTGATCTCGCCCGACCAGCGCTTGCCGCTGTCGATGGCGTCGAGGGTGGAGACGCCCGTGCTAGTGGACGAAACGGACGTGGCGGGCATCACGCACTTCCACCCGGCGGGTGGTCCTTCTGAGCGGTTCCAATCGGCCCGCCCGAATGTCGGCGCGCCCCCCGTGCAACGCTGCCGCAGGCATTGCACAAGTTGCAAGGGCGGATTGGCGTGACAGCGTTATCGTCCCGAGGCCGGCGGGCGTGTCGCCGGGCCTTCCCCGCCTCGATTGCGAAGCGTTCTCAGGTATTCGCGCCCGCGTCATTTCGCGCCGCACAAGGCGGGTTTGAAACACCGGATTGATCGGTCTAGAAGGGCGCCGCGAGTCCCCGCCGGAGACCCCATGAACGCCTTCCTGCTTGAGTACCTGCCCATCGCGATCTTCCTCGGAATCGCGGCGGTGCTGGGCGTCGTTTTCATCCTGGCGGCGACGGTGCTCGCGCCGAAGGCGGCCGGCCCCGAGAAGCTGTCGTCCTACGAGTGCGGCTTCAACGCCTTCGACGATGCGCGGATGAAGTTCGACGTCCGGTTCTACCTGGTGTCGATCCTGTTCATCATCTTCGACCTGGAAGTGGCCTTCCTGTTCCCGTGGGCGGTGGCGCTGATGAAGCTGCCGCCGGAGACGGCGCAGTACGCCTTCTGGTCGATGATGACCTTCCTGGGCGTGCTGACGGTGGGCTTCATCTACGAGTGGAAGAAGGGAGCCCTGGAATGGGAGTGATCGTTCCGGCGGGATCCGCCGCTCGTTCCACCGTGGAGGGCTATGACCCCCAGAAGCACGACCCGTTCTTCGACGGCGTGTCGCAGCGGCTGGCCGACAAGGGCTTCGTGACCGCCGGGGTCGACGACCTGATCACCTGGGCCCGAACGGGCTCGCTGATGTGGATGACGTTCGGCCTGGCCTGCTGCGCCGTCGAGATGATGCAGGCCTCGATGCCGCGCTACGACCTGGAGCGGTACGGCTTCGCGCCGCGCGCCTCGCCGCGGCAGAGCGACGTGATGATCGTCGCCGGCACGCTGGTGAACAAGATGGCCCCGGCGCTGCGCAAGGTCTACGACCAGATGCCCGAGCCACGGTACGTGATCAGCATGGGCAGCTGCGCCAACGGCGGCGGCTACTACTACTTCAGCTATTCGACCGTGCGCGGCTGCGACCGGATCGTGCCGGTCGACGTCTATGTGCCCGGCTGCCCGCCGACGGCGGAAGCGCTGGTCTACGGCGTTTTGCAGCTGCAGAAGAAGATCCGCCGCACGGGGACCATCGTGCGATGAGCTGGCCGGTTTCCGACAAGGCGCTGGAGAAGCTCGGCCAAGCGATGGTCGCCAATTCGACCGGGGCGATCACGTCGGCGCATGTGGCGTTCGGTGAGCTGACCCTTCACGGGCCGGCGCACCGGATCGTCCAGGCGCTGACGCAACTGCGCGACCAGTACGGCTTCCACCAGCTGATCGACCTGTGCGGCGCGGACTATCCCGAGCGCGAGCGGCGCTTCGACGTCGTCTACCACCTGCTGTCGATGACCCAGAACCAGCGGGTGCGAATCAAGGTGCAGACGGACGAAGACATCGCCGTGCCGTCGGTGACCGGCGTCTTCCCGGCGGCCGACTGGTACGAGCGCGAGGCGTTCGACATGTACGGCATCTTCTTCGAGGGCCACCCGGACCTGCGCCGGATCCTCACCGACTACGGCTTCCACGGCCACCCGCTGCGGAAGGACTTCCCGATGACCGGCTACGTCGAGGTCCGCTACGACGAGGAGCTGAAGCGGGTGGTCTATGAGCCCGTGAAGTCGGTGGAGTGGCGCAACTGGGACTTCCTGTCCCCGTGGGAAGGCGTCGAACGCGGCTTCGCCCCCATCCTGCCCGGCGACGAGAAGGGCGAGGTGAAATCATGACCGGCGCCAACGCTCCCGCGGAAGCTTCCAACCTGGGCGGCTTCGACAACGACCTGCAGCTCGTCGACGGCGAGACCAAGGTCCGCAAGTTCAACATCAACTTCGGCCCGCAGCACCCGGCGGCGCACGGCGTGCTGCGTCTGGTGCTGGAGCTGGACGGCGAGGTGGTGGAGCGGGTGGACCCGCACATCGGCCTGCTGCACCGGGGCACGGAGAAGCTGATCGAGGCGCGGCCCTACCAGCAGACGATCCCGTACATGGACCGCCTCGACTACGTGGCGCCCATGAACCAGGAGCACGCCTACTGCCTGGCGATCGAGAAGCTGCTGGGCGTCGAGGTTCCGATCCGCGGGCAGCTGATCCGCGTGCTGTACGACGAGATCGGCCGCATCCTGAACCACCTGCTGAACGTCACGACCCAGGCCATGGACGTCGGTGCGCTCACGCCGCCGCTCTGGGGCTTCGAGGAGCGTGAGAAGCTGATGGTGTTCTACGAGCGCGCCTCGGGCGCGCGGATGCACGCCAACTACTATCGCGTCGGCGGCGTGCGCCAGGACCTGCCGGAGGCGCTGGTGCGCGACATCTCCGACTGGTGCGACCACTTCCCGAGGATCTGCGACGACATCGAAGGCCTGATCACCGACAACCGCATCTTCAAGCAGCGCAACGTCGACATCGGCAAGGTGACGAAGGACGAGGCGATCGCCTGGGGCTTCTCGGGCGTGATGGTGCGCGGCTCGGGGATCCCGTGGGACCTGCGTCGGTCGCAGCCCTACATGTGCTACAACGACTTCGAGTTCGACATTCCGCTCGGCGTCAACGGCGACTGCTACGACCGCTATCTCTGCCGCATGCAGGAGATGCGGGAGTCGACGAAGATCATGAAGCAATGCTGCGAGCGTCTGCTGAAGACGCCCGGGCCTGTGATCACCGAGGACAACAAGATCGCCCCGCCGCGCCGGGGGGAGATGAAGCGCTCGATGGAAGCGCTGATCCACCACTTCAAGCTGTTCACCGAGGGCTACCGGACCCCGCCGGGCGAGGTCTACGCCTGCGTCGAGGCGCCGAAGGGCGAGTTCGGCGTCTATCTGGTGAGCGACGGGACCAACCGGCCCTACCGGCTGAAGATCCGCGCGCCGGGCTATCCGCATCTGCAGGCGATGGACTGGATGAACCGCGGCCACATGCTGGCGGACGTCTCGGCCATCCTGGGCTCGCTGGACATCGTGTTCGGGGAGATCGACCGGTGACCGCCGCCGCGACCCTGAAGCCCGTCGACCTGGCCGCCGGCCAGCTCGACGCCTACAACCGCCAGGACCTGGACGCGCACTGCGCCTTCTTCGCCGACGACGTGGTGGTGGCCGACCTGAACGGCGACGTCACGATTCGCGGCCTCGAGGCCTATCGCGCCAAGTACGCCCAGGTGTTCGCCGACTTCCCGAAGAACCGGGCCGAGCTCGCGAACCGGATCTGCGTCGGCGATACGGTTATCGACCACGAGCGCGTGTTCCGCGACGGGGATACCGAGGCCTTCCAGGTGATCGCCATCTACACCATCGCCGGCGGCAAGATCGCCCGCGTGGATTTCCGCAAGTGAGGCCCGCGTGAGCGTCCGTCGCCTTTCTCCCGATCAGCCGGCCTCGTTCGAGTTCCAACCGGACACGCTGAAGAAGGCCAAGGCCTGGATGGCCAACTTCCCGGCTGGCCGCCAGCAGTCGGCCGTGGTGCCGGTGCTGTGGCTCGTGCAGAAGCAGGAAGGCTGGATCAGCGAGCCCGCGATCCGCGCGGTGGCCGATCTGCTCGGCATGCCGGTGATCCGGGTGCTGGAGGTGGCGACCTTCTACACCATGTTCATGCTTGAGCCGGTGGGCACGCATGCGCTGGTGCAGGTGTGCGGTACGACGCCGTGCCAGACGCGCGGGTCGGAAGCCCTGATGGAGGTCTGCAAGCGCCGGATCGGGCCGCAGAACCATCGCTCGGCGGACGGCAAGTTCTACTGGCAGGAAGTGGAGTGCCTGGGCGCGTGCTCGAACGCCCCGATGGCCGCCATCAACGACTACTACTACGAGGACCTGACGCCGGAGAGCTTCGAGAAGCTGCTCGACGACTTCGCCGCCGGCAAGCGGCCGCCGCCCGGCTCGCAGATCGGCCGCCAGGGCGCGGCGCCCGAGGGCGGGCCGCTGACGCTCACCGACAAGAAGCTCTACGACGGTTCGCTGGCCAAGAAGGTCAAGATCCCGAACCTGCCGCCGAAGTCGCCGAAGCCGGCCAAGGAGAAGGCGTGATGGCTGGCATCCTGGCCGACAAGGACCGCATCTTCCTCAATCTCTATGGCGTCCATGACTGGACCCTGGAGGGGGCGAAGGCGCGCGGGGCGTGGAACGGGACGGCGGACATCGTCGCCCAGACGCCGGAGTGGATCTGCGACCAAATCAAGGCGTCGGGCCTGCGCGGCCGGGGCGGGGCGGGCTTCGCCACGGGGCTGAAGTGGACCTTCATGCCCAAGCAGGAGAGTGAGCGGCCGCACTACCTGCTGGTCAACGCCGACGAGTCCGAGCCCGGGGCGTGCAAGGACCGCGAGATCCTGCGCAACGATCCGCACCTGCTGATCGAGGGCTGCGTCATCGCCTGCAAGGCGATGCGTTCGCACCAGGCCTACATCTATATCCGCGGCGAGTACGTGCACGAGCGCGAGCGGCTGACGGCGGCGATCAAGCAGGCCTACGACGCGAAGCTGCTCGGGAAGGGCTCGATCCTCGGCTACGACGTCGACGTCGGCATCCAGCACGGCGGCGGGGCCTACATCTGCGGCGACGAGACCGCCCTGATGGAGAGCTTTGAGGGCAAGAAGGGCCAGCCGCGGCTGAAGCCGCCGTTCCCGGCTGGCGCCGGCATCTACGGCTGCCCGACGACGGTGAACAACGTCGAGACCATCTCCGTCGTGGGCACGATCCTGCGGCGCGGCGCCGACTGGTTCGCCAAGTTCGGCACCGAGAAGTCCACGGGCACCAAGCTGTTCGCGGGCTCGGGCCACCTGAACAAGCCCTGCGTGGTCGAGGACGCCGTGGGCATCCCGGTCCGCCAGCTCATCGAGGAGCATATGGGCGGGGTTCGCGGCGGCTGGGGCAACCTGAAGGCCGTGATCCCCGGCGGGATCTCGGTGCGCATGATTCCCGCGGCCGAGTGCGACGAGGCGGTGATGACCTACGAGGACCTGGCCGCGCGCGGCTCGGGCCTCGGCACCGGCACCCTGATCGTGTTCGACAAGGACGCCGACCTGGTCAAGGCGATCGCGCGGGCGGCCTACTTCTACAAGCACGAGAGCTGCGGCCAGTGCACGCCATGCCGCGAGGGCACCGGCTGGATGTGGCGGGTGATGGAGCGGATGGTCACCGGCGAGGCCGAGATGGCCGAGATCGACCTCTTGCTCGACGTCGCCAGTCAGGTGGAAGGCCACACGATCTGCGGCCTGGGCGATGCGGCCGCCTGGCCGATCCAGGGCCTGTTCCGCCACTTCCGCCACGAGGTGGAGGAGCGCATCAACACCTACCGCGCGCGCAAGGGCGTCTACGCCGGCGCCAGCATCGCGGCGGAGTAACCGGAATGCCCATAGCCAAGGTCGACGGGGTCGAGGTCGAGTTCGAAGCGGGGATGAACGTCCTCCAGGTCTGCGAGCTGGCCGGCAAGGAGATCCCCCGGTTCTGCTACCACGAGCGGCTGAGCATCGCCGGCAACTGCCGGATGTGCCTCGTCGAGGTGAAGCCCGGTCCGCCGAAGCCGCAGGCAAGCTGCGCGCTGCCGGCCGCCGAGGGGCAGGAGATCTTCACCGATACGCCGATGGTGAAGAAGGCCCGTCACGGGGTGATGGAATTCCTGCTGATCAACCACCCGCTGGATTGCCCGATCTGCGACCAGGGCGGCGAGTGCGACCTGCAGGACCAGGCCATGGGCTATGGCCGCGACGATTCCCGCTACGCCGAGAACAAGCGGGCCGTCGAAGAGAAGTACATGGGGCCGTTGATCAAGACGGTCATGACCCGCTGCATCCAGTGCACACGCTGCGTCCGGTTCATCACGGAAGTGGCGGGCGTGCCGGATATCGGTCTCATCTCCCGCGGCGAAGACGTTGAAATCACGACCTATCTCGACAAGGCCGTGGCGTCGGAACTGAGCGCCAACGTGATCGACCTGTGCCCGGTCGGGGCGCTGACCTCGAAGCCGTACGCCTTCAACGCGCGGCCCTGGGAGCTGAAGAAGACCGAGAGCGTCGACGTGATGGACGCCCTGGGCTCGGCGATCCGGGTGGACGCCCGCGGGCCGGCGGTGCTGCGCGTGCTGCCGCGGACCAACGAGGCGATCAACGAGGAGTGGATCTCGGACAAGACCCGCTATGCCGTGGACGGCCTGAGCCGCCAGCGGCTGGACCGGCCGTATGTGCGCGAGGGCGGCAAGCTGAAGCCCGCGACGTGGGCCGAGGCGCTGGACGTGGTGGCGGGGAAGATCAAGGCGACGAGCCCCGACCGCATCGGCGTGATCGCCGGCGACCTGCAGGACGCGGAGTCCATGAAGGCCGCGCTGGACCTGTTCGGTGGGATGGGCGTCACGAGCCTCGACTGTCGGCAGGACGACATGGCGCTGGGCGGCGGACAGCGGGAGAGCTGGCTGTTCAACTCGTCCATCCAGGGCATTGAAAACGCGGACTATGTGTTGATCGTCGGGGCCAACCCGCGGCTCGAGGCGCCGGTGCTCAACGCGCGGCTGCGCAAGCGCTGGCTGGCGGGGGCGCTGAAGGTGGGCGTGATCGGCGAGGCGGCCGACCTGACCTACGACTACGAGCACCTGGGCGCGGGGCCCGCGAGCCTCGCGGGACTGTCCCGGTCGAGGAGCGACTTCGTGAAGGGCCTCAAGGAGGCCAAGGCGCCGGCGATCATCGTGGGCGCGGGGGCCCTGTCGCGGGCCGACGGCGCCGCCGTGCTGGCGGCGGCCGCGGGCGTGGCGAAGACGTTCGGCATGACCTGGAACGTGCTGCACACCGCCGCGAGCCGGGTGGGCGGCCTTGACCTGGGCTTCATCCCCGGCGAGGGGGGCAAGACGGCGCGCGAGCTGGTCGCGAAGGGCGGGGCGGATCTGCTGGTCCTGCTGGGCGCCGACGAGATCGATCTGACGCAGACGAACGCCTTCGTGGTCTATCTGGGCACGCATGGCGACGCGGGCGCGCACCGCGCCGACGTGATCCTGCCGGGTGCAGCCTATACCGAGAAGAACGGCCTCTACGTGAATCTGGAAGGCCGCGTGCAGATGGGCTTCCGCGCGGTGTTCCCGAAGGGCGAGGGCCGCGAGGACTGGGCGATCCTGCGGGCGCTTTCCGAGCGCGTCGGCGCCAAGCTGCCCTACGACAGCCTGGACGAGCTGCGGGCGAAGCTGTTCGCGGACCATCCGACGTTCGGCCGCATCGGCTACGTGCCGGAGACGCCGGCGGCCGTGGACTTCGCGGCGCTGGGCATGAAGGGCGAGGTCTCGGACGCGCCGTTCGCGAGCCCGGTGAAGGACTTCTACATGACCAACCCCATCGCCCGCGCCAGCGTGACGATGGCGGAGTGCGCGGCCGTCGCCTCGGGCGCGGCCAAGATGGCGGCGGAGTAGGGCGCAATGGAATTCTGGAGCACGCCGCTCGGATGGACCCTGATGACGGTGGGCCAGATCCTGGCCGTCACCATCTGGATCCTGCTGTCGCTCGCCTTCCTGCTGTTGGCCGACCGGAAGATCTGGGCCGGCGTGCAGATGCGCAAGGGGCCCAACGTGGTGGGCCCGTTCGGCCTGCTGCAGTCGTTCGCCGACTTCATCAAGTTCGTGCTGAAGGAGGTCGTGATCCCGGCCGGCGCGGACAAGAGCGTGTTCCTGCTGGCGCCGCTCTTGACCTTCATCCTGGCTTTCGGCGCCTGGGCCGTGGTGCCGCTGGCCCCCGGCTGGGTGGTGGCCGACCTGAACGTCGGCATCCTCTACCTGTTCGCCATCAGTTCGCTGGGCGTCTACGGCATCATCATGGGCGGCTGGGCGTCCAACTCGAAGTACCCGTTCCTGGGCTCGCTGCGGTCGGCCGCGCAGATGGTGAGCTACGAGGTTTCGATCGGCTTCGTGATCATCACGGTGATCCTGCTGGCCGGCTCGATGAACCTGACCACGATCGTCGACCGGCAGGCCGGAGGCTTCTGGAACTGGAACGTCCTGGGCGGCGGCGGCGGCCTGGGGGGGCTGGTCGGCGCGCTGGTGATGATCCCGATGTCGGTGATCTTCTTCATCTCCGCCCTGGCGGAGACGAATCGTCCTCCGTTCGATCTGCCCGAGGCGGAGTCGGAACTCGTGGCCGGCTACCAGGTGGAATACTCCTCCACCCCGTACCTGCTCTTCATGATCGGCGAGTACGCGAACATCGTGCTGATGTGCGCGCTGATCACCGTCCTGTTCTTCGGCGGGTGGCACGCTCCGTTCCCGACCGGGTTCACCGACGCCTGGCCGGCGACCGCGGCCAGCTTCTTCTACTTCATGTGGTTCTTCGGGAAGGTCATCTTCTTCTTCTTCATGTTCGCCATGGTGAAGGCGATCGTCCCCCGATACCGCTACGATCAGCTGATGCGGCTGGGCTGGAAGATCTTCCTGCCGACGTCGCTGGCCGCCGTCTGCCTCGTAGCCGGCTGGCTGGTCTATTTCCGGGGGCCGGTCGGATGAAGGCTGTCGTAATCCTGGCCGCGCTGGGCCTGAGCGCCTGCATGGGTAGCGCCGGCTTCGGCCAGGCCGGGGGCCTTGCGACCTACGACGAGATCAAGGCGGCGCAGGCGGACTGCGCGGCCAAGGGCGGGGCGCTGAAGCTGCAACGCAACGGCGATCCCAAGTACCTGCACGACTACGCCTGCGAGAAAGAGTGATGCTGAACCGGATCGGACAGGCCCTGAAGGGCGCAGCGCTCCTGGACTTCGCCGGCGCCTTCGGCCTGGGCATGAAGTACATGATCGCGCCGAAGAAGACCGTGCAGTACCCGCACGAGCGGAACCCACAGAGCCCGCGGTTCCGCGGCGAGCACGCGCTGCGCCGCTATCCCAACGGCGAGGAGCGGTGCATCGCCTGTAAGCTGTGCGAGGCTGTCTGTCCGGCGCAGGCGATCACCATCGAGGCCGAGCCCCGGGCGGACGGCTCGCGCCGGACGACCCGCTACGACATCGACATGGTGAAGTGCATCTACTGCGGCCTGTGCCAGGAGGCCTGTCCGGTGGACGCCATCGTGGAAGGCCCGAACCTGGAGTTCGCCGTGGAGACCCGCGAGGAGCTCTACTACGACAAGGCGCGCCTCCTCGATAACGGCGACCGGTGGGAACGGGAGATCGCGAAGAATCTGGAACTGGACGCGCCGTATCGCTAGAGAGGCGGCGCGATTCCGCTGAGCAAATCGGACGTCGTGGCCCGGCTGGTCCGGACCACTCATGAACACTGCGGAGAGACCTGTGTTCATGGATCACCCGGACGAGCCGGGTGATGACGATCAAGGGGTAACCGAGGGACGTAAGAGAGCCGAATGGCCCTGCAGGCGATCGCATTCTACCTAATGTCGGCGGTGACCGTGGCGGCCGGATTCTGCGTGGTCTCGGCCCGCAACCCGGTGCACTCGGTGCTGTGGCTGATCCTGGCTTTCTTCTCGGCGGCGGGGCTCTTCGTGCTGATGGGCGCGGAGTTCCTGGCGATGCTGCTGGTGGTGGTCTACGTCGGCGCGGTCGCCGTGCTCTTCCTGTTCGTGGTGATGATGCTGGACGTGGACTTCGCCGCCCTGCGGCAAGGCTTCGCCCGCTACATGCCGCTGGGCCTGCTGATCGCCGCCTTCCTGGCCGCGGAGATGGTGCTGGTGTCCTCGACGGTGGCCAGCCGCGGGGCGGCCAAGGGCTCCGACACGCCGATGGCGGCGGGCGACGGCGCGTTCTCGAACGCCGAGGCGATCGGGCGGATCCTCTACACGGACTACATCTACTTCTTCCAGGCGGCCGGCCTGGTGCTGCTGGTGGCGATGATCGGGGCGATCGTCCTGACCCTGCGCCACAAGCCCGGCGTCCGCCGCCAGGTCGTGGCCGACCAGGTGGCGCGTACGCCCAAGACCGGCATGAAGATCGTCAAGCTGAAGCCGGGCGAAGGGATCGGGGAATGACTGTCGGCCTCGCGCACTATCTCGCGGTCGCCGCGATCCTGTTCACCATCGGGGTCTTCGGCATCTTCGTGAACCGCAAGAACATCATCGTCATCCTGATGTCGATCGAGCTGATGCTGCTCGCGGTGAACATCAACCTGGTGGCCTTCTCGGTCTATCTGGGGAACCTGACGGGGCAGATCTTCGCCATGTTCGTGCTTACCGTGGCCGCCGCCGAGGCGGCCGTGGGCCTGGCCATCCTCGTCACCTTCTTCCGCAACCGCGGCGACATCGCCGTGGACGACGCCTCGATGATGAAGGGCTGATCCGGTCGTGAGCGCAGAAGTCCTCGTCACCGTCATCCTGTTCGGCCCGCTGATCGGTGCGATCACCGCGGGCCTGTTCGGCAAGCTCATCGGCGACAAGCCGTCGATGGCCGTCACCACGGGATTCTTGTTCCTCTCGGCCATCCTGTCGTGGGTTGTGTTCTCGCAGTGGACCTGGGGCGGGCTGGAGCCCTTCACCGTCACCTACGCGCCCTTCATCCACGTGGGCGACTTCGTCTCGAACTGGGCGTTCCGCCTGGACGGACTTTCCGCCGTGATGCTGGTGGTGGTGACGACGGTGTCGTCGCTCGTGCACCTCTATTCGTGGGGGTACATGGCGGACGATCCGGCCAAGCCGCGGTTCTTCGCCTACCTGTCGCTCTTCACCTTCGCCATGCTGGCGCTGATCAGCGCCGCCGACTTCATGCAGCTGTTCTTCGGCTGGGAAGGCGTGGGCCTGGCGAGCTACCTCCTGATCGGCTTCTGGCACCACAAGGACACGGCCAACGCGGCCTCCATCAAGGCGTTCGTGGTCAACCGCGTGGGCGACTTCGGCTTCGCCCTCGGGATCATGACCGTCTATTGGGCGTACGGCACGATCACCTTCTCGGAGCTGTTCCCGCTGATCCAGGCCAGCGTCGGCCAGGGCTGGGACTTCGGGAACTGGCGCTTCAGCCTCGTGGACCTGGCCTGCGCGCTGCTCTTCGTCGGCGCCATGGGCAAGTCGGCGCAGTTCTTCCTCCACACCTGGCTACCCGACGCCATGGAAGGCCCGACGCCCGTGTCGGCGCTGATCCACGCCGCCACCATGGTGACGGCCGGCGTCTACATGGTCTGCCTGCTCTCGCCGATGTTCGAATATGCCCCGGTGGCCAAGACCATCGTGACGGTGATCGGCGCGGTGACGGCCCTGTTCGCCGCGACCGTCGGCCTGACGCAGAACGACATCAAGCGGGTGATCGCCTATTCGACCTGCTCGCAGCTCGGCTACATGTTCTTCGCCGCCGGAGTGGGGGCCTACCAGGCGGCAATGTTCCACCTGTTCACCCACGCCTTCTTCAAGGCGCTTCTGTTCCTGGGCGCCGGCTCGGTGATCCACGGCATGGCGCACGAGCAGGACATGCGCCGCTACGGGGCGCTCTCGAAGCACCTGCCCATCACCTATGCGGTGATGACCATCGGGACCATCGCCATCACCGGCCTGGGCGTCCCGTTCGTCGACTGGGGCTTCGCCGGCTTCTACTCGAAGGACGCGATCATCCATGCGGCCTGGGAGGGCGGCCAGGCGGGGGTCCCCATGGGCTACTTCGCCTTCGTGATCGGCATCTTCGTGGCGGGGCTGACCGCCTTCTATTCCTGGCGGGTGGCGTTCTTCACGTTCAACGGCCATGCCCGCTGGACGAGCGAGGACCTGGAGCATCACTGGCATAACCGCGACCACGCGCACGGCGCGCACGACGACCATGCCAGCGACGCCCAGCACGAGACCCACTCAGAGCCGCTGCCAGAGGCCGACCACGGTCATGGCCACGGCCACGGCGCACACCTGCCGCACGAGAGCCCGTGGAGCATGCGCCTGCCGCTGATCCTCTTGTCGGTCGGCGCCATCGCGGCGGGCTTCGCCTTCCACCACCAGTTCATCGGCGACGAGAAGGCCGAGTTCTGGAGAGGCGCCATCTATAACGCGCCTGTGGCGCACCATGAACCGGCCGGCGAGGCGGTCCACGCCGCGCCCGCAGCCCACGCCGAAGCGGCCATGCCGGCGGCCGAGGCGGCCGGACCTGCGCCCGAGCACGCGGAAGCGGCCGCCGAGGCGCACCACGCCCCCGCCTGGGTGATCCTGGCGCCGCTGGTGGCGTCCGTGCTGGGCCTGCTGGTCGCCGCCTACATGTACATCTGGCGCGAGGGCCTGGGCGCGAAGCTCGCGGCCAACGGCGGGCTGCTCTACGCCTTCCTGTACAACAAATGGTTCTTCGACGAGCTGTACCAGCTCACCTTCGTCAAGGGCGCGAAGTTCCTGGGCGACCTGTTCTGGAAGGGCGGCGACCAGAAGATCATCGACGGGCTAGGCCCCGACGGGGTCTCGGCGCTGTCGGTCAAGGTGGGCAAGGGCGCCGGGCGCCTGCAGTCCGGCTACGTCTACCACTACGCCTTCGTCATGCTGCTCGGCGTCGCGGGTCTCCTGACCTACGCGCTCTGGGCCTGGTCGGTCTGAGGGGGGACCGAAGATGCCGCTGCTCTCCCTCATCACCTACGCCCCGCTGGTGGGCGTGGCCGGTATCCTGGCGCTGCGCCTGTTCGGCGGCCGGGACGACGCCAAGAGCGTCGAGGCGTCCAAGTGGATCGCCTTCATAACGACGCTGGCGACCCTGGCGCTCTCGGTGCTGCTGGTCGCCCAGTACGACCCGACGAACCCCGGCTTCCAGTTCCTTGAGGAGGCGCCGTGGTTCGCGGGCCTCAGCTACCGGATGGGCGTGGACGGGATCTCGATCCTGTTCGTGCTGCTGACCGCCTTCCTGATGCCGATCTGTATCGCCGCGTCCTGGAAGTCGATCGACAAGCGGGTGCACGAGTACCTGATCGCCTTCCTAGTCCTCGAGACCCTGGTGATCGGCGTGTTCTGCGCGCTGGACCTGGTGCTGTTCTACATCTTCTTCGAGTTCGGCCTGGTGCCGATGTTCCTGATCATCGGCATCTGGGGCGGGGCGCGGCGGGTCTACGCCGCCTTCAAGTTCTTCCTCTACACCCTGCTGGGCTCGGTGCTGATGCTGGCGGCCATCCTGTGGATGATCGGCTCCAGCGGGACCAGCTCGATCCCCGACCTGATGGACTACGCCTTCGCGCCGGAGGTGCAGACCTGGCTGTGGCTCGCCTTCTTCGCCTCATTCGCGGTGAAGATGCCGATGTGGCCGGTGCACACCTGGCTGCCGGACGCGCACGTGGAGGCGCCGACCGCCGGCTCGGTGATCCTGGCGGGCATCCTCTTGAAGATGGGCGGCTACGGCTTCCTGCGCTTCAGCCTGCCGATGTTCCCGGACGCCTCGGACCTGTTCGCGCCGCTGGTTTTCGCGCTCAGCGTGATCGCGGTGATCTACACCTCGCTGGTCGCCTTCCGGCAGACCGACGTGAAGAAGCTGATCGCCTATTCGTCGGTGGCGCACATGGGCCTGGTGACCATGGGCATCTTCTCGGGCAACGCCGAGGGCGAGCAGGGCGCCATCTACCAGATGCTGAGCCACGGGGTGATCTCGGGCGCGCTGTTCCTGTGCGTGGGCGTGATCTACGACCGCATGCACACCCGCGAGATCAGCTTCTACGGCGGGCTGGTGACACGCATGCCGATGTATGCGGCGGTGTTCATGCTGTTCACCATGGGCAACGTCGGCCTGCCGGGCACGAGCGGCTTCGTCGGCGAGATCCTGTCGATGACGGGCGTCTACCAGGTCAGCACGTGGACCGCGATCCTGGCCGCGACCGGGGTGATCCTGTCGGCGGTCTATATGCTGACGCTGTACCGGCGCGTGGTGTTCGGCACGATCACCAACCCCAAGCTCATGACGATCACCGACCTGGAGTGGCGCGAGATCGCCATCTTCGCCCCGCTGGTCGTCGCCACCCTGTACATGGGCGTGCAGCCCAACATCGTCTTCAACCTGACCCAGGCCTCGGTGGATGAGCTCGTGAGCGTCTACCAGGCGGCCATCGGCAGGTGAGGGGCCACGCATGACGCTTTCCGCCAACCTGGCGTACGCCTATCCGGAACTGATCCTGGCCGCCGGCGCGCTCGCGCTGCTCGTGGTCGGCGCCTTCGCCCCCAAGCAGACCACGCTGGTGGGCGGGGCGAGCGTGCTCGTGCTGCTGGCCGCGGCCGTGGCGGCGGCGACCCAGCCGTTCGGCGCGGCCTTCGGCGGCGGCCTGATCTCGGACGCGGCGGCGACCTTCGCCAAGGTGGCGATCTACATCGCCTCCGCCGTGGCGATCCCGCTGGGCCAGCCCTGGTTCGAGCGGCGCGGCGTGAAGAACTTCGAGTTCCCGATCCTGGTGCTGCTGGCGGCGCTGGGCATGGGGATGATGGCGTCCTCGGGCGACCTGATCTCGCTGTATGTGGGCGTCGAGTTGCACTCCCTGGCGCTCTACGTCCTGGCGGCCATGCACCGCGACGACGGCAAGGCCTCGGAGGCCGGGCTGAAGTACTTCGTGCTGGGCGCGCTGTCGTCCGGCCTGCTGCTCTATGGCGCCAGCCTGATCTACGGCTTCGCGGGCTCGACCTACTTCACCGACATCGCCGCCGTGGCGGGTGATCCGAACAACACGGGCCTCCTGTTCGGCCTGGTGTTCCTGATCTGCGGCCTGGCGTTCAAGGTCTCGGCCGCGCCGTTCCACATGTGGACGCCGGACGTGTACGAGGGCGCGCCGACGCCCGTGGTCGCCTTCTTCGCCGCCGCGCCGAAACTGGCGGCCATGGTGCTGTTCGCACGCGTCCTGGCGGACGGTTTCGCGGGCGCAGCGGGCCAGTGGCAGCAGGTGCTGATCGCAATCGCGCTGATCTCGATCGCCGTGGGCGCGTTCGCGGGCCTGGTGCAAAAGAACCTGAAACGCCTGTGGGCCTATTCCTCGATCGCCAACATCGGCTACGCCCTGCTGGGCTTGGCCTCGGGCACCAGCGAGGGCGTGCAGGCCATGCTGGTGTTCATGATCCTCTACATGATCGACGTGACCGGCTTCTTCGCCTGCCTGGCGGCGCTGTCGCGCCAGGGCCGGGCCATGGAGACGATCGACGACATGGCCGGCCTCATCAAGGAGCGGCCCGGGCTGGCGATGGCCATGACGGTGTTCTCGTTGTCGGCCCTGGGCCTGCCGCCGTTCTCGGGCTTCTTCGCCAAGATCTTCGTCTTCAAGGCGGCGCTGGACGCGGGCCTCTGGGGGCCAGCGGTGATCGGCCTGGTGGGCTCGGTCGTGGCGGCCTTCTACTACCTGCGGCTGATCAAGGTGATGTGGTTCGACGGCAGCGTGGGGGCGACGGACAAGCCGCCGGCCGAGGCCAACGCCATCGCCGTAACCACGGCCCTGTTCGCCTTCCCGGTCGTGATTGTGTCGCTCTACTGGCTGAACGGCGCCGCGGCCAACGCGGCGCGGGCTCTGGGCCTGGTCTAGGAGTTTGGCGAGCCTTCCGCCGATCGAAGCCTACGACGAACTGGACTCCACCAACGCCGAAGCGCGCCGGCGCGCTGAGGCGGGGGAGGCGGGGCCCGTCTGGATCACCGCCGGCGTACAGACGGCGGGGCGGGGGCGGCGGGGGCGCGCCTGGTCCACTCAGCGGGGCAACCTGGCGGCGACGCTGCTGACGGCCACGGACCGGCCGGCGGCCGAGGCGGCGCAGCTTTCGTTCGTGGCGGCGCTGGCGGCCTGCGATCTGGCCGACACTTGCCTAGGGCCCGGCGCCGCGCGGCTGAAATGGCCCAACGACGTCCTGGTCCATGGCCGGAAGGCGGTGGGCATTCTCGTGGAGTCCGGGATGCGGGCCGACGGCCGGCTCTGGCTGGCGGTCGGGATCGGCGTGAACCTGAAACATGCGCCGCAGGACGTGGAGCGGCCGGCGACCGCTTTCGCCGAGCACATGGCCGGCCCGCCGCCGGAGCCGCGCGCGGCGCTGGAGGTCCTGGCGACTGCCTTCGAGCGCTGGCGCCTCGCCTGGGCGACGCAGGGCTTTGCGCCGATCGCCGCCGGCTGGACCGAACGGGCGAGCGGACTCGGCGAACGCTGCGTGGCCAGGCTGCCCAACCGGTCTGTGGAGGGCGTCGCCGAGGGCCTGGACCCTGACGGCGCGCTGAGGCTCAGGCTGGACGGCGGTGGGCTGGAGCGGATAACGGCGGGCGACGTGTTCTTCGGGGAAGGCTGAGATGCTGCTGGCGATCGAGCAGGGCAACACCAACACCCTGTTCGCCGTGCACGACGGCGAGCGGTGGACGGCCCAGTGGCGGGCCGGGACGGACTCCACCCGAACCGCCGACGAATACGCCGTGTGGCTGTCGCAGCTTCTGGGCATGGCCGGGCTCAGCCTGGGGGCGTTCGACGGCTGCATCATCTCGAGCGTCGTGCCGCAGTCGATCTTCAACCTGCGCAACCTGGCCCGGCGCTACCTGCACGTCGAGCCGCTGGTGATCGGAGAGAACGTGGACCTGGGCATCCCGGTCCGCATCGACAAGCCGTCGGAGGCCGGCGCCGACCGCCTGGTGAATGCGATCGGCGCGCATGCGGCCTATCCTGGGGCGCTGATCGTCATCGACTCCGGGACTGCGACCACCTTCGACATCGTCGCGGCGGACGGCGGATTCGAAGGCGGGGTCATCGCGCCGGGGATCAACCTGTCGATGGAGGCGTTGCACAATGCGGCGGCCAAGCTGCCGCGGGTCGCCATCCAGAAGCCGCAGCGGGTGGTCGGCACCGACACGGTGGGCGCGATGCAGTCGGGCGTCTTCTGGGGCTACATCGCCCTGATCGAGGGCCTGATCGCCCGGATCAAGGCCGAGCGGGAGGAGAAGCTGACCGTGATCGCCACCGGCGGGGTCGCCTCGCTGTTCCATGGGGCGACCACGAGCATCGACCACTTCGATCCCGACCTGACCATCCGTGGCATGCTGGAGATTTGGCGGCGGAACAAGAAAGGGGCCTGATGGCCAAGCGTGACGACGAACTCGTCTTCCTGCCGCTGGGCGGGTCGAACGAGATCGGCATGAACTTCAACCTGTACGGTTTCGGTCCTGCGCACGCGCGCAAGTGGATCGTGGTGGACCTGGGCGTGACCTTCGGTGACCAGACGACGCCCGGCGTCGAGGTGATCCTCCCCGACCCCGAGTTCATCGAGGAACATGCCAAGGACATCCTGGGCATCGTGCTGACGCACGCCCACGAGGATCATATCGGCGCGGTGGCCTGGCTGTGGCCCCGGCTGAAGGCGCCGATCTACGCCACCCCGTTCACGGCCTTCATCCTGCGCGAGAAGCTGCGCGAGGCCGACCTGCTGGACGAGGCGCGGATCACCGAGGTTCCGCTGGGCGGCCGGCTGGAACTGGGACCGTTCACCCTGGACCTGATCACCTTGACCCACTCGATCCCCGAGCCGAACGGCCTGGCGATCCGCACGCCCCTGGGCACGATCCTGCACACGGGCGACTGGAAGATCGATCCGGACCCGCTGCTGGGCGGGGTGACCGACGAAGACGCCATCCGCCGGCTGGGCGACGAGGGCGTGCTGGCGATGGTGTGCGATTCCACCAATGTCTTCGTGGACGGCCACGCGGGCTCGGAGGCCGACGTCCGCGAGGCGCTGATCCCGCTGATCGCCGGCCTCAAGGGCAAGGTGGCGGTGGCCTGTTTCGCCTCGAACGTGGCGCGGATGGACAGCGTGATCCGGGCGGCCGAGGCGGCTGGGCGGCGCGTGTGCCTGGTGGGCCGGTCGATGATCCGCATGGCCTCGGCGGCCAAGTCCGTGGGGCTGATGGCGGACGTGAAGCCGTTCCTGGGCGACAGCGAAGCCAAGCATGTGCCGGATCGGGAGATCCTCTACCTCTGCACCGGGAGCCAGGGGGAGCCGCGGGCGGCGCTGGCCCGGATCGCCGACGGGACGCACCCGCACGTGAACCTGGGCGCGGGGGACTCGGTGATCTTTTCCAGCCGGGTGATCCCGGGCAACGAAATCCCGATCCGCAACCTGCAGAATAAGCTGACTGAGCGGGGCGTGCGCCTCTACACCGAACGCGACCATCCGGGCATCCACGTGAGCGGCCATCCCTGCCGCGACGAGCTGGCCGAGATGTACCGCTGGGCGCGGCCGCAGATCGCGGTGCCGACGCACGGCGAGCGCAGGCATCTGATGGAGCACGCCGCCTTCGCCCGCGACCTGCAGGTGCCGCAACAGGTGACGCCACGCAACGGGGACATGGTGCGCCTCGCGCCTGGCCGGGCCGAGGTGATCGACGAGGTGCCGGCCGGCCGGTTGTTCGTGGACGCCGGCGTTCTGACCCCTGAGAACGGCGAGGCGCTGCGAGAGCGCCGGCATGCGGCCTTCAACGGGGTGGTGGCGGTGTCGGTGGCCCTGGACGGCCGGGGTCGGATCGTCTCGGGGCCCCAGGTGCGCGCCCTGGGCCTGCCGACCGAGGATCAGGACCACCTGGACGACGTGCTCGACGAACTGGCCGATGAGGCCGAGCGTGCGCTGAAGCGGCTGAAGGGCGAGGACTTCGAGCTGGACGAGAGCATCGAGACTGCCATGTCGCGGGCGGTGAAGAAGGCCAGCCAGCGGATCTGGGGCCGGCGGCCCGTGGTGGAGACTACCGTCCTGCGGATCTAGCGGGATGCCTGTCCTCACTCCTCCCGCTAGGGGAGCGGCAGGTCAGCCCGCCGCCAGCCCCAGTCCGTCGATCTGCTCCATCTCGTCCGCGCTGAAGGGACCATCGGATTCGGCTTTCAGGCACATGGCGAGCTCCGCGCGGTTCTTCACGCCCAGGACGATCGTGTCGAAGTCGGGCAGGCTGAGCGCATAGCGGTGGGCGACGTAGGCCGGGTCTTCGCCCCAGCGCGCGCAGAGGGCCCGGAAGGGGGCGGCGCGGTCGAAGTCGGCGCGGTCGGGGCTGTTGGGCGAGAGTTCGCGGTCGACGGCGGCGGTGAGGGCGCCCGCCTGGACGGCGCGGATGCCCATGACGCCGAGGCCCCGGGCCTTGGCGGCCGCGGCGATCGTGCGCGGGCGGGCCGGCTCGGCGTAGCGTTTCAGAGCGCCGGGGCTGTCCATAAGGTTGGCGATGACCTGGACGACATCGGGGCGCGGCGTATGGTCAAGGGCGGAGAGGATGGCGGTGGGCACGCCGATGCCGGTGATGCCCCAGGCGCCGATGCGGCCGTCCGCCTTCAGTCGCTCCATCGTGGGAACGACCTCGTCGGCGTACACGCGCCAACGGGTGGAAAAGCTGTCCCGGTGTGCGTCGCCATGGGCGAAGCGGAATCCCTCAAGGTGGATGTTCGAATGAAGAAAGTAGGCGTCCACACGACTCACTCGCATCGCCGAGAGACTTGACTCCAGGGACGCCGTCAGGAGGTCTCCGGCCTGACCCGGCTGGGGCGTGCCGAGCAGACACTTCGTGGTGAAGCGCACGCCTGCGGGCGGGCGGCCGCCAAATGCTTCCCCAACGAACGCCTCGGCGTTGCGATAGCTGGGCGCGCAGTCGATCACCGTGACGCCTGCGTCCACGGCCGCATGAACGGTCGCCACGGCCTCGTCGTGGCTGGTTTCGCCCCAGATCTGGCCGATGCCGCCGCCCAGGGTCAGGCGGCTGACCTCGCCGAGCGGTCCCAGGGTGGCTGTCCGCATCTTCTTCCTCCCGTTTTCCGGAAGCTAGCATGCGCCGGGCCGCTTGCGGGGGCTTCGAACAACCGGTTTGATGAGCGCGGCGAGACGCGGGAACCGCGCCGCGTTCGGGAGGCTGCGCCAGATGTCCGCGTACGAGGGCGTAAGGATCGCCGATTTCAGCCAGGGGCTGGCCGGCCCGATGGCGGCGATGCTGCTCGCAGACTTCGCCGCCGAGGTGGTGAAGGTCGAGCCGCCGGACGGGGACGCGCTACGGGACCATCCCGGCTACCTCGCCTGGAACCGCAACAAGCAGGTGGTCACCCTCGATCTGGGGGCGCCGCAGGGCCTGGTCGCTGCCCGCGACCTGGTCGCAGGCGCGGACGTGGCGCTCTTCGACTCCGCGCCCGGGCGGCTCGAGGCGCTGGGCCTGGATGCTGCGAGCCTGACGCAGGCGCATCCGGGACTGGTCCATGCCTGGGTGCCGCCCTACGGGACGAGCGGCCGCTGGAGCGGCCTGCCCGCGCGGCACAGCCTCCTGGCGGGGATCACGGGCATGGCCTTCCGGCAGGGCGCCTGGGAGGACCAGCCGATCCACCTGATCCTGCCGATCGCCCACTATGCCCAAGCGGTCCTGGGTGCGGGCGCCATCGGGGCGGCGCTGTTCGAGCGCGCCCGCAGCGGGCGCGGGCAGGCGGTGACCGTGAGCGGCCTGAACGGGGCGACCGAGGCCTCGCCGCCGATCCGCATCGATTCCGTGCCGCCCCTGCCGCGCGGCGTACCGCCGGGGGCCAATCCGCGCTACCGCCTCTACCAGTGTGCGGACGGGGAGTGGTTCTTCCTGGGGACGCTGTTCACCGCCTTCTACCGTAAGGCCTTCGTGGCGCTGGAGATGGAGGACCTTTTCGAGGCGCTGGAGGCGGACATGGAGGCCGCCCGCGACCTACTGGAGGGGATCTTCCTGACGCGGACCCGCGACGAGTGGCTGGAGCTGCTCAAGGCCCACGACGTGCCGTGCGGACCGGTGGGGCGGCGCGACGTCTGGTTCGCCGGCGAGGCCGTGGCGCAGGCCGGGATGCGGCTGACGTTTCCGCATCCGGAGCTCGGAGAGGTGGCGATCCCGGCGCCGCCAGCCCGGCTTTCGGCCACGCCGGCGTGGGTGCGGGGCCTGCCCCAGCGTGCGCCCGAGCCGCCGGCCTGGGCCCCGCGGAGCCTGCCGGCCGGCGAGCTGCGACCCGGGGGGCCGCTGGCGGGCGTGCGGGTGCTGAACCTGGGCACGGTGATCGCCGGGGCCTATGCCGGCACGCTCCTGGCAAACCTGGGCGCGGACGTGATCAAGATCGAAGGGCCGGAGGCCGATCCGTTCCGCTCGGACGGGACGCAGTTCGTCGCCTACAACCGCGGCGTCCGGGCGCTGGGGCTGGACCTGAAGCAGCCGGCGGCGCGAGACCTGTTCCTCGACATGGCGCGGCAGGCCGACGTGGTGATCGACAACTACCGGCTGGGGGTGCGGGCGCGGCTGGGCATCGACTATGCGGCCCTGAAGGCGCTGAACCCGCAGATCATCTCTTGCTCGATCAACGCCTATGGCGACACGGGGCCGCGGGCGGCGCTGCCAGGGTTCGATCCCCTGATGCAGGCCGAGGGCGGCATGATGGCCGGGCAGGGCGGGGCGGACGACCCCATCCTCTACACCATCGCGGTGAACGACATCGCCACCGCCGCCGTGGTGGCGACCTCGGTGATCGCGGCGCTCAACGCGCGGGCGCGGACGGGCGAGGGACAGGAGGTCGTCTCGAGCCTGCTGGCCCAGAGCCTGCTCTTCCAGTCGGGCGAGATCGTCGACTATGCGGGCCGGCCGCCGGCGCCCGAGGGCGGCCGCGACTGCCTCGGGATCGCGGCCCTGACCCGCTACTACCCCTGCGCGGACGGCTGGATAGGGATTGCATGTTCGACCCAGGCCGAGGCGGAGGGCGTGGGACGCGCCCTGGGTGTGGACCTGGGCCCTGAGCCGCTGGCGGCGCCGCGCGACGGGGAACTGGCGATGCGCATCGAGACGGCGCTCGCGGGCCGCGCGAGGGCTTCGGCGCTTGACGCGCTGGGGGCGGCGGGCGCGCCGGCGGCGCCGGTCCTGCGCCCGGCGGAGGCGCACAGCGATCCCTTCCTGGCCGAGAACGGCGTGCTGGCGCCTTGGACCCACGACCGCCTGGGCCCCGCCGTCAGCCCGCGGGCCTATGCCGATTTCAGCCGGACGCCCTCGGGCTTCGGCCGTCCGACGCCGGACCTTGCGCAGCACTCGGCGCAGGTGCTCGCGGACTACGGGGTCGCCCCCGAGCGCATTGCGGCCCTGGTCGCCTCGGGCGCCGTCTTCGAGTCCGACGGCCGGGGCGGGATCGCGCAAAAGCCGCAGGCGGCTGCCGCCGGGTGATCTCGCGCGTGGGCTCGGGTCGGCGTATAGGAAGCGCCATGCAGATCGGGAAGCTGAACCACGTTGGCGTCGCCACGCCCTCCATCGACCAGTCGGTCGCCATGTACCGCGACATGCTGGGCGCTACGAAGATCGGCGAGAAGTTCGTCATGGAGGAGCAGGGCGTCTGGGTCTGCTTCGTCGACCTGCCGAACAGCCAGATCGAGCTGATCGAGCCCTATGGCGAGGCCTCGCCGCTGAAGAACTTCCTCGAGAAGAACCCCGCGGGCGGCCAGCACCACATCTGCTTCGAGGTTCCGGACATCGAGGCGGCGCGCGACGACATGGTCGCCAAGGGCGCCACCGTCCTGAACGGCGGCAAGCCGCGGATCGGCGCGCACGGCACGCCGGTGATCTTCGTGCATCCGAAGAACACGGGCGGCGTGCTGGTTGAGCTGATGGAAACGCCGAAAGAGGCGCACTGATGGGCCCGGTCACCTCCGTCGCGATCTTCATCACCATCTGGTGGACCGTGCTGTTCGCGGTGCTGCCATGGGGCGTTCAGACCCATGCCGACGCCGGCATCGACCGCGGCGACGGGGGCGATCCGGGGGCGCCGGTGAATCCGAAGCTGAAGCAGAAGTTCCTGATCACCACGGCGATCGCGGCGGCGCTGTTCGTCGTGGTGTGGCTGATCGTGAAGCTGGGCCTCGTGCCGCTCCCGGAGCTGCCGGCGACGTACTGAGACCCGAGATGCTCCCCCTCAGGGGGAGCTCCCGCGAAGCGGGTGAGGGGGCTCCATCCACGTCAGTTGAGGACGCCCCTTCCGGCCCTTCGGGCCACCTCCCCCTGCGGGGGAGGAACTTCGGCGTCGCCTCATCGTTGCCAAGGTTCTCACGGCAAGGCTATCACGGCGCCTTCGCCTGAGCTGACGGGAATCCCATGCGCCTTTCGCGGTACTTCATGCCCACCCTTCGCGAGGCGCCCGCCGATGCGCAGATCGTCTCGCACCAGCTGATGCTGCGCGCCGGCCTGATCCGGCAGGAGGCCGCGGGGATCTACGCCTGGCTGCCGCTGGGCCTGAAGGTGCTGAAGAAGATCGAACAGGTCGTGCGCGAGGAGATGAACCGCGCCGGCGCGATCGAGATCCTGATGCCGACCCTGCAGCTCGCCGACCTTTGGCGCGAGAGCGGCCGCTACGACGACTACGGCGAGGAGATGCTGCGCATCAAGGACCGCCACGAGCGGGACCTGCTGTACGGGCCCACGGCCGAAGAAGTCGTGACCGACATTTTCCGTAGCTACATCAAGTCGTACAAGGACTTGCCGAAGAATCTGTACAACATCCAGTGGAAGTTCCGCGACGAGCGGCGGCCGCGGTTCGGGGTGATGCGGGGGCGCGAGTTCCTGATGAAGGACGCCTATTCGTTCGACATCGACGAGGCGGCGGCGCGGCGGTCGTACAACCGGATGTTCCTAGCCTATCTGAACGTCTATGCGCGGCTGGGCCTGAAGGCGATCCCGGTGCGGGCCGACACGGGGCCGATCGGCGGGGACCTCTCCCACGAATTCATCATCCTGGCCGACACCGGCGAGAGCGAGGTGTTCGCACATCGCGACCTGGTGGAGATGGGCGCGCCCGGCGCGGACATCGACTGGGATGGCGACCTCCAATCGCTGGTGGACCAGCGTACGGCGCTCTACGCCGCCTCGGACGAGATGCACGATGCGGCGGCCTACGAGGCGCTGCCCGAGGACAAGCGGATGACGGCCCGCGGCATCGAGGTAGGCCATATCTTCTACTTCGGGACCAAGTATTCTGCGCCGATGAAGGCGACTGTGGCCGGGCCCGACGGCAAGGACACGCCCGTTCAGATGGGCTCGTACGGCGTGGGCGTCTCGCGGCTGGTGGGTGCGATCATCGAGGCGAGCCACGACGAGGGCGGGATTGTCTGGCCCGACAGCGTGGCGCCGTTCGGCGCGGCGGTGTTGAACCTGCGCGCCGGGGACGCCGGCTGCGACGAGGTCTGCGAGACCGCCTACAAGGCCCTGTGCGACGCCGGCGTCGACCCGCTGTACGACGATCGCGACGACCGGCCGGGCGCCAAGTTCGCCGCCACGGACCTGGTGGGCGTCCCCTGGCAGTTGATCGTCGGGCCGAAGGGCGTCGCCGACGGGGTGGTGGAACTGAAGCGCCGGGCGACCGGCCAGCGCCAGACCCTGCCGCTCGATCAGGCGCTGAAGGCGATCATCGGGTGAGCGAAGCCGCCATCCCGGGCGGGCGCGCGCCGCCGTTCGGCCTTTGGGAGCGGACGCTGGCCTTCCGTTACCTGCGCGCCAAGCGGAGCCAGGGCGGGGTGGCGCTGATCTCGGTGATCTCGTTCGTCGGCATTATGCTGGCGGTGGGCGTGTTGATCGCCACCATGTCGGTGATGAACGGGTTCCGGTCCGAGCTGCTGGGTAGGATCCTGGGGTTCCAGGGCCATGTCTTCGTCACTGGCGGAGTTTTGGACGGCGCCGAACGGGACCTGACGGCCGCGCGGATCCTCAAGGTCCCGGGCGTCCTCCAGGCCGCGCCGATCATCGACGCCCAGGCCATCGCCATCGGACCCAGCCAGATCACCGGCGCCGTGGTGCGCGGGATCGGGCCGGAGGACCTGGGGCGGACGAAGCTGGTGTCGGACAACATCGTCCAGGGTTCGCTGAAGGGTTTCGGCCAGGGCGAGTACGGCGGCGACGAGATCGTCGTAGGCGAGCGGCTGGCCCAGGCGCTGGGCGTGCGACCGGGCGACTTCGTGACCCTGATCTCGCCTGTGGGCGGCGCCACGGCCTTCGGCGGCACGCCGCTGCAGAAGCCGTATGTGGTCGGCGCCACCTTCAGCGTCGGCATGAGCCAGTACGACCAAGCCTACATCTACATGCCGCTGGCCCAGGCGCAGCTGTTCTTCGGGCGCGAGGAGACGGCCGACGCCATCGAAGTGAAGGTGGTCGACCCCGACGAGGCGCCGAAGATGAAGGCCGCCATCGCCAAGGCGGCGGGGCCCGCGGCCCTGGTCACCGACTGGACCCAGCGCGACGTGGCGTTCTGGAGCGCGCTCGCGGTGGAGCGGACGGCCATGCGCATCATCCTGGGCATGCTGATCGTCATCGCCGCGCTCAACATCATCTCGGGCCTGGTGATGCTGGTGAAGAACAAGACCCGCGACATCGCCATCCTGCGGACAATCGGGGCCGGGCAGGGCTCGGTGCTGCGGATCTTCTTCATGACGGGGGCCAGCATCGGGGCGCTTGGCACCCTGGCCGGCGTCGCCCTGGGGGTGCTGTTTTCGATCTACATCGGCCCGATCCAGAGCGCGGTGGAATGGGCGACGGGGACGCAGGTGTTCGCCTCGGACGTCTACTATCTGTCGCGCCTGCCGGCGAAGGTGGACTGGGTGGAGGTCGCCTCGATCTCGGCCTTCTCGCTGGGCATGGCCTGTTTCTGGAGCCTCCTGCCGGCCTGGCGAGCCTCGCGCCTCGATCCCGTGGAGGCGCTTCGCTATGAGTGAGCCGGTCCTCTCCATTCGCGGCCTCGAGCGGACCTATGTGACGGCGGCGGGCGCCCTGACCGTGCTGAAGGGCGTCGACCTGGACGTGCAGGCCGGCGAGATCGTGGGTCTGATCGGCCCGTCAGGATCGGGCAAGTCGAGCCTGCTGCACGCCGCGGGCCTTCTTGAGCATCCCAACGCCGGGCGGATCACCGTGCTGGGCCGGGAATGTTCGAAGCTGGGGGAGCGGGAGCGCACGCGGGTGCGGCTGGCCACCATCGGCTTCGTCTACCAGTTCCACCACCTGCTGCCGGAGTTCACGGCGCTCGACAACGTGGCCCTGCCGATGATGATCGCCGGCAGGAGCCGCAAGGCCGCCGCCGACCGGTCGCGGACCCTGCTGACCGACCTGGGCCTCGGCGAGCGGACCCACCACCAGCCGGCCCAGCTCTCCGGCGGGGAGCAGCAGCGGGTGGCGATCGCCCGGGCGCTGGCCAATTCGCCGCGCCTGCTGCTGGCGGACGAGCCCACGGGGAACCTAGACCCGACCACCTCGACCACGGTCTTCGACAGCCTCTATGGCCTGGCGAGGAGCCAGGGCGTGGCCGCCGTCGTGGCCACCCACAACCTGGAGCTCGCCCGGCACATGGACCGGGTGCTGACGCTGAAGGACGGCCACCTGGAGCCGTGGACGCCGCCGGCCTGATCCGCGCGCTCGGGGATGACTGCTCGCGCCGACGCCACAGGTCTGCTTGACGATGAGAACAAAAGTAGAATAGGAACGAAGCCGGAACGCGCCCACAGCCTGTCCACAGGCGCCCCACAGGAAGGATGCGGAAGATGGTTCGTCTGGCCCGGGAATCGCTGGCCTTTGCGTCGGTGGCGAGCTTTGTCTGGATGGTCTGCTCGGTGGCTGGCCTTGTGAGCTGACCGCCGTGCGAATGGGGGAGATGGCCTTGGCGGGGGATGAGACGGGCGGTTTCGTTCACCTGAGGGTCCGCTCGGCCTATTCGCTGCTGGAAGGCGCCATCAAGGCCGACAAGATCGGCGCCCTGGCCAGGTCTCACGGCATGCCGGCGGTCGGGATCGCGGACCGGGCCAACCTGTTCGGCGCGCTGGAGTTCTCGGTCGCGACCAAGAGCGAGGGCGTGCAGCCGATCGTGGGCTGCGCCCTGCCGGTGAGCGGGATTGGGGAGCGGCCGCCCGAGCGGTGGGCCAAGACCCCGACCGTGATGCTGCTGGCCCAGAGCGAGCAGGGCTACCTGAACCTCTGCGAGCTGTCGTCGCTGGCTTATCTGGAGGTCGAGGCCTCGGAGGAGCCGCACGTGCCCTGGGCGCAGGTGTGCGAGCGGGCCGAGGGGCTGATCCTGCTGTCGGGCGGGCCGGACGGGCCGGTGGACCACCTGTTCGCCGCGGGAAAGGTCAATGAGGCGCGCGCGGCGCTGGCCGAGATGCATCGGGTCTTCGGCGACCGCTTCTACGTGGAGCTGCAGCGGCACGAGACGGCGGCGGAGGCGGCGGCCGAGGGCGGACTGGTGGCCTTCGCCTACGGGGCGGACGTGCCGCTGGTCGCCACCAACGACGTCTATTTCAAGGACGCCAAGACCCATGCGGCGCACGACGTCCTGATGTGCATCTCGGACGGGGCGTTCGTTGGCCAGGACGAACGCCGGCGGGTAACGGCCGAGCATCACTTCAAGTCCGCCGCCGACATGCGGGCGCTGTTCGCCGATCTGCCCGAGGCCTGCGACAACACGCTGGATATCGCCCGGCGCTGCGCCTTCATGGTCAAGAAGCGCGATCCGCTGCTGCCCAGGTTCACCGACGCGACGGGGCGGTCCGAGGCCGAGGAGCTGGCGCACCAGGCGCGGGAGGGCCTGAAGGCGCGGATGGCGAAGGGCCAGGCCAACGCCTATCCGGCGGAGGACTACGAGGCCCGCCTGGAGCGCGAGATCCAGGTGATCACCCAGATGGGGTTCCCGGGCTATTTCCTGATCGTCTCGGACTTCATCAAGTGGGCCAAGGCTCGCGGCATCCCGGTGGGGCCGGGGCGCGGCTCGGGCGCCGGCTCGCTGGTGGCCTATTCGCTCACCATCACCGACCTGGACCCGCTGCGCTACGGCCTGCTGTTCGAGCGCTTCCTGAACCCCGAGCGGGTCTCGATGCCCGACTTCGACATCGACTTCTGCCAGGAGCGGCGGGAGGAGGTGATCGCCTACGTCCAGCAGCGCTACGGCCGCGAGAAGGTGGCGCAGATCATCACCTTCGGCACCTTGCAGGCGCGCGCGGTGCTGCGCGACGTGGGCCGCGTGCTGCAGCTGCCCCTGGGCCAGGTGGACCGCCTGGCCAAGATGGTGCCCGCCAATCCCGCGAACCCGGTGACGCTGGCCCAGGCGCTGGAGATCGAGCCACGGCTGATGGAGGAAGCCCGGCGCGACGAGGCGGTATCGCGCCTGCTCGACATCGCCCAGCAGCTCGAGGGCCTTTATCGCAACGCCTCGACGCACGCGGCGGGCGTCGTGATCGGCGACCGGCCGCTGACCCAGCTCACCCCGCTCTATCGCGACCCGCGCTCGGAGCTGCCGGCCACCCAGTTCAACATGAAGTGGGTGGAGAGCGCGGGCCTGGTGAAGTTCGACTTCCTGGGCCTGAAGACGCTCACCGTCATCGACCGAGCGGTGAAGTACCTCGAGAAGCGCGGCGAGGTCGTCGACATGGCGAAGCTGCCGCTCGACGACGAGCAGACCTACGAGCTGATGAGCAACGCCCAGACAGTGGGGGTCTTCCAGCTCGAAGGGCAGGGGATGCGCGACACCCTGCGCCAGCTGCGCCCGAACTGCATCGAGGACGTGACCGCGGTGGGCGCCCTCTACCGCCCAGGCCCGATGGACAACATCCCGGCCTTCATCGACTGCAAGTTCGGCCGCAAGCCCATCGACTTCCTGCACCCCATGCTCGAGGGCGTGCTGAAGGAGACCTACGGGATCATCGTCTACCAGGAACAGGTGATGCAGATCGCCCAGATCCTGGCGGGCTACAGCCTGGGCGAAGCCGACCTTCTACGCCGGGCCATGGGCAAGAAGAAGAAGGAGGAGATGGAGCAGCAGCGGGCGCGCTTCATCTCGGGGGCCCTGGAGAAGGGCGTGCCGGAGGCCCAGTCGGGCGCGATCTTCGACCTCGTGGACAAGTTCGCGGGCTACGGCTTCAACAAGTCCCACGCCGCCGCCTATGCGGTGGTCAGCTACCAGACGGCCTGGCTGAAGGCGAACCACCCGGTCGAGTTCTTCGCCGCCTCGATGAGCCTGGATATCGCCAACACCGACAAGCTGTCGGTGTTCTACCAGGACGCCAAGCGGTTCGGGGTGCGGATCCGCCCGCCCTGCGTGAACCGCTCGATGGCCGACTTCGACGTGCAGGCGAACGACCGCGGCGAGGGCGAGGTGCTGTACGCCCTGGGCGCGATCCGCAACGTCGGTCTGCAGGCGATGCAGCATATCGTCCAGGTGCGCGAGGCGGGCGGGCCGTTCCGCGACGTGTTCGACTTCGTGGAGCGCGTGGACCCGAAGCAAGTGAACAAGCGCACCTTCGAGACCCTGGCCCGCGCCGGGGCGTTCGACGCGATCCATCCCAACCGGGCCGAGCTGTTGGCGTCGGCCGACACCCTGGTGGGGCATGGCCAGGCGCTGGCCGCCGACCGCGCGGAGGGCAAGGTCAGCCTGTTCGGCGAGGACCTGTCGGGCGGCCACCGGCCGCGGCTGCAACGCACCGATCCCTGGACGCCGACCGAGCGGCTGGACGAGGAACTGGCGGCGGTGGGGTTCTACCTGTCAGGACATCCGCTGGACGACATGGTCGAGGCGCTGCGCCGCAAGCGCACCGACCTGCTCACCGACGCCATAGCCAAGGCGAGCGCGGGCGCCGAGGCCCTGCGGATGGCGGGGGTGGTGCGGCGCAAGCAGGAGCGGCCCAGCCGCTCGGGCGAGAAGTTCGCCTTCGTCACCTTCTCCGATCCCACAGGCGAGTACGAGGTGCTGTTCCCGCCGGAATCCCTGCGCAAGTGCCGCGAACTGCTGGAGCCCGGCGCCGCCGTGGTGCTGAAGGTGCGCGCCAAGGCCAGCGACGGGGAGGTACGCTTCTTCGGCGACGACGTGGAGCCGGTCGACAAGGCGGTGGAGAACGTGGTGGCGGGGCTGCGGGTGCACGTGACGCCGCAGAACGCCGAGATCGAGGCGATCAAGAAGCGGCTGGGGGTGTCCAACGGCCGCGGCGGCGAGGTGGTGCTGACCGCCCAGATCGGCGGGGGCCGCGAGGTGGAGTTGAAGCTGCCGGGGCGGTACGCCCTGGACGGAGCGGTGCGGGGGGCCCTGAAGACCGCCCCGGGCGTGGTGTTCGTGGAGGAGCTGTAGATGAGCGCTGTGCGCATGCTGGCCGCCGTAGCGGTCGTCCTCCTGGCCGCCGTTCTCCTGGCTGGGGGGCCCGCGGCCGCCCAGGGCACCTTCAATCCCGGCGGCAAGACGGGAGCCTGGAAGCCGGCCTCGCCGCCGGCCAAGCCGCGGCCGCACGACACGCCCTATGCGCCGCTGCCGAAGCCCGCGCCGGCGACGAAGCCCAAGGCGTCCGACCCGCCTCAGGCGCCGGGCTTCAAGCCCTACGAGCCATGGAAGCCCAAGAGCGTCTTCGGCCCCGACGGCAAGCCGAAGACCTAGGCCGCGACCGGGGAGGCGGACCGCGGCCTCCCGCGGCGCGGCGCGCTGGGGGCGGGTGCGCCATCCACGTCCGAATTCCGCCAGAACGGAACAAGCGTCGCCTTGAAGGCCCACACGCGGCCCCATAGATCGGCGGCTCCCCGGACGCCCGCCACGCGCCGGGAAGATGGGGGAGCGGAAGCTTGGCCGGACATGCGGGATATGTGCGCCTGACCCTGGCCGCGGCGCTCGCCGTCGCGGCGGCGCCGGCGCTGGCGGGGGAGATCGAGGCCACGGGCGGCGAGCCGCCAGCCGTGGCGGCGTCGGCGACGCCGCAGGAGCCGGAGACCCTGCCCGCGGCCGACCCCGCCCCGCCCCAGCAATCCCTGGAGGAGGCCTGGTGGACGGGGCCGATGCTGGCCGCGAACGCCGGCACGCTGCCGACCGGCCGCTGGCTGGTTGAACCCTATCTCTTCGACGTGAGGACGAAGGACGGCGACACCTTCGGCTCGCTGACCTACATCCTCTACGGCGTCACGGACCGGGTGACAGTGGGCGCGATCCCGACCTTCTACTACAGCCGGGTGGACGATGCGCAGGACAGCTCGCATGTGGGAACCGGCGACCTGACCTTGCAGGCCCAGTACGGCCTCACCCGATTCCGAAAGGGGAGCTGGGTCCCCACGACTTCCCTCGTCCTGCAGCAGTCGCTCCCGACCGGAAAGCACGACCGTCTGGACGGCCACAGCGCCGACGGCTTCGGATCGGGCGCCTACGCCACGACCTTGGGCTACTACGTGCAGACCTACGCCTGGGCGCCCAACGGGCGGGCCGTGCGCTTCCGCCTCAACACCACGGCGACGGTCTCCCGCGCCACCGACGTGCGCGACGACAGCGTCTATGGCACGCCGGCCGGATTCCGCGGCCGCGCCAAGCCCGGCGCCGCCTACGTCGTGAGCGGGGCCCTGGAATACAGCGCCACCCGCAACTGGGTGCTGGCGCTCGACCTGCTGTACCGGCACGAGGAGCCAACGAAGGTGAGCGGCGTCGGGCCGGACGGGGCGCTGATCCGATACGACACCGGCGATCACGACAGCTTCGCCGTCGCCCCGGCCATCGAGTACAATTTCTCCTCGACGGTCGGCGTGCTGTTCGGCCTGCGCGTGATCCCGGCCGCCGGCGGGCGGCGGGGATCGGTCACGCCGGCGATGGCCCTGAACTACGTCTATTGAGCTCGTACGCGCCGGCTTGATTTTCCGGCGCTTTCCGCCTACATGCGCCGCTCCAATCCACACGCGGGTGTGCGGCTAGGCGGGGAGACATCCCGTCCTGTCCGTTCCGGTCCCTCCTCGGAGGGGTTTGCCCGCGGCGGTCCAACCGGAAGAAAGAGACGATACAGACGATGGCTCTGCCTGATTTCTCCATGCGCCAGCTGCTGGAAGCCGGCGCCCACTTCGGCCACCAGACGCACCGCTGGAACCCGAAGATGGACAAGTACATCTTCGGTTCGCGGTCCAACATCCACATCATCGACCTGTCGCAGTCGATCCCGCTGCTGCACCAGGCGCTGGTGAAGGTGCGCGAAGTCGCCGCGAGCGGCGGCCGCATCCTGTTCGTCGGCACGAAGCGCCAGGCGTCCGAGCCGATCGCCACGGCCGCGAAGCGCTGCGCCCAGTACTACGTCAACCACCGCTGGCTGGGCGGCACGCTCACCAACTGGCGCACCGTGTCGGGTTCGATCGCCCGCCTGCGCGAGCTGGACGGCGTGATCGGCGGCGAGGGCCAGGGCCGTTCGAAGAAGGAGCTGCTGCAGCTGACGCGCGAACGCGACAAGCTGGAGCTGAGCCTCGGCGGCATCAAGGACATGGGCGGCATCCCGGACCTGATGTTCGTGATCGACACCAACAAGGAAGCGATCGCGATCCAGGAAGCCCGCAAGCTGAACATCCCGGTGATCGCCATCCTCGACACCAACTGCAACCCGGACGGCATCACCTATCCGATCCCGGGCAACGACGACGCCGCGCGCGCCATCCAGCTCTACTGCGACCTGATGGCCGATGCGATCCTGGACGGCCTGGCGGCCGGCCAGGCGGCCTCGGGCGTCGACCTGGGCGCCTCGGAGACCCCGATGGAGCCGGTGCTGGCCCGCGAGACGGCGGCGAAGCCGGCTGCGGAGCCCGAGGTGAGCGCGCCGGAAGCGGCGGCCCTCGAGGCAGAGATGACCGGCGCCGAGCCGGATACCACCGCCGCGGAGGCCGAGACCACGGCTGAAACCGGCGCCGACGCGGCGAGCGAAGAAAAGGCCGGCTGAGACGCGGATCTCCGCGCCTCGGGCGACTGACACGAAACCGTGACGGCGGACCCTCATGGGAGGGTCCGTCGTGATTCAAAGACTTCAGAGGAGCTGACCATGGCGGAAATCACCGCTGCGCTGGTCAAGGACCTGCGCGAAAAATCCGGCGCCGGCATGATGGACTGCAAGAAGGCGCTGCAGGAGAACAACGGCGACGTCGAAGCGTCGATGGACTGGCTGCGGACCAAGGGCCTCGCCAAGGCGGCCAAGAAGGCCGACCGCGCCGCGGCCGAGGGCCTGGTGGCCGGCAAGGTCGCCGCCGACGGCAAGACCGGCGTGCTGGTCGAGTTCAATGCCGAGACCGACTTTGTGGCCAAGAACGACCAGTTCCAGGCCGCCGCCCGTGAGTTCGCGGACGTGGCGCTGTCGGTCGACGGCGACGTGGAAGCGATCCGCAACGCCAAGACGTCGAAGGGCGAAACCGTCCAGGACGCGATCACGAACCTGATCGCCACGATCGGCGAGAACATGCAGCTGCGCCGTTCGGCCAAGCTGTCGGTTCCGCAGGGCGCCGTCGCGCTCTACCTGCACAACAAGCAGGGCGACGATGTCGCGCGGCTGGCGGTGCTGGTGGCCCTGGAAGGCGCCGGCGACCAGGCGGCCCTGGCCGAGGTGGCGCGCAAGATCGCCCTGCACGTGGCCGGTACGCCGACCCCACCGCTGGCGCTGACGTCGGACGAGCTCGACCCCGAGGTCGTGTCGAAGGAGCGTGAGATCCAGACCCAGATGGCGATGGAGTCGGGCAAGCCCCGCGAGATCGCCGAGAAGATGGTCGAGGGCCGGATCCGCAAGTGGCAGGAGGAGGTCGTCCTCATGAAGCAGCCCTTCGTCATGAACCCGGACCAGACGATCGAGCAGCTGGTGGCCGAGACCGGCAAGCAGGTCGGCTCTGCGGTGACGCTGAAGGGCTTCGTCCGCTTCGCCCTGGGCGAGGGCGTGGAGAAGAAGGCCGACGACTTCGCCGCCGAAGTCGCCTCGATGACCGGCGCCTAACCAGCCGGTCTGCGTTCCAGGAGGGCGCGGCGCGTTCGACGCGCCGCGCCCTTGCTGTATGTTCCTCCCGACACCGTCCAGGACCCACACCTCATGGCTGACGATCCGCCGCGCTACAAACGCATCCTCCTGAAGCTGTCGGGCGAGGCGGGGGTCGGCGGCGACGGGTTCGGCATCGATCCTCAGACCCTGGCGGCGGTGGCCGACGAGATCGCCCAGGTGCAGCGGGCGGGCGTGCAGGTGTGCGTCGTGGTCGGCGGCGGCAACATCTTCCGCGGCGCGGCCCTGGCCGAGGCAGGCATGGAGCGGGCCAGCGCCGACTACATGGGCATGCTGGCGACGGTGATGAACGCCCTGGCCCTGCAGGCGGCGCTGGAGAAGGTGGGCATCTTCACCCGCGTGCAGTCGGCGATCCCGATGGACGCGGTCTGCGAGCCCTATATTCGCCGCCGCGCGCTGCGGCACCTGGAGAAGGGCCGCGTAGTGATCTTTGCCGCGGGCGTTGGCGCGCCGTTCTTCACCACCGATTCGGGCGCGGCCCTGCGCGCGGCCGAGATGGGCTGCGAGGCCCTATTCAAGGGCACCAGCGTCGACGGGGTCTACACCGCCGACCCCAAGACCGACCCCAAGGCCGAGCGCTACGAGACGCTCAGCTATCACGACGTGCTGGCCAAGAACCTGAAGGTGATGGACGCCTCGGCCGTCAGCCTGATGCGTGAGAATCACATCCCGATCGTGGTGTTCAACATCCGCGAGCGCGGCAACCTGTTGAAGGTGCTGAACGGCGAAGGGGTCTTCACGACCATCGCCTAAGCCCTACAGTCAACGACAAGACCACCTGGAGACGCCAAGATGGCCACAACCGAGAAGCCCGTGCTGTCGCGCTACAAGGAGCGCATGGACAAGGCCGTGGCCGCGCTGAAGGAGGAATTCGGCTCCCTGCGCACCGGCCGCGCCTCGGCCAGCCTGCTCGACCAGATCCACGTGGAGGCCTACGGGGCCTCGACGCCGCTGAATCAGGTGGGCGCGATCAGCGTGCCCGAGCCGCGGATGATCACGGTCAACGTCTGGGACCGCGCCCTGGTCGTGTCGGTGGAGAAGGCGATTCGCGCGTCGGACCTGGGCCTCAATCCGGTCGTGGACGGCCAGACCCTGCGCCTGCCGATCCCGCCGCTGACCGAGGAGCGGCGCAAGGAGATCGCCAAGATCGCCGGCAAGTACGCCGAACAGCAGCGGATCGCCGTGCGCAACGTGCGCCGCGACGCCAACGACGACTGCCGCAAGGCGCAGAAGGACGGCGTGATCAGCCAGGACGAGGAGAAGCGCTTCGAGGCGGAGGTGCAGAAGATCACCGACGAAGCCATCAAGCGCATCGACGAAGCCTTGAAAACCAAAGAACAAGAGATCATGCACGTCTGATCCCGCCCAGTAGGAACGCGTTCACCCTCCATGGCCGCCGCCGAGAAGCCTCCGTCCGCGGACGCCCCAAGGGAGGGGCGGGGACTGCACGTCGCGGTCGTCATGGACGGCAACGGCCGCTGGGCGACGGCGCGCGGCCTGCCGCGGCCGCTGGGCCACCGGGCGGGCGTGGAGGCGCTGCGACGCACGGTCTCGGCCGCGCCGAAGCTCGGGATCCACTGGCTGACCGTGTTCGGCTTCTCGACCGAGAACTGGAGCCGGCCGGCGGCGGAGGTCGCCGAACTCATGGCCCTGCCCAAGCGCTATTTCGAAAGCGATCTGGCGCGGCTGGAGCGGGAAGGCGTGCGGGTGCGGGCCCTGGGCCGCCGCGACGGGCTGTCGAAGGAGCTGGTGCGCCTGCTGGACGAGGCCCAGGCGCGCACGGCGGCCAACACCACCTTCAACCTCAACATCGCTTTCAACTACGGCGGCCAGGCCGACATCGTGGATGCGGCCCGGCGGTTCGCCGAGCAGGTGGCGGCGGGCGAGCGGCGGGCGGAGGACCTGGACGAGGCGCTCTTCGCGAGCTTCCTGTCCTCGGCCGACTCGCCGCCCCCGGACGTGATCATCCGCCCGTCGGGCGAGCAAAGGCTGTCGAACTTCCTCCTGTGGGAGGCGGCCTACGCGGAATTGGTGTTTCAGGATGTTCTGTGGCCGGATTACGGGGAAGACCACCTGAGGGCGGCGCTGGCGGAGTTCGCCGCGCGGGACCGGCGCTATGGCGCAATCGTCGGCCATGACGTCCTCGCCGCCGGCTAAGCGGTTCGACTGGTCCAACCTCGGCCTGCGCGCGGCGTCGGCCGCGGTGATTGGGCCGGCGGTGCTGGCGGCCGCCTGGTTCGGCGGCTGGCCCTATCTGGTGCTCATCGCGATCGGCGTCGCCCTTCTGGCGATCGAGTGGGGCGGCATGACCGCGCCGGGCGCGCCGACCCGCGTGGCCGCCGCGGTCGCCGCTGCGGTTCTGATAGCGGTTTTCGTAGGTTACCGCGGTGACTTCATGTGGGCGTGGGGGGCGATCCTGCTCACGAGCGCCGGCGCCGCCCTCGTGGCGCGCGGCGTGGCCGAGCGGCCCACCGATGCGGCCTATGGCGTGCTCTACATGGCGCCGGCGGCCCTGTGTCTCGTGTGGCTGCGCTCAACCGACCAGGGCCACTGGTGGATGATGATGCTGTTCGCGGCCACCTGGGCGGCCGACATCGGCGCCTTCGCCGTGGGCAGCGCGCTGAAGGGCCCGAAGCTGTGGCCCCGGTTCTCGCCCAACAAGACGTGGTCCGGCTTCCTCGGCGGGCTGGCCGCGGCGACGGCCACCGGGACGCTGATGGCCTCGATCCCGGCCTTCGAACTGAACCTCCTGGCGGCGGCGATCATCGGGCTCTCGGTCGGTCTCGCCACGATGGCGGGGGACCTGTGGGAATCGGCGATCAAGCGCCGGTTCGGCGTGAAGGATTCGGGCGACCTGATCCCGGGTCACGGCGGCTTGCTGGATCGTGTCGACGGGCTGATGTTCGCCGTCGTGGTGATGGCCGTGGTGCGCCTGGCCAATCAATGGGGGTGGCATTGAGCCTGCCGCGCAGAGTGACCATCCTGGGTTCGACGGGATCGATCGGGGTTTCGACCCTGGATCTGTTCGAACAGGCGGGCGTCGAGGTGGAGGTAACGGCCCTCACCGCCGGGCGCAATGCGGCCAAGCTGGCCGAGCAGGCGCTGCGCTGGCGCCCACGGCTGGCGGTGATCGGAGACGAGGCGGCGTTGCCCGAACTGCGGGACCGGCTCAAGGGTTCGGGGATCGAAACAGCGGCGGGGGAGGCGGCCGTCGTCGACGCCGCTGCGGCGGATTCACAGTGGGTGATGTCGGCGATCGTCGGCTTCGCCGGCCTCGCGCCTACCCTCGCGGCGGCTAAGGCGGGGGCGGTGATCGCCCTGGCCAACAAGGAGAGTCTGGTCTGCGCCGGCCCGTCGCTGCTTCGGACGGCCAAGCTGGCAGGCGGGGCGATCGTGCCGGTGGACTCGGAGCACTCCGCCATCTTCCAGGTGCTGGATCCCGAGGTCGCGGGCCAGGTGTCGCGGCTGATCCTGACCTCGTCGGGCGGGCCGTTCCGCGACGCCTCGCGCGCGGAGATGGCGGCGGCGACCCCCGATCAGGCGCTGGCGCACCCCAACTTCTCGATGGGCGCCAAGATTTCGATCGATTCCGCGACCATGATGAACAAGGGGCTTGAAGTCATCGAGGCCGCCTACCTGTTCGCCATGCCGCCCGAGCGGATCGAGGTTCTCGTCCACCCGCAGCAGATCATCCACAGCCTGGTGGAATACGCTGACGGCTCGACCCTGGCCCAGCTTGGCCCGCCCGACATGCGCCCGCCGATCGCCTGCGCCTTCGCCTGGCCGGACCGGCTGCCGTGGCCGGCGCCGAAGCTTGATCTTGTGACCGCCGGCCCACTGACGTTCCAGCACCCGGACCCGAAGAAGTTCCCGGCGCTCTCCATCGCCAAACAGGCGCTGGCGGCAGGGGGGCAGGCCCCGGCGGCGATGAATGCGGCCAACGAGCGCGCGGTTTCGGCATTTCTTGACCGACGCATAGGGTTTCTGGATATCCCAAGCGTGGTGGCGGAGACCCTCGAGCGGATGGACCGCCTCGGCGCAGTGGGCTCCATCGACGGCGACCCCGTCGAATGCGCCCGAAACACGGACGCCGCCGCGCGGCGCATAGCGGATGAGGTCGTCGGCGGCCTTGTCGCGGCCTGAAGGAGCAGAACGACCCCATGCAGGCGCTACAGACCCTTCTGATCTACGCCATACCGTTCCTGCTGGTGATCGGCGTGGTCATCACGGTGCATGAGCTGGGGCATTTCCTGGCTGCGCGTGCGCTGGGCACCAAGGTCGATCGCTTCTCCATCGGTTTCGGCCGCACCCTTGCGTCGTGGACCGACAAAGCCGGGGTCGAGTGGCGGATCGGCGCCCTGCCGATCGGCGGCTACGTGCGCTTCGCGGGCGACGACAACGCGGCCAGCATCCCCGATGCGGACGACCTGGCGGCCATGCGCCGCAAGCTCACGGCGGAAGGCCGCACGGGCGAGATCGACAGCTACTTCCATTTCAAGCCCATCTGGCAGCGGGCGATCATCGTGGCGGCCGGGCCGCTGGCCAACTTCCTGCTCGCGATCGCAATCTTCGCGACGCTGCTGATGGCGCTGGGCCAGCCCATCGGCTCGACGCGGATCGACGGCGTCGCCCCCGGCAGCGCGGCGGAGGCGGCCGGATTCCGCAAGGGGGACGTGATCCTCTCCATGGAGGGCCGCGAGGTCGAGAGCTTCGACCAGGTCAGCGACAAGGTGATGCTGAGCTCGGGCACGCCGCTGGACTTCGTGGTGCGGCGGGGAGACCAGGAAGTCTCTATCGTGGCGACGCCGCAGCGCGGGCCGATCAAGGACCCGATGGGCCGCACGCACATGCTGGGCAAGCTAGGGCTCGAGCACAGGCAGCAGCCGGGCGACGTGACGATCCGGCGCTACAACCTGCCCGAGGCGATCGTCGGCGGCGTGGAGAAGACCGCCTCGACCATCGGCACGACCCTGACCTACATCGGCCGGATCATCGGCGGCCGCGAGAACGCCGACCAGCTGGCCGGCCCCCTCGGCATGGCGCAGCTGTCCGGGGACCTGACGAAACAGGTCAAGGACGCCTCGCCCGGCGCCGGCGCCTTCATGGTCAATCTCGGCATCACCCTGTTCCACCTGATCGGCGTGATCTCGGTCAGCATCGGGTTCATCAACCTCTTGCCGGTGCCGGTGCTGGATGGCGGGCACCTGATGTTCTACGCCTATGAAGCGGTCGCAAGGCGCCCTCTTGCCGCCAAGGTTCAAGCGGCAGGTTACCGCGTGGGCCTTGCGCTCGTTCTCAGTTTGATGTTGTTCGCCACCTGGAACGATTTGCAGCGCCTGCGTGTGTTCAATCTGTTCGGCGGCCTATTCTCCTAGGCCCGTTCGTCCCTCAAACGGCTGATTCGATGTTCAGAACCCGCGCCTCCCGCGCTGCGCTCGCCTCCGGACTTGCCCTGCTTCTGGGGACATCCGCGCTCGTTGCGCCAGGCGTGGCGGCCGCCCAGCAGACCCAGGGCGGGGTCGTCCAGCGCATCCTGGTTCAGGGCAACGAGCGGATCGAATCATCCACCGTGATCTCGTACCTGCCGATCACGCCGGGCGAGACGGTGGACGCGCAGAAGCTGGACCTGGCGCTGAAGGCGCTGTTCCGCACCGACCTGTTCTCGGACGTCGCCGTCGACTTCCAGAACGGCGACCTGATCGTCACCGTGGTGGAGAATCCGATCATCAACCGGGTGATCTTCGAGGGGAACTCGGGGCTCAAGGAAGACAAGCTGCGCGACGAGGTGACGGTGCGCCCGCGCGGCATCTTCACCCGCGCCAAGGTGCAGGGCGACGTCCAGCGGATCGTGGAGCTCTACCGCCGCTCGGGCCGCATCTCGGCGAATGTGACGCCGCAGATCATCGAGCTGCCGCAGAAGCGCGTGGACCTGATCTTCAAGATCGAGGAGGGGCCCAAGAGCGGGATCCTCTCGGTCAACTTCCTGGGCAACAAGGCCTTCTCGGACAACGACCTGCGCGACGTGGTGGTCACCGAGGAGAGCCGCTGGTTCAAGTTCTTCTCGAACAACGCCAACTACGACCCGGACCGGCTGGAGTACGACAAGGAGCAGCTGCGCAAGCACTACCGCAACCGCGGCTACTACGACTTCCGGGTCTCCTCGGCCGTGGCCGAGCTGGCGCCCGACAAGAACGGCTTCGTGGTCACCTACACGGTCGACGAGGGTCCGCGGTACGACTTCGGCGAGGTGAAGGTCGAGACCGAGCTGCAGAAGCTGGACAAGGAGGTCCTGACGGCCCTGGTGCCGATCCGGAAGGGCCAGACCTACCAGGACGAGGCCATCGAGCAGTCCACGGATGCGCTCACGTTCGCGGCGGGCGCCGCCGGCTTCGCCTTCGTGGACGTGCGGCCGCGCTACACGCCGAACCGCGAGGCCGGGGTGGTCGACGTCACCTTCGAGGTGAACGAGGGCCCGCGCGTCTACGTCGACCGCATCGACATCGTCGGCAACACCCAGACCATGGACTACGTCATCCGCCGCGAGATGAGCGTGGTGGAGGGCGACGCTTACAACCGGGCCCTGGTGGACCGCTCGCGCCGGCAGATCCGCGCGCTGGGCTACTTCAAGGAAGTCGAGATCTCGGAGGTCCCGGGCTCGGCGCCGGACCGCACCGCGCTGCAGGTGCAGGTGGAGGAGCAGCCCACGGGCGAGCTCTCGTTCAGCGCCGGCTATTCGTCGGTCGACCAGCTGGTGCTGGACCTGGGCGTGACCCAGCGCAACTTCCGCGGCCGCGGCCAGGATGTGCGCGCGCGGATCTCGGTCGGCTCGATCCGCCAGCAGCTCGACTTCTCGTTCACCGAGCCGCGGTTCATGGGCCGCGACGTGGCCGCGGGCGTCGACCTCTACGGCTACCGCTACGACCTGTCGGAGTACTCGGCCTACAAGACCACGACCTACGGCACGACGCTGCGGGCCAACTTCCCGCTCAGCATCGATAGCCGCGGCGCCGTTCGCTACACCCTGCGCCAGGACGAGATCGAGATCGACAGCCTGTTCTGCGACCCCACCCAGGGGGCGGTGCTGTCGGCGGCGCTGTGCGATCAGGTCGGCACGTTCCTGACCTCGATGATCGGCTACGGCGCGCGCCTCGACCGGCGCAACGACTACCTGAACCCGACGCGCGGCTTCTACATCGACGTCAATCAGGACATCGCGGGCCTGGGCGGCGACGTGAACTTCGTCCGGACCGACGTCGAGGCGGCGTGGTTCTACGGTATCACCAAGGACTTCACCCTCTCGCTCACCGGCTCCACCGGCTACATCTTCGGCTGGGGCGGCGATAGCGTGCGGATCAACGACCGCTACTTCCGTGGGGGCATCAACTTCCGCGGCTTCGAGACCGCCGGCATCGGCCCGCGGGACATCTCGCTGCAGCGGGCGGACGCCTTGGGCGGCAAGCTGTTCGCGATCGGCACCGTCGAGCTGACCGTGCCGACCTTCCTGCCCGAGCAGTACGGCATCAAGGCCGCGCTGTTCGGCGACTTCGGCACGCTGGGCAAGCTGGACACCGAGGACCTGAACTACCGCACCGGCGACGTGGACTGCCTGCAGCCAACCATCATCAGCCCGACCGATCCCACCCAGACGATCACGAACTTCGCCACGCCCGGGACGCGCAATCCCTGCATCCGTGACGACCTGTCGCTGCGGGCCGCGGCGGGCGTGAGCATCTTCTGGCGTTCGCCCATGGGTCCGATCCGATTCGACTTCAGCCGTGTTTTGGCCAAGGAAGACTACGATAAGACCGAGACCTTCCGGTTCTCCACTTCAACCAGGTTCTAACAGCTCATGACCTTCAAGACCTTCGCCGTGGCGGGCTGCGCCGCGGCCATCGCGTTCACCTCCGCGGTTCCCGCCTTCGCGCAGACGCCTGCGCCGGCGCAGACCAACGCGCCGCAGGTGACCCATGGCGCGCCCCCGCCCGGCCTGTGCGTGATCTCGGTCGAGGGCGCCATCGCGGGCTCCGCCGTCGGCAAGCACGTGCAGACCCGCCTGCAGCAGCTGGCCCAGCAGGCGAACGCCGAGCTGCAGGCCGAGCAGACCGGCATCCAGAACGAGGGCAAGACCCTGGAGAGCCAGCGGGCCACCCTGGACCGCACGGCGCTGGAGCAGCGGGTCGCCTCGCTGCAGGTCCGCCAGAACGCCCTGGAGCGCAAGGCCCAGCAGCGCCAGCAGGAGCTGCAGGCCACCGAACAGAAGGCGTTCGGCCGCGTCGGCCAGGAGATGGAGCCGCTGATCCGGCAGGCCTACCAGGCGAAGAGCTGCGCCGTGCTGCTCAACCGCAACGCCGTGGTGATCGCCAACCCGGCGGTGGACATCACGCCCCAGGTGGTCACTGCGCTGAACGCCAAGATCACCCAGTTCGCCTTCGACCGCGAACGCCTGGACACGCCCGCTCCGGCGGCCGGCGCGGCCCAGCCGCAGCAGCGATAGTCGAGGCGCGGATCGGGCGGTAGAACCGTCCCATGCCCGATCCGCGATTCTTCGAAGACCTGGGCCCGGCGCGCCTGGGCGACCTCGCGTCGCTGACGGGCGCCGAGCTTTCCGACCCGGGCGCCGCCGATCGACGGATCAGCGGCGTGGCGGTCCTTGCGCGCGCGGGCGCGGACACGATCACCTTCCTGGCGGACCGCCGCTACGCCGGCGCCTTGGCCGACGCGCGACCCGGCGCCTGCTTCCTGCCGCCGGCCCTGGTCGGACTGGCGCCGGAGGGATGCATCGTCCTGTCGACGGCCAACCCGCAGGGCGCCTATGCCCTGGCCGCCCAGCACCTGCACCGGCCGCGACCGTTCGACGAACGCGCGGTCGCCACGGACGCGGACATCGAGGCCGACGTCGTTCTGGGGCCGGGCGTCGTCGTGGGCCCGGCCGCGCAGATCGGCCGCGGCACGCGGATCGGCGCGAACACGGTGATCGGACCGGGCGTCGCCATCGGGCGCGACTGCGAGATCGCGGCCAATGCCACGATCGGCTTCGCCCTGATCGGCGACCGGGTGCGCATCCTGGCGGGAGCGGTGATCGGCGAGCCGGGGTTCGGGGCGACGGCGGGGCCGAAGGGGCTGATCGACATTCCCCAACTCGGCCGCGTGATCATCCAGGACGGCGTTTCGATCGGCGCCAACACCACCATCGACCGCGGCGCCTTCGAGGACACCGTGATCGGCGAGAACACCAAGATCGACAACCTGGTGCAGATCGCCCACAACGTCCGGGTGGGACGGAACTGCGTCATGGCCGCTCACACGGGCATCTCCGGCAGCGTGAGCATCGGCGACGGCGCCCAGTTCGGCGGCCGCGCCGGCGTCGCGGACCACGTGACCATCGGGACCGGCGCGCGGGTGGGCGCGGCGGCCGGCGTGATGAAGGACATTCCGGCGGGCGAGACCTGGGGCGGCATGCCGGCCCGGCCGATCCGTCATTGGCTGAAGGAGACCGCGTGGCTGGCCCGTATGGCGAGCCGCAGGTCCGGGGGGGAGGCATGACGCGCAAGGCGCCGGCGGGGGCGAGCCCCACCGATATCGACATCACCGAGGTGCTGGCGCGGATTCCGCACCGCTACCCATTCCTGCTGGTCGATCGCTGCGAGGAGTACAAGCCCTCGGAATCGATCGTCGGCATCAAGTGCGTGACCGTGAACGAGCCGTTCTTTCAGGGGCACTTCCCAAGCTATCCCGTCATGCCGGCCGTGCTGCTGATCGAGGCGATGGCGCAGACCGGCGCGGTGCTGATGTCGAAATCGCTGGACGTGGACACGACTGGCAAGGCGATCTTCTTCATGAGCGCCGACAACTGCCGCTTCCGCTCGCCGGTGCGGCCGGGCGACGTGGTCCGCATGCCGGTGCGCGTCACGCGCCACCGCGGCGACGTCTTCAAGTTCGCGGGCCAAGCGCTGGTGGGCGACAAGGTGGCGGCCGAGTGCGAGTTCGCCGCCATGGTCGTGGAGACCTGAACCCCTTGGCCGTCGAGATCCATCCCACCGCCATCGTCGCCGATGGCGCCGAACTAGCCGACGACGTCAGCGTCGGGCCCTTCTGCATCATCGGCCCGCGCGTGCGCATCGGCGCCCGGACGCGGGTGCTGGCGCACGTCGTCATCGAGGGGCGCACGCGGATTGGCGAGGATTGCCTGATCCGCAATCACGCCAACCTGGGCGGACCGCCGCACCACGTGAGCTACAAGGGCGGGCCGGTCGAGGACCTGCCCCAGGAACTGGTCATCGGCGACCGCAACAAGATTTGGGAGCATGTGACGATGCACGTGGCGGCGACCGAAGGCGGCGTCACGCGGGTCGGGAACGACGGCATGTTCATGGCCACCAGCCACGTGGGCCACGACTGCGTGGTCGGCGACAACGTGATCCTGGCCCATTCCGCGACCCTGGGCGGCCACGTCCACGTGGACGATTTCGTGATGGTCAGCGGCCTGGCGGCGGTGCACCAGTTCTGCCGGGTCGGGCGCTATTCCTTCATCGGCGGCCTGGCTGCGGTGACCAAGGATGTGATCCCCTACGGCCTCGTCTGGGGCAACCACGCCCACCTCGAGGGGCTGAACCTCGTGGGTCTGAAGCGGCGCAACTTCAGCCGTGAGACCATCGCCGAGCTCCGGTCGGCCTACCGGCTGCTGTTCGCGGAAGAGGGCACCTTCCAGGAGCGGATCGAGGACGCCGCGGCCACCTTCGGCCACAGCGCGCCGGCCATGGAAATCATCGACTTCATCCGCGCCGACGCGAGCCGGCCCCTGTGCCTGCCGGAACGCGAGGTGTGATGGACAAGCTCGGCCTGATCGCCGGCGGCGGGACGCTGCCGGTCGAGATCGCCCAGCACTGCGAACGCTCCGGACGCCCGCTGTTCGTGATCCGCCTGAAGGGGTTCGCCGACGCCGGCATGGCCGCCTACGCGGGCGCGGAGGTGGGGTTGGCCGAGCTCGGCAAGTGCCTCAAGGCGCTCAAGCGGGCGGGCTGCCGTTCGGTCTGCCTGGCGGGAAATGTGGCGCGGCCGGATTTCGCCAGCCTGGTTCCGGACCTGAAGGGCCTGGCGCTGCTGCCACGGGCGATCGCGGCGGCGCGGAACGGCGACGACGCCCTGCTGCGCCTTCTGGTCGGCGAGTTCGAGAAGGCGGGGTTCCAGGTCGAGGGCGCCCACCAGGTGATGGAAGACCTCTCGTTGCCCGCAGGGGTGCTGGGCCGGCGGACCCCGTCCGAGGATGAGCTCGCCGATGCGCGCCGGGCGCTTCAGGTGGCGCGCGCCGTGGGCGAGCTGGACGTGGGTCAGGCCGCCGTCGTGGCGCAGGGGCTCGTGCTGGCCGTCGAGGCCCAGGAGGGCACCGACGCCATGCTGGCGCGAGTGGCGGAGCTGCCGACCCACCTCAGGGGACGGCCGGGCGCGGGCGTCGGCGTCCTCGCCAAGGCGCCGAAGCCGATCCAGGAGACGCGGGTGGACCTGCCGACCATCGGCCTTGCGACGGTTCAGGGCGTGGCGCGGGCCGGACTGGCGGGAATCGTGGGGGAGGCGGGACGGCTTCTCATCCTCGACCGCGAGGCGACGATCGCGCTGGCGGACGAACTGGGCGTCTTCATCGCGGGCGTCGGGCCGGAGGGGCCGTGAGCGCGGGGCCGATCACGGTGATGCTGGTGGCGGCAGAGGCCTCCGGCGACGACCGTGGCGCGGGCCTGGCGCGGGCGCTCCGGCGCAAGCTGGGCGATCGGGTGCGGTTCGTCGGCGTCGGCGGCGAGAGGATGCGGGCCGAGGGGGTGGAGAGCCCGTTTGACATCGCCGAGCTGTCAATTTTCGGTCTCCTGGAGGGCCTGCTGGCTTACCCCAGGGTGGTGCGGCTCGCCGACGCCACGGCGGCGCTGGCCGCGCGCGAGACGCCGGACGTGGCGGTTCTGATCGATTCCTGGGGTTTCATGCTCCGGGTCGCGCAACGGCTGAAGCGGCAGGCCCCGGATCTGCCGGTCGTGAAATATGTCGCGCCCCAGGTGTGGGCGTCGCGGCCGGGACGGGCGAAGACGGCGGCGCGCTGGTTCGACCTGCTGCTCGCGATCCACGCCTTCGACGCGCCGTGGTTCGAACGGGAAGGGCTGAAGACGATCTTCGTCGGCGACTCGACGCTGGCCATCGACTTCTCGGCGGCGGACCCGGATCGCCTGCGCCGGCAAATCGGCGCGGCGGCGGATGCGCCTATCCTTCTGGTTCTGCCGGGCAGCCGGCCGAGCGAGATCGCCAGGATCATGCCGCCGTTCGAGGCCGCCGTGGAGCGCCTCAAGGCCGAGCGGCCCGGCCTGCACGTGGCCGTCCTCGCCGCGCCGACGGTGGCGGAAGCGGTCAAGGCGCGGGTGGCCGGGTGGCCCCATCGCGCGCACGTCATCGAGGGTGAGGCGGGCAAGCGAGACGCGATGAAGGCGGCCACGGTGGCGCTCGCCTGTTCCGGTACGGTGACGACCGAGCTCGCCATGGCCGGCTGCCCGATGGTGGTGGGCTACCGGCTGGGGCCGCTGACCTATGCGATCCTCAAGCGGCTGATCCGGACGAAGTACGTGACCCTGTTCAATATCGCCGCCCAGGACTTCGTGGCGCCGGAGCTGATCCAGGACGACTGCAACGGGCCGGCGCTGGCGCGGGAGATCGCGCGACGGTTGGACGATCCGGACCTGCGACAAGGGCAGGTGTCGCGTCAGTCCGAGGCGCTGCTCGCGATGGGGCGCGGGGGACCCGATCCCAGCGAGGCGGCGGCCGCAGCGGTGCTGGCCCAGATCCGCGCCTGAAACGAAAAGGGCCGGACCTTGCCGGTCCGGCCCGTCGTCGTCGTACGGGTCGAACTACCGCTTGTCGACCGGAACATAGCTGCGCAGCGGAGCGCCCGTGTAGATCTGGCGCGGACGGCCGATCTTCTGGGACGGATCCTCGATCATCTCCTTCCACTGGGCGATCCAGCCCACGGTGCGGGCCAGGGCGAACAGCACCGTGAACATCTCGGGCGGGAAGCCCAGGGCGCGCAGGGTGATGCCGGAGTAGAAGTCGACGTTCGGGTAGAGCTTGCGCTCAATGAAGAACTCGTCGCTGAGGGCGATCTTCTCGAGCTCCATCGCCACCTGGAGCAGCGGGTCGTTGGAGCCGACTTCCTTCAGGACCTCGTGACAGGTCTTCTGCATGACCTTCGCGCGCGGGTCATAGTTCTTGTAGACCCGGTGGCCGAAGCCCATGAGCAGGTAGCGGCGGTCCTTCACGCCCTGGACGAACTCGGGGATGCGGTCGACCGTCCCGATCTCGGCCAGCATGCTGAGCGCTTCCTCGTTCGCGCCGCCGTGCTTGGGACCCCACAGCGAGGCGATGCCCGCTGCGATGCAGGCGAACGGATTGGCGCCCGAGGAGCCGGCCAGGCGCACCGTCGAGGTCGAGGCGTTCTGCTCGTGATCTGCGTGCAGGATGAAGATGCGGTCCATGGCTCGCGTCAGGACCGGATTGGGCTTCCAGTCCTCGGCGGGCACCGAGAAGCACATGCGCAGGAAGTTCTCGGCGTAGGAGAGGTCGTTGCGCGGATAGACGAACGGCTGGCCGCGCGAGTACTTGAACGCCCGCGCCGCGATCGTCGGCATCTTGGCGATCATCCGGTGCGCCGAGATCATCCGCTGCTGCGGATCATCGATGTTGGTGCTGTCGTGGTAGAAGGCCGACAGGGCGCCGACGGCGCCGACCATGATCGCCATGGGGTGCGCGTCGCGCCGGAAGCCCTGGAAGAACCGGTCGAACTGCTCGTGCAGCATCGTGTGGTAGGTGATGTTGCGATCGAACTCGGTGAACTCGGCCGCGTTCGGCAGCTCGCCGTGCAGCAGGAGGTAGCAGACCTCCAGGAAGCTCGACTTCTCGGCCAGTTCGTCGATGGGATAGCCGCGGTGCAGCAGGACGCCCTTGTCGCCGTCGATGAAGGTGATCTTGCTTTCGCACGAGGCGGTGGACGTGAAGCCCGGGTCGTAGGTGAAGACGTCGGCTTCCGCGTAGAGCTTGCGGACGTCGATGACCGCGGGGCCGTCGGTGCCCTTCATGAGCGGCAGGTCTACGGTTTTGCCCTCGATCTGGATCTTCGCCGTGTCACCCATGGGGCCCCCTTTCGCGCATGCGAGATAAAACGATTGTTGGGCGCTTATAGCGCTTTACGTGGCGAGCGAAAGCGCGTCGTCGATGCGGCCGAGGCTCTCGTCGCGTCCGAGCGCCGTCATGGCGCCGGCGAGATCCGGGGCGGGCGCGCCGCCCGAGAGCACGGCGCGAAGCTGCGGGCCGAACTTGCCCAGGCCCACGCCCTCGGCCTCAGCGAAGGCGCGCAGGGCCTCCTCCAGCGGATGGACGCCCCAGTCCGAGATCTCGCCGAGGGCCGCGCGCAGGCGGCCGAAGCGCGCGCGCATCTCGGGCTCGGCGAGCTGGCCGCGGGTCTTCTCCGGCAGGTCGAGCGGCCGGTCCTTCAGCGCGAAGAGCACCGCATCGGCGAGCTCCAGGGTCGTCTTGGCGCCATCGCGGACGAAGGGGATCACGCGCGCCAGAAGGGGTTCGTCGCCCTGGCGCAGCTTGACCTCGCGGCTCTTCAGAACCCTGGCGACCAGGCCGGCGAGGCGCACCGGGTCGGCGAGGCGGATGTAGTGGTTGTTGAAGTGGTTGAGCTTGGCCCAGTCGAGGCGGGCGGGGGCGCTGACCACGTCCTTGATGTCGAACCAGGCGATGGCCTGCTCGTCGGAGAAGATCTCGTCGTCGCCGTGGCCCCAGCCCAGCCTGGCCAGGTAGTTGCGCAGGGTCTCGGGCAGGTAGCCCATGTCGTCGAACTCGCTGACCGCCTGGGCGCCGTGGCGCTTTGAGAGCTTGGCGCCGTCGGGTCCGTGGATCATCGGCAGGTGCGCCCAGACCGGGACCTCCCAGCCCATGGCCTGGTAGATGATGGTCTGGCGCGCCGCGTTGCTGAGGTGGTCGTCGCCCCGGATGACATGGGTGATCCCCATGTCGTGGTCGTCCACGACCACGGCGAGGTTGTAGGTGGGATTGCCGTCCGAGCGCAGGATGATCAGGTCGTCGAGCTGCCGGTTCTGGAAGCGGACCTCGCCCTTAACGGCGTCGTCGACGACGGTCTCGCCATCCAGGGGGCTCTTGAGGCGCACGGCGTAGGGGCCGTCGGGCCAGGTGGACGGATCGGCGTCGCGCCAGGGCGTGCGCACCACGCGTCCCTCCGCGCGGGCCCGCTCGCGCTCGGCCTCCAGCTCGTCGGGGGACATGTAGTCCCGGTAGGCGTGGCCCTTGGCGAGCAGTTCCTCGGCGACCTCCCGATGGCGGTCGGCGCGGGTGGCCTGGAAGACGGGCGGCTCGTCCGACGTCATGCCGAGCCACTCCAGGCCATCGAAGATCACCTTGACGGCAGCCTCGGTGGAACGCTCGCGGTCAGTGTCCTCGATCCGCAACAGGAAGTTGCCGCCCGTGTGACGTGCGTATAGCCAGTTGAACAGAGCGGTCCGCGCCGTGCCGATGTGCATCATGCCGGTGGGCGACGGGGCGATCCGGGTGCGGACGGGGCGGTCGGACATCGAAGGTCTGGGGGATCTCGAGCGGAAAGGAGGGGCCGCCACCACGGCGGCGGCGCCTCTTAGCATGCGCTTTCGTCGGCCTCCTAGCCTGGGGCGGATCGCCGTGTGGCTGCTCGAACAGGCGCAGACGCAGGCCGACCGCTGGACGCTGTGGACGCCCGTGGCGCTGGGGGCGGGGTGCGCGATCTACTTCGGCCTGCTGCGCGAGCCCCAGGCCTGGGTGGCCTGGGCGCTCCTGCCCGTCGTGGCGGGCCTGCTGGCCGCCACGCGCCGGAGCCCCGCGCGGCTCGCCACGGTGGCGCTGGTGCTCGCCGCGTGCGGCGTGGGCGGATGCGCGCTCGCGAAGCTGAGGGTCGAGGCGGTCGGGGCGCCGGTGGCGCAGGCGGGTGCGCGGCCGCAGTGGGTGGAGGCGTGGGTGGTGGATATCGCCCAGCCGGGGCAGGGCGGTCAGCGCCTGCTGCTGGCCCCGGTCGCCGTGGGAGACTGGGCCCCGCAGGCCACCCCGGTAAGGCTGCGCGTCACGCTCCGGCCCGGAACCGCCTTGCCCGCCCCGGGGGAGGCCGTGCGGGTGTTCGCGATCCTCAATCCGCCGCCGCCGCCGGCGAGCCCCGGGGCCTACGACTTCGCGCGCGACGCCTATCTGGAGAGCGTCGGCGCCGTGGGCCTGGCGCTTCGGCCGCCTGAGGCCGCGACGCCGGCCATCGCGGCGCCGTGGCGGCTTCGGCTGACGATGCAGATCAACGCCGCCCGCTGGAGCCTGACGCGGCGGATCGTGGACGCCCTGGGGCCGGAGACCGGCGGACTGGCCGCGGCCATGACCACGGGCCACGAGGCCTTCATCCCGCGCGAGCAGGTCGAGAACCTGCGGGCGGCGGGACTCGCGCACATCGTCTCGATCAGCGGCCTCCACATGGCGATCGTAGGCGGGTTCGCCTTCGCGGCGGCGCGGCTGGCGGTCGCGGCCTGGCCGTGGCTGGCGCTGCGGGTTCCGGGCAAGAAGGTGGCGGCCCTGGTGGGCCTCGCGGCGGTGGGCGGCTACCTCGTCCTGTCGGGCGCGCCGCCGCCGGCCGAACGGGCCGCGATCACGGCGGCGGTCGCCTTCGCCGCGATCCTGGCGGACCGGCAGGCGATCAGCCTGCACGCCCTGGCGCTGGCGGCGATGGGGGTGCTGCTGCTGCAGCCCGAAGCGGTGACCGAGCCCGGCTTCCAGATGTCGTTCGCCGCGACGGCGGCGCTCGTGGCATTGGCCGAGATCTGGCCCCGGCCGGTCCGGGAGATCGAGGTCCCGTGGCCGATCCGCGCCGTTCAGGCGGCGGCGACCTGGACGGCCGCGAGCCTTGCAGTGAGCTTCGTGGCGGGCCTCGCCACCGGGCCCTTCGCGATCCAGCACTTCAACCGGGTGTCCACGTGGGGACTGCTGGCGAACCTCGCGGTGGCGCCCATCTCCTCGTTCCTGATGATGCCCGGCCTAGCGCTCGGCGCCGCGCTGACCCCATTCGGCCTCGGCCAGGCGCCGCTGGAGGTGGCGGGCTGGTCGATCAGCCTGATGAACCAGATCGCGGCCTGGGCGGCGGCCGCGCCCGCCGCTCAGATGGTTGTGCCGAGCGCGCCCGCGTGGGTGCTTCCCGCGAGCTTCCTGGGCCTCCTGTTCGTCTGCCTCTGGAAGGGGCCGCTCCGGTGGGCGGGCCTGCCGCTGGCGCTCACCATCCTGTGGGTTCCACGACCGCCGACCCCCGACCTATGGGTGGCGGCCGACGGAGCTGCCGTGGCCGTGCGCGACGCGGATGACGCAGTACTCCTTCGTCCCGACGTGAAGGTGTTCGGCGCCGAGCTGTGGGCGCGGCGGCGAGGGCTTTCACCGCTGGCCGACGAGGCCGAGCGAGACGCGAGATACGACTGCGACCGCTGGAGCTGCGCCCCCAGGGCCGGCGCGCCGATCGCGGTGGCGGCCGCCTGGAATCTGCGCCGGCCGCTGGCGCCGGGGCGGCTGGACGCGCTGTGCGCCGATGCCGAGGTGGTCATCCTGCGCAACGCCTTCCGCCCGGAGAGCTGCGCGGCCCCGTTGGTGCTGACGGGCGAGGACTTCGCCCGAGGGGGTTCGGCGGAGATCTACCGCAAGGGCGAGCGCTGGCGGATCGTCTGGGCGCAGGACCTGCGCGGCCGGCGTCCGTGGACCTGGGGCTACGACCCGCGAAGATCTACGCCAGCGACCTAGTGGTAGCGGCGGATCAGGCCCACCAGCTTGCCCTGCACGGCCACGCGGTCGGGCCCGAAGATGCGGGTCTCGTAGGCCGGGTTCGCGGCCTCCAGGGCGATGGACGCGCCCTTCTTGCGCAGGCGCTTGAGCGTGGCTTCCTCGCCGTCCACCAGGGCGACGACGATGTCGCCGGAGACGGCGCTATCGGTGCGGCGGATGACCACGAAGTCGCCGTCCAGGATGCCCGCGTTGATCATCGAGTCGCCCGAGATCTCGAGCACGAAGTGCTCGCCTGCGCCGAGGATCGTCTCGGGGACCGGAATGCGATCCCGCTCCTGCTGGATCGCCTCGATCGGCGTGCCGGCAGCGATGCGGCCGAGGATGGGCAGCTCGCGCGTATCGTTCGCCGCCGCCGCCGTCATGGCCGCGCCGGCTTCGACGAGCTGGGGCTTGAAGGGGGCGCGTCCCTTGGGGGGCGCTGCGGCGGTGGCCTGTTGCGGCAGCTTGACCACCTCCAGCGCGCGGGCGCGATGTGGCAGGCGGCGCAGGAACCCCCGCTCCTCGAGCGCGGTGATCAGCCGGTGGATGCCGGACTTCGACGCCAGGTCGAGGGCGTCCTTCATCTCGTCGAAGGAGGGGGACACGCCCGTCTCCTTGATCCGCTCATGGATGAACATGAGCAACTCGTGCTGCTTGCGGGTGAGCATGGCGCAACCTCGAAGAACAAAGCCGAAACTTCGACTCTGTTCTCCAGGTGTTCTGCGTCAATGTCAAGTTACCCACAGGGCCGCTGAAAAATAAGGCGGAATCCTGTGAGCGAACCGCGACTCAGCCGAGTAGTTCGCGAGTCGCCGCGGTCACATCGGCCTGCCGCATCAGGCTTTCGCCGACCAGCATCGCCCTGGCGCCGGCGCGCTCGAGCCGGGCCGCGTCGGCGGCGGTGAAGATGCCGCTCTCGGTGACCAGGAGCGCGTCCGGCGGCGCGGCGGGGGCCAGCCGTTCGGTCACCGCAAGGTCGGTGACGAATGTTCTCAGGTCGCGGTTGTTGACCCCCACGAGGTCGGCGCCCAGTTCGCCGGCGCGCGCCATCTCGGCCTCGTCGTGCACCTCGACCAACGAGTCCATCCCCAGCGCCCGAGCCTGGGCGATCAGGTCCGCGGCCAGGCCGTCGTCGACCATGGCCAGGATCACGAGGATGGCGTCGGCGCCGAGCGCCCGGCTTTCGGCCACCTGCCAGGGATCGACCAGGAATTCCTTGCGCAGACAGGGCAGGGCGGTCGCGTCCCGGGCGGCGCCGAGGAAGGCGTCGGCGCCCTGGAAGCTAGGGGTGTCCGTGAGCACGGAGAGGCAGGCCGCGCCGCCCGCCTCGTAGGCGCGCGCCAGGGCCGGCGGGTCGAAGTCCTTTCGGATCAGGCCCTTCGAGGGGGAAGCCTTCTTGATCTCGGCGATCAGGGCGAGCCGCCCGGGCGCGTGGGCCCGTTCGAGGGCGGCGCGGAAGCCGCGCGGCGGGGAGGCGGCGCTCACGTCGATGGTGGCACGGGCGGCCTTCCGCTCGGCCACCTCCTCGCGCTTGTAGGCGGCGATGCGGGCGAGGATGTCGCTCATCGCCCGGCGATCTCGACCAGCTTGTCCAGGGCGGCCTGGGCGCGGCCGTCGTCGATCACGCGGCCGGCGAGTTCGACGCCTTCTCGCAGCGTTTCGACCTTCTCGGCCACGAGGAAGGCGGCGGCGGCGTTGAGCATGACGATATCGCGATAAGGCCCCATCTCGCCCTGCAGGAGCCGCCGCAGCGCCTGGGCGTTCTCGGCCGGCGAGCCGCCGGTGAGGTCGGCCAGGGCGGCGCGGGGCAGGCCCACGGCCTCGGGAGTAACGGTGAAGAGCCGCACCTGCCCCTCACGGTATTCCGCGACGGCGGTCTCGCCGGTCGTGGTCATCTCGTCCATGCCGCCGCCGTGGACGACCCAGGCGCGCTCGGAGCCGAGGGCGCCCAGGACCTGGGCGAGCGGGGCGACCCAGCGCTCGGCGAACACGCCCACGACCTGGCGCTTCGCCCCGGCCGGATTGGTGAGCGGCCCCAGGAGGTTGAAGATCGTCCGGAAGCCCAGCTCGGCGCGGATCGGCGAAACGTGGCGCATGGCGCCGTGATGGGCCGGGGCGAAGAGGAAGCAGATGCCGGCCTCGTCCAGCGCCCTGAGCTGGCGCTCGGATCCGGCGTCGATGGCGACGCCGAGCTCGGAGAGCACGTCCGCGCCCCCCGATTTGGACGACAGCGCCCGGTTGCCGTGCTTGGCGACCTTCAGCCCGCCGCCCGCGGCGACGAAACCCACGGCCGTGGAGATGTTGAAGGTGTGGAGGCCGTCGCCGCCGGTGCCGCAGACGTCGATGGTCGGGTAGGGCGGCTCGAGGTGGATGGCGGCCCGGCGCATGGCGCGGGCGCAGGCGGTGATCTCGCCCATGGTCTCGCCCCGCATCCGCATGGCGGTGAGAGCGGCGCCCACCTGGGCGGGCGTGGGTTCGCCGCGGAGGCAGGCGGAGAAGAACTCGCCGGCGTCGTCCTCGGACAGGGTGCCGCCGTCGGCGAGGCGCGTCAGCAGCGGCTTGAAGGCGTCGGACATGCGGGCGCGATCAGACCTGGGCCAGCCGATTCACGCCGGCCAGGTCGAGGAAATTGCCGAGCAGCTCGTGCCCGCATTCGGTCGCGATGGACTCCGGATGGAACTGAACGCCGTGGATCGGGCGGGTCCTGTGGCGGATCCCCATGATCTCCCCGTCGTCGGTCCAGGCGTTGGCCTCCAGGACCTGCGGCAGATCGTCCCTTTCAACCGAAAGGCTGTGGTAGCGGGTCGCCGTGAACGGGTTTTTCAAGCCTTTGAACACACCCGTATCGTCGTGATGGATGAGGCTGGTTTTCCCGTGCATGAGCGCGCGGGCGCGGACGACCGCGCCGCCAAACGCCTGGCCGATCGCCTGATGGCCCAGGCAGACGCCGAGGATTGGCAGGGCTTCCGGCGCTTCGCCGATGAGCCGGAGACAGATACCGGCTTCATTTGGCGTACACGGCCCGGGCGAGAGCAGGACGGCCTCTGGCCGAAGACCCAGAGCGTCTTCGACGGAGATCGCATTGTTGCGATGGACAACCGTCTCCGCCCCCAGCTCGTTCAGGTAGTGGACGAGGTTGTAGGTGAAGCTGTCGAAGTTATCGATCACCAGGATCATGGGGGCTATCTAGGCTTTGCCGCGCCGCGCGCCAAGCGGGATGCTGGAGCCGTGAGCATTCGAGATTCGGCATTGGACGCTGAGGCCGTGGATCGCGCGCGGCGGCTGCTGGCCGAGAGCGCGGCGCGGGATCCGGCCTGGCCAGCCCTGGTGGCGGCCGCCGCCCTGGCGCTGACATCGGTCATATTCGCCACGGTCATGGTGCTCGCGCCGCCGCTGGAACGGCACAGCGCCGCCCGCGCAGCGCCGGTCTGAGGCCTGGTCCGGCGGTCTACGCCAGGGCGGCGCTTTCCTCGGCGCAGACGTCCAGGAGCAGATCCAGGGCCGCCTGGGGCGAAAGCGCCTCCGGCGCGAAAGCGGCCGGCGTGCAGTGGTCCGATGCGGAGGCCGGGAGGGAAGCCCGACCCGCCATCAGCCATTCGCCGAAGCGTCGCCCTTCCGCCGGCGCGCACTCCAGCGGCGAGAAGCGATGATGGCGTCCGTCCATGGCGATCCGTCCGATCACCTGGAGGACGTGGTTTCGAGGCCCCTCCAGGACCTGCAGGAACCGCCCGTCGACGGCGAGAAGCGCCCCCGTTAGGCCGAGCTGGGCGTTGATCGGAGTCGCCGTCCGCAGGATGTCGTCGAGCACGATGCGCAGGCCAGCCGTATCCCCGACGGTGGCGACGCTGTGATAGATCGCGCGGAAGACCACGGCCGGCTCATGGGGCGGCGCCTCCACCTCCGCCCACTGCGCCTCATGGCCGGGCAGCCCGAGGCATACACACTGGCGGCCCGCCCCGTCGTTGAGGAACCGGACCCCGAAAGTCTCGAAGGCGTGCGCCAGGGCCCGCAGAGTCCGCAAGTTGGCGTTGACGGGACCGCGGATCCTTTCCAGCCGCTTGACCGTCTCCAGGCTCACCCTCGCCGCTCCGGCGAGGTCCGATTGCTCAATCCGGGAGATCGCCCGTCCAGCGCGGATCATCTCGCCAGTGGTGAGATCCAGGCGTCGAGCTTCGCGAGGCAGAAGTGAGGTCAAGCTGGTTATGCCTATTCGTCGATCAAGGAATGTTCAGATGTGGAGACAGGGTGCGGCGCGTCTTGACCTGCGTCACGCCGCCTGGGGAGTCAGCGCGGGCAGGACGGCCGGCAGGCTGAGGCGCGCCAGGATGCGGCCTTCGCGCGGGAAGAGCGCATCGACGAGCCCCTTGCCCGATCCGTCGCCGGGGGGCGGCTGAAGTTCGTTCGGCTCCACCCGAAGCGTTTCCTGAACGACGTCGACAAGCAAGCCGGCGAGCTGCTCCCCATGCCGGACGACGGCGACGACGTGACGGCCGGTGGGCGTGGTCGGCCCGAACCCCAGCCGGGCGCGCATGTCGATAACCGGCATCACCGCGCCGCGAAGGTTCATCACGCCGAGGACGTGTTCCGGAGCGTCAGGGAGGGGAGTGGCCGCCGTCCAGCCGCGGATCTCGCGTACGCTGTGTATATCTATGCAGTAGGCGCCGCCCGCAACCTCGAGCGAGATCAGCTCGAGGGCGGAGTCAGTAGAGGTTTCGCCGCTCATCAGAACTCGCTCCATTCCTCGCCGCCACTCGCGCCGCCGCCGACCGCCAGGCGCAGGCGCTTCTGAAGCGCCGGGGCCCCGGCCGGGGCGCGTTCGCGGGTCGGAGGCGCTGCGTAGGACGTCTGCAGAGTCTCGCCGACCTCGAAGCCGGCCACGAGCTGCGCGAGATCCGCAGCCTCGCGCTTGAGCTGGGCGGCCGCGGCGGTCGCCTCTTCGACCATCGCCGCGTTCTGCTGGGTCACCTGATCCATCTGGTTGACCGCGGTGTTCACCTGCGAAAGGCCCGTGGCCTGTTCCTGGGCGGAGTTCGCGATCTCGGAGATCAGGTTGTCGATCTGGGTAACGCGCTCGGCGATGGTGGTCAGCGCCTGGCCGGTGTCGCCCACCAGCTGCACGCCGCGCTCGACCTCGCGCGCGGAGGTCGAGATCAGGCCCTTGATCTCCTTGGCGGCCTCGGCGGAGCGCTGGGCGAGCGCCCGGACTTCCTGGGCGACGACCGCGAAGCCCTTGCCCGCATCTCCGGCGCGCGCCGCCTCGACACCCGCGTTCAGAGCCAGGAGGTTGGTCTGGAAGGCGATCTCGTCGATGACCCCGATGATCTGGGTGATCTTGGTCGAGCTCTCGCGGATGTCTTGCATGGCGCCGACGGCTTCGCGGACCACGTCGCCGGAGCGCTCGGCCTCGGACCGCGCGCCGGAGGCGACATCCGAAGCCTCGCGGGCGCTTTCGGCGCTGCGCTTCACGGTCGCGGTGAGCTCCTCCAGGGCCGCGGCGGTCTCCTCGAGGCTGGCCGCCTGTTGCTCGGTGCGCCGCGACAGGTCGTCGGACGCCGAGGCGATCTCATCCGACCCGCTGCGGATCGCGCCAGCCGAGGTGGTGACCTTCTGAAGGGCCGTGCGCAGAGCTTCCGCCGTCGCGTTGAACTCGTCCCGGATGCGAGCATAGGAGCCCTGGAAGTTGGCCGAGATGTTGGCGGTGAGGTCGCCATCGGACAGCCGCTTGAGGCCGTCGGCGAGGGTCGACACCACTTCGGCCTGTTCCTTCTGGGCGGCGGCGCGCTCTTCCTCGGTCCGCATCCGCTCGTGCTCAACGGCGGTGACGTCGGTGGCGAACTTGATGACCTTAACCGGCTTGCCCGAAGAATCGAAGATCGGGTTGTACGAGGCCTGGATCCAGATCTCCCGGCCGCCTTTGCCGAGGCGGCGGAACTTGCGGGCGACGAACTCGCCTCGGTTCAACGTCCGCCAGAAGTCGCGATACTCCTCGCTCGCCGCCACCTGGGGGTCGACGAACATGGCGTGTTTGCGGCCCACGACCTCCTCGGCCGTGTAGCCCATCGCGCCGAGGAAGTTCTCGTTGGCGCCCAGGATCGTCCCGTCGAGCTGGAATTCGATGACGGCCTGGGACCGCATGATCGCGGCGACCTTGCTCTCAAGATCAACGACATGCGGGTCGCGAGCTTGCGCGGATTGTCCGAACTTCAGGAATGCCATCGCATCGCCTTCTCGTTGGGGGGAACGAACTGATGCTGCTCGCGCAAAGGCGGGCGACCTGATTAGCCCCAGGTTAATCGAGAGAAGGCGTAAGAACTGATTGGCAATCGGTCATGTCGTCGCAAGCTGCCGATCTCGTTTTCGCCTCGGTATATTTTCCGCTCCAGGCGTAAATCTCAGGCGATATTCACGCGTCTTAGTCGTGACATTCTTCTTCCGGCAACCCCAGGCTGTTGGGTGAAATATTTCTGAGCCATCTACCCATTTTGGGGGATGATTCGGAATGCGGCGGCTTGGCCGCTTGTTCAGCCCTCGGCGCGAATCAAGACTTCTTCCTCGACCTGTCCGAGCCGGTCCTTGCCGAAGAACATCTCCTCTCCGACGAAGAAGGTGGGGATGCCGAAGACCCCGCGCGACACGGCGGCATCGGTATTCGCCACCAGCTCGGCCTTCACGTCGGGGTCCTGGGTGGCGGCGAGGAGGGCCTCGCCGTCGAGGCCGGCGCCGTCCAGAACGCGGCGCACGACGCCGGAATCGTCCATCTTCTGGCCGGTCTCCCACATGGCGGAGAGCACGCGCTCCAGATAGCGGTCGCCCACGCCGGCATGGCGGGCGGCGATCAGGCCGCGCATGATCAGGAGGGTGTTCACAGGGAAGTGCGGATTGGGGCGGTAGGCGGTCAGCCCGTGCCTTTCGATGAAGCGCTGGGTCTCCCGCGCCTCGTAGGCGAGCTTGCCCTTCACCTCCCCGAAAGCCTCCATCGGCGAGCGGTTGTTCGTCGCCTTGAAGACGCCGCCCAGCAGGCAGGGGATCAGATTGACCTCTGCGCCGGTGCGTTCGGTGATCCCGGGCAGGACCTTCCACGACAGGTAGGCGTTGGGGCTGCCGAAGTCGAAGATGAAGTCGATGACGACGGGCTTGGTCATGGCGGGGCTTACCAGGTTTCGCGCCAAGGGCGCAGGTCGAGTTCATGCGTCCAGGCCGAACGCGGCTGGCGGTGCAGGGCGACGTACGCCTGGGCGATATCGGCGGGACGCAGGATCGCATCCTCGGCGAGCAGGGCGTCGACGTCGTCGCGATTGCCGCGGATGAAGACGCCATCCACGGCGCCGTCGATCACCACATGGGCCACGTGGATTCCCTCGGGGCCCAGCTCGCGGGCCATGCTCTGGGCGACGGCGCGCAGGCCGTGCTTGGCGGCGGCGAAGGCCGCGAAGCCGTCGCGGCCCCGGACGCTGGCCGTGGCGCCCGTGAAGAGGATCGTGCCGCGCCCACGCGGGACCATCACCTTCGCGGCCTCGCGGCCCGCGAGGAAGCCGGCGAAACAGCCCATCTCCCAGACCTTGTGGAACACGCGGGCCGTCGTCTCGCGGATCGGGAAGCGGACGTTCGCGCCGATGTTGAAGACCACTACCTCCAGCGGACCGATCTCGCGTTCGATCCGGATGAAGAGTTCGGCCATCTCGTCCTCGGCGCGGGCGTCGACGCCGAAGGCGTGGGCGGTCCCGCCGGCCGCGCGGATGTCCCGGGCGGTCCGCTCCAGCGCATCGATGTGGCGCGCGCGCCGGGTCATGCAGACGGTGAGGCCCTCGGCGGCGAATGCGTGAGCGAGGGCCGAGCCCAGGCCGTCGCCCACGCCGATGACCAGGCACACTCTCGGCTTCTCGGCCACGGCTTCCTCCGTTCGGAATTTGTATGGAGGTTCGTATTGAAATCGAACTCAGTCAATGGGAGCCTGGGCGCGGAGGAGACCGGCATGAAATGGAGCGAACTGGCCGGCGAGGCCTGCTCGGTCGCCCGCACGATCGCGGTGATCGGCGACCGCTGGACGCTGATGATCCTGCGCGACTGCTTTCTCGGCGTTCGGCGGTTCGAGGACTTGGAGCGCCGCCTGGGCATCTCGCGCAGCATCGTGGCCGACCGTCTGAAGCGGCTCGTGGACGAGGGCGTGCTGAGGCGGGAGGCCTATCAGGACCGCCCGCTGCGCCACGAGTACCGCCTGACCGAGAAGGGCCTCGCCCTGCATCCGGTGATGATGGCGATCGTCCACTGGGGCGATGAGTTCTACGCGGGCGACGCGGGCCCGCCGATGCTGCACAGGCACAAGGCATGCGGCTGCGACTTCGCGCCGGTGCAGACGTGTTCGGCGTGCGGCGAACCTGTCACTGCCCGCGATGTCGAGGTGCGAGCGGGCTGACCCTCAGACGAACCGCCAGCTCTCTTCCGCGGCGTCGCGCAGGGCGCGGGCCTTGTGCAGGGTCTCGTCGTACTCGGCGTCCGGATCGCTGTCGGCGACGACGCCGCCGCCGGCCTGGACATAGATCGTCCCGTTCTTGAAGAGGGCGGTGCGCAGGACGATGCAGGTGTCCACCGAGCCGTCGGAGCCGAAGTAACCCGCGGCGCCGGCGTAGCCCATGCCGCGCTTCTCGATCTCCAGCTCGTCGATGATCTCCATGGCCCGGACCTTGGGCGCGCCCGAGAGCGTGCCGGCGGGCAGGGCGGCCATCACCACGTCCACGGGATCCAGCCCCTCCGGCGCGTCGCCCTCGACGTTGGAAACCAGATGCATCACGCGGGCGTAGCGCTCGACGAAGAAGCTGTCGGTGACACGCACGCGGGGTCTCCGAGCCCGCGGCTGGGGTTCGTTCGCGCCGGCCTGCTTGAGCATCGCGACGCGGCCCACGTCGTTGCGGCCGAGGTCGAGCAGCATCAGGTGCTCGGCGCGTTCCTTGGGGTCGGCGATCAGCTCCTGTTCGAGCCGGCGGTCCTCTTCGGGCGTGGCGCCGCGCGGGCGCGTGCCGGCGATCGGGCGGATGGTGATCTTGCCGTCGCGCAGACGCACCAGAATCTCGGGGCTGGACCCGGCGAGCTGGAAGTCGCCGAAATTCAGGAAGAACAGGAACGGCGCGGGATTGCTCCGCCGCAGCGAGCGATAGAACGCGAACGGATCGTGCTCGAACGGCGCGCGGAAGCGGTGGCTCGGCACCACCTGGAAGATGTCGCCGGCCCGGATGTAGTCCTTCGCCTTCTCGACGATCTTCCGATAGGCCTCGCGGCTGACAGGCGTGGTGAAGCGGTCGGGCTGGGGCCTGGCGTCTCCGCGGAGCGGCGGCGCGGGCTTCCGGAAATCGGCCGCCACGGCCTCCAGCCGCCTGCAGGCCGCGGCATGCGCCTCTGCCGCGGACGAGCCGTCCGGGCGGACCGGCGTGACGAGCAGGATCTCCTGGGCGATGGCGTCGAAGATCGCAACGATCGAGGGACGCGTCAGCACCCCGTCGGGCAAGTCCAGCGGATCGGGGTTCACGTTGGGCAGCCGCTCGACCAGGCGGATGGTGTCGTAGCCCAGGGCCCCGAAGACGCCCGCCGCCATCGGGGGCAGGCCCGGCGGCAGCTCGATCCGCGAGGCGGCCAACAGGTCGCGCAGGCTGTCCAGCGCACCGCCGGCCTGCGGCGTGAAGCGGCCCGCGGCGATGTCGGCGCCCCGGGCGATCTCGGCCTGATCGCCCCGGCAGCGCCAGACGAGGTCGGGGTTGAGCGTGATGATCGAGTAGCGGGCCCGGAAGGCGCCGCCCTCAACCGACTCGAAGAGGAAGGCGTAGGGCTTGCCGTGGCCGATCTTCAGGAACGCCGAGACCGGCGTTTCCAGGTCGTCGATCAGCCGCGTCCAGACGACCTGGGGGGCGCCGCCGTCATAGGTCGATCGGAAGGCCTCGAACGGCGGCTCGGACGTCACTTCTTCTTCTCCGCGGGCGCCTCTTCGAGCGGCTCGAAGCCGAGCGCGCTGCGGGCGCGCGCCCGGTCCATCTTCACCTTCATTTCCGTTCGGGCGTAGTTGCGGGCCGCCTCGCTCATCTCGCGGGCGACCACCTGGGCGAGCGGACCGCGGTTCTGCTCGGCGATCTGCGCCGCCTGGACGCCCGAGTCGATGCCGACCTTTTCGACCCGTCCGACGGCCAGGCCGGTCGGGGCGCGCGCCTGCCAGACCTCGCCGGTCTTGGCCGAGAAGGCGCGGCCGAGGATCTCGTTGCCTAGGTCCTGGCGCTGCTGGGCGTTCTGGCGGGTCAGGCCGGGAACGCGCGTGACCGTATAGCCCGCCGAGCTCGCCACCGCCTCGAGGCTCTCGCCCTTCTGGATCCGGGTAGACAGCTCGGTCGCCTTCGCCTCGAGGGCGCGGACCACCTCGCGGTTCATCCAGGCGCGAGTGACGTCGGCGCGGATCTCTTCGAGCGGCGGCACGGCGGCCGGCGTCACGCGTTCGACCCGCACCGCGAAATAGGCGCCGTCGCCGAGGTCGACGATGTCGCTCTCGCCGCCGGAGGGCAGGGCGAATGCGGTCTCAAGGATCTTGGGCGGCAGACCCTGAAGCTGACGGCCCTGGGCGTCGACGCCCTCGGCGGTGATCGGGCCGATCGTCATTGTGGGAATACCCGCCTTCTCGGCGGCCTCGGCCAGGCTGGCGCCCGCCTGATGGGCGTCCTCGTAGGCCTGGGTCTGCTCGTAGACCTTCTCGGCCACCATGTCCTTGCGGATCTCGGCCTCAAGCATCGGCCGGGCCTCCTCGAGCGTGACCTCGCGCCCCGGAGTGACCGAGACCACCTTCACGACCGACAGGCCGAGGTCGCCCTGGACGGGAGCCACCTCGCCGGCGACCATCTTGAACGCCGCCTGGCCAACCTTGCGGTCCGAGATGGCCGTCAGGGGCCGGTCCTCGAATGTGACGGCGTCGACCCCGACCGACTTGGCGATCGCCTGCGGGTCTTCGCCGGCGCGAAGCCGCGTGGCGACGGCCTGCGCGGCGGCCTGGTCCTTCACCGGGATCTGCACGACCGTGCGGGTCTCAGGCTGTGAGAGGGTGTCCTTGCGGAATTCGTAGCGCTTCTGCAGTTCGGCCGGATCGATCGCGCCGACGCCGCCCTCGGCGGCCTGGGGCGTGAACGGCACGACGGTCAGCACCCGCGTTTCAGGCACGGTGAGGACCTGCTTGTTCTCGTTGATGAACGCGGTCAGCTGGGCGTCGGTCGGCATCGCCGGCCGGGGAACGCTCTGGGGGGGCATCACGAAGAAGGCCAGGTCGCGCGACTCCAGGCCGAAGACCGCGGCCATGGCGCCGTAGGCGCGGGGCGCCACGAGGCCGTTCTGGACCGCGACGGCCCAGTGCTGGGCGGCCATTTCGTCGCGCATGACGGCCTCGAACATCTCGGGCGTCAGGCCGTTCTCATCGAGGCGCTGCTCGTAGGTCTTGCGGTCGAAGCGCCCGGTGATCGGATCGAAGAAGCCTTGCATCTTCTCGATTTCGCCGACCAGGAGCTTGTCAGAGGGGCGGATGCCGACCCGCGTGAGCAGCGCTGCGAAGGCCTCGCGCGTGGCGACGCCGTTCAGGACCACGGCGTCCAGGTTGTTCTCCTGGGCCATCTCCGTGGTGATGGTCTGGCCGGTCTGTTCCTGCAGCCGGTTGCGGTAGTTGTCGTACTCGCGGCGGAACTCCAGCGAGCTGATCGTGCGGTCGCCCGCCTTGACGACGTGGTCGCCGACGGCGCCGGTGAAGCCGGCCTGGTTGACGCCCCAGGTCACGAAGCTGATCGCGAGCAGGCCCATGAGGATCTTCGCGGGCCAGGACTTGGCGAAATCGCGGATGGCGGCGAGCATTCGGGTCCTTTCCCCGGCAGACGTGCGCGCCGGTATAGTGGAGTGCGCTTCTACGGGGCAAGCGCGTGACAGGCGGACCGGCATGGCTTAACCGCGCGGCGCACCATCATACGTGGAGGACCGATGACCGCGCCCACCCCGCTGATCGCTGGAAACTGGAAGATGAACGGCCTGTCGACCTCGCTGGCGGAAGCCGAGGCGGTCGCGGCCGGACTGGGGTCCACCCGGGCGCGGGTGGCGATCTGTCCGCCAGCGACTTTGGTCCACCGGATGGCGCAGGTCCTGTCCGGCGCGGCGGTCCTGATCGGCGGCCAGGATCACAGAGCGGAGGAGTCGGGCGCCTACACAGGGGATGTGTCGGCCGAGATGCTGGCGGACGCGGGCGCGCGCCTGGTGATCCTGGGCCACTCCGAGCGCCGGGCGGGATACGGCGAGAGCGACGTACTCGTCGCCGACAAGGTGAGGGCGGCCCTGCGGGCGGGGCTGGAGCCGATCATTTGCGTGGGCGAGACGCTGGAGGAGCGCAAGGCTGGCCGGGCGCTGGAGGTCGTGACCACCCAGGTGAAAGGCTCCCTGCCGACGGAGCTGATCGGGAAAACCTTCTCGGTGGCCTACGAGCCAGTGTGGGCTATCGGCACGGGCCTGACGCCGACGACGCCAGAGATCGAGGAAGTCCACCGCGCGATCCGGGCGACGCTTGTGGAGATGTTCGGCGAGGCGGGCCGGGCGGTTCCCATCCTATACGGCGGCTCCGTTAAGCCCGGCAACGCCGCCGAGATCCTGCACGCGTCGGAGGTGGGCGGCGCCCTGGTCGGCGGCGCCTCACTGAAGGCCGAGGACTTCCTGGGGATCGTGCGGGCTCTTTAGGGCGCGGAGGGCCCCTTCAGCTCCACGACGTTTCCTTCCGGGTCGCGGACATAGAGGGAGAGGCCGTCGCCGTCGGCGCCGTAGCGCGGGCCTTCCTCGACGATCTCGACGCCGTGGGCGGCCAAGTGGGCCCGGATGGCGGGCGCATCGAAGGGGCGGACCTGAAGGGCGAAGTGATCCAGATTTCGGGCCTCGGCGCCGGGGCCAGCGCCGCCCTTGGCGCCCAGCGGGCCGTCGAGGGTGACGAGGTCGATCATCTGGGATCCGGCGCGGATGTGCGTCAGGCCGAGCTCCGGGCGGTCACGGTCGACCGAGAGGCCCAGGACGTCGCGGTAGAAGCCCAGCATGCGGTCCTTGTCGCGGACACGAAGCACGATGTGGTCGAAGCCCGTAACGGCGATCGGATTGCTCATCCCGCGCAGATAGGCGCGCGCGGCTCAGAGGAGAAGCCCAAAGAAATGGCAGTCGCGACGCTCGCCGTCCTTCAGGATATGGCCGCGCAGCAGGCCCTCCTTTGAGAAGCCGAGTTTCTCGAGCAGGGCTTCGGACCGCCGGTTGCCCAGGTGCGTGCGGGCAGTGAGCCTCCGCAGGCCGTTTAGGGCGGCGAACGAGACGACTGTTCGCATCGCCTCCAGCGCAAAGCCTTGGCCCCAGGCATCACGCCCCAGGATGAACCCCACCTCCGCCCGCCGGTGCCAACGGTCGATCTCGGAGAGATCGCACGCGCCGATGAAGACGCCGTCCGCGAGCGTGCGCATGGCCCAGTGGATCGCATGGCCCTCCGCCATGGCCTCCACCTGCGCCCTGACGATCGCCGCGACGAGCTCGGGGTCGTCCACCTCGGCGATGTCCCAGAAGGCCATGACCTCCGGGTGCCCCATGATCGGATAGAGGTGGTCCGCGTCGGCGTCCGTCAACGGCTCCAGCCGGAGCCGCTCGGTCTCGAGGACCGGGGTGCGCCTAGGATCGAGAATCATCCCTTGCCCATGGGGTGCGACGCACTAGCTATGGCCTTGGCGCCGCCCAGGTGATAGAGCGCCCGCTTCATTTCGGCCGGGTGTGTCCGCCGAACCGCACCGGAAAGACGTGGCTATGCTGCTGAACCTCCTGCTGGTGATCGAGGTCATCGTCGCCTTCTTCCTCGTGGTCGTGGTGCTGCTGCAGCGCTCCGAGGGTGGCGGCCTGGTCAGCGGCGGTTCGAACAACATGATGTCGGTGCGCGGCGCGGGCGATCTCCTGACGCGTACGACCTGGATCCTGGGCACGATCTTCTTTGTGCTGGGCCTCCTCCTGACCATCGTGTCCGGGCGCGAGCGCGGCGGCTCGTCCGTCGTCGACCGCATGAAGGTGAACGCGATCAACCCCGCGGACTTGAACCGCGACATCCCGCAGCCTCCGGCGGGCACGGCCCAGCCAGGCGCGCCGGGTTCTGCGCCGACGCCGCTGACCGCGCCCGCGCCGACCCTCAACAACCCCTTCGCGGCGCCTGCCGCCGAGCCGGCCGCGCCCGCGCCGCAACCGGCGCAGCAGTAAGTCGTGGATAGTCGCAAGACCCCCGGGGAATCGTGACCGAATCAGACCTAATCTGAACGCCCATGGCCCGGTACATCTTCATCACCGGCGGCGTGGTCTCCTCCCTAGGCAAAGGTCTCGCGTCCGCAGCGCTCGGCGCCCTTTTGCAGGCGCGGGGATACAACGTCCGCCTCCGCAAGCTCGACCCGTATCTGAACGTCGATCCGGGGACCATGAGCCCCTACCAGCACGGCGAGGTCTTCGTGACCGACGACGGGGCCGAAACCGACCTGGACCTCGGCCACTACGAGCGGTTCACGGGCGTCAACGCGACGCGCGGCGACAACATCACGACGGGCCAGATCTACAAGAAGATCATCGAGAAGGAGCGGCGCGGGGACTACCTCGGCGCAACGGTCCAGGTGATCCCGCACGTCACAGGCGAGATCAAGGACTTCGTCCTCTCCGATCCGGGCGAGGGCGTCGACTTCGTCCTGGTGGAGGTGGGCGGCACGGTTGGCGACATCGAGGGCCTGCCGTTCTTCGAGGCGATCCGCCAGCTCGGCCAGCAACTGCCGCGGGGCCACGCCTGCTTCATCCATCTGACGCTTCTGCCGTTCATCAAGACGGCCGGCGAGATGAAGACCAAACCGACCCAGCACTCGGTGAAGGAGTTGCGCTCGATCGGCATCCAGCCCGACATCCTGCTCTGCCGCTGCGAGATCCCGATCCCGGAGAGCGAGCGGAAGAAGCTGGCGCTGTTCTGCAACGTGCGGCCGAGCGCGGTCATCCAGGCGATGGACTCGGCCAACATCTATTCGGTGCCGCTGGACTATCACCGCGAGGGCCTGGACGCCGAGGTGCTGGACGTCTTCGGCCTCGGCGACGCACCGGCTCCGGACCTCAGCAGATGGGAGGAGATCTCGCATCGCCTGAGCCACCCGGACGGCGAGGTGAACATCGCCATCGTCGGCAAGTACACGGCGCTGACCGACGCCTACAAGTCGCTGGTCGAGGCGTTGGTGCACGGCGGGGTGGCCAACAACGTCCGCGTCAAGCTGGACTGGATCGAGGGCACCGCCTTCGAGAAGGAAGAGGCGCTGATCGGCGAGCGCCTGACCAATGTGCACGGGGTGCTGGTGCCCGGCGCGTTCGGCGAGCGCGGCTCGGAAGGCATGATCCGGGCGGTCCAGTTCGCCCGCGAGCACGGGATCCCGTACTTCGGCATCTGCTTCGGCATGCAGATGGCCATGATCGAGGCGGCGCGGAACCTGGCCGGCATAAAGCAGGCCTCGTCCACGGAGTTCGGTCCGACGTCGGAGCCCATCGTCGGCCTGATGACCGAATGGGTCCGGGGCAACGAAAAGGAACAGCGCAGCGAGGGCGGCGAACTCGGCGGCACCATGCGCTGCGGCGCCTACGAGGCCGTGCTGGCCCCGGGCAGCCGGGTGGCCGAGATCTATGGCTCGACCAGCATCTCGGAGCGGCACCGGCACCGCTACGAGGTGAACATCGCCTACAAGGACGCCATCGAGAAGACGGGGCTGAAGTTCACCGGCCTGTCCCCGGACGGCGTGCTGCCGGAGCTGTGCGAGCGCCAGGACCATCCGTGGTTCGTGGGCGTGCAGTACCACCCGGAGCTGAAGAGCCGGCCCTTTGACCCGCACCCGCTGTTCGCCAGTTTCATCGGCGCGGCGAAGGAGCGCAGCCGGCTGGTCTAGGCGCTAGACGAAGAACAGCAGCCAGAACGCCATCAATACGAAGTTCGACAGCGCGAACGCCGTCAGCCGGTGCAGGACGTGGTTGTAGGTGAGGTGGATCGCCGAATGGACCACGCGCAGGGCGACGTAGGTCCAGGCGACACCGAGCGCGACGCCATCGACCCGGCCGGCGACGTAGTACATGAGCCCCGCGACGTAGAAGAGCATGGGGAGCTCGAGCAGATTCATGTAGTTGCGGTTGGGGATGGAGACGTCGCCTGGCACGGCAGGCGATTCGCCGAACCTGAAGTCGTCGGCCTTCGCGCGGCCCGCGAATACGGCCCGGAAGCGCCGGGCCGGGATGAACCCCAGGACGATGAAGGTCAGGAGCGCCATGGCTCCCAGGGGTCCGAAGATCAGTTCCTGCGGCATGGCGTCCCCCTACGCATTGCGCTGACGCCATAAGCTAGTCCAGATGGCTTGATCGCGCGCGGCGTTTCATGCATAAGCCCGCGCTCACTGAGGCGGCCCGGATTCCGGTCTGGGCCGCCGTAACCATTTCCACGCCGGCGAGATACTCCGATGGCTGTTCCGAAACGCAAAACGTCGCCGTCCCGGCGCAATATGCGCCGCTCGCACCACGCGCTCGGCCCCAACACCTTCCACGAGGACAAAGAGACGGGCGAGCTGAAGCGGCCGCACCACGTCGACCTCAAGACCGGCATGTACAAGGGCCGCCAGGTCCTGACGCCGAAGGAAGACTGACGCGCGTCCCTATCCGGACGACGACCTGTTCGCGAGCGCCGGCCCCTGGGCCGGCGTTTTGCGTTGGGGTATCCGGTTTGTCATGACGGCGCCACGCGGGGCCAGAATAGAGTGGCCCCGACAGGGGATTCCATGACGCTTTCACGCCGCCGCCTTCTCGCCGCCGCCGCCACCGGCGTGGCCTTCACCGGACTTGCACGGTTCGCCGGCGCCCAGACCGCCGTTCCAGGACCGCTCGACGAGGTGGCGGGCTACGGTCCGCTCAAGTCCGACCCGGCGGGCTTCTTCGACCTGCCCGAGGGGTTCTCGTACACGGCCTTCTCGAAGGCGGGCGAGCCGATGAGCGATGGCCTGGTGACGCCCCACAAGGCGGACGGCATGGGCTGCTTCCCGCTGGACGCTGACCGGGTGCTGCTCGTGCGCAACCATGAGCTCAAGGTCTCCGACCTGGACTATGGCGCGTTCGGCAAGGGCCAGGCCCTGGCCGGCCCGGCCCACGCGGCGCTGGCCTACGACCGCAACCAGGACGGCCGGATCCTGACGGGCGGAACCACCACCCTCGTCTACGACCTGAAGGCGCGGCGGCTGGAGCGCTCGCACCTCAGCCTCACCGGCACGGCCGTGAATTGCGCCGGCGGTGCGACGCCTTGGGGCTCGTGGCTGACCTGCGAGGAGATTGTGCGTTCCGCCGGCGCCGGCCCGGACGGCCAGACGATCGGCAAGTCGCACGGCTGGGCGTTCGAGGTGCCGAGCCGCGCCGAGGGGCTCGTGGCGCCAGTTCCGCTGACCGGCCTTGGCCGCTTCAAGCACGAGGCCGCCTGCATCGATCCGCGCACCGGCATCGTCTACGAGACCGAGGACGAAGGCGACGGGCGGGGCCTGTTCTACCGCTTCCTGCCCAATGATCGGCGCAACCTGGCGGCTGGCGGCCGGCTGCAGGCGCTCGGCTTCAAGGACGGGAACGACAGCCGCAACTGGCAGGAGGCCTCCTGGCGTCCCGGCGACTGGCGCGAAGCGGTCTGGATCGACCTCGAAGGCGTCGACAACCCCGATTACGACCTGCGCGACCGTGGCCATGCGGCCGGTGCGGCCTGGTTCGCGCGCGGCGAGGGGATCCACTTCGGCGACGGCGAGATCTTCTTCACCTGCACCAGCGGCGGGCCCAGGCGCCTGGGCCAGATCCTGCGGTATGTCCCCAGCCGGTTCGAGGGCGATCCGCGCGAGAAGGACGAGCCCGGGCGGCTGCAGCTTTTCCTGGAGCCGACCGACCCGCGGGTGATGAACATGTGCGACAACCTCACGGTCGCGCCCTGGGGCCATCTGATCGTCTGCGAGGACAAGGTGGAGCTTCGGGGCGTCAACCGGCTGAAGGGGGTGACGCCCGAGGGCAAGACCTACACCCTTGGGGCCCTCGTGCGGGGCGGCTCGGCAGGTCCCATGCCGACCACCGAGCTCGCAGGCGCCTGCTTCTCGCCGGACGGGACGACGCTGTTCGTGAACGCCTACTGGCCAGGCGCGACCCTGGCCATCACCGGTCCTTGGAGCCGCTTCCGCGCCTGACCCCTACTGGCTGCGCCCGCGCGCCTGCACCTTCTCGCGGCGGGCGGCGACCATATCGGGCGTGACCTCGCGGTTGTGGACGAGGGAGCGCTCGTGCTCCAGCTTCAGGCCCTCGCCCATGGACAGGTCGTAGCCGTCGTCGATCATCGCCTTGTAGGTCACCAGCATGTCGGCCTCGATGTCGGCCATCTGGGCGGCCAGCTGGAGCGCGGCGGGCATCAGCTCCTCGGGCGCGACCACGCGGTTCACGAGGCCCCAGTCGTAGGCCTGCTGGGCGGAGAGGAAGTTGCCGGTCAGCGACAGCTCCTTGGCCCGGTAGGGGCCGATGCAGCGGCTGAGCTTCTGCGAGAGGCCCCAGCCCGGCGTAATGCCCACGCGGGCGTGGGTGTCGGCGAAGCGGGCGTTCGTCGAGCAGAGCAGCACGTCGCAGGCCAGCGCCACCTCGAAGCCACCGGTGATGGCCACGCCGTTGATCGCGCCGATAATGGGCTTGGAGCAGGACAGCACGGCCTGGGCGGGGTTCTGGGCCGGATCGGTGGCGTTCGCCGCGCCCATGCCGAGGGGATCCGTCGAGAGCTCCTTGAGGTCGAGGCCGGCCGTGAAGGCGCGCTCGCCCGCGCCGGTCAGCACGACGACCTTCACCTCCGGATCGGCGTCCAGTTCGGCGATCGCCTGCTGCAGGGCCGCGCGCAGGGCTCTGGAAAGCGCATTCATCGCCTCGGGCCGGTTCAGGGTGACGACGGCGATCCCGGGGCGGGGCTTTTCGACGAGCAGCATGCGCGGACTCCTTTGACCGCGTCCGGCATGGGCGGGCGACGCTACGGCCGTCAAGCCGCCGTTGCCCCTGTGCTCGAAGCTGGCTAAGGCTCGCCGCCACCTGAAGGGAGCCGCCGCCGCGCCATGACCGAGATCGTCGACATCACCGCCCGTGAGATCCTGGACAGCCGGGGCAACCCGACCGTCGAGGTGGACGTGGTTCTCGAGGACGGTTCCATGGGCCGCGCCGCCGTGCCGTCCGGCGCCTCCACCGGCGCACACGAGGCGGTCGAGAAGCGCGACGGCGACAAGGGCCGCTACGGCGGCAAGGGCGTGCTGGCCGCGGTCGAGGCCGTGAACGGCGAGATCTATGACGCGCTCTCCGGCTCCGACGCCGAGGATCAGCGCCGGATCGACCGGATGCTGATCGAACTGGACGGCACGCCGAACAAGTCGCGCCTGGGCGCCAATGCGATCCTGGGCGTCAGCCTGGCGACGGCCAAGGCCGCGGCCAGCTCGGCGGCCCTGCCGCTCTACAAGTACGTTGGCGGCGTTTCCGCCCGCGTCCTGCCGGTGCCGATGATGAACATCATCAACGGCGGCGCCCACGCGGACAATCCGATCGACGTGCAGGAGTTCATGATCCTGCCGACGGGCGCGGAGACCTTCGCCGAGGGCCTGCGGATGGGCGCGGAGATCTTCCACGCGCTGAAGGCCCAGCTGAAGGCCGCCGGCCACAACACCAATGTCGGCGACGAGGGCGGCTTCGCCCCCAACATCGGCTCGGCCGAGGAAGCCCTGGCGTTCATCGTCAAGGCGGGCGAGGGCGCGGGCTACAAGGTGGGCGCCGACTTCCACCTGGGCCTCGACGTCGCCTCCACCGAGTTCTTCAAGGGTGGCAAGTACGTCATGGAAGGCGAGGGCAAGACGGTCGATCCGGCGGGGATGGTCGACTACCTGGCGGATCTGGTCGCCAAGTTCCCGATCGTCTCCATCGAGGACGGCTGCGCCGAGGACGACTTCGAAGGCTGGAAGCTGCTCACGGACAAGCTGGGCGGCAAGGTTCAGCTGGTGGGCGACGACCTGTTCGTGACCAACCCCGAGCGTCTGGGCATGGGCATCGGCAAGGGCCTGGCGAACTCCATCCTCGTGAAGGTCAACCAGATCGGCACCCTCAGCGAAACCCTGGACGCCGTCGATCTAGCCCATCGCAACAGCTACACAGCGGTGATGAGCCACCGCTCGGGCGAGACCGAGGACTCCACCATCGCCGACCTAGCCGTCGCCACCAATTGCGGGCAGATCAAGACCGGCTCGTTGGCCCGTTCGGACCGAACGGCCAAGTACAACCAGCTGCTGCGCATCGAGGAAGAGCTGGGTGACCAGGCGGTCTATGCCGGCAAGGGCGCGCTGCGGAATCTGTAAGAAATCCTTCCCGTTAAGGGAGGGGTAACCATGTCGGAACCACAAGGGCCGAACCCCGTGTGAGAATCGCCGTGCTGGCTTCGCTGCGCCCCTATCTGTCGACTGCCGCCCTGGCGCTGCTGATCTTCTATTTCGGCTACCACGCGCTGACCGGCGAAGGGGGACTGCTGCAATCGGACCAGCGGGGCGCCGTACTCGCAGCCAAGCAGTCGGAGCTCGCCCGCCTGAGCGCCGAGCGGCGGGACCTGGAGATTCGCGCCCAACTCCTGCGCGACGAGAGCCTTTCCGCCGACCTCCTGGAGGAAAGGGCCCGCTCCCTGCTAGGCTTCACCGATCCAAGGGACTATGTGATCCGCATGCAACCTTAGGGCCGCTTCGGCGGTCCTATAGGCCATCAGATCGATCACGGAGTGACGCATGGCGCGCGGGCAGACCGGAACCACCGGTCGGCGGAAAGCCAATGGCGCGGGGAAACCCGCCGCCGACAAGGACGAGCTCCTCAAGTACTACCGGGACATGCTCCTGATCCGCCGCTTCGAGGAGCGGGCGGGCCAGCTCTATGGCATGGGCTTGATCGGAGGGTTCTGCCACCTCTACATCGGCCAGGAGGCCATCGCGGTGGGCGTCGAGGCGGCGAAGAAGCCGGGCGACCAGATCATCACCGGCTACCGCGACCACGGCCATATGCTGACCTGCGGCATGGACCCCAAGGAGGTCATGGCCGAGCTCACGGGCCGCATCGGCGGCTCGTCCAAGGGCAAGGGCGGTTCGATGCACATGTTCTCGACCGAGGCGTCCTTCTACGGCGGCCACGGGATCGTGGGGGCCCAGGTGCCGCTGGGGACCGGCTTGGCCATGGCCAACTGGTATCGGGAGAACGGTGGCGTCAGCTTCACCTTCTTTGGCGACGGCGCAGCGAACCAGGGCCAGGTCTACGAGGCCTTCAACATGGCCGAGCTGTGGAAGCTGCCGGTCGTCTACGTCATCGAGAACAATCAGTACGCCATGGGCACGGCGATCCAGCGTTCGTCGGCCGAGACCCGGCTGCACAAGCGGGGCGCCTCGTTCGGCATTCCGGGCGAGGAAGTGGACGGCATGGACGTTCTGGCCGTGAAGGCCGCCGCCGAGAAGGCCGCCGAGCACGCTCGCTCGGGCAAGGGCCCCTTCATCCTGGAGATGAAGACCTATCGCTACCGCGGCCACTCCATGAGCGACCCGGCCAAGTACCGGACGCGCGACGAAGTGGACGAGGTGCGCAAGACCCGCGACCCCATCGACCACGTCGAGGAGCTTCTGCAGAAGAACGGCTGGGCGGACGAGGCGGCGCTGAAGGCCGTCGACGCCGAGGTGAAGAAGATCGTCGCCGACGCCGCCGAGTTCGCGCGGACGTCGCCCGAACCCGATCCGTCCGAACTCTATACCGACGTCTATACGGAGGTCTCGGCGTGAAGGTCGAGATAAGCCACAACGTCGATTGGGCGGGTGAGCAGACGTACAACTATCTCGTGTACGACTTTCTGTTGTCGGATTGCCGCGTCAGGGCGCGTACCTACGCGGACGATTTTGCCAAGATCACCTTGATGGGTCGCTTCAACCAGGACGGCTCACCGCTGCCGGAAATGCTGGCCGCCAATCAGGTGATGAGCGCCGACCGGCCTCCGGAGCAGGACGTCGAGGCCGCCCTCTCATTCTTCAAGGCAATGGACGCGCGGGCCGCCTCTGAATTCCCGGAGGTGCTCGAATACCTTCGGGAGCGCTTCGAGACGGTCGACCAGTTCGGGCCGGCCGGCCCTGAGACGATCGCCAGCGGTTTCACGCTTGAAGAGTGGGCGACACGCTCCGACAACGCCGGATTCTATCAACAGACGACGATCGACATTCAGATCGATGGGCGAAGCGAATGACTGACATCCTGATGCCGGCCCTCTCGCCGACGATGGAAGAGGGCACGCTCGCCAAGTGGCACGTCAAGGTGGGCGATGCCGTGAAGTCGGGCGACGTGATCGCCGAGATCGAGACCGACAAGGCCACCATGGAGGTGGAGGCCGTCGACGAGGGCGTGATCTCGGAGCTCCTGGTCGCCGAGGGGACCGAGGAGGTGAAGGTCAACACCGCCATCGCGCGCCTGAACGGCGAGGGCGGGGCTGCGCAGCCCTCCGCGCCCAAGGCGGACGCTCCGAAGGCCAAGGGCGAAGGCGAGGCTTCGGCCGGCGATCCCGAGAAGAAGCCGCCGGAAGCCGCCAAGCCCAAGCCGGAAGGCGAGGGGACGGCGCCGGTCGTGCCGACCCGCAAGCTCCAGGACCCGGACCTGCCGGAGGGGACCAAGGTCGCCCGCGTCACCGTCCGCGACGCTTTGCGCGACGCCATGGCCGAGGAGATGCGGCGCGACGACAGCGTGTTCCTGATGGGCGAGGAAGTCGCGCAGTACCAGGGGGCCTACAAGGTCAGCCGCGGCCTGCTGGACGAGTTCGGCCCCAAGCGGGTGATCGACACCCCGATCACAGAGTACGGTTTCGCCGGCCTGGGCGTCGGCGCGGCCATGGCGGGCCTGAAGCCGATCGTCGAGTTCATGACGTTCAACTTTGCCATGCAGGCCATTGATCACATTATCAATTCGGCCGCGAAGACCCTCTACATGTCGGGCGGGCAGATCAAGACCAGCGTGGTGTTCCGCGGTCCGAACGGCGCCGCGGCCCGGGTGGCGGCCCAGCACAGCCAGGACTACGCCGCCTGGTACGGCCACGTGCCGGGGCTGAAGGTGATCGCCCCCTACGACGCCGCCGACGCCAAGGGCCTGCTCAAGGCGGCCATCCGCGACCCGAACCCCGTGGTCTTCCTGGAGCACGAGATGCTCTACGGCCAGGAGTTCGATGTGCCGGAGGACATCGACTGGGTGGTGCCGATCGGCAAGGCCAAGGTCCGGCGCGAGGGCGACGGCGTCACCCTGGTCGCCTATTCCCGGATGGTCGGCTTCTGCCTCCAGGCGGCCGAGGAACTGGCCAAGGAGGGCATCGAGGCCGAGGTCGTCGACCTGCGCACGATCCGTCCCCTGGACATCGACACGGTCATCGAGAGCGTGAAGAAGACCAACCGGCTGGTCACGGTGGAGGAGGGCTGGGGCCCGATGGGCGTCGGCTCGTACGTCGCCACGCTGGTGACGGAGCAGGCCTTCGACTTCCTCGACGCCCCGCCGGCGCGCGTCCACCAGGAGGATGTCCCGCTGCCCTACGCCGCCAACCTCGAGGCGCTGTCCATGCCTTCCGTGGAGCGGATCGTGAAGGCGGCGAAGGCCGTGAGCTACAAATGAGCGAGGCCGGGTTCGAGTGGCGCGGGGGCGGCTGCCACTGCGGCGGCGTCCGGTTCGAGGTGGCCCTGCCGGCCCGGGTCGAGGCGCAGAGCTGCAACTGCTCGATGTGCGCCAAGACGGGCTTCGTGCACGTGATCGTGCCTGAGAGCCGGTTCCGCCTGACGAAGGGGGCCGACCGGCTGGTCGAGTACACTTTCAACACCCGCGTGGCGAAGCACCTGTTCTGCGCCGAGTGCGGGATCAAGAGCTTCTACCGGCCGCGCTCCAACCCCGATGGCTGGAGCGTGAACGGCCGCTGCCTGGACGCGGTGGACGGGCTGGAGCTCGTCATCGAAGCCTTCGACGGCCAGAACTGGGAGGCCAATGGCGCCGCCCTGGCCCATCTTTCCAAGGAACACGCATGACGGACGTCCTCATGCCCGCCCTGTCGCCCACCATGGAGGAGGGCACGCTCGCCAAGTGGCACGTCAAGGTCGGCGACGTGGTCAAGTCGGGCGACGTGATCGCCGAGATCGAGACCGACAAGGCCACCATGGAGGTGGAGGCCGTCGACGAGGGCGTCGTCTCCGAGATCCTGGTGGCCGAAGGGACCGAGGAGGTGAAGGTCAACACCGCCATCGCCCGCCTGGCGGGCGAGGGCGAGGACGCCGCGCCGCCGCCCAAGCCGCCCGAGGCCAAGGCCGAGGCGCCGAGGCCGGACCCGGCCAGGAC
>JBMOOD010000018.1:0-88536 GCA_049323595.1 Pseudomonadota bacterium
CGGAGGCGCTCCGCGGCGCGCGGGGCCCTCCTGTGGACTCCGGGGATGAGCCGCCAACCAACACCACAGGGGGGTCAGTTTTACGTGTCGCCAGGGGGTCAGATCCGGATGTCGCTTGATACGGAGCTTTGGTGGTTGTCGGCTCCTCAGGCGCGGGCGCAGGCAGCGGAGCGGGCATAGATGCTCGCGGTCGGAGGAAAATCACCCAAACAGCAAGGCCGAATAGAACCCACAGCAATCCCCATTTGGCGAAGCCAGTGTATTCGTCCACTGATGATTTCCCCAAAAGCCTCGCCGGAACTCGGCCGCGCCAGCGTTCGTCGCATCGCGTCCGAAACGAGGAGGCACTTCCCCGCATGATGGCGACACTAATGTTCCGGCCGCGGTGGTCTCGACTCCCTTCTCTCACGAGCGGGAGGAAGCCCATCCCGTACTCGTTCCGTCGAGCGAGCAATCCACATTGAGGAGGCTTGGCGGCGCCTTCTCTTCCGGCCGCCAGACGTTCGTTTCCAAGATCGAGGCGAAGAGACTGATGGGCCGGCGAGCGGCTCGGTGCGCCTAGGGAGTAGCGTGCTCGGATGCCGGCCCGCTCTTGATTTAGGCTTCGGCCGCGCCCGTACGGGCGCCAATGGCCGACGGTCTACGCCGTTCGGCTCCGACCTCAGTCAGACACACCGTTCGGTGCGAAGATGAGGGCCTCTTACAGTTCTGCCTGATGCTCGTGGGCGCCTGACATCCGCGACGCTTTCCGGGCCGCCTTGGGCCGCATGACGTTGATGGCCGAGGCGTCGATGCGATCCTTGATGTGCGCGGCGTAGAACTGCTCGATCATCTGGACGCTGGTCCGGCAGTTGTTGGCGATCTGGTGGATGTTCGCGCCCTCCATGAGGCGCATCGAAATGTAGGTGTGGCGAAGGCTGTAGGCCGTCCGGCGCTGGCCATCGCGGTCGAACTTGAGGTTCTCCTCCTCAAGGATCTTGTTGAAGAGGTCGCGGTTGTAGTCGGGGAAGACCTTCATGGTCGGCAGCACGCGGGCGATCTCCTCGGCCGACTTGCCTTCTTCCTTGAGCTTCCGCACGCGGCGCTTGCGCAGCTCCGTGAACGGGTAGACGGCGTTAGGCATGCTCTTGCAGTAGCCGACGCCGGTCTTCCCGCGGACGTCGATTACCAGGATGGTGTCCTTGGTGGCGTAGTCGTCCTCGATCGTCACGTCCCGGAATTCCAGCCCCCAGGCCTCGTCCGGACGCAGGCCCGTGTTGGCCATGATGAGCACGAAGTCGTGGAGGTCTTCGTACCGGCTCTTCCAGCCGCGCCGCTTACCTTCTGAGATGCGGCGGCGGGTCGCCTCGTAGAGGCGCTTGTATTCGTCATGGGAGAACCAGGCGCGCCGGCCTCGCTTGCCCTGGGTCATGTAGGGCGTGGAGAGGTTGGGAACGAAGGGAATCCAGCCCAAACCTTCGGCGTGCTTCAGCACCTGCCGGATGATGACGATCTCCTGGAGCATGGTGCTCCGCGCCGGCGGCTTCCCGGGCGTGTCGGGTGCGCCGTCCTTGCCCTTGACGGTGGTCCTGGCGATCGTCTCCTCGGCGCGCTGGACGCGGTAGCGCTGCACCAGGCCCTTGTTGATCGCGGAGAGGGGCTTGTCCTTCAAGAAGGGAAGGACGTGCGCCTTCATCCGCATCTCCAGGTTCTTGACGTAGCTCGGGCTGCGGACTGAGGCGGCGAGGACCCGTACCTCGCGCAGATAGGCCTCCGCGGCCTCGGCGAAGGTCTTCTCCTTCGGCGCCAGCGGCTCAAGCCGGCCGGTGCGCAGCTTGCCGCGGAGGTCCAGATACCACTCCTCGGCCACGTCCTTGGCGCGATCCAGGGTCATTTCGCCGGTCGTCTGGCGGAAGCGCTGGCCGCCGACGCGGGCGGCGGCCTGCCATGGGCCGTGGTCAGTGCGGCGATAAATCTGCAAGCGGCCGTCGAATAGAGTGTGGGTGGCCATGGCTTTCGCCTTTCGGGCTGCGGCATGTGTCCAACGTGTCCACGGTGTGTCCGATCCTAGGGTGAAGCTTAGTTTTCGTAAGAGGTTGAAGGCGTTAGGGGAATCTGGCGTGGACTGGTGGACTTGCTGGATTTAGGTTCCAGCGCCGCGAGGCGTGGAGGTTCGACTCCTCTCATCCGCACCATCCTGCTTCGCCCTGCGGGCTTCGCAGGACGCACGGGCCGACTGCGCCCTCCGAAGCCTTGGCGCAGGAGGGCTGCGCCGTGTGGCGGGGGCGTGACAGCCGCGCCGCATCCGGGCAGATACGCGCCATGCCGCGGGGCGTCCTGTTCGTACACAACAACTTTCCGGGCCAGTTCCGGGACCTGGCCGAGAACCTGGCGGCGCGCGGCGTCCCCTGTCTGGCGGTGGGCCAGGAGCATGCGCCCGGCCTGGAGGGCGTACGCCTCGCCCGCTACCGCCTGCCGCGCGGCACCGCGCCCGGCATCTTCCCGCTGGCGGTCCGCGCCGAGGCCGACCTCATTCGTGGACGCTCGGCCATGGACGCCGCCCGGGCGCTGAAGCACGAAGGCTGGAATCCCGAGGTGATCGTCGGCCATCCCGGATGGGGCGAGATGACCTTCCTGGGCGAGGTGTTTCCTGACGCCCGCCAAGTCTGCTTCGCAGAGTACTGGTACCACGGGCGGGGCTATGACGTGGGCTTCGACACCGAGTGGCATGCGCCGGACGAAGAGGCCGTACTCCGGGCAGAAGCAAAGAACGCCGTCATGGCCCTCGCCTACGCCCGCGCCGACGCCATCGTGGCGCCCACCGAGTTCCAGGCCGGGACCCTGCCGCCCGTCTTCCGCCGCCTGGCGCGGGTGATCCACGAAGGGGTGGACGTGGACGCGATCCGCCCGGGGCCGGCGGCGCCCTTCGATCTCGGCGACGGCCGAGTGATCGCCCCAGGAACCCCCGTGGTCACGCATGTGAACAACAACATGGAGCCGCTGCGGGGCCTGCATATCCTGGCCCGCGCCCTGCCCCGGCTGCTGTCCGAAGTCCCGGACGCCCAGGTGATCATCATCGGCGACCCGGCCAAGCGCGCCTACGGAGGCAGCGCGCCCGAGGGAATGACCTGGAAGGACGCCTGCTTCCAGGGTGTCGAATACGACCCGGCGCGGGTGCATTTCCTGGGCCGCGTCCCGCACGAGCGGATGCTTGCGGCGCTGCGCCTGGGCGTGGCGCATGTCTACTACACCTATCCCTTCGTGCTCTCCTGGTCGCTGGCCGAGGCCCTGGCCTGCGGCTGCCATGTGATCGGGTCCGACACGGCGCCGCTGCACGATGCGATCGAGGACGGCGTGAACGGCCGGCTGCTGCCGTTCTTTGACGCGAACGCTCTCGCCGAGGCCCTGATCGCCGCGTGCCGCGAGCCCGAGGCCTCGAGGCCCCTCCGCGCCGCGGCCAGAGCCACGGCCGAAGACAGGTTCAGCCGCAGCCGTGGACGCGAGGCGTGGCTCACCCTGTTGCGCGATCTGGGCGTGACGATCCCCGCCTGAAGGGTCTCAGCCGCAGCGCACTTCCCGGATGATGCCGGTCTGAGCGTCGTAGAAGAAATTCAGGCGCCGGGGGTTGTGGTCCATCGTGATCGGGCAGGTGGTGCAGGCGACCCGTTGCAGAGCCGGGTTCGCCGGCACGGGGATGCGCGAGCGCGGCTCCCCGACCAGGTGCTGATGCTCCTGCGCGCCGCAGGTGTCCGTGACCGGCGGCGGCGTCGGCGCAGGTTCCGGGGCGGGCGGCGGCGGCGCGGGCGGGGGTGGCTCAGGCGCCGTGGAACAGCCGGCCAGCCCCCCGAGAGTCAGGGCCCCGAAGGCCAACGCGGCGACCAGACGTCTCATGCCTGTTTCTCCCAGCCCCGCCCCTGCTGCTTCCAGTACGAGGCCGGCAGGCCCCGGGCCTTTACAGCGCTCCACTGGGTCCGGGCGTTCCGCAGCTGGGCGTCATCGGCCCCGTCGAAGAGGACGACGCAGCGCCGGTAGCCGGTGAGGTCGCCCGGCTCGGCGCCGTCCACGAGGAACAGGGCGTCCGCGCCGTTGGGATTCTCCGACCCCGTGGTGAGCAGGATCGGCTGGCGCGACGCGCCGGCCTCGTCGGCTGGGGCGTGCGGCAGGAAGCTGTCGTCGCGATAGCTCCACAGCCAGCCGTCCAGGTGCTCGATGCGCTCGGGCGCCGCGGAGCGCACGATCGCCTTCCAGCCGCGCTGCAGCGTCTTCTCGAGGAGTTCCGGCAAGGCCTGGTCCAGCCCGGTGCGATCCAGGTGGTAGAACCAGACCTCGCAGGCCGCGCCCTCGTCGCTGGCGGACACCTCAGCCCTCGTACCTGTCCTGCACCATCCGGTTCAGCAGGCGCACGCCGTAGCCCGTGGCGCCTTCCGGGATGGTGGGCACGCTGGACGGCTTCTTCCAGGCGGTCGAGGCGATGTCGAGGTGCGCCCAGGGCAGGTCGTTTACGAACCGCTTGAGGAACAGGGCGGCCGTGATCGAGCCGCCCGGCCGGCCGCCGGTGTTCTTCATGTCGGCGATCACCGAGTCGATCTGCTTGTTGTAGGCGTCGGGCAGCGGCAGTCGCCACAGGGGCTCGCCCTCCGTCTCGGACGCCGCCAGGAGATTGCCCGCCAGCTCGTCGTTGTTGGAGAAGCAGCCGGCGTAGTCGTTGCCGAGCGAGATGATGATCGCCCCGGTCAGGGTGGCCAAGTCCACCATGAACTTCGGCTTGAACCGGTCCTGGCAGTACCAGAGCGCGTCGGCCAGCACGAGGCGGCCCTCGGCGTCGGTGTTGATGATCTCGATGGTCTGACCGGACATGGAGGTGACCACGTCGCCGGGGCGCTGGGCGTTGCCGTCGGGCATGTTCTCGACGAGGCCCAGGATCCCGATGGCGTTCACCTTGGCCTTGCGGCCGGCGAGGACGTGCATCAGGCCCGCGACGGCCCCGGCGCCGCCCATGTCCCACTTCATGTCCTCCATCCCGTCGGCCGGCTTGAGGGAGATGCCGCCCGTATCGAAACAGACGCCCTTGCCCACGAAGGCCACGGGCTGGGCGTTCTTGTCGTCGGCGCCCAGCCACTTGATGATCACGAGTTGGCTCTCGCGGATGCTGCCCTGCCCCACGCCGAGCAGCGAGCCCATCCCGAGCTTGGCCATCTCGGGCTCCCCCAGGATCTCCACCTCCAGGCCGAGGGACTCCAGCTCCTTCACGCGGCGCGCGAACTCGGCCGGATAGAGGATGTTGGCGGGCTCGGAGACCAGGTCGCGACTGAAGCTCACCGCGTCGGCCAGCGCCGCCAGGGGCGGGAACGCGGCGAGCGCGGCGTCGGGGTCGGCCGTGGTGACGAGCGTCTTCGTCACCGAGGGCTTCTTCTCCGCCGGCTCCTTGGTCCGGTACTTGTCGAAGCGGTAGCTGGCCAGCCGCACGCCCAGGGCGGCCCGGACGGCGAGTTCGGCGGCCCCGGCGCCCTCGATGCGCAGGGTCTCCAGGCCCGAGGCCTTGACGGCGGCGTAGGCGCTGGCGGCAGCATGCTCGGCGCCCAGGGCGTCGAAGGCGTCCCGCTTGCCGGCGCCGACGAGCACGACGCGCGCCGCTTCGGTTCCCTGCGGCGCGAGGATATCGAGGGTCTGGCCCTTGGCTCCGGTGAAGCGGCTGGCCGCAGCGGCCTGGGCGAGCGCCCCCTGCTGGGCCTCGCCTTCGAAGACGATACGCGCGATGGCGGTCTTGGGGGGGATCGCGGCGCTTTCCGCGACGAACTCGATTTCCATGGACAGTCTCTCTAGAAGCTCTCTGGCGCCGACCGGCCGTTCGGTTGTGCAGCGCTGCGACGCATGATTTAGAACAGCTCCGCGGACGGGGCGCGTCTAAATCTCCGGGCTGGTCCAAAATCTCAAGATGCGCCTGATAGACCGCTACCTCCTGCGCCAGCTCCTGGGGCCGGTGGCCTTCGCCACCCTGGCGCTGACGGCGGTCGCCCTCCTGTCGCAGAGCCTGGCCGGCCTGGACCTCATCGTGAACCAGCGCCAGAGCGCGGTCGTCTTCCTGAAGGTGACGCTGCTCTACATGCCGCAGCTCATCAACCTGATCCTGCCGATCGCCGTCTTCGTGGCGGCGTTGGTGGCGCTCAACCGGCTGCACACCGAACAGGAGATCGTCGTTTGCTTCGCCGGGGGGATGAGCCGCTGGCGGGTGATTTCGCCGGCCATCCGCCTGGCCAGCACCATCGCCTTCCTGGCGCTGGTCATGAACGTCTTCGTCCAGCCGGCGGCGTTCCGCGAGCTGCGGCAGGAGCTGTTCAAGGTCCGAACCGACCTGGCCGCCACCCTGGTCCGCGAGGGCGAGTTCACCGAACCGACGCCTGGCCTCACGGTTTACGCGCAGAGCGTCGACGGACAAGGAAATCTGCGCAACCTGTTCATCCACCAGCAGAAAGCCGACGGCGGCACCACGACCTACACCGCCGAGCAGGGCCGCGTCGGCCGCGCCCAGGGCCGCCCCGTGCTGTTCATGAAGAACGGGTCGAACCAAGAGTTCTCCAGCCGCGGCGTGCTGAACTACCTGACCTTCGACGAGTATGTCTTCGACCTCGAACCCCTCGCCCGCTCCGAGGAGCTGATTCACTACAAGCCGTCGGACCGGTGGCTTCACGAGCTGTTCTTCCCCGACCTGCTGCAGGACTGGGAGCGGCGCAACCGCCTGGAGCTGCTGGCCGAGGGCAACGCGCGGATCGCAACGCCGCTCTACAACATCGCGTTCATGGCCCTGGCGCTGGCCGCGATCATCGGCGGCGGCTTCTCGCGGCTGGGCTACGGGCGGCGCATCGCCGCCATGGGCGCGGTGGCGGCCATCGTCCGGCTGGCCGGCTTCCAGGTGCAGTCGGCCGCCGAGGAGGCGGCCTGGGTCAACGCCCTGCAGTACGTGATCCCGATCGCGACCACATGGGGCGGCCTCGCCGTGGTCTTCCGCCAGCGGGTGAGCCGCCGCATCGACATCAGCCGCCCGCGCGCGGCCGGAGCCCGCGCATGATGGGCCTGGGCCGGATCGAGCGCTATGTCCTGCGCCATCTGCTGCTCGGCGTGGGCGCCGCCCTGGCGGTGATCGCCTCGGTGGTGCTGCTGATCCAGTTCGTCGAGCTGAGCAGCCAGGTGGGCACGCGCGTGGACGTCGGCGCGGACGCCATCCTGCAACTTACGGTCCTGAGACTGCCGTCGCTGCTGCAGATCCTGCTGCCGTTCTGCTTCCTCTTCGGCGGCATCGGCGCGTTCGTGAGTCTCAATCGCCGCAGCGAGCTGGTCGCCATGCGGGCCGCCGGCGTGTCGGCCTGGCGCTTCATCCTTCCCTCGGCCGCGGGCGCCTTCGCGGTCGGCCTGTTGGCCGTGGGCGTGCTCAACCCGCTCTCGGCCGCGCTGAACGCCCGGTTCGAGGTGGAGCGGGAGCGGCTGATGCGGGGCTACCTGGGCGACGTCCCTAAGGATATCTGGCTGCGGCAGGGCGATGAGACCAGCCAGATCGTGATCCATGCGCGCGATCGCGACACGCGGGCCGGCCTCGTCACCCTGCGGGGCGTTTCGCTGTTCATCTACGAAAAGAACGACCGCGGCGTCCCCGAATTCCGTCGCCGGCTCGAGGCCGGCGAGGCGACCCTGATGCCGGGCTTCTGGCGTCTGAAGAACGTCCGCGAGGCGACGGCCGGCGATTCGTCGATCCGCTCGGAAGCCCTCTCGATCCGATCGACGCTGGACGCGGAGGCGGCGATGGAGCGGCTGGCCTCGGCCGAGGCCATCGCCTTCTGGCGGCTGCCACGCGCCATCCGCCTGACGGAGCAGGCCGGATTCTCGGCGGCCAACTATCGCCTGCGGTTCCACCAGCTCCTGGCGACGCCCCTGCTCTTCGCTGCGATGACGGTGCTGGCGGCGGCCTTCTCGCTCAGGCTGGCCCGCCTAGGCGGTCTTGCGGGCCTGGCCGGGGCGGGCGTGGCTCTAGGCTTCGTCATGTTCTTCTTCAACCAGTTCGCAGGCGCGCTGGCGCGGGCCGACTACATCCCGCTGTTCGCCGCCGCCTGGGCGCCGGCGACGCTCGCCCTGCTCGCGGGCGTCAGCCTGCTTTGCTACACCGAAGACGGTTGAATCCTGGGCCTGTAAAGCTATGCATCGCAGGCCTGACACAAATCACGCGCGCCGGCGCCCAGGGGAATCGAGACCGTAGATGAGTCCGCGTCGGCGTACGCCGCGAGCCGCTGGCAAGCGCGCCCTCCTCGCCGGCGCCGCGATCGCCCTCCTGTGGAGCGCCCAGGGTCATGCCCAGACCGAGGCGCCCGAACCCGGTCCCGACCGTCTCGCCGAGGGCGAGATGTACATGGAGGCCGACCAGGTCATCCGTGACGACGACGCCGGAATCACGACGGCCGAGGGCAATATCGAGATCCGCTACAACGACCGCACCCTGCGTGCGGACAGGTTGGTCTACGAGGATCGGACCGGCGTCATCCGGGCCTATGGCGACATCGTCATCGTCAACGCGGACGGATCGTCCGAATACGCCAAGGAGATCGTGCTCGACGACGAGATGCGGGCCGGCGTGGCGCTTGGCTTCTCCGCCCGGCTCCAGGAGAACGTGAAGATCGCCGCGGCCAGCGTGGCCAAGCGCAACGAGAACGTCGAGGAGCTCAACAAGGCGATCTACACGCCTTGCGAGATCTGCGCCGACGACGGCACGCCGAAGCGGCCCACCTGGTCCATCGCCGCCGACCGCGTCGTCCGCGACAAGAAGCGGCGGGTCGTCTACTACACCAACGCCCGGTTCCGCCTGTGGGGTGTGCCGGTCGCATACCTGCCGGCCTTCTGGCACGCCGACCCGGCGGCGCCGCGCTCGTCCGGCTTCCTGGTGCCCAAGGCCTCGGTCTCGGACCGGCGCGGCGTCTCGTACGAGCAGCCCTACTACTGGGCCTTCTCGGATTCGGCCGACCTGATCGTCAGCCCGCAGATCAACTCGAAGATCGCGCCATTCCTGAACGGCGAGGTGCGCAAGCGCTTCTATTCCGGCGATGTGGACATCCGCTTCGGCTACACCCACGCCCGCGACTTCGACGGCAAGGGCAACGAGCTGCCCGGAACCAGCACCGACCGCAGCTACATCCTGGGCCGCGGGTCGTTCCAGATCGACGAGAAGTGGCTGTGGGGCTTCACGGCCGAACGGACCTCGGACGACCTGATCTTCGACAAGTACGAGGTCGGCAAGGTTTACATCACGCGCGGGCCCTATGTGGCCGACGACCGACGACTGATCTCGCAGGTCTATGCGATCCGCCAGGATGAGCGCTCGTATTTCTCGACGGCGGCGATGACGATCCAGGGCCTGCGCCCCGGCGCCATCGACCCCATCACGGGTTTCGCACGCGGCGAGAACGACCGGGTCTTCCCGATCATCGGCCCGCTGATCGAGGGTCACTACGAGACGCCCGATCGCGTGCTGGGCGGGCGGCTCCGCGTCCACACCAGCGCCGTCGTGCTGAGCCGCGAGCAGTCGCAGACCGACCTCACCCAGCGGCTGCCGGGCCTCGACAGCGCCCGCTTCACCGGCGAAGTGGACTGGCGGCGTGCGTTCACCTCGAGCGGCGGCGTGCGCGTCGAACCCTTCGTCAGCCTGCGCGCAGACGCCTATAAGGTCCGAGACATCCTGACCGGGGTCGGCTCCGCGACCCGAAGCGATGAGCTGACCCGTGGCCTGGCGACCGTGGGCGTCGATGTGACCTATCCCTTCTTCCGCCGCTTCGACGGCGGCGCGATCGTCCTGGAACCGGTGGCCCAGGTCGCCGCCTCGCCCGACGCCAAGCACCTCGTCATCGGCCGCACGACGGCGGGCGATCCGATCTACCTGAACGAGGACAGCATCGCGTTTGAGTTTGACGAGACCACGCTTTTCCGGGCGAACAAGTTCCCCGGCTACGACCTCTACGAAGACGGCGTGCGCATGAACGTCGCGGGCCGGGCCACGGTGCTGTGGGACGACGGCCGCCGCGCCAATTTCCTGGTTGGCCGCAGCTTCCGAACCGAGCGGAACGACGTCTTCACCGACCGCACGGGCCTGCGAACCAAGGCGTCGGACTGGATCGTGTCGGCCGACGCCCAGCCGATGCGCGGCCTGTCCATGTTCGCCCGGGCGCGGCTCGATTCCGACAGCCTCGACATCCACCGCCTCGAGGCCGGGGCGAACGTCTACAACAAGTACGGCAACGGCTTCGTCCGCTACCTCACGGACGATTTCGACATCAACGGGACGAAGCGGGAGAACCTCGACCTCGGCGGCGAACTCTATGTCGGCGAGAACTATGGCGTCAGCTTCTACGGCAACCGCGACCTGCAGCAGGATTCGTGGGTGATCCGCGACGTCGGCGTCTTCTATCGGGATGACTGCCTGCGGGTGGATGTGATCTATCGCCGCGAGGACACGATCATCGGCCGTCTGCTACCCAGCGAGTCGGTGTCCGTGCGCCTAACGCTCGCCACATTGGGCGGCTCATTCAATGGCAGATAGAATGGCCCCCAAGGTGCGGCCTTACGAAGGAAGACTCTCGTCCATGAAGCGCTATCTGAGTGGCCCCCTAGCGCGGAGCGCGGCGTTCGCCTGCGCCCTGGTCGCCGCGGGCGCAGCGCCGCACGCCGTGGCGCAGCAACCGGACAGCGCCGTGGGCACGGCGCCGGCGGAGGCGCCCGCCCAGGCGGCTCCCCAGACGCCCGCGGGCCTGTCCGAGTCGGTCGCCGCGGTCGTCAACGACGACATCATCTCCACCTACGATCTCGGCCAGCGGATGCGGCTGCTGATCGCCACCTCCGGCGTCCAGCCCACGCAAGAGAACCTGCCCCAGTTCCAGCGCGAGGCGCTGGTGTCGCTGGTCGACGAGCAGCTGCAGTTCCAGGAACTGCGCCGCGTTGAGCAGGAGCAGAAGATCGACATCCTCGCCGCGGACGAGGAGGTGGACGCCGAGATCGCCGACATGGCGCAGCAGAACAACATGAGCCGGGAGCAGTTCCTGGCCTTCCTCGCCTCCCGCGGAATCGGTGTCGACACCCTGCGTCGCCAGCTGCGCGCCCAGATCAGCTGGACCCGCTGGATCCGGGGCCGTTACGGCTCGCGGCTGCGGATCGGCGACGACCAGATCGCCGCCACCCAAGCCAGCCTCAACGCCCAGGCCGCCAAGCCGCAGTATCAGATCGGAGAAGTGCTGATCGACGCGAACCGCGTCGGCGGCATGGACCAGGCCCTCGCGGGCGCCCGCCAGCTTGTGGCCCAGATGCAGCAGGGCGCCCCCTTCCCGGCTGTGGCGCGGCAGTTCTCCGCCCTGCCGACGGCGGCCAACGGCGGCGACGCCGGCTGGATCAGCGCGGGCGAGATGCCGCCCGAGGTCGAGGCGGTGCTGGAACAGATGCGCCCCGGCCAACTCTCGCAGCCGATCCCCGTGAAGGACGGCGTGTACATCCTCTACCTTCGCGACAAGCGTTCGGGCGGCGATTCCACCCTCGTCAGCCTGAAGCAGGCGGCGATCCCGCTGCCCCAGGGCGCGTCCGCCGAAGCGGAGGCGGCCGCCCGGGAGACGCTGGTCGCGCTGAAGCCCAGGATCACGGACTGCGCGGCGATCGAGGCCGCAGCGAGCGGCGTCGCGGGCGTCGTGGCGGGCGACCTGGGCGAGGCCGAACTGAACGACCTCGCGCCCCAGTTCCGCGACGCCGCCCAGGCGCTCCAGGTGGGCCAGGTCTCGGATCCGATCCGCACCACGGCCGGCCTGCACCTGATCGCCGTCTGTGGGCGCCGCTCGGCCGGCGCGGCCGAGATGGACAAGGAGCAGATCGAGCAGCGGCTCTACAGTCAGCAGCTCAGCATGATCGCCCGCCGCTACATGCGCGACCTGCGCAACTCCGCGACCATCGAGACGCGGTGAGGGGCTGGCCCTGCCCGGCCCCCTGGCCCTCACCCTCGGCGACCCGGCCGGCATAGGCCCGGAGATCGTCGTCAAGGCGTGGCGGGCGTTGCGGGCCGGCGGGCCGGCGTTCTTCGTCGTCGGCGACGCCCAGGCCGTGCGCTCGGCGCCGACCTCCGGGGGCGTTCCGGTTCGAAAGATCTCTTCGCCGAGCGAGGTCGAACCCGCCTTCGCCGAGGCCATCCCCGTTCTCGACCTGCCGCTCAGGGGGCCAGTGGTCGCGGGCCAGCCGACGCCGGCGGCGGCGGGGGCGATCATCCAGTGGATCGAGACGGCCGTGGGCCTGGCCCTTTCGAAGACCGTCTCGGGGGTGGTCACCGCGCCGATCGCCAAGGCGCCCCTCTATGCGGGCGGCTTCAAGTTTCCCGGCCACACCGAGTTCCTGGGCGAGCTTACCGCGGCCATCCGCTACGATGGCGCGCGCGGACCGATCATGATGCTGACCGCGGCCGACCTGCGCGCGACGCTGGTGACCGTGCACGAACCGCTGGCCAAGGTGGCCGGGGCGCTCTCCATCGAGCTCATCGTCAACGCCGGCCTGGTGACGGCCCAGGCGCTGAGGCGCGACTTCGGCGTTCCCTCGCCAAGGCTCGCGGTCGCGGGCCTCAATCCGCACGCCGGCGAATCCGGCGCGATCGGCCGCGAGGAGGTTGAGATCGTCGAGCCGGCCGTCCGTGCGCTGCGCGATCTGGGCGTCGACGCCAAGGGGCCCTTCCCCGCCGACACCCTGTTCCCAGAGGAGGTGCGCCGCACCTACGACGCCGCGATCTGCCTCTACCACGACCAGGCGCTGATCCCGGTGAAGATGCTGGACTTCTGGGGCGGGGTGAACGTGACCTTGGGACTGCCGATCGTGCGCACCTCGCCCGATCACGGCACCGCCTTCGACATCGCCGGCCGGGGGGTCGCCCGTCCCGACAGCCTGATCGCCGCCATCCGCCTCGCCGACGAAATCGCCAGCCGCCGAGCGGCGGCATGAGTCTGGACCACCTGCCGAGTCTGCGGGAATCGCTCGAGGCGCACGGGCTCTGGGCCAAGAAGGCGTTCGGCCAGCACTTCCTCCTGGACCTCAACGTCACCCGCAAGATCGCCCGACTCGCCGAGGTCGGCGAAGGGGACCATGTGATCGAGGTCGGGCCGGGGCCTGGCGGGCTGACCCGGGCCTTGCTGGAGACCGGCGCACGCGTCACCGCCATCGAGAAAGACGAACGATTCCGGCCCCTGCTGGGCGAGCTGGCGTCGGCGTGCGATCGGCTGACACTGGTGTTCGGAGACGCGCTCAAGGCGGATGAGGCGGCGATGGCGGCTGGCGCGCCGGCCCATGTCGTGTCGAATCTCCCCTACAACGTCGGCACCCCCCTGCTCATCAAGTGGCTGACCGACCCGTGGACCCCGGCCTCGCTGACCCTGATGTTCCAGCGCGAGGTGGCCGACCGCATCACCGAGGGACCGGGCGAGGACGCCTATGGGCGGCTCGGCGTGATCGCCCAGGCGACGTGCCGCGCGGTCCGCGTGCTCGACGTCCCGGCGCGGGCGTTCACGCCGCCGCCGAAGGTGGATTCCGCGGTGGTGCGGCTGGAGCCGCGCGCCGACCGGCCGAGCGCCACGCGCCTGGACGCGCTGCAGAAGATCACCGCCGCCGCGTTCGGCCAGCGCCGCAAGATGCTCCGATCGAGCCTGAAGGGGCTGGGCGGCGAGGGCCTCGTCACGGCCGCGGGCCTCGATCCCCAGGCGCGGGCCGAGGTGATCCCCGTGGCGGGCTTCCTCGCGCTCGCCGATGCATGGCTGGCCGGCGACTCACGCTCTTCTTGCTGATCGCCGTGGCCGCGCTGAGGGGGAGACCGGCATGCTGACGCTTCTGGGCGTGGCCACCGTGGTGGTCGGCTTCGCCGTGCGGCTGAATCCGCTGCTGGTGGTGACGATCGCAGCCTTCGTCACCGGGCTGGCGGCCGGGTTCACCCCCGTCGAGGTGCTCAAGGCCTTCGGAAAGGCTTTCAACGACAACCGCTTCGTCAGCGCCGCCTACCTCGTCCTGCCGGTGATCGGCGTCGTCGAGCGGGCGGGCCTGCAGGAGCGGGCGCGGGCCTTGATCGCCCGCTTCCGCGGCATATCGGTCGGACCTTTCCTGATCGCCTACCTCGCCTTCCGCCAGATCACATCGGCTCTCGGCCTCACCTCGATCGCAGGCCAGGCCCAAAGCATCCGGCCCATGGTCGCGCCCATGGCCGAGGGCGCGGTCGAGAGCCGCACCGGCGAGCTGGACGCCGACACGCGACAGGAGGTCCGCGCCCAGGCCGCGGCCACCGACAACGTCGGGCTCTTCTTCGGCGAGGACATCTTCATCGCCATCGGCTCGATCCTGCTGATGGTCGGCTTCCTCGCCAGCAACGGCATCGTCATGGACCCCATCCACCTGTCGCTCTGGGCCATTCCCACAGCGATCGTGGCGTTCGTGATCCATGGCCTGCGCCTGCTGATCTTCGACCGGCGGATGGCGCGGAGGGCGCGCCCATGATCACCCTGTCCGCCGTCTACCTGCTCGCCGGCCTGGTCTTCCTGGCCTTCGCGGTCCTGAGCGCGACCGATCGCAACAATCGCAAGCGCATGGGCAACGCCCTGTTCTGGGGGCTCGTGTCCTTGAGCTTCCTCGCCGGCGACCGACTGGGCGACCTCGGAAACGGGATCCTGGTCCTCGGACTCGCGGCCATTGCGGGGCTGGGGCTGCTGGGCCGCGGCGAACCGGCGACGACCACGTTGCAGGAGCGCCGGGCCCTGGCCGAGCGGTTCGGCGAGAAGCTCTTCATCCCCGCGCTGACACTGCCCCTGGTGGTGGCGTTCGGGGTGCTGGTGATCAAGCCCCTGTCGATCGGCGGCGCGCCCATCTTCGACCCCAAGCAGGCCACCCTCCTCTCGCTCGCCCTGGCGGCCGTCGTCGCCACCGCGGTGGGCCTTGTTCTCCTGCGCCAGCCTGTCATGAGCCCGCTGCAGGAGGGCCGGCGGCTGATGGACACCGTCGGCTGGGCCGCGCTGCTGCCCCAGATGCTGGCGGCGCTCGGCGCCGTCTTCGCCCTGGCCGGCGTCGGGGAACTGATCGGCGAGCTCGTCACCACCTGGATCCCGATGGACGCGCGCCTGACGGCCGTCGCGGTCTACTGCCTGGGCATGGCCGGCTTCACCATGATCATGGGCAACGCCTTCGCCGCGTTCCCGGTGATGACCGCGGGCGTCGGCCTGCCGATCCTCATCCGGCAGTTCGGCGGCGACGCGGCCGTGGTCTGCTCGATCGGCATGCTGTCGGGCTTCTGCGGAACGCTGATGACGCCCCTGGCGGCCAACTTCAATCTGGTCCCGGCCGCGCTGCTGGAACTCCCCAACCGCTACGCGGTCATCAAGGCGCAGATCCCCACGGCGCTGCCGCTGCTGATCGCCAATACGGTGCTGATGTATGTCCTCGCCTTCCGCTGAAGCCCTGACGCGGGACCTTGCTTCCCGCTTCGCCCGCATCGCGCTCGGCCATGTGGCGCGCGAGTATCCCAACAAGCTCGACCACGTCATGGCGGGCCCGGAGGATGTGAGGGGCCCGCGCGACCTGCATCCGATCTACTTCGGCAGCTACGACTGGCACTCGTGCGTCCATGGCTACTGGACGCTGGCCACCTGCCTGCGGCTCCACCCGGACATCCCCGAGGCGCCCATGATCCGCGCCCTGCTCGACGGGACTTTCACGGCGCAGAAGGTTGGCAAAGAGGTCGATTACCTCGCCCGACCAGCCTCACGTGGCTTCGAACGGCCCTACGGCTGGGGCTGGCTGCTCAAGCTCCAGGCCGAGCTGCTCGCGCACGACGCGCCGTGGGCGGCGACCCACCGGCCGCTCGCCGAGGCCTTCGCCCAACGGTTCCGGGATTTCCTGCCCCTGGCCGCCTACCCTATCCGCACCGGCGTCCATTCCTCGACCGCTTTTGCCCTGGCGCTGGGAGCCGACTACGCCCGGGCGGTCGGCGACGAAGACCTGTTGGGTCTCTTCGCGGAGAAGGCGCGGACCTGGCACCTTTCGGATCGCGACGCCCAGGCCTGGGAGCCGTCGCTAGACGACTTCCTCTCGCCGACGCTGATGACCGCCGTCTGCCTGAAGCGCCTGTCGCCGGCGGGCGAATTCGCGGCGTGGTTCGACGCCTACCTGCCGGCCCTGCCCGACCGCCGACCCGCAGCGCTGTTCGCACCGCCGACAGTGACCGACCGCACCGACGGCAAGATCGCCCACCTGGACGGCCTCAACCTGTCTCGCGCCTGGTGTTGGCGGGAGCTCGCCGCCGCCCTGCCCGATCATCCGGCGCGCGGCGCGATGCTGGAGGCCGCCGAGACCCACCTCGCCGCCAGCCTGCCCCACGTGGCCGGCGACTACATGGGCGAGCACTGGCTCGCCTCGTTCGCCCTGCTGGCGCTGACCGCCCGCGGCTAGGCGACCTCCTTCGCCTTTTCCAGCACGAAGTCGTCGGGATTGGGGGCGAGGGTCGCGCGCCAGTAGTCGATGAGACCATAGGGCCAGTTCTGGCTGACGCGGCCGAACTGGTTCTTGTACCAGCTCGAAACGTTAGGCGAGCCCCAGGCCCAGCCGGCGTTGGCCTCATCCACGCGGCGGTTGAAGTCGTCGTAGACGGCGCGTTTCGGTTCCATGGCCTGGGCGCCGGTGTCGGCCAGCAGCTTCAGGCAGCCGACGATGTAGCGGACGGCGCACTCCGAGAAGAAGATGATCGAGCCGTTCACGACGATGTTCGTGTTGGGGCCATAGATGGTGAAGAAATTCGGGAAGTCGGGGTGGGTGATCCCGAGGTAGGCGCGCGCATCGCCGCCCCAGGTCTCGTGCAGGTCCTTGCCGCCCCGGCCCTTCACCTTCAGGAACGACAGGAAGTTCGAGGCTTGGAAGCCTGTGCCGTAGATCAGCACATCGGCCTCGTGCTCGCGCCCGTCGGCGGTGACCACCCCCTTGGGCGTGATGCGGACCACCTTGTCGGTGACGAGCTCGACGTTGTCGCGCTTCAGCGCCTCCAGCCAGACGCCGTTGTCCAGAACCGCTCGCTTGCCGCCGATCGGGTAGTTGGGGATGACCTTGTCCAGCATGTCCGGCCGGTCGGCCAGCTGCGCCTGATAGGACTGCACGACGAACTCGCGCAGCATCGCGTTCTCGGGCCCCACCGTGCTGGGCGGGCCGTTCCAGGTGGGATCGGACTTGACCATGGGCAGGAAGCCTTCGGTCGTCGTCCAGAACAGGAAGAAGCGGTACCATTTGTCGAAGTAGGGCACGTGTTCGAGCGTCCACTTCATGCCCTCGGCGACGTCGGCATGGTAGTTGGGCGCCGGCAGGCCCCAGGGCGGCGTGCGCTGGAAGACGGTGAGCTTGCCCACGCTGGGCGCGATCTCCGGCACAAACTGATAGGCCGAGGCGCCGGTGCCGATCACCGCCACCCGCTTGCCGGCCAGATCGACGTCGTGACGCCACTCGGCGGAGTGGAAGGCCGGACCCTCGAAGCTGCCGAGCCCCTCAATCTCGGGGAAGCGCGGGCGATTGAGCTGACCCACGGCGGTGACCACGGCGTTGGCTTCGATCACCTCCGTCTTGCCGTCCTTGCCCTTGAGCGTGACGCGCCAGACCCCGCGCGCCTCGTCCCACGCGAGGGTCTCGACCATGGTCTCGAAGCGAATGTGCTTCTTCAGGTCGTATTTCTTCGCGATGCCGCGGAAGTATTCCAGCAGGACCGGCTGGGGCGAGAAATGCTGCGGCCAGTGGTGGCTGGGCTCGAAGGAGTAGCTGTACATGTGGTTCGAGTTGTCCACCCGGCAGCCCGGATAGGTGTTCTCGAACCAGGTGCCGCCCACGTCGGCGTTCTTGTCGACGATCTCGAAGGGCACGCCCGCCTGCTTCAGCCGGATGCCGGTGAGCAAGCCCGACATGCCGGCGCCGACCACGAGCACCTTCAGCTTGCGGGCCGTGTCGAGATGAAGCGACTTGGGGTCCTTCGTGCTCTCTCCCTTCAGGGCCAGCTCGTCCATCAGGAAGTCGACGTACTGTTCGGGGATCGGCGCCCCCGAAACGAAGTCCATCTGCCGACGCAGGGTCGCCACGTCCGGGTTCGGCGTCGCCAGGGGCTTGCCCGCGAGGTGCGCTGCGATCGCCTCGGCCGCGGCCCGCCGCGCCTGCGCCTGCACGGCCTCGGACAGGCCGATGTCGCTGCGTTCCATGGGATTGTAGACGGGCGTCCACTCCGGCCGCAGCCATGCGTCGGCGTCGCCGGTCAGGTGAACCATGGCGGTGAGCAACGCCGGCAGATGCGCTTCTGAGAGCGCCTTTTCGATGTCCGCGATCGTCTCGGCCATGACGTCCTGCCCTAGGTTATCGTTGTTCTGGAGGCCGAGCATGCCCTCGCAGGCGAGCGATAGGAAGCCCTGCCGCCACGTCAGGAGATGCGGCTCTGCGCGGCGCGGATGCGGTCCAGCACGTCCCGCGGCAGCGCGAGGTCGACTGCGGCGAGGTTCTCGCGCAGATGCGCCGGACGGGTGGCTCCGAAGACCGCGGCGCTGACCGAGGCGTTCGCCAGGACATAGGCCAGCGCCGCCTGGGATCCGGTCATGTCCGGCAGGTGGTGCAGGAAGCGGAAGCGACGCCCCCGCGCGAGCTCGCCGCGGTGCTTCGCCACGGCGCGCGCCAGGTACCAAAGGTCCCGCGGGCCTCTGAGTCGCGAGAACAGCGGCCGCGTGTGTCCCATGGCGAGGGGCATGCCGGCCAGCACGCCCTTGCCCGCGGCGGCGGCGCGGGCGATCAGCGGCTCTCGCTCGGGGCGTAGGACATTGTAGTCCACCATCACCACGTCGAAGACGGGAAGCCCGATCGCGTGTTCGAGCACCGAGGGCTCGAAGCTGTTCAGGCCGACAGCGCGCGCCAGGCCCCTCGCCTTCAGGCCGGCGAGCGCATCCTGCATCTCGTCCGACAGCTCGGCGATCGACGGCCCATGGAGTTGCAGGAGCCCCAGCGCCTCCAGCCCCAGGACCTTCAGGCTGCGTTCGGCGCTGGCGACGATCGCCGCCGGGCTCATGTCCCGGGCGATGCGTCCGCCGCCCGCATGGTAGGTGCCGGCCTTGGTCGCGATCACCAGACCCGGGACGTCGCGACCCTTGAGCGCGCGCCCCAGCCGCGGCTCGGCCTCCCCGGCTGAATAGCTGGCGCCCGTGTCGAACAGGGTCACGCCACGGTCGATGGCTTCATGGACCAGACCGAGGGCGGTGCGCTCGTCGAAGGCCGGCTTGCCCCACCAGCTCGCACAGCCGAAGCCGAGTTCCGAGACGGTAAGGCCCGTTCGGCCCAGTGGGCGATAGCGCATCAACGACGGCCGAAGGCGCGTTCGATGGCCGGCGCGACCACGGACGTCCAGGCCCCGGTCGTGGGGATGACCACGTCGAAGTGACTGGCGCCCTTGATCTCCATCGCCTCGGCCCGGTCGCCGGCCGCCCGGACGGTCGCGGCGTAGGCCTCGCCCGTTTCAGGCGGCATCACGTGGTCGAGTTCGCCGTGGATCATGGTCACGGCCGCGCCGCTGGGCAGCAGTTCGGCCGGCGAGGTCTCGGCGTAGGTGCTCGGCGGGGCGACCTGGGCGATCGAGGGGCCGCAGGCGCCGGCGAAGACGCCCGCATGGGGCTTCAGGTCGCCGATGCCGCCCAGGCTGACGACGGCGCGGATCGGGAGTGGATCGTCGCGCCAGAGCGGACTGTCCTTGGGAAGTCTTGCCCGCGAGGCGGCCCACAACGCCAGGTGCCCGCCCGCGGAATGGCCAACCGCGACCACCCGGCGGGTATCCAGACCCCAGGCGTCGGCTTCGACGCGCAGCCGGTCGACGGCGTCCGCCACGTCGAGGAAGGTGCCGGGGTAGCCGGCCCCCGGCTCGCCCAGCTTGCGATACTCGACGTTCCAGACGGCGTATCCCCGGCGCGCCAGCGCGGCGGCCATCTGGCTCGTCTGTTTCAGGCCCTCGTACTCGGCCAGATAGCACCCGCCATGCAGCAGCACGATGACCGGATGCGGCCCCTTCGTCCGCGGCAGGAAGATCTCCACCACCTGCGCCGGCGCCGGGCCGTAGCGCACGGCGCCATCGGCCGGGGCCTGGGGCTGGCCCATGTAGTCCTCAACGGTGGCGGGAGCGGCTTCAGCCCTGGTGGCGCACATGAGAAAGATGATCATGGCCAGGCGGCGCATTGCGCAATGGGCTCCTGTTGAGGCACTACAAGCCCCGCGCAAGGGCGGCTAGCTCAGCTGGTTAGAGCACCTCGTTTACACCGAGGGGGTCGGGGGTTCGAATCCCTCGCCGCCCACCATCATCCGGCCGCCTGCTCCGCCGCCTTGCCGCTCTCGAGGCTGGCGTGGCTCAGCAGGCCCGAGAAGAAGCGGCCAACCACCAGGAACACCAGGGCCGCCCCCAGGGCGATGCCGGCGTGCATCAGCCAGAACTGGCTGGCGGGCATGCGCTCGAGGAAGGTGCCCAGGATCCCCACGGTCTGATTGCCCAGGAAGAGGTGCAGATAGTAGACGCCGATGATGGTGCCGGTGATCGCCACCGGCGCGGCGCGGGCGTAGAGCGCCAACGACACGGGCAGCATGTTGGCGAAGGCCGCGCTGTTCAGCACATGGAACAGGACGCACCACCAGATGCTGACCTTCGTTCCAGTACTTTCGGCGATGATCGCGCCGGCGGCGAGCGAGAGGGCGCCGGTCACCGATATGAAGGCGCCAATGGTCAGCTTGCCGATCTCGTCCGGCTCCTTGAAGCGCTTCGCCCAGAGACGCCAGAAGACCACCATCCCGGCCAGGAAGCTGACCGAGACCACGCTGTCGAGGGTGATGAGCCAGGTCGTCGGCGCCGTCCGGCCGCCGAAGGTCAGATCGACGCTGCGGTCGGCCCAAACCAGATAGGCGTTGAAGATCTGCTGGTTCACCAGCACCGAGGCGGTGAGCACCGGAATGAGCGCGACCAGCAGCAGCACGGTGCGCATGTCGTGGGCCGAGAGCGGTGCGCGAGGCGTCTTCTCGTGCCGACGGAGCGGCGGGTCGGGCGGCAGGTGGCGGCGGCCCGCCAGATAGATGACCAGCGAGACGAGCATGCCCACCCCGGCGACGCCGAAGCCGTAGTGCCAGCCCACCGTCTCGCCGAGCGTGCCGGCGATGAGCGGGGCGGCGATCACGCCGGCGTTGATGCCGAGGTAGAAGATCTGGAAGGCGTCGGCCCGCCGCAGGTCCTTCTCGCCGTAGAGGGAGCCGACCTGACCGGCGATGTTGCCCTTGAAGCAGCCCGTGCCGAGGACCAGGCACGTCAGGGCCAGCAGGAAGGTGGCGTCGAAGGCCATCAGGAAATGGCCGGCGGCCATCAGGAGGGCCCCGATGATGATCGTCCGCGTTCGCCCGAGCACCCGGTCGGCGAGGAAGCCGCCGAGGATGGGGGTCAGATAGACGAGGCTGGTGTAGAGGCCGAAGATCGCCGAGGCGACGGCCTGGGTGGAGGGGCCCGGCCGGTAGACGAACTGGATCGCCGCGTGGAAGGCCTCGTAGCCGGCGATCTGGTCCACGTGGGGCGACAGCAGCAGCGTCTTGGTCATGTAGAGGACCAGAAGCGACTGCATCCCGTAGTACGAGAACCGCTCCCAGGCCTCGGTGAAGGCGAGATAGCCCAGCGCCTTGGGGTGGCCGAGGAAGGCCGTGTCGCCCTCGCGGGCGGTCGCCGTCGTCATAAGATTCTCCGAACCCCGGCGGACCTTAGAAGGAAAAACCCGGCCTGTGGAAGGCCGCCAGCAGCATCCATGCGCCGATGGTCGCAAACACGGCCGCCGCCGCGATGCGGACGTAGCGCAGGGGCACGACCCTGGTGGCCGCCTCGCCCAGCAGCACGGCGGGCACGTTGGCGATCATCATGCCGAGGGTCGTCCCGGCCGCCACCAGCGCGATGTCCTGGAAGCGGGCCGCCAGCAGCGTCGTGGCGATCTGGGTCTTGTCGCCGATCTCCACGAGGAAGAAGGCCACCGCGGTCGTCAGGAACACGCCGCCGGCGGTGCGTGCGCCGGCTTCATCGTCCTCCTTGTCAGGGACCAGCGCCCAGGCGGCCATGGCGATGAAGCCCACCGCCACGAGGATCTGGAACGCCGGTCCGCTGAGCCAGCGGGCGACGGCGAAGCCCAGGGCGGCCGCCGCAGCGTGGTTCAGGATGGTGGCGACCAGGATGCCCAGGATGATCGGCGCGGGTCGTCGGAAACGCGCCGCAAGGACCATGGCCAGCAACTGGGTCTTGTCACCGATTTCGGCGACGGCGACGAGGCCGACGGAAATGAGGAAGGCGTCCACGGGAGCACTCGATGGGGGACGCGGCGATCGACACGACGACGCAGGCCTCCGCCGCGCCCCCGCGGGCTATGAAGGCCGCATCGCCGGTCTCGCCAATCCGGGCCCGCTGGCCCGCCGCGTCCGCCATGCCGGGCGAGGCGCCGCGGCAAGTCTGTTGACGGAAGCTCCGCTTTTGCGCGGACGGCTACTCCCCGAAGAAGGCCGTTCGCTATCCCACGCGCGCCGGCAAGCCAAACGAAAAGAGCGGCCGCAACGCGGCCGCCCCTTCTCCTTCCCCCTTGCGGCGATCAGCTATTGAGCGTGCTCTTGAGCGAATCCCCGACCCTGAACCGGCAGGTTTGCAGCGCGGGCCGCTTCACCTTCTCCCCGGTCCGCGGATTGCGGGCGACGCCGGCCGCGCGCTTCACGGGCACGAAGCTTCCGAAGCCCACCAGCCGGACTTCCTTGCCATCCTTCAGCGACGTCGAGACGGATGCGATGAAGGCGTCCAGGGCTTCCTTGGCCTGCGCCTTGTTCAGACCCGCCCTATCGGCGATCGCCGAGACGAGTTCGGCCTTGGTCATGTGCGTTTTCTCCCAGCCCCTTATCTGATTTGGCGCAGGGGGAAGTGGGCCGCGCCCCCATCGCCTTGAGGGGATTAAGGCCTGTCCAAGCGTGGCCGTCAAACGCCTGCGGCGCGGGATTCCTCCCGCGCCGCGCGACAGACATTGAATTTGACCGGGACCGGCCGAGGGTGCGGCGAGATACCGCGCCTTCGAACTAGTGAGTGACCAGCGCGTCGCCCGTGTCGGTCTCCTCCGGAGCCACGGTGACCGGCGTCGACTCATCCCACTCGATCGGCTCCGGCTGGGCCGTGAGGGCCTGGGCGAGCACCTGGTCCATATTGCTGACCGGGATGATCTCCAGCGCCGACTTCACGTTGTCCGGGATGTCGGCTAGGTCCTTCTCGTTCTCCTCCGGGATCAGCACGGTCTTCACGCCGGAGCGCAGGGCCGCGAGCAGCTTCTCCTTGAGGCCGCCGATGGCCGTCACCCGGCCGCGAAGCGTGACCTCGCCGGTCATGGCGATGTCGGCCCGGATCGGGATTCCGGTCAGGACGGAGACGATGGCGGTGGCCATGGCCGCGCCGGCGGACGGACCGTCCTTGGGCGTGGCCCCATCCGGCACGTGGATGTGGACGTCGGTGCGTTCGAAGATCGGCGGCTCGATGCCGAACTTCGTGGCCCGGGCGCGGACGTAGCTGTTCGCCGCCTGGATCGACTCCTTCATCACGTCCTTCAGGTTGCCCGTGATGGACATGCGGCCCTTGCCGGGCATCTTGACCGCTTCGATGGTCAGGATGTCGCCGCCGAACTCGGTCCAGGCCAGGCCCGTGACGATGCCGACCTGATCCTCCTCGTCCGTTTCGCCATAGCGGTACTTCTTGACGCCCGCGTACTTGGCCAGCCGCTCGTCGTCGATGGTGATCGACGTGAGGTTCTCCCGGGACAGGTCGCGCACCGTCTTGCGGGCCAGGTTGCCCAGCTCGCGCTCCAGGTTCCGGACGCCGGCCTCGCGGGTGTAGTAGCGGATGAGGCCGCGGATCGCATCGTCCGGCACCACGAACTCTTCCGGCTTCAGGCCGTGGTCCTTGGTGAGTTTCGGCAGGATGTGCCGCTTGGCGATCTCGACCTTCTCGTCCTCGGTGTAGCCGGGGATGCGGATGATCTCCATGCGGTCCAGCAGCGGCTGGGGCATGTTGAGCGAGTTCGCGGTCGTGACGAACATCACCGGCGACAGGTCGTAGTCCACTTCCAGATAGTGGTCCGCGAAGGTGGAATTCTGCGCCGGGTCCAGCACCTCGAGCAGCGCCGACGACGGATCGCCGCGCCAGTCCGAGCCCATCTTGTCGATCTCGTCCAGCAGGAAGAAGGCGTTGGTGGTCTTGGCCTTCTTCATCGACTGGATGACCTTGCCGGGCATCGAGCCGATGTAGGTGCGCCGGTGGCCGCGGATCTCGGCCTCGTCACGCACGCCGCCCAGGGAGACGCGCACGAACTCGCGGCCCGTGGCCTTGGCGATCGACTTGCCCAGCGAGGTCTTGCCGACGCCGGGCGGGCCGACGAGGCACAGGATCGGCCCCTTGAGCGTGCCCACGCGGCTCTGCACCGCCAGGTACTCCAGGATCCGCTCCTTGACCTTCTCCAGGCCGTAGTGGTCCTCGTTGAGGATGTCCTCGGCCTTCGAAAGATCGATGGTCTTCTGCTTGGTCTTGCCCCACGGGATCGACAGCAGCCAATCCAGGTAATTCCGAACGACCGTGCTTTCGGCCGACATCGGGCTCATGTTGCGCAGCTTCTTCAGCTCCGCATCGGCCTTGGCCCGAGCTTCCTTGGAAAGCTTGGTCTTCTTGATCCGCTTCTCGAGCTCCATGAGCTCGTCGCGGTGGTCGTCCTGCTCGCCCAGCTCGCGCTGGATCGCCTTCATCTGCTCGTTCAGGTAGTACTCGCGCTGCGTCTTCTCCATCTGACGCTTCACGCGGTTGCGGATCTTCTTCTCGGTCTGCATGACCGAGATCTCGCCCTCCATCAGGGCGTAGACCTTCTCCAGGCGCTTCACGACATTGAAGACCTCGAGCAGCTGCTGCTTCTCGGCGATCTTCACCGACAGGTGGCCGGCGATGCGGTCGGCGAGCTCGCTGGGATTGTCGATCTGAGGTATCGCGGCCAGCGCCTCGGGCGGCACCTTCTTGTTGAGTTTGACGTAGTTCTCGAACTGCTCGATCACCGCGCGCGAAAGCGCCTCGGCCTCGGGCGAGTCCGCGCCGTCCTCCTGCACCATCGCGATCTCGGCCTGGTAGAACTCGTCCGAGCTGAGGAAATGCGTGATCGCCGCACGGGCCTTGCCTTCCACCAGCACCTTGACCGTGCCATCGGGCAGCTTCAGCAGTTGCAGGATCGTCGCGACGACGCCGACCTCATAGATCGCCTGCGGCGACGGATCGTCGTCGTCCTTGTCCTTCTGGGTGGCCAGCAGGATCTGCTTGCCCTCGCCACGCATCGCCTCCTCCAGCGCGCGCACCGATTTCTCGCGGCCCACGAACAGCGGCACCGGTTGATGCGGGAAGACCACGATGTCCCGCAGCGGCAGAATGGGCAGGGTCTTGATCTCGGACATGATGCTCTAACTCCTGGCGGGCCCGTTTGTGTCGAGTCCTCGCCCTTCGGACCGCGGTCACCCAGACGATGCGCCTGAGTCGGACGGCCCGTCCGCCGAACTACGGCGGCGTTTCGACGTTTAATGTGGACGGTTTCGGGCGCCGTTCAAGCGCCGCAAGAACCATGCGCGACATCGCGCCCCATGGCTGATCCTGCTTCGGCTTGAGCGGGAGAGACGTGGGGTATCGCGCAACGCCATGCCCCGACCACGACCGCCCAGATAGGCAATCCGGCCGTTCGTCTCAAGAGTATCGTTCCATGCGCGACGGCGCCTAGGCTGGCCGCCCAACGTTCGCCCGGAGGACCAGATGCGCCCGATCCTGACCGCCTGCCTCGCCGCCGCGCTCGCGGCTGGCTGCCAGCGCTCCGAGCCGGAAGCCAAGACCGAGGCGCCGGCCGCCGCGCCCGCCCCTTCGGTGGCGGACCATCCCGCCCGCGCGTCCGACCTTGCCAACGACGCCCGGCGCAAGGGTCCGGAACTGCTCGCGTTCGCCGAAGTCAGGCCGGGCCAGAGGGTGTACGAGCTGATTCCCGGCGCGGGCTATTTCACGCGCCTGTTCAGCCTGGCCGTCGGTCCGACGGGCAAGGTCTACGCCGTCTGGCCCGACGAATACGACCGCGTCTCGCAGCCCGACTCGCAGGTCATGCGCAAGATGGCGGCCGCGGAGCCGTTCAAAAACGTTGTCGTGATGACCCAGCCGGCGAAGGCGTTCAGCGCGCCGGAGCCCCTGGATCTCGTCTTCACCTCGCAGAACTACCACGACTATCCGGACCCCTTCATGGGCAAGGTCGATCCGGCGGTGCTGAACGCGGCGGTGTTCAAGGCGCTGAAGCCCGGCGGGCTCTACGTCATCGTCGACCACGCGGGCCGGCCGGGCACGGGCATGAGCGAGACCGACACCCTGCACCGGATCGACAAGGAAACAGTGAAGGCCCAGGTGACCGCCGCGGGCTTCGAGCTGACGGGCGAGAGCGACCTGCTGGCCAATCCGGACGATCCGCGCACGACGGAAGTCTTCGACAAGTCGATCCGCGGCAGGACCGACCAGTTCGTGCTGAAGTTCCGGAAGCCCAGCTGAACCCTCGGACAACGAAGAAGGCCCCGCAGTCACCTGCGGGGCCTCGAGCTTCAATCGAAGTGGCCGACCTTACGCCGCGCCACCCTTGTCGCGGCGCTCGGCGTAGATGATCAGCGGCTGCGCCCGGCCTTCGATGACCTCGGCGTTCACCACCACCTCTTCGACGCCGTCGTAGGTGGGCAGTTCGTACATCGTCTCAAGCAGCACGCCTTCGAGGATCGAGCGCAGGCCGCGCGCGCCCGTCTTGCGCTGGATCGCCTTGCGGGCGACGGCCATCAGGGCGTCGTCGGTGAAGGTGAGGCCCACATTCTCCATCTCGAAGAGGCGGACGTACTGCTTGACGAAGGCGTTCTTCGGCTCGGTGAGGATCTTCACCAGGGCCTTCTCGTCCAGGTCGTCGAGGGTGGCGATCACCGGCAGGCGGCCGATGAACTCCGGGATCAGGCCGAAGCGCAGCAGGTCGTCCGGCTCAACCTGGCGGAAGATCTCGCCGGTGCGGCGCTCGTCCGGATCGGACACCTTGGCGCCGAAGCCGACCGAGGTGCCCTGCCCGCGCGCCGAGATGATCTTCTCCAGGCCGGCGAAGGCCCCGCCGCAGATGAACAGGATGTTCGTCGTGTCGACCTGCAGGAACTCCTGCTGGGGGTGCTTGCGCCCGCCCTGCGGCGGCACGGAGGCGACGGTGCCTTCCATGATCTTCAGCAGGGCCTGCTGGACGCCCTCGCCCGACACGTCCCTCGTGATGGACGGATTGTCGGACTTCCGGCTGATCTTATCGACCTCGTCGATGTAGACGATGCCGCGCTGCGCGCGCTCGACGTTGTAGTCGGCGGCCTGCAGCAGCTTCAGGATGATGTTCTCGACGTCCTCGCCGACGTAGCCGGCCTCGGTCAGCGTCGTGGCGTCGGCCACGGTGAACGGCACGTCGATGATTCGGGCGAGGGTCTGGGCCAGCAGCGTCTTGCCGGTGCCGGTCGGGCCGATCAACAGGATATTGGCCTTGCCCAGCTCGACGTCGTTGTTCTTCGTCGCGTGGTTCAGGCGCTTGTAGTGGTTGTGGACCGCGACCGAGAGAACCTTCTTGGCGTGGTCCTGGCCGATCACGTAATCGTCGAGGACTTCCCGGATTTCCTTGGGAGTCGGCACGCCATCCTTCGACTTCACGAAGGAAATCTTGTGCTCTTCGCGGATGATATCCATGCACAGTTCGACGCATTCATCACAGATGAACACGGTCGGGCCCGCAATCAACTTGCGAACCTCATGCTGGCTCTTGCCGCAGAAAGAGCAATACAGAGTGCTCTTGGAGTCTCCGCTGGCGGCCTTGGTCATGGTCTCATCTCACTCTCTCGACGAGGCCCGCCGATGGTTTGATTGGCCTCGCACCGGGCGCTCATGCCCTTGCCTTGCAGGATACGCGCCGCGGGTTGTCCAAGTCTTGACATTCCCTGATCCGCGCCGGGATCACAAGCCTTCGCTCACGGGAGCGACAAAGTGCGGCGCGAAGCGCGGACGTTCCGCGCATCGCCTTACCAAATGGGAAACGGGCCGAAATGGCACAAGACCGTGAGCAGGCCGACCCGGAAGCCCCGATCGTGGCCTTTGACTTCGATGGGACGCTCACGGTCCGGGACAGTTATACGGCCTTTCTCAAGTGGCGGACGCCGCGGTGGAAATGGATCCTTGGCGGATTGCGCCTGATTCCCGCTGCGGTCGCCTACCTCTTCCATCGCGATCGCGGGCGTATAAAGGCCGCAGCCACGAAGGTGTTCCTCCTGGGCGCGTCGCGCGAGCAGCTGGAGGCCGAGGCGCGGGCCTTCGCCGGCGAACATTCACGCAGCCTGTTGCGGCCCGACGCGGTGATCGCCTGGAAACGCTGGCGAAAGGAGCGTGTGCGGCTGGTCATCGTGACCGCGTCGCCCGACGTCGTAGTGGCGCCCTTCGCCCGCGGGCTCGGCGCCCACCACATCCTCGGGACTCCGCTCGCCTATGACGAACGCGGGCGGGTCACCGGCGCCTTCGCGTCCCCCAACTGCCGCGGCGCGGAGAAGGTGGCGCGTCTCAAGGCCGCCTTCGGCCCCGATCTGCACATCCGCGCCGCCTATGGCGACACGAGCGGCGATACGGAGATGCTGGCGATCGCCGAGGAACCCTACTTCAGGGTCTTCTCAGGACGCGCGTGATAAGAGAGCCGCCGGCCGCGCGCTCCGGTCGCCTAGGCGTCTTCGCCGTCGCGCTTTTCCCATACGTGGTCGACCAGGCCCCAGTCCTTCGCCTCGTGCGCGGTCATGAAGAAGTCGCGGTCCAGCGTCTCCTCGACCACCTCGACCGGCTGACCGGTGTGCCGGGCGTAGATCTCGTTCAGGCGCCGCTTGGTCTTGATGATGTCCTCGGCGTGGCGCTGGATGTCGGTCGCCTTGCCCGAGTAGCCGCCCGACGGCTGGTGCACCATGATCCGCGCGTTCGGCAGCGCGATGCGCTGGCCCTTCTCGCCCGCCATCAGCAGGAAAGAGCCCATCGACGCCGCCATACCCAGGCATAGCGTGATCACGGGGCTCTTGATGTACTGCATGGTGTCGTAGATCGCGAGGCCGGACGTCACCACTCCCCCGGGGGAGTTGATGTACATCTGGATCTCCTTCTTCGGGTTCTCGGCCTCAAGATGGAGAAGCTGGGCGCAGATCAGGCTGGCCATCCCGTCCTCGACGGGGCCCGCCAGGAAGATGATCCGGTCCTTCAGCAGGCGGGAGAAGATGTCGTAGGCGCGCTCGCCCCGGCTCGTCTGCTCGACGACCATCGGCACGAGGCCAAGGGCGGTGGTCACGGGATCGCGCATGAAAAGTCCTTCTAAGTCACGTCGTCCGAGCGGCCTACGCTCGCGCCTCCCTCCGATATCGCGTGCCGCGCGGCCGCGCGCAAGGCGGCGTCAGGCCGCGATGCTGCTGATCCAGGCTTTCAGGACCGCCAGGACCTGTTCCCCGGGCGCATAGCCGCGCGTGACGACACCATAGACGCCCTGCTCGTTCGGACCGCCGACCAGGGTGGGGAATCCCGTCACGCCGGCGCGCTGGGAGACGGCATAGTCGCGCCAGGTCTCCTGTTTCGCCTCTTCAGAGTTCCAGGCGTCCAGGAAGGCGACGCGGTCCAGGCCGAATTCCTCGGCCAGATCGGCCAACACCTCGCCCGAGGTGACATCCCGGTTCTCGGCGTAGAAGGCGCGCTGGGCGGCCGCCAGATAGCGCGCGGCGAGCTCCTGGCCCTCGCGCCGCACGACGATGACGGCGCGAGCCGCCGGATCGGTGTCGTAGATGAAGCCTTCGCGATCCAGCACCGCGGGATCGAACGGCAGGCCCGAGGCCTCATGCACGTGGCTCCAGTGGCCGACCACCTGGCGCTTGGCGTCCTCGGTCATGGGCGTGTCGGTCCCCGGGCGCAGCCCGCCCATGACCACCCGTATCGGCAGGGCGCGGCCGTAGGCCTGGCGGATCTGGTCGATCACCGGGGAGAAGCCGTAGCACCACGAACACATCGGGTCGGCGAAATAGATAAGGTGCGGCTCGTCCATGGCAGCCTCCTTGCCGTCAGCATCGCAGCGATGGGCCGCGACGTCACGCGGCTCTTCACCTTCGCCTCGGCTTGCGCCACCTTGACCGCCATGGCGCACGACCATCACGACCACAACCATGAACAGGAGCCGCCCGCCGAGATCGCGCTGCGGGTAAAGGCGCTGGAATCGCTCTTGGTCGAAAAAGGGCTGGTGGACGCGGCGGCGCTGGACGCCATCGTCGACCACTACGAACACAAGGTCGGTCCCAGGAACGGCGCCCGGGTCGTGGCGCGGGCCTGGAGCGATCCGGCCTATCTGGCGCGCCTGCGCGAGGACGCCACGGCCGCCATCGCCGAGCTCGGCTTCACTGGCCGTCAGGGCGAGCACATGGTGGCGGTCGAGAACGCCCCCGGCTTGCACAACCTCGTCGTCTGCACGCTCTGCTCCTGCTACCCCTGGCCCGTGCTGGGTCTGCCTCCGGTCTGGTACAAGTCCGCGCCCTACCGATCACGGGCGGTCAGCGATCCGCGCGGCGTGCTGCGCGAGTTCGGGACCGAACTCCCAGAGGACACCGAGATCCGCGTCTGGGACTCCACCGCCGAGGTCCGCTACCTGGTGATCCCCGAACGTCCCCCGGGCTCCGATGGTCTGGACGAGGAGGCCCTCGCCGCGATGGTCACCCGCGACGGCATGATCGGGACGACCCGGCTGTGAACGGGATACATGACATGGGCGGGATGCACGGCATGGGGCCTGTAGCGCCCGAGCCGGACGAGCCCGTGTTCCACGCCTGCTGGGAGGCCCGAGTTCACGCCCTCAACCTCGCCTCGCCGACGCGCACCAACATCGACGCGGGCCGCCATCGGCTGGAGTTGATCCCGCCTGCCGACTACCTGCGCATGAGCTATTACGAGAAATGGCTGACCCGGCTGGAGGCGCTGCTGCTGGCGGGTGGCTTCGTGACGGCGCAGGAAATGGCGAGCGGGCGCGCCGATCCGAAGGCCGCGAAGGCCACGCCGGTGCGCACGGCCGCCGACGTTCCCGCGGCGCTGACGGCCCCCTATTCCTACATCCGCGAGGTTGGATCCGCGGCGTTCGAGGTGGGCGAGCGGGTTCGCGCCCGGGTCATCAACCCGACAGGCCATACTCGTCTGCCCCGCTACGTGCGCGGCCGCCTCGGCGTGATCGAAGGCCGGCGCGGGGCCCACGTGTTTCCCGACAGCCATGCCCACGGCCAGGGCGAGGACCCGCGCCACCTCTATTCTGTGCGGTTCGATGCGCGCGAACTCTGGGGGCCTGACGCCTCGCCGCGCGACAGCGTCCGGCTAGACCTCTGGGAGCCCTATCTTGAGCGCGCCTGACCTGGCGGCCCTGCCCCGTCTGCCGAGGGACGCCGAGGGGCCCATATTCGCCGAGCCGTGGCAGGCGCAGGCCTTCGCCCTGGCCGTACAGCTGCACCAGGAAGGCGCGTTCAGTTGGTCGGAGTGGGCCGAGGCCCTGTCACGGGAGCTGGCGGGCGATCCGACCGACGACGGATCGCGATACTACGAGCACTGGGTAGCGGCCCTGGAGGGCCTGGTCCAAGGCCGCGACCTGGCCGCGGCGGACGAACTCGAAACGCGCAAGACGGCCTGGCGAGAGGCCTATCTGCGCACCCCGCACGGACAGCCCGTCGAGTTGTGAGGCGGAAGCGGGAGCGGACCCGGCATCCGCCCCTACCCGTTAGCCTGCGCGCCGCATCTGGGCCTTGAGCTCGCGCTTGGCGCGGGCGGCTTCCTTCTCGGCGGCCTTACGGGCCTTGCGCTCCTCGCGCTTGAGCTGGAGCATCAACTCCTCGTCGTTCTCGCGCGCGAGGCGGGCCTCTTCCTCGGCCTTCTCCTTGGCCAGACGGGCGGCTTCCTTCTCCGCAGCGCGCTTGGCGCGCACTTCTTCGAGCTCACGCGCCTTACGCTGCTCTCGGGTCTCGAACTGTTCGGCCTGGACTGTGGGCTTCGGCTTGAACTTCGCGAGGAGGGCTTTCCGAGCCTCGGCCTGGGCGGCGAGGCGATCGGAGAAGCCAGGCATAACCTTGGATTCTCTCATGCTCTCTTTTGGCTGCTGGGAACAGGGTCCGCGGGGCGAGCCCCGCGAGACCGGACACGGGGCGACGCGTCAGCCGACGATGTCGTCCTCGGTGAAGAACTGGGCGATCTCGATCTTGGCGTTCTCGAGGCTGTCGGAGCCGTGCACCGAGTTCTCGCCGACGCTCTCGGCGTACAGCTTGCGGATAGTGCCTTCGGCGGCCTGCGCCGGATTGGTGGCGCCCATGACCTCGCGGTACTTGGCCACGGCGTTTTCGCCTTCCAAGACCTGAACGACCACCGGGGCCGAGGTCATGAACTCCACGAGCTCCCCGAAGAACGGACGCTCCTTGTGGACTTCGTAGAACTTCTCGGCCTGGGCCTTGGTCATCCGGATGCGACGCTGGGCGACGATCCGCAGGCCGGCGTCCTCGATCACCGCATTGACCTTGCCGGTCAGGTTCCGCCGCGTGGCGTCCGGCTTGATGATCGAGAAGGTGCGTTCGGCCATGGGCTCCGAGGGGGCTTAGGGAAATGGGGAGGTCGCGGAACAGCTCCGCGAGGCGCCGCGGTCTATATCGTCAACTCCGGCGCGGAAGCAACCCGTCAGCGGCCGCCTGTCGCGGCCGCGACATTCGACATGGCGCCTCCGCGTGGCGGCCCCAGCGTCCATTTCGGCGGGAAGCGCCCGCAACATGACGGAGCCTCCCGGGTCTGCTAGAGGCCGCCGCCACGGTAGTCTCCCATGCTTCAGATCAACGACCTTGTCCTCGACGCCTGGGGACGCCGCTTCTTCGACCACGCCACGGTCACCCTGCCCAAGGACGCCAAGGTCGGCCTCGTGGGCCGCAACGGCGTGGGCAAATCGACCCTCTTCAAGGTGATCCTGGGCCATATGACGCCGGGCTCCGGCGAGATCGGTGTCCCACGCCAGGCGCGCATCGGCTCCGTGGACCAGGAGCACCCGGCGACGCCGGTGAGCCTTATCGACACCGTGCTGGAGGCCGACGTCGAGCGCCACGACCTGCTGCAACGCCTCGAGACGGCGGCCCCGGAGGACATGGGCGACATCTATACCCGCCTGATCGAGATCGACGCGGATCGCGCCCCCTCCCGCGCCGCCGAGATTCTGGCGGGCCTCGGCTTCCGCCAGGACGACCTGTCCAGGCCCATGGCCGAGTTCTCCGGCGGCTGGCGCATGCGTGTGGCCCTGGCCGCCAGCCTTTTCGCCGAGCCGGACCTGCTGCTGCTGGACGAGCCCACCAACTACCTCGACCTGGAAGGCGCGCTGTGGCTCGAGGCGCGGCTCAAGAAGTATCCGCACACGGCAATCGTCATCAGCCACGACCGCGAGTTACTCAACAACTCCGTCGATCACATCCTGCACCTGAAGGATGGGAAGCTGGCGTTGTACGCCGGCGGCTACGACGAATTCGAACGCCAGCTCACCGAAAAGCTCCGCCTCCAGGAAGCCACGCGCGTCAAGATCGAGGCCCAGCGGGCGCATTTGCAGTCGTTCGTCGACCGATTCCGGGCAAAGGCGTCCAAGGCGACCCAGGCGCAATCGCGACTGAAGATGATCGCCCGCCTGCCCCCGGTGGCCGCCGTGGTCGAAGAGCGCGTGACGCCGTTCGTCCTGCCCTCTCCCGAGCGGCCATTGGCGCCGCCCCTGCTTCGCCTGGAAGACGCCGCGGTGGGCTATGGCGGGCCGCCGATCCTCAAGCGCCTGAACCTGCGGCTCGACATCGATGACCGCATTGGCCTGCTGGGGGTCAACGGAGCGGGCAAGTCCACCTTCGCCAAGCTGGTGGCCGGGGCGCTCACGGCCGAGACCGGGAAACTGCATCGCTCACCCCGCCTAAAGGTGGGCTGGTTCCACCAGCATCAGATCGAGGCCATGGACCCGGACGACACGCCGCTGGAGATCATCCGGCGCGTGATGCCGGAAGCGAGCGAAGCCTCCCGGCGCTCCCGGCTCGCCCAGTACGGCATCGGCTTCGAGAAGGTGGAGACGACCGTCGCCAACCTCTCGGGCGGCGAGCGCGCGCGGCTGTTGCTGAACCTCGTGGCGATGGAGGCGCCCCACCTCCTAATCCTGGACGAGCCGACCAACCACCTGGACATCGACAGCCGCCGGGCCCTGCTGGACGCGCTCAACGACTACGAAGGCGCCGTGATCCTCATCACCCACGACAGATCGCTGATGGAACTCGTCGCCGACCGGCTGTGGCTGGCGGCGGACGGCACGATCGAGCCCTTCGACGGCGACATGGAGGACTATGCCGCGTTCGTGCTGGAGCGGGCCCGCCAAGCGGCTCGCAGTCCGACCCAGCTGCGCGAGCCGGAACCGGCGCCGAAGCCGCCCCCGGCGCCACCTGCAAAGACCAAGGTTCCCACTGGCCCCGCGCGGCGGCGGGCCGAAGCCGCCGAGGCCGCCCTGGCGCGCGCCACCGAACAGTTGGCGCGCATCGACCGGGCCCTCACCGACCCGACCACCTTCGCGGGCGACCCTGAGAAGGCCGCGGAGCTGGGACGCCGCCGCGAGGCCGCCCAAGCGGCGCTCGAGGCCGCGGAGCGGGAATGGCTCGAGGCGCAGGAGGCCTACGAAGCGATCAGGTGATGTGCTTGGGGGCGATCGGATCCGAGCCCGGGAAAGTCTCTTCGATCGCCTCGTCCAGAATGGCCTCCTGACGATCCTTGGTCTCGGCGGCCCGTTCGGCGAGCTGGTCGTGCTTCTCGCTTTCCTTCAGGCGCTCCGCGGGGCGCGTATCGGGCGCGTCGACCGCGCGTTGCTCTTCGAGCGCCTTCCGGGAGTCGCTCGCCTTCTTCGGATCGCTCGCCATGTCGGCGGTAGCCCCGCTGGAGCCATGGGTGAAGGCGCGCTCGTCGCCGTGATTCTTGTGCCGATCGGACATGGGGAACTCCTCAACTTGGGTCGTGCGAAAGAACGCTGGGGAAACCCGACGGTTGCCTTGGCCGTAGCCCAGCTACCCTCGCTTCGGCCCTCCGAGCAGCAACTGACCCTCCTGACGCAGGCGGCCTTTCACCTTGTTGGCGATCATCGCAAAGAGACCCGGCAGCAGGATCTCCACCCTCACCTCGCGCTCCTCGATCGCGATCTGACCGGTGATGGTCTGGCCGATGGCGAGCAGCGAGAAGCGCAGAGTATCGCCCTCCCACTCCTGGCGCAGCTCGCCGACGGCCCCGATCTGCGACGTCAGGCGTCCCAGCCCCTCGGCGATCCTTCGCCGGGCCTCCACCTTTCCGAGTTCATGGGGAATGGAGACGACGACGGGCTTGCTCATGCCGCTTCAACGGCCAAGGCGCCCCTGGGGGTTCCCGCGCGAGCCTCATCCGCCTAGCGTCGGCGCATGAAACCGGACCGCAGCCTGCTCGGGGACGGCCCTTATCCGATCACAGGACCCTGGGCGGTGGCGGCGCGCGTGGCGTTCCTGGGCGCGCTCGTCGGCATCGTGGTCGCCGTCTTCCTGCCCCCCGAGATGGTGCCGAAGTTCGTGCGCTCCACCTATCTTCAGCACTTCGCCGCCTTCTACGTCGCCGGCCTGCTGGCCCTGGCCGCGTCCCCGCGAACGGCGATCTCGACCATCGCCCTGCGCCTCTTCGTGTTCGTGACGCTCCTGGAGGCGACGCACTTGCTCAGCGGCGCGCGCCTTGCGCCGCTCATCGACAACTGGGTCGCCGACCTAGGCGGCCTCGCGGCCGCCTTCGCGCCGATCTTCGTCGCGCGCTTCCGGCGCCGCTTCGAGCGACCTAAGGAGGGCTAAAGGAACGTCCAGCGCCGGTCCCGCTCCCGGACCCGCAGGTTGTTCTGAACGTGGCGCACGCCGTCGATGTCGGCCACATCCTCGATGCGGCGCTTGTCGGCCTTGTGCCGCACGAAGCCGTCGAGCGTGACCTCTCCATCGAAGACGTCGACCTCGACGTCGCTGAGGTCCAGCCGCCGCTCGTCGTCCAGGCGCTCCATGATGATGGCCCAAAGGACGCGATCGGATGGCCGCCCATCGCGCCGCCTGCCGTCCTCGCGCCAGCGGGCCGAGCGATCGTCGTGCGTGTACCGGTCGTCGTGCGTGTACCGGACGTCCGGGCGATTGCCCCTGTCGGCGAAGTAGGGCCGCTCGTCGCCCGGATATGAGGACCGCCGGCCGTCGTCGTAGGCGCGGTAGCCGGAGCGGGTGCGGGGGTCATACCGATAGAGGTCGGAGTAGTCCGCCTGGCCGTAGTCCTCGAGCTCATGGCGGCGCAGGCGCGCCGCCTCCCGGTCGCGCCAGTCGTCATGCCGCATGATCGCCTCCTTGTTCCGAACGGAAAGTTGCGGGAGAAACCTGCGCCTTGCGCTTCGGTTCCCGGTCCGGACGATGCGCCCCGGTGCGACTGAAGGAACTGCTGGCGCTGTGCTGAACCGCGACCAAGCCGCCGACGCCGACCACGTCCCCGAGGACGTCGAGGAGGAGCTTGCGGCGGCATTGCCCGAGACGCAGGGGCGCCGGTTCTTCCGCCTTCTGCGGACGCTCACCTGGAACCTTGTGGCGTTCGTCCTCCTGGGCGCAGCCGCCTACATCCTCTGGCGCGAGTTCCATGAGATCCGCCCCGAGCAGGTCGCGCAGGCCATCCGCGCCTGGGGCTGGGGGTCGGTGACGCTCGCGCTCGGCCTGTCCGCGTCCAGTTTCCTTCTGATGGGCCTGATCGAATGGTTGGGCTTGCGCTGGGCCGGCGCCCGCGTCGCCTTGGTCTCGGCCCTCTCGGGCTCGTTCATCGCCAGCGCCATCGCCCACACCCTCGGCGCCAACCTCCTCGTCTCGGGCGCGGTCCGGGCGCGCTACTACGCCCGCTACGGCGTCACGCTACGACAGGTGGCGGCGACCACCCTGTTCCACGGATTCTCGTTCTCGGTCGGACTCGCAACGCTGGCGGGCATCAGTCTGCTCGTGGCGGGCAGCCAAGAGATCGCGGCCGTCAGCCGCATCGCCAATCCGGTCGCCGACGGGCTGGGCGCGCTCCTCCTGGCCGGCGTGGGCGGCTACGTCGTACTGTGCCTGACGTTGCGCAAGCGCCTGCGGGCGTTCGGACACAGCGTGAAACTGCCGTCGTTCCGGGTGGCGCTCGCCCAGCTCACCATCGGCGCCGTGGACAACGCCGTGGCCGCCGCCATCGTCTGGGTGCTGCTGCCCGCCGGGTCGATCGGCTATTTCACCTTCGTGGGCGCCTATGCGCCCTCCGTGGTCGTCGGGCTGATCTCCCATGTTCCTGGCGGCGTGGGCGTGTTCGAGGGGTCCGTATCAACCCTGCTGAAGGGGATCGAGCCGGCGGCGCTGGCCGCGGCGTTCCTCGGCTATCGGCTCTTCTTCTTCCTATTGCCGCTGCTGCTCGCCGGCCTCGCGCTCGGCGTCGCCACGGCGCGCGAGCGGGCTGCGTCCCGGCGCTGAAAAAATTCTGCGGCTGGATGCATCCGCCTGCATCCGAGGCGATCACGGCCGCGTAACTGCCTCGTCCGCGCATCTCCCACGACACGGACAGAACGCGGCGGCGGCCCTGTTCCCCGACATCCGTCGCCGTACGCTCCCGGCCCCCGCCTCCCGTCGCGGGGCCGGGGGCGACCCATTCACCGCTCGTCGTAAAGCCGCCGCAGCACGGCGGGCGCCAGGCCCGGCAGGTCCTCGGAGATCAGCCCCGGCCCGTGCAGTTCCGCAGCTTCGGCGTGGATCCAGGCCGCCGCGCAGGCCGCTTCGAAGCTCTCCATCCCCTGGGCGACGAGACCGCCGATGAATCCGGCCAGCACATCGCCCGAACCGGCCGTGGCCAGCCAGGGCGAGCCGTTGATGTTCACCGCCGCACGGCCGTCCGGCGCCGCGACGACCGTATCGGATCCCTTCAAGAGCACGACCGCCCCGGCCTTCGCCGCAGCCTCGCGGGCGGCGGTGATCCGCTCGGGCGCCGACTTCAGCAGGCCCGGGAACAGCCGCTCGAACTCGCCGGGATGCGGCGTCAGCACATCGTCCCGGTCGAGGACCGAGAAGAGCTCCTCCGGATCGTCGCGGAAGACCGTGATGGCGTCGGCGTCGATGACCAGCGCCGCGCCGGTCCGGGCCAGGGCGAGGACGTTGCGCAGAGTGACCTCGGTGACCCCGGCGGCCGGCCCGATGACCGCCGCGTCCGCCTCGTCGGCCGCCTGTTCCAGTTCGAGGTCGTTCTCGAAGGGCTTCAGCATCACCGCTTCGAGGTGAGAGGCGTTCGAGGCCAGGGCGTCCGGACCGGCATAGAGAGTCACGAGACCCGCCCCGATCCGCAGGCCGGCACGGGCCGCCAGACGGGCGGCCCCGGTGCTCCAGGCCTCGCCGCTCAACACGATCAGCCGCCCCCGAGCGTGCTTGTGCGACGCCGCGGACGGCCAGGGGAAGCGGGACAGCCAGAGTTCGGGACCGTTCTCGACGAGGTTCGAGGGCGTGTCGCCCAGCCCGATATCGACCACCACCACCTCGCCGCACAGGCTGCGGCCCGGTTCCAGCACCAGGCCGGGCTTGCGAGCGTGGAAGGTGACCGTCAGTCCGGCGCAGAAGGCAGGTCCCGCAGGCCGCCCCGTGTCGCCCGGGACCCCGCTCGGAATATCGACGGAAACCACCGCCTCGGGCCGCGTCGCCAGATTTGCCGCCGCCTGCGCGGCCGCCCCCTCCAGGGGCCGCGAGAGACCGGCGCCGAACAGCGCATCCACCACCAGCCCGGCGTCAAGCGAGCCGTTGAGGGGCCGGATCGGTCCGTCCCAGCGGGCGCTCATGGCCTGGGCGTCCGGCGTCGCCGGCTCGGCCAAGGCCCGGACCTCCACCGGCCAGCCTTGCGCCTTCAGCAACCGGGCCGCCACATAGCCGTCGCCCCCGTTGTTGCCCGGGCCACAGAGCACCAGGGTCGGCCGGGGGCTGAATCGCTCGGTGATGGCCTCGACCACCGCGAGGCCCGCCCGCTCCATCAGTTCGATCCCGGGCGATCCGGCGGCGATGGCCGCGCGGTCCGCCGCCGACATCTCCGCCACGCTAAGGATAGGCCTGCCGGTCAAAGGACCCCCGTGATCGCCTCGGCCCCCCTGGAAATGAGCTTCAGGGTGTGGCCGTCCGTCTCCAGCACCGTGATCGAGGCGTGGTCGGGCCGGAAGGCCAGGACGCGGTCGTCGCCGGTGAGCCGCGACACCGCGGCGTTGATCGCCACATAGTGGGAGAAGACCGCCGTGTCGCCCCGCTTCGCCAGCGCGGCGACGATCTCACCGCGCCAGGCGTCATAGTCGAGGTCACCCTGGATCTCCCGCCACGTCCCCTCGAAGGCGGCGCGCAGCCAGGCCGGCCGCTCGGCGGGCGACAGGGCCCGGGGCGTCGGGATCTCGCCGACGACGGGGTCGATCTCCAGGGCCACGCCCAGCGCCTGCGCCGTCGGGTCGGCGGTCTCCCGGCAGCGCCGCAGGGGCGAACTCACCACCAGCCGAGGCCGCTCATGCTCGGGCCGCGACAGCAGCCAGTCGCGGGCGGCGCGCGCCTGGGTCTGGCCCGCCTCGTCCAGGCCCGGATCGTCGTCGTGGCCGCCCCAGGTCGCCGAGGGCTTGCCGTGTCGGATCAGGTAGAGGCGGGCCATGCGTCACTCCGGAGTGAAGACGTTCAGACCGTCCTTCTGGCTCACCAGCCCTGCGCGGCCAACCTGTTCCTCGGATTCCATGGAGGCCAGTACGGCGGGATCGTGGGTGTTGGCCAGGAACCGGCGGCCGGCCTCGTCGCGTCCGACCACGATCGCCATGAACGGTCCCTCCCGCTTGTGGACGACGGTATAGGTTTCGATCACGCCGCGGCCTTGCGGCGTCTCGATGACCTCGGGATGCGGCAGGGCGTCGATCTCGCGCTGCAGAACCGCCGGGTCCTGCCGCTCGAACGGCTTGTCCGGCCGCTTCGTGGAGTAGATCCCGGTGGACTGCTTGGTCAGGTACCAGCCGTTGCCGGTGATCAGGCCGTACGCGCCCGGCTTCTCGCGTAGCCGCCGGTGCATCTCGGCCACCGAGTGCATGACGTAGTTGTTCCCGGGGCCCCCGGCATAGGGCAGCCCGCCGGTCACGGTCAGGCCGCGCGGATCATCGAGCGACAGGCCCAGTTCCTCGGCTCCGATCTCCACGGCGACGGGGAAGCAGGAATAGAGGTCGATCAGGTCGATCCGATCCAGCCCAATGCCGGCCATCTCGAACGCGCGCTTGCCCGTCAACCGCATCGCGGGGCTGGAGTGGAAATCCTGGCGGTCGGTCGGATACCAAAGGTCCGCGGCGTCGGCGCAGCCGTGGAGATAGACCCAGCGATCCTCCGGCACGCCCAGCTCACGCGCCTTGGCGACGCTGGCCACCAGCACCCCTGCCGACTGGTCCACCTCCATGATGGCGTTCAGCAGCTTGGGATATGGAAAACCGATCATCCGGTTCTTCTCGGAAACCGTGACCAGTTCCTCGGCCGTGCGCTTGATCGGGAACCAGGCCTCGGGATTGCCAGCGGCCACCTCGGTGAAGGCGGCGAACAGCTTGCCCAGGCGCTTCTGGTGATCCGGGATCGAGCGCTTGTCCCGCGCCCGAAGGGCGTTCTCGAACAGCGGATAGATGTTGATCGGCCTATCCAGGCCGTGGCGCGCCTCGTAGCCGGTGTTGCCGCTCCGCCCGTCGCCGATCCGCTGCGGCGGATCGAGCGTTTCGTCTTCCGTCGCTTTCCAGTCGTCGAAGGACAAGCCCTTCCCGGCCCGCTTCATGGCCGAGCCCAGGAACTCGCAGCCGACGGTGAGGGCGAGCTGCGTTTCCCCCCGCGCCACGCGCTCCGCCAGGGTGTTGATCAGGTACTGGGGCGTGTTGCCGCCCATCTCCGAATAGACGCTCCAGCGCGGTTCGGCGCCGATCATCTTGGACAGCTGGGCCGGGGGGTTCGTCGAATGCGGGATCATGCCCCGTCGCGAGCCAGGCGCGTCGATCGTGAAGCCCACGACGGCCAGCGAGTCGATCGCCGCCAGCGCCTCGGCGCCGATTCCGGCGTCGGCCGCCGCCCGTTCCGCCGCAATCTTCAGCAACGAGGTCGGCGACGGCGATGCCGCCGGATCGCCCCGGTATGTGAATTGGCCCGCTCCGATGAGCACCGGGGTCCGTTCGTCCATGCTGCGCCTGCCTCCAGAACAGATTTCGCGGCGATCGCAGGCGCGGAACCGGCCTCATGGGCCCGAATCCCGACCTGATCGCTTTTTGACCTCTTGGCGCCTAATTTCTAGGCGTCGACCGATTTTCACAGCCGGCCGCAACGGCAAGCAACCAAAGCCTGCTTGTGGCCCTGCCCCCACGCGTGCTGGTTCGCCCCCAATCGCCGGCACGCCCCGGCCCGAGAGTGCAACCGAGCGCATGAAAAAGATCGAAGCCATCATCAAGCCCTTCAAGCTCGACGAGGTGAAGGAGGCCCTGCAGGAGCTCGGCGTCCAGGGCATGACCGTGCTCGAGGCCAAGGGCTATGGCCGCCAGAAGGGCCAGACGGAGCTTTACCGCGGCGCAGAGTACGTCGTGGACTTCCTGCCCAAGATCAAGATCGAGGTGGTCGTCGCCGACGACCACCTGGACCGCGCCGTCGAGGCGATCTCCGGCGCCGCCCGCACGGGGCGCATCGGCGACGGCAAGATCTTCATTTCCGACATCCTGGAAGTCGTCCGGATCCGCACCGGCGAAACCGGGCCCGTCGCCATCTGACCGCTGCTATCGGGACTTAAAAAAGGGGATAACGACCATGGCTTCCGCCAAAGACATCCTGAACCAGATCAAGGAAAAGGACGTCAAATACGTCGACGTGCGCTTCACCGACATCCGCGGGAAGCTGCAGCACGTCACCTTCGACATCGACCTCGTGGATGAGGACTTCCTGACCGACGGGACCATGTTCGACGGCTCCTCCATCGCCGGCTGGAAGGCGATCAACGAGTCCGACATGAAGCTGCGTCCCGACCTGGACTCGGCGATCATCGATCCTTTCTACCAGCAGACCACGCTGGCGCTGTTCTGCGACGTCGTGAACCCCGACACCAACACGCCCTACAACCGCGACCCGCGCTCCATCGCCAAGGCGGCGCTGACGCACGTGAAGTCGCTGGGCATCGGCGACACCGTGTTCTTCGGCCCCGAGGCCGAGTTCTTCGTGTTCGACGACGTGCAGTGGAACACCGCCCCGCACGACACCCGCTACAGCTACGACTCCACCGAGCTGCCGGTGAACTCGGGCAAGTCCTACCCTGAGGGCAACATGGGCCATCGGCCCGGCCCCAAGGGCGGCTACTTCCCGGTGAACCCGGTCGACTCCGGCCAGGACCTGCGCGGCGAGATGCTGGCGGTCATGGGCGAGCTCGGCATGAACCCCGAGAAGCACCACCACGAGGTGGCGCCGGCGCAGCACGAGCTGGGCCTGAAGTTCGCCGAGCTGATCACCATGGCCGACCGGATGCAACTCTATAAGTACGTGATCCACAATGTCGCCCACGCCTACGGCAAGACGGCCACCTTCATGGCCAAGCCGATGTTCGGCGACAACGGCTCGGGCATGCACGTGCACCAGTCGATCTGGAAGGGCGGCAAGCCGATGTTCGCGGGCGACAAGTACGCGGGCCTGTCGGACACCTGCCTCTACTACATCGGCGGTATCATCAAGCACGCCAAGGCGATCAACGCCTTCTCGAACTCCACCACCAATTCCTACAAGCGCCTGGTGCCGGGCTACGAGGCCCCGGTGAAGCTGGCCTACTCGGCTCGCAACCGCTCGGCCTCCATCCGCATCCCGCACGTGGACAGCCCCAAGGCCAAGCGGATCGAAGCCCGCTTCCCCGATCCGATGGGCAACCCCTACCTGACCTTCGTGGCCCTCTTGATGGCCGGCATCGACGGCATCGAGAACAAGATCGATCCGGGCCCGGCCATGGACAAGAACCTCTACGACCTGCCGCCCCGCGAGCAGAAGAAGGTTCCGGAGGTCTGCGGTTCGCTGCGCGAGGCGCTCGAGAACCTCGACAAGGACCGCGCCTTCCTGAAGAAGGGCGGCGTCATGGACGACGACTTCATCGACGCCTACATCGAGCTCAAGATGGAGGAAGTCATGCGCCTCCAGCTCCACCCGCACCCGGTGGAGTTCGACATGTACTTCAAGTGCTAGTCGACTGAAGCTCAGACGAGATGAGAAGGGCCGCGGAGCGATCCGCGGCCCTTTTCAGTCTTGGTGAACTTGCGCCGCCTAGGACGCTGCCTTTGTGCTGCTACGGGCGACCAGCCGCTCGATAGCCTTCAGCGTTCGGGGCGTCGGGAAACTCAAGCGCATAGACGGGGAGAAGACTGTATGGACCGTCACACGAAACAGTATGCCCGTTCTGCCACTGCGCCGGCCTCAGCTTGGCGAGCAGGCCCGGTGCGCTTCTCAGATGAGCTTGTGCACGCGCTAAGTCCATTTCGGGCGTAAGCTGCTTTGCTCCCATATCGAACGCACCAGCGAAGATGACGTCGCCAGGCTCAACCTCAATGAAGGGAGCACCAAGGCACAGCTTTAGTGTCCCAGTCCCAAAAGACCAACGACCCGCTGAAACGAGAAAAGCCTCTGTCCGCACAATCGGGTCTTCCGAGCGCGAGCGATCAAAGATGTTCAGATTGAAGGACTCTATTCTCAACTTGCCATTGCTCTGGAAGCTCGCCCAGCCGCCATGCGCCAGACTCATCCCAAAGCCGCCAAGATTTCGTTGGGCTGCCTCCTGTCGACCAATCCCTCGCATCGATGCGCCTCGGGGGTTGGGAGCGATGAGGGTCGCGACAACTATTGCCTGTTTGTTCAATTGGAGTCGGGAGAGCTGATCCGGACTAAGGGGCTGGGGTGTGTCGAGCTCTATCGAGGCCGCAAGTTTAATGTCGTAGAAGGGAAGATCAGCCTTGGAAATCTCAATCGCGGCTTCCGACAGCGACTTGCGAGACTTGATAGGTGGCATGCCTTGCTTGATCGTGTCCGGCTTTCCGGCGTCGTTGGCCCAGACGCGCACGACCTCGCCTTCGGGCTGATCGACCCCGACCCACTGGCTGAGTTGTTCTGCCAGACCCCCGCGATCAAGGCGCGCGAGGGCCGATCCCTTGGCTTCAGCAAGCCGAATGACGCGCCATCCGCCGACGACCATGCAGTTTTCCAGATTGGCGGTCCGCGCACCTGCCGCTTGGCCGGACTGTAGAAGATGGGGCAGGATTCCGACATATGGGCTGCTCTTCCCGTTCCACATCACGTTGGCTCGTTCGGCGACTGAAGCGCAGGTGATCAGGTCACGAGACAGCTCTTCCCAGGAAGCTCCGGGCCGGTTGAAATACACGTAGCCATCGGTGGGACTGCTTAGCTTTGGTGGGCTTGCACTAGCCTTCCCGCCAACGCCTGACATGGCTGCCGCGACCAGCACGGGCAAAGCCAAGCCAATGCGCGTAATGTTCGCCGGCATTCGCTTCATATTCCCTCCCATTTGCGGCCTCGCCTCGGTCAGATCTGCGAGCGCCGATCGACGGATGCGAAGCTGCACCTCTGATGGTTGCGTATCTGAGGCTCAGTGCGAAGCCAAGAAAGAGGAGCTGACCGACGTTCCGGGCCATCCGGAGGGAGCGTTCGGCAGTGGTTGAGACGGCGTGCCGACCCACTCTAGAAGGAACCAAACAATCATCGTCGAGTGGTCGTCTTGAAATCAGCGCTTCTAGCCGCCGCCCTGCTTCTCAGCGCCGCCGCGCCCGCCCTCGCCCAGCCTTCCCAAGGCCCCCAGCCCCATCCGATGCCGCCGGCCATCCCGGCGCCGCAGGACGCGCCATACCCAGGCGTCATCCGCCTCGAGGTCGACGCCTCCGACGTCCAGCGCCGCATCTTCCGGGTGAAGCAGACGATCCCCGTCGCCCGCGCCGGCCGCACCACCCTGCTCTATCCGCAGTGGCTTCCGGGCAATCACGCCCCCCGCGGGCCGATCGAGAAGGTCTCCGGCCTGACGGTCAAGGCGGGCGGCAAGGTGATCCCCTGGGTGCGCGACCCCATCCAGGTCTACGCCTTCCACGTCGACGTCCCCGAGGGGACGGCCGAGTTGGAGCTGGAGTTCCAGTACCTGTCGCCCACCGCGCCCAACCAGGGCCGCGTGGTGGTCACGCCCGAGATGTTGAACCTGCAGTGGAACGCCGTGGCGCTCTATCCGGCGGGCTACTTCACGCGCCGCATCATGGTCGAGCCCAGCGTCCGCCTCCCGGCCGGCTGGAGCTATGGCGTGGCGCTGGAGACGGCGGCGAACGAGGGCGGCGTCGCCCGCTTCAAGCCCGTGGACTTCGAGACCCTGGTGGACTCGCCGATGTTCGCCGGCCGTCACTATCGCCAGGTCGACCTGGATCCCGGGGCCGAGATCCCGGTCCGCCTCCAGATCTTCGCCGACACCCCGGAGGAGCTCGCCGCCACGCCGGAGCAGATCGAGAAGCACCGCGAACTCGTGGACCAGGCCGACAAGCTGTTCGGGTCACGCCCGTTCGACCGCTACGACTTCCTCCTGGCCATCAGCAGCCGCCTGGGCTCCATCGGACTCGAGCACCATCGCTCCAGCGAGAACCAGGTCGAGCCCGGCTACTTCACCGACTGGCAGGGCGCCGTCGCCGACCGCAACCTGCTGCCCCACGAGTACACGCATGCCTGGGACGGCAAGTTCCGCCGTCCGGCCGAGCTCTGGACCCCGAACTTCAACGTCCCCATGCGCGGCTCGCTGCTGTGGGTCTACGAGGGCCAGGACCAGTACTGGGGCTATGTGCTGGGCGCCCGCTCGGGGATCCAGACCCGGGACGAGGTCTTCGAGGCCCTCGCCCTGACGGCCGCCACCTACGAGACGCGTCACGGACGACGCTGGCGCCAGCTCGAGGACACAACGCTGGACCCGGTCATCAACGCCCGCCGGCCCCAGCCGTGGGTGAGCTGGCAGCGCAGCGAGGACTACTATTCCGAAGGCCAGCTCATCTGGCTCGACGCCGACACCCTGATCCGCGAGCGTTCGGGCGGAAAGCGGTCGCTGGACGACTTCGCGCGGCGCTTTTTCGGCGGCCCCGACGGCGACTACACGCCCCGCCCCTACGCCTTCGACGACGTCGTGGCGGCGCTGAACGCCGTCGAGCCCTACGACTGGGCGACCTTCCTGCGCGAGCGGGTACAGGAAGTTGCGCCGGAGCCGCCGCTGGATGGGCTGCAGCGGGGCGGCTGGCGACTGGTCTACACCGATACGCCGACGAACTACTTCAAGGGGATCGAGGCGGCGCGTAAGCATACCGATCTCACCTATTCCCTGGGCGTCACCGTGAACCGCGAAGGCGAGGTCACGGGCGTGCTCTGGGACAGCCCCGCATTCAACGCCGGCCTGACCGTCTCGACACGGATCATGGCGGTGAACGGCATCGCCTATGAGGCCGAGCGGCTGAAGAAGGCGATCACCACGGCCAAGTCCGGCCAGCCGATCTCGCTCCTGGTCCGCAACGGCGATCACTACCGGACCGTGGAGATCGCCTATCGCCAGGGACTGCGCTATCCGCGCCTCGAGCGGATCGAGGGGACAGCCGACCTGATCAGCCGGATCTACGCGCCGCGGAAGTAGGCGTCGCTCAGAGCTTCTGGGCGATCCACCAGTAGGCGGCGAACGCCAGGCCGGCCGGCGCCAGATAGGCGGCGGCCGTCTGCCACAGGCTGGGTTCGGGCAGGATGGCGACGATGCCGGAACCCGTCGCGACGACGGCGAAGATCGCTCCGGCCGTGCCCACGATGTTGATGACCTCCGGCGGCAGCTTGAAGCCGCCTCTGGAGCGTGTGGTGGTCTGCGACATCCCTTGTCCTCCCGTCGAGCGCCGCCGCATTGTCCCTGCAGTCAGTGCGGTTATTAGCGTTGCGCGAGAACGGCGTCCTGACAAGTGCCGTCGAGCGAAAGATGCGACGGCCGATCCTGTCGCGCCACTGCAATCCCAAGCAGCTAGGAAGCCTTCCAAGAGAAGGTCCCCAGTGCCCATTCCCCTCAGCGATATCGTTCTCGTGGACGTCCGGCGCGTGCTTTGCGCGCTGCAGGCGCTGTTGGACAAGGCCGAGACCCATGGGGAAACTCGCGGCCTCGGTCCGTCGTGGTTCGCAACCCTTCGCCTCGCTCCCGACATGCAGCCGTTCGGGTTCCAGGTCGAATCCGTGGTCAACAACGCCCTGGGGGCGGCCGCGCGCCTGCAACGCCAGGAGCCGCCACGCATCGAAGGGCTCGCCACGGTATCGGACATGCGGCGCTCCATTGTCGATGCGCTGGCGAGACTGGACGCCGTCGATCCCCGCACGCTCGAGGGCGCCGAGGCGCTGGAGATCGTTCTGCCGAGCCCTAAGGGCGCGCGCCGCTTCTCGGGCCGAGACTACGTGCTCCAGCTCGCCCTGCCGAACGTCCAGTTTCACATGGCGATCGCCTATGCCCTGCTTCGCAGCGCCGGCGTCGACGTCGGAAAGCGCGATTTCCTCGGAAAGCTGCCGCCCCGCGACCCACCGCCTTCGCCCGCCGTGGCGTGAGCACGCGCCGCATTGCGTGCGGCGCTCGGCCCGCCCATACGGAAAGGCTGCTCGAATCGAAGCAATCTGATCGCGATGTCCAAGTCCTCCGCCCAGTCCCTGCCCGACCTGTTCGACGACGCCCTCAACCCGGCGCCGGCCGCGCCGCTGGCCGAGAGCCATGAGCCGCGTCCCGACGCGCTGAAGACCGGCGGTTACTCGGCGAAGGACATCGAGGTGCTGGAGGGCCTGGAGCCGGTCCGCAAGCGGCCGGGGATGTACATCGGCGGCACCGACGAACGCGCCCTGCACCACCTTTTCGCCGAGGTGCTCGACAACGCCATGGACGAGGCCGTCGCCGGCCACGCCAAGGTCATCGAGGTCAGTCTCGACGCCGACGGGGCGCTGAGCGTCCGCGACGATGGCCGCGGCATTCCCGTCGACCCGCACCCGAAGCACCCGGGCAAGTCGGCGCTCGAGGTCATCATGACCGTGCTGCACTCGGGCGGGAAGTTCTCGGGCAAGGCCTACGAGACGTCCGGCGGCCTGCACGGCGTGGGCGTCTCGGTCGTCAATGCGCTTTCCGAGCGCGTCGAGGTCACCGTCTGGAAGGACGGCTTCGAGTGGCGCCAGGCCTTCAGCCGGGGCAAGCCGCTCGGATCCACCGAGAAGATCGGTCCGACGCGGAAGAAGGGCACCCAGATCACCTTCAGGCCGGATCCCGTGATCTTCGGCGAGAGTGTGGCCTTCAAGCCCGCGCGGCTCTATCGAATGGCGCGGTCCAAGGCCTACCTCTTCGGGGGCGTGGAGATCCGCTGGAAGTGCGACCCGTCTCGGATCCACGACCAGACCCCGCTCGAGGCCAACTTCCGCTTCCCCAACGGCCTGGCCGACTTCCTCGCCGAGCGTATCCAGGGACTGGACACCGTGACGCCCGAGGCATTCGCCGGCCGCTATGAGCGTCCGGGCGAGGCCGGAAAGGTCGAGTGGGCGGTGGCCTGGACCCCTGCCGGTTTCGGCGAGGCCGACAGCTTCATGCAGTCGTACTGCAACACGGTGCCGACCCCGGAAGGCGGAACTCATGAGGCCGGCCTTCGTGCGGTGCTGACCCGCGGGCTCAAGCAGTACGCCGAACTGACCGGTGAAAAGCGCGGCGGGATCATCACCGCCGACGACGTCATCGCCCAGGCCGGCGCCCTGGTCAGCGTCTTCATCCGCGACCCGGAGTTCCAGGGTCAGACCAAGGAGAAGCTGTCCTCCAGCGAGGCGCAGCGGCTGGTCGAGAAGGCCCTTGCCGATCCCTTCGACCACTGGCTGACCGCTCAGCCCAAAGCCGCCAGCGCCCTTCTGCAGTTCGTCGTCGAACGCGCCGAAGAGCGGCTGAAGCGGCGCAAGGACAAGGAAGTCGCCCGGGCCTCGGCGACGCGGAAGCTGCGGCTCCCCGGCAAGCTTGCCGACTGCTCGGGATCCTCGACGGACGGCACCGAGCTGTTTCTGGTGGAGGGCGACTCCGCCGGCGGCTCGGCGAAACAGGCCCGCGACCGGCGCACCCAGGCCATCCTGCCCCTCCGCGGCAAGATCCTGAACGTCGCCTCGGCCTCCACCGACAAGTTCGGGGGCAACAAGGAACTCTCCGACCTTCTGCTCGCATTGGGGGCCCAGGCGGGATCCAGGTTCAAGGACGAGGACCTGCGCTACGACCGCATCATCATCATGACGGACGCCGACGTGGACGGGGCCCACATCGCGAGCCTGCTCATCACCTTTTTCTACAGGACCATGCCCGCCCTGATCCGCACGGGCCGGCTCTACCTCGCGCTCCCGCCGCTCTATCGGCTGAGCCACGGCGGCAAGGCCGTCTATGCGCGCGACAACGCCCACCGCGACGAACTGCTGGCCACGGAGTTCAAGGGCAAGAAGCCCGAGATCAGCCGGTTCAAGGGGCTCGGCGAAATGATGCCGGCGCAGCTCAAGGAAACCACCATGGATCCAAAGACGCGGACCCTGGCTCGCGTCACCCTGCCCCGATCCGAGGAACAGGTGGAAGACCTGGTCGAGCAGCTGATGGGCCGCAAGCCCGAGCTGCGTTTCCGGTTCATCCAGGAGAACGCCGAGTTCGCCGCGGCGGACCTGGACATCTAGGATCGTCGCCAAGCGGCCCCTCCGCCAGCGCCCGCAGCGCGGCCGATGAACCTTCACCTTCGACCACGCGTTGACTTGACGCGGGTTGACCGTATGTTCCGCGCGCGTGGCGATCTCCGCCTGCGCAGCCGCGTTGCGCCAGCCTCAAACTTTGAGTGGGCGCCGCCCACCCGGATACTGATGACCGAATTTTCCGACCTTGGCCTGTCTGCGGCGACGCTTAAGGCCGTCGCCGACACCGGCTACACCACCGCCACGCCGATCCAGGCCGAGGCGATCCCCTATGCCCTGCAGGGCCGCGATGTGCTGGGCATCGCCCAGACGGGCACCGGCAAGACCGCCGCCTTTACCCTGCCGATGGTCGACCGGCTGGCCGCAGGCCGCTCCAAGGCGCGCATGCCCCGCGCCCTGGTCATCGCGCCGACGCGGGAACTGGCCGATCAGGTCGCCGCCTCCTTCGAGAAGTACGCCAAGGACCAGAAGCTCTCGTGGGCGCTGCTGATCGGCGGCGTCTCGTTCAAAGACCAGGAACTGAAGCTGGACCGCGGCGTCGACGTGCTAATCGCTACGCCGGGGCGCCTCCTGGACCATTTCGAACGCGGCAAGCTCCTGATGACCGGCGTGCAGATCATGGTGGTCGACGAGGCCGACCGAATGCTCGACATGGGCTTCATCCCGGACCTCGAGCGGATCTTCAAACTCACGCCGCCAAAGAAGCAGACGCTGTTCTTCTCGGCGACCATGCCGCCCGAGATCACGCGCCTCACCAAGCAGTTCCTGAACGACCCGATCCGCGTCGAGGCCTCGCGGCCGGCGACCACGGCCGAGACGATCACCCAGAACCTCGTGCGGATCCCGACCGCCGACCCCAAGGCCAAGCGCACCGCCCTGCGCGAACTGATCGGCCGCGCCGACGTGAAGAACGGCATCGTCTTCTGCAACCGCAAGTCGGAGGTCGATATCGTCGCCAAGTCGCTGAAGAAGCACGGCCTCGACGCCGCGCCGATCCACGGCGACCTCGATCAGTCCACCCGGATGCGCACGCTGGAGAGCTTCCGCAACGGCTCGCTGCGGCTGCTCTGCGCCTCTGACGTCGCCGCCCGCGGGCTCGACATTCCCGACGTGAGCCACGTCTTCAACTATGACGTGCCACACCATGCGGACGACTATGTCCATCGGATCGGTCGCACCGGCCGCGCTGGACGCTCGGGCCAGGCGTTCATGATCGTCACCCCGGCCGACACCAAGAACCTCGACAAGGTGCTCAAGCTCATCGGCAAGACGCCCGAGGAGATCGTCATCGAAGGGATCGACTGGGGCAGCATCAAGGACGAGCCCCGGGCGAGCCGGAACGGCCGCGACCGTTCGACGCGCGGCCGCGATCGCGGAAGCCGGGAGCGCCCGCCACGCCGAGAACGCCCGGCGCGCGAGACGGACGCTGTCGCCGCGGCGCCCGAGGAGGCGGAAGTCCAGGTCGCACCTGCGCCTGCGGAGACAGAACGCCCGTCTCGTTCCCGGCGAGCGCGCGAAGACCGTCCCGCGCAGCCGGCCAGGGAGCGCCCCGCGCGCACCGAGCGCCCCGAGCGCCCCGAGCGCCCCGAGCGGTCCCGCGAACGTGGCGACGGCGATCGCGTGGTGGGCTTTGGAGGCGACACGCCCGCCTTCCTGATGCGCCAGGCGATCCCGAAATCCACGGACGATTAGCCCCTCGTTTTAACGCGTCGTTTGGGGTCGTCGCCTAAGCTGGCGCCATGTCGTCGAATCTCGACTCGCTCCTCCGTAGCCCCAAGGCCTACCAGCTTGCCCGCAAGGCGATCGAGGCCATGGAAGCCTACCGCGTGTGGCCGACCGCACTCAACTTCGAGCTGTGGATGTACTACGTCGCGGCCAAGGACAGCGAAGTCGCCGCCAAGATCGACGACGTGCTGCGCTCCGGCGCGCCGTTCACCGACCAGGTTGGCGAACAGATCGCCGCCGAGCACCTACCCGCGGCGCGGCTGTCGGGCGAGATCCTCGACGCCGGCAAGAGCCTGTCCCAGGAACTGGACAGCGTCTCGCGCGCCATCGAATCCGCCCGCGAGACCAGCGAGGCCTACGGCCAGCAACTGGCGACGGCCAGCGAGTCCTTCGTGGGCCAGGACTCGGCCGACGACGTTCGCGCCATGGTCGAAACCCTGAGCGTCGCCACCCGCAAGGTCCGGGAAGAGAACCAGGCGCTGGAGAGCCAGCTCGCCGACACGACCAACGAACTGGGCCGCCTGCGCGAGCACCTCGAGCAGGTGCGGCGGGACGCCATGACCGACGCGCTCACCAACCTGGCCAACCGCAAGGCTTTCGACGAAGCGATGGAAGCGGCCCTGGCGCAGGCAGAGCAACGCGGCCAACCTGTCGCCCTGGCGGTCGTCGACATCGACCACTTCAAGGACTTCAACGACACCTGGGGCCATCAGACCGGCGACCAGGTGATCCGCTACGTCGCCAGCGTTCTTGGCCGGGTCGCGGAAGGAACGCGTATCGCCGCGCGCTACGGCGGCGAGGAGTTCGCGGTGATCTTTCCCGGCGAACGCGCCGACGTCGCCTTCGACGCCCTGGAAGCCGCACGCGAGGAAATCTCTTCGCGGGTGCTCAAGCGCCGCTCCACGAACGAGGATCTCGGCGCAATCACCATTTCCGCCGGGATCGCCGAATCGCGCCCGGGCGACGTGCCCTCCGCCCTGCTCGAGCGCGCCGACGGCGCCATGTACGCCTCCAAGCGCGGCGGACGTAACCGCACTACCTTGGCGGACAAGGGCTCCCAGATCCGCGCAGCCTGACCCACCGCCAAAACCGCCTTGGCTGACGCGGGGGTATTCAGGCTTGATGGTCGCCTGAACAGCTCCAAGCCAGGGAGGACGCCATGGACGGCGCGCAGGCCCCCGCCAAGGTGAAGACCGCTCTCGACGCCGGCGTCGGCGTCATCACCCTTTCCGATCCCTCCACGCTCAACGCCGCCGGCCTCGACCTGATGGCCGATCTGGCGGCCGCGTTCGAGGACCTGGCCTACGGCGGCAAGGCCCGCGCAATCGTGATCACCGGCGAAGGCCGCGGCTTCTGCTCGGGCGCCAACCTCTCGGGCGGCGGCGGCGCGGCCCGGCCGCAACCGGCGGGCGGCCCGAACCAGGCCCTGCTTCAGACCTTCAATCCGTTCGTCTCGGCCATCCGCAAGTCACCGGTGCCGCTGGTCGCCGCCGTCAACGGCGTCGCCGCCGGCGTCGGCGTTTCGATGGCCCTGGCGTGCGACCTCGCGGTGGCTGCGGAAAGCTCGTACTTCCTGCTGGCGTTCCGCCGGATCGGCCTGGTGCCCGACGGCGGGGCTACCTGGATCCTGCCCCGCCTGGTGGGCAAGGCGCGCGCCATGGAACTGATGCTGCTGGGCGAGAAGCTGCCGGCGAAAACGGCCGCCGAATGGGGCCTGATCAACCGGTGCGTGCCCGACGGCGAGCTGATGGACGCCGCCATGCAGTACGCCCGCGCGCTGGCCGACGGCCCGGCCTCGCTGGGCCTGACGCGCAACCTGGTCTGGGAATCGCTCGACGCCGCCTGGCACGAGCAGCTGGAGGCCGAGGCCTACGGCCAGGGCGCGGCCCAGCGCACCGCAGACGCCCGCGAGGGAGTCATGGCCTTTGTCGAGAAGCGTCCGGCGAAGTTCACCGGCCGCTGATACGGCCAAGCGGCGGCGGGCCTCCCGCCGCCAGCTCGAGATCAGCCCCCGCGGCTGCGGCGCAGCTTCTCGAGTTCCTCTTCGATGAGCCGGTCGCGCAGGCCTTCGCCGTTCATGTAGACGGTCATGCCGTGGGCGGCCAGGCCGACGCCCCAGCCCAGCATGGGCCAGTAGAACCACCAATGGCCGGGCGAGGTGATCAGATTGATCGCAAGGAGGGCCGCGTTCACCAGCACATAGGCCATGAGGTGGCTGCGGAAGGCGAGCTTCATGTCGGCGCGGCGGATCGCCAGGCGGCGCAGTTCGACATCGTCCGTCATGTCGGTCCTCGGATCACTCGCCATGGAGGATAAGCCTCGTTCGCGCCCTCAGTCGAGTTTCGCCGGTGTAATGGTGACGCTTTCGCCGCAGCCGCAAGCGTCGGTCTCGTTGGGGTTGCGGAAAACGAACTTCGCCGAGAGCTTGGTCACCTCGTAGTCGATCTCGGTTCCGATGAGGAACAGGATGGCCTTGGGCTCCACGAGGATGGTGACGCCCTTGTCCTCCACCACCTCGTCCAGCGGCCCTGCCGCCTCGGCGTATTCGAGGGTGTACTCCTGCCCGGCGCAGCCGCCGTTCTTCACGCCGACCCGAAGGCCGACATAGGGCTTCTCGGCCCTGGCCATGATCTCTCGCACGCGCGCTGCGGCCGCTTCCGAGAGGGTCACCACCTTGGGGCGGGGGCGGCGCGGGCGCGGCTGGGGGGTGATGTCCAGGCTCGTCATCAGAACATGTTCAGAGCTAGTTTGGCCTCGTCGCTCATGCGCGAGGGATCCCACGGGGGATCGAACACCAGGTCGACCTTGCACGAGCGGACCTCAGGGATCTCGTTGACCGCGTCCTCGACCCAGCCCGGCATCTCGCCGGCGACCGGGCAACCGGGCGCCGTCAGGGTCATGTCGATCGCCACGTCCCGGTCGTCCGAGACGTCGACCTTGTAGACCAGGCCCAGCTCGTAGATGTCGACCGGGATCTCGGGGTCATACACGGTCTTGAGCTTCTCGATGAGCTTGTCGGTCAGGGCATCGAGCTCCGCCTGGCTGAGCGGAGGGGACTGGCTCTCAATGTTCGCGGCGTCGTCCATGGCCTCACAAGGTTCAAGCGAAGAAGGCTTGGGTTCGGTTCAGGGCGTCCACGAAGGCGTCCGCCTCTTCGAGGGTGTTATATAGGGCGAAGGAGGCCCGGGCGCTCGACGTGACACCGAAACGCCGCATCAGCGGCTCGGCGCAATGGGTTCCGGCGCGGACGGCCACGCCGTAACGGTCGAGGATCTGGGCCACGTCGTGGGCATGGGCTCCGTCGACGGTGAAGGACAGGATGGCCCCCTTCCCCGGCGCCTCGCCAATGACCCTCAGCCAGTTCGCGCCCGTCAGTCCCTCCCGCACGCGCGCATAGAGCGCATGCTCGTGCTCAGCGATCGCCCGCCGGTCCAGCCCCGCCAGCCAGTCGATCGCCGCGCCCAGGCCGATGGCTTCCAGGATCGGAGGTGTGCCGGCCTCGAACCGGTGCGGCGGGTCGGCGTAGGTGATCTCGTCCTCGCGGACGTAGCCGATCATCTCGCCTCCGCCCTGGTAGGGCGGCAGCGCCGCCAGCCTCTCGGCCTTGCCGTACAAGACGCCGATGCCGGTCGGGCCGTAGAGCTTGTGGCCGGAGAAGACGTAGAAGTCGGCGTCGATGTCCTTCACGTCCACCGGCTTGTGGACGATGGCCTGGCAGCCGTCGAACAGCACCAGCGCGCCGGCTTCATGCGCCATCCGCGCGAGGGCCCTGGCGTCGCTGATGGTGCCCAGCACGTTCGACATGTGGCTGAGGGCCACGACCTTGGTCCTCGGCCCCAGGAGGCTCTGGTAAGCCTCCAGGTCGAGGCGGCCGTCGTCGGTCACCGGGACCCACTTCAGGACGACCCCCTTGCGCTCGCGCAGGAAGTGCCAGGGCACGATGTTGGCATGGTGCTCCATCTGCGAGAGCACGATCTCGTCGCCTGGATGCAGCCCCGCACCGATCCCGGCGGCGACCAGGTTCACCGCCTCGGTGCCGCCCTTGGTGAAAACGATCTCGGATGGTTCGGCGCCGATGAATTCCGCGACCTTCTTCCGCGCGCCTTCGTAGGCGTCGGTGGTCTCGTTGGCGAGCGTGTGCAAGCCGCGATGGACGTTCGCGTAGGAGTGTTCCATCGCCCGGCTCATGGCCTCGATGACCGCCCGCGGCTTCTGGGCCGAAGCGGCGGAGTCCAGGTAGACGAGCGGCTTGCCATGGACGTGCCGCAGCAGGATCGGGAACTCGGCGCGCGCGGCTTCGACGTCGAAGGCCATGGTCACGCCCTCAGCCGCGCGGAGACCCAGGCCCGAACCACCTCGCGCGCGCCTTCGTGCCCGATCCGGTCCACGACCTCGCCCACGAAGGCTTCGGTCAGCATGGCCCGGGCCTCGAACTCGGGAATGCCCCGCTGGCGGGCATAGAACAGCGCCTCCTCGTCCAGGACGCCGACCGTATTGCCGTGGGCGCAGGAGACGTCGTCGGCGTAGATTTCCAGTTCGGGCTTGGCGTCCACCTCGGCGCGGTCCGACAGGATCAGCGCGTGGTGGCCCATACGTGCGTCCGTGCGGTCCGCGCCCTCGGCCACGACGATGCGGCCCTGGAACACGCCGCGCGCCTGATCGCGGACGACACCCTTGGTAAGCTGGCTCGTGACCCCATCCACCGCCTGGTGCGTCACCACCGTGGTCAGGTCGGCGTGGCGCTTGCCTGAGAGCAGGTAGACGCCGTCGAGACGCAACTCGGCGTGTCCCCCCGGGTGATGGACGACCGTTTCGAGGCGCTGTCGGCGCGCGCCGTCGGTAATCACCGCCTGGCCGAACCGCGCGCCCGGCGCGAGCCGCACGTCGGCCTGACTCACGCTCACCGCCTCCGCATCGTCCCGGGCCAGGACGACCCGCTCGACCACGGCGCCTTCTCCGACCGCCAGGTCGAGCGTCATCTGGTTCAGGTACGCACCGCCGCCGTCATAGCTTTCGAGGATGACCAGCCGCGCGCCGGCGGCGACTTCGACGTGCACCTGACCCGCGTGCGAACCGGCGCCCTGGGACACCACCTGCAGGCCGAGCACGCGATTCTCGCCGGGCGCGACCTCCACACGGCGGCCGCCGCACCCATTCTTCACGATCACCGAGATATCCGGGAACGCCTCGAACGGGCCGGCGCCGGGGTCGCCCTCGATGGGGGCGGAAGGCTCCGGAAGCGCGCGGATCAGTCCGCGCAGGTCCGTCCAGCGCCAGTCCTCGTCCCGTTTGCCGGGCAGCTCCGCGACGTCGCGGGCGCGTATGGCGGCGGCGACGCTCAAGCCGCCCTCGCGTACTTGTCGTAGCCTTCGCGCTCCAGCTCCAGCGCCAGCTCGGGGCCGCCCGAGGCGACGATGCGGCCGGCCGAGAGCACATGGACCCGGTCGGGTTTGATGTAGTCGAGCAGGCGCTGATAGTGGGTGATCACCAGCATCGCGCGGTCCGGCCCGCGCAGCGCGTTCACGCCGTCGGCGACGATCCGCAGGGCGTCGATGTCGAGGCCCGAGTCGGTCTCGTCCAGGATCAGGAAGCGCGGCGAAAGCATCGCCATCTGCAGGATTTCCATCCGCTTCTTCTCCCCGCCGGAGAAGCCGACGTTGAGCGAGCGCTTCAGCATGTCGAAGTCGATCTTCAGCTCCGCGGCCTTCTGGCGGGCGAGCTTCAGGAACTCCGGCGCGGTGATTTCCGACTCGCCGCGCGCCTTGCGTTGGGCGTTCAGAGCCGTGCGGATGAAGGTCAGGGCCGGAACGCCCGGAATCTCCAGCGGGTACTGGAACGACAGGAAGACGCCCTTGGCCGCCCGCTCGTTGGGCTCGAGGGCCAGAAGATCCTCGCCATCCAGCGTCGCCGAACCCTCCGTGATCTCGTAGCCGTCCCGCCCCGTCAGCACGTAGCTCAGGGTCGACTTGCCGGCCCCGTTCGGCCCCATGATCGCGTGCACCTCGCCTGCGGGGATCTCGAGCGAGAGACCCTTGAGGATCTCCTTGTTCTCGACTGCGGCGTGGAGGTTTTTCACAGAAAGCATTCAGATCTCGTCAGAATTCGTCGTCATGATGGGCGATGACGTCACAGCTCCACCGCCTTCTTGTCCTCGATGCGTTCGATGACGCGCACATCGGCCGCCGTGCCGTGGGCAAAGGCGTAGAGTTCCCCGCCCTCGTCCAGGTAGCACTCCAGGTCCAGCGTCCCCTCGTCCGGATCCAGGAGCGCGATGGCCGTAGCCCGCGTGCCGGCGGGTATCTCGTTCGGCATGCTTTCGCAGTTGCCCTGGGCGGTCGGCTTCAATGCCCGCAGCAGGATGACGCCGTCCCACTCGCGCAGCATGTTCCCGTCCGCATCGAGCGCGGTGCGCTCCCCGTCCATCGTCGGCCGCCCCGTCACCCCACGCTCCCTTCCAGAGAGATCGCCACAAGCTTCTGAGCCTCCACGGCGAACTCCATGGGCAGCTCCTGGAGAACATCTTTCACGAAACCGTTCACCAGAAGCTGAACTGCTTCTTCCTGGCTCAGCCCCCGCTGCATCGCATAGAATAGCTGGTCTTCCGACAGCCGCGTGGTCGTCGCCTCGTGCTCGAAGACCGCCTGGCCGTTCCGGGCCTCGATATAGGGCACCGTGTGAGCGGCGCAGGACTTGCCGATCAGCAGGCTGTCGCACTGGGTGAAGTTGCGCGCGCCCTTGGCCTTCGGATGCGCCGAGACCAGACCCCGGTAGGTGTTGGTGCTCTTCCCCGCCGATATGCCCTTGGAGATGATCCGCGAGCGGGTGTTGGCCCCCAGATGGATCATCTTGGTGCCGGTGTCGGCCTGCTGGCGGCCATTGGTGATGGCGATCGAATAGAACTCGCCCGAGCTCCCCTCCCCACGCAGCACGCAGGACGGATACTTCCAGGTGATCGCCGAGCCGGTCTCGACCTGGGTCCACGACACCTTGGACCGGTCGCCGCGGCAATCGGCGCGCTTGGTGACGAAGTTGTAGATGCCGCCCTTCCCCGTCTCCGGGTCGCCCGGGTACCAATTCTGGACGGTGGAGTATTTGATCTCCGCGTCGTCCAGCGCGACCAGTTCCACGACAGCCGCGTGGAGCTGGTTCTCGTCTCGCATCGGCGCCGTGCAGCCCTCCAAGTACGAGACGTAGGCGCCCCTGTCGGCGACGATCAGGGTGCGTTCGAACTGGCCCGAGTTCTCGGCGTTGATGCGGAAATACGTGGAGAGCTCCATCGGACAGCGCACGCCCGGCGGCACATAGACGAAGCTGCCGTCCGAGAAGACCGCGCTGTTCAGGCAGGCGAAGTAGTTGTCGCTGACCGGCACCACCGTGCCCAGGTACTTCCTCACCAGGTCGCCGTGGTCGCGGATCGCCTCGCTCATGGAACAGAAGATGACGCCCGCCTGGGCCAGCTCCTTCTTGAAGGTGGTGACCACGCTGACCGAGTCGAAGACGGCGTCGACCGCATAGCGCGGCGCGCCCTGCACGCCCGCCAGGACCTCCTGCTCGCGCAGCGGAATGCCCAGCTTCTTGTAGGTCTCCAGCAGCTCGGGATCGACCTCGTCGAGGCTCTTAGGCCCCTCCTTCTGCTTGGGCGCCGCGTAGTAGTAGGCGTCCTGGTAGTCGATGCGCGGGAAGCTCACCTTGGCCCAGGCCGGCTCCTCCATGGCGAGCCAGCGCTCGAAGGCGTCGAGGCGCCATTGCAGCATCCACTCCGGCTCGTCCTTCTTGGCCGAGATGAAGCGCACGATGTCCGTGTTGAGGCCCTTGGGGGCGAAGTCCTGCTCGATGGCCGTGACGAAGCCGTGCTTGTACTTCTCCAGGCTCTGGACGTGTTCGACGGTCTGTTTAACGGCGGCCATCAGGCGGGTTCCTTCCGGCGCGCGGCGTGCCGGCTTTGCGCTTCCAGCCAGGCGTCGGCGAAGCGGTTCCAATCGGTTTCGGTCGTATCCCAGCCGCCGCTGACGCGGATGGCGCAGGCAGCCAGATCGCCCTGTCCCATGGCGGCGAGGACAGGGCTGGCCTTCACCTTGCCGGATGAACAGGCCGAGCCGGCGCTGACCATGACGCCGGCCAGGTCCAGCGCCATGACCTGCAGGTCGGAGGTCCAGTCGGGGGTGGCGACGCACAGCGTGTTGGGCAGCCGCGGCTCGGCCTCGCCCATGACGACGGCGCCGGAGGCCTTCACGCGGGCCGCCACGGCGTCACGCCAGGCCATGTTCCGGCCGAAGTTCGCGAGTTCATCAGCCGCGACCTTCGCCGCAGCGCCGAAAGCGCTGATCCCAGGCAGGTTTTCGGTGCCGCCACGCCGCCCGCGCTCCTGCCCGCCGCCGTGCTGCAGGCGCGACAGCACCGCCCGCGGCCCGAACGTCAGGGCGCCGACGCCCGGGGCGCCGCCCAGCTTGTGCGCCGAAATCGAGAGCGTGTCGGCGCCAATGGCGCGGCTGTCCACCGGGATCTTGCCGGCCGCCTGGATCGCATCCACGTGCAGCCAGCCGTCGGCGGCCCGCACCAGTTCGGCGGCCTCGGCCACCGGCTGGACCACGCCGGTTTCGTTGTTGGCCAGCATCAGAGCCACGAAGGGCCGCCCATCGGCGGCGTCCCAACGGGTCAGGCGCTCCTGCAGCCAGCCCAGGTCGGCGACCCCGTTGCGGTCGACAGGCAGGAATTCCACCGCCGCATCCGACGCCGCAGCGGTCTCGCGCACGCTGTCATGTTCGATGGCCGAGACGATCAGGCGCCTGGCGCCCGCCGCCACCGCGCTGCCGATCGCCAGGGCGTTGGCCTCGGTGCCGCCGCTCGTGAAGACGACGGTCGAGGCCGGCGCGGCGATCAGGGCGCCGACGTCGGCCCGCGCCTGCTCCATGACGGCCCGCGCGGCGCGGCCGGCGGCGTGGATGGACGACGGATTGCCGACGGCTTCCATCACCCTCGTCATCGCGGCGATGGCCTCGGGCCGCGCCCGGGTCGTGGCGTTGTGATCCAGATAGACGCTCATGCGGCCTGCCTCTTGGCCCCCAGCCGGCCGCCCACGACATCGGCCAGGCTCACCGAAGCGAGGTAGCCTTCGATATGGGCCCCCAGGTCCGCCCACAGGTCGTGGGTGAGGCAGCGCTCGCCCTTCGTCATGCAGCCCTTGCCCAGAGCATGGCAACGGGTGGCCCGCAGCGGTTCGTCCACGGCATGCACGATCTCGGCGATCGACGTCGCCTCCGCCGTCCGCGCCAGACGATAGCCGCCTCCGGGCCCTCGGGCGCTCTTCACGAGGCCCTTCCGGCGCAGGCGGGCGAAGAGCTGCTCCAGGTACGATAGCGAAATCTCCTGCCGCGCGGCGATGTCGGCCAGCGCCACGGCCCGCGCGGCCTCGTTCTCACGGCGCGCAAGATCGGCCATGGCCATCACGGCGTAGCGACCTTTCGTGGATAGGCGCATGGCGTTTCGTCCTTTGCGGCCCGATGCAGTTTTCCCGCGCATCCGGGACGGCCTATGCTATTAGCCCCGCCTCGCGTGGGCCCGTGTCGCGCCGGATGGCTGCGACTTAGGAAGACCTACTACCGTAGTCAAGTATTCTGGGCGCAGAAGAGGGTTCGAATGCCAGAGGTGGTTCTGACCGGCGCGGCCGGGCGGATCGAGGGTCGATATACCCAGGGCAAGAGCGAAACCGCGCCGGTGGCGCTGATCCTGCATCCCCATCCCAAGGCCGGCGGCCAGATGAACAATCCGGTGGCGGTGCAGCTCTTCCACCTGTTCATGAAGCGCGGCTTCTCGGTCCTGCGCTTCAACTTCCGGGGCGTCGGCCGCAGCCAGGGCGAGTTCGACGGCGGCATCGGCGAACTGGCCGACGCGGCCACGGCGCTGGACTGGCTCCAGTCGACCAATCCCGCGGCCTCGCAATGCTGGGTGGCCGGTTACTCCTTCGGCGCCTGGGTGGGCATGCAACTGCTCATGCGGCGTCCCGAGACCGACGGCTTCATCTCGGTCTCCCCTCCGACCAACGCCTACGACTTCTCCTTCCTGGCCCCCTGCCCGGCCTCCGGCCTCATCCTGCACGGCCAGTCCGACACGGTGGTGCCGCCGGTCGACGTGGAGCGGGTAGTGTCGAAGCTCCGCACCCAGAAAGGCATCGTCATCGACTACGAGGTTGTGGAGGGCGCCAGCCACTTCTGGATGGAGAATCTGCCCGACGTGGAGAACCGCGTCGGCGCCTATCTCGACAAGCGCCTGGCGGCCCAGCCGGCCTGAGCCGGTGACCACCGCCGAGAACGCCGTCCGCGCGCGGCGCAAGCTGACCAACAAGCTGATCGCCAGCCATGAGGCTGCGCGCCTGCGGCCGTTCTTCATGGCCGACGCCAAGGTGATCGTCGGCGACGGCGGTCTGATCCTTGGCGCGGACGCCATCGTCCAGGCGTTCGCGGCGCAGTTCGCCGAGCCGGGCTTCGTGACCTTTCTCCGTGAGACGCTGGAGGTCGAACTGGACGCGGAGGGCGCCCGCGCCGCCGAGGCCGGCCGCTGGACCGGCCAATGGACCAGCCATGAGCTCCGCGGGACCTATCTGGCCGCCTGGCGCCGGATCACGGGCCAATGGCTCCTTGAGAGCGAGCTCTACATCACCCTGGCGGGCTGAATCCCACCCTGCACAGAAAAGCGGCGCCGCAGGGGGAGCCGAACCGACGCTGGTGCGTTGAGGCAAAGCTTGAGTGGGGGAACTGAGTGCGCAGACTGTCCATTCTCGCCGCAGCGTCCACATGCGCGCTGGGGGCCACGGCGACGGACGCCCTGGCCCAGACGGCGGCCGATCTGCGGGATCTGTCCCTGGAGGAGCTCGGCGCCATCGAGGTCACCTCGGTCTCCAAGCGCGGCGAACCGCTGCGCCAGGCGCCGTCGGCGATCTACGTCATCAGCCGGGACGACATCCTCCGCTCCGGCGCGGAGACCATCCCCGAGATCCTGCGCCTCGCCCCCAACCTCCACGTCGCCCAGACCAGCGCCAGCCGGTACGTGATCACCGCGCGCGGCCTCAACGGCAACGAGCAGGCTCAGGCGTTCTCCAACAAGCTGCTCGTCCTCATCGACGGGCGCAGCGTCTACTCGCCCCTCTTCTCGGGCGTCTACTGGGATATGCAGGAGGTCCGCCCGAAGGACATCGACCGGATCGAGGTGATCAGCGGTCCGGGCGCGACGCTCTGGGGCGCCAACGCCGTCAACGGCGTGATCAACATCACCACCCTGCCGGCCGCCGACACCCAAGGCTTCGCGGGCTCCGCTACCGCAGGCTCGGAGATGCAGGCTCTCGGCGCCCGCTACGGCGGTTCGGCAGGTGACTCCGTGAGCTTCCGTGTCTATGGGCGCGGCATCGATGCTGACGCCACCGAGACCGCCGCCGGCGGCAACGCTGGGGACGCCTGGGAACGAATCCAGGGCGGGTTCCGGATCGACTGGACCCCTGCCGACCACCACCTCGTGACCCTGCAGGGGGATGCCTTCGATGGGAAAGTGGGACTGAGGGCCGGCCAGCACGAGGACATCAAGGGCCGAAACCTGCTGCTGCGCTGGGTGAATACGCGCCCCGACGGCTCGGAAATCCGCGCCCAGGCCTACTACGACCGGGCCGAGCGCTCGTCCGGCGCCAACGGCAGCTTCTCAGTGGACATGTTCGACCTCGAAGCGCAGCACCGTTTCCACGTCGGCGCCCACGAGGTCGTGTGGGGCGGCAACCTGCGATCGAGCGAGTATCGGATCAACGGCACGCCGGCGTTCTTCTTCGCGCCGGCCAAGGGCTCGCTTGAGCTGGCGAGCGCCTTCATCCAGGACACGATCAACCTTACGCCCAACCTACACCTCACGCTGGGCCTGAAGGTCGAGGACGATCCCTACGTCTCGGCCAAGCCGCTCTACAATGCGCGGGTGGCCTGGACGCCGAGCGAGCGGCACACGCTGTGGGCCGCCGTCTCGACCGCGGTGCGCTCGCCGACACCGTTCGACCGCGACGTCGTCGAGGTGCTGAACGGCGTCACGTTCGTGATCGGCGACGCCGACTTCCGGCACGAGGAGCTGACCGCCTACGAGGCCGGCATGCGCCTGCAGCCGTCAGCGAACGTCGGGCTGTCCCTCTCCGCCTTCTACAATGTCTACGACGATCTTCGCAGCATCGAACCCGCGCCCGGGGGTTTCCTGCCGCTGCGTTGGGGCAACGGCATGCGGGGCCACACGCTCGGGTTCGAGACCTGGGCGGAGTTCCGGCCGGCGTCCTGGTGGCGACTCACGGCAGGATACTCCTATCTGGAGACGCATTTCGACTTCGACGCCGACTCCAGCGGCCTCCTGGGTGTGGCCCAGGCGGGCAACGATCCGAAGCACCGCGCCATGGTGCGCTCCTCCATGGACATCGGTGAGCGGATGACGCTGGACGCCGATCTGCGCTACGTCGGGTCCATGCGCGATCCGCGGCTGAAGTCCTACGCAGAGCTCAACCTGCGCGCGGCCTGGTCTCTGACCGAACGCCTCGACCTGTCGGTGAGCGGACGCAACCTCCTGCATGAGCAGCATCAGGAGTTCGCGCCCGGCGCGCGGATCCCTCGCAGCGTCCACGCAGGCCTGGCGTGGCGGTTCTGATGTCGCAAAGGGGAACCGCTCACCTGGGCAGACGCTTGGCCCTCACTGGAGTCCTGGGTCTGTTGAGCCTGGCGTCCCAGCCGCAGCTCGCAACCGCCCAGACGCTGGAGTACGCCGTGAAGGCGAACTACCTCTATAAGTTCGCGCCATTCGTCGAATGGCCGCCCCGTACGTTCCCCAGCGCCACGAGCCCGTTCAACGTGTGCGTTCTGGGCGAAGCGCCTTTCGGAGACGCGCTGGAAGAGGCGACGCAGGGCCAGCGCATCGGAGAGCACCCGATCGCCGTACATCGACTGACCGCCGCAACTTCGGCAACCGGCTGCCATGTCGCCTACATCGGACGATCGAACACTACCAAAGAGACGCTGGACGCCCTTCGAGGCCATCCCGTACTCACGGTCACCGACTCCGATCACGGGGTGAAGGGCGGCGTCGTGCACTTCGTACTGCAGCGGGGCCGCGTGCGCTTCGCGATCGACACCCGAGCGGCCCGGGCACAGGGGCTGACGATCAGCTCAAAGCTCCTCGGCCTGGCGATCAACGCGCGGCAGGGGGGGGACTGACATGCCGAACCTCGCCAGCCGTCTGGCCCGCCGCGCGACCCCCACTCCAGCCGTCGCCGTGGGCCTGGCGGTGGCCATGCTGCTCGTGAGCTTCGTGCTCGCGCTGTACAACGAGCGCGCGGGCCGCGCCCATGCGATCCGGCAGGCGGAAGTCCAGGCCGAGATCCTCGCCGGAAGCGTCGCAGCGCCCTTGGCCTTCGACGACGAGATCACCACGCGCGAATACGTCAGCGCCCTCGGCGCCGATCCTGCCGTCGAAGCCGTCGGCGCCTATGACGCAGAGGGCCGTCTCGTCGCCGGCTTCACCCGGCGCGGCGCGGCGCCGCCGAACAGCGTCCGCGCGGCCGATTCCGTCGTCGATGGGGGCGCGATCACGGTGACACGGGACGCCGTCCAAGGCTCGACGCGCCTGGGCGGCATCTACCTGCGTACATCGGTGGAGTCCGTCTTCGGGCGCGCCATGCGCTACGTCGGGATCGGCGTCGTTCTCGTCATGGCGGCCTTGTTCATCGCCGCCTTGGGCTCGTCGAACGCCGCGCTCAACGCCGCGCACCAGCGGCTCAGGAAAGAGATCGACGAACGCGCCAAGACCGAGGAGGCGCTGCGTCAGGCCCAGAAGATGGAAGCCATGGGCCAGCTCACCGGCGGCGTCGCTCATGACTTCAACAACCTGCTGATGGTCGCCTCCAGCGGCCTGGACCTGCTGGACCGGACGGACGATCCGGTGCGTCGGGAACGCCTCAAACAGGGCATCCGCCAGGCCATCGACCGCGGGGCCAACCTCACCCAGCAACTGCTCGTCTTCGCCCGGCGCACGCCCATGAAGTCCGAGGTGGTCGATCCCGTCGCAAGGCTGGCCGGCATGAAGGACCTGCTGGAACGGTCGCTGCGCGAGAATGTCGGCGTCGAACTGGATGCGCCGCCCGGCATCTGGCCGGTCGAGGTCGACGCCTCGCAGCTCGAGGTCGCCGTGCTGAACCTGGCGCTGAATGCGCGCGACGCGATGCCGAACGGCGGCCGGATCGTCATCGCGCTCCGCAATGTCCTGGCCGCGGAGCCCGATGGGCAGGATCAGGTGCGCGTCACCGTCAGCGACACGGGAGTGGGCATGCCTCCCGAACTCCTGACCCGCGTGTTCGAGCCTTTCTTCACGACGAAGGGCGTGGGCGAGGGCACGGGGCTCGGCCTCAGCCAGGTCTACGGATTCGTCCGCGCGTCCGGCGGCGAGGTGAATATCGAAAGCCAGGTGGGCCGGGGGACGACCATATCGATCCTCCTGCCGCGCTCGCAGAAAGCTCTGCCCCGTCCAAGCCACCGCGAGCGAACACGGGCGCCGAGCGGCGCCCGCAAGTCGCGCGTCCTGCTGGTCGAGGACGACGAGAGCGTCGCCGCCCTCGTCTCCGAGATGCTGGCCGAGCTGGGCTACGAGACGACGCGCGCCGCGACCGCGGCCGGCGCGCTGGACCTGCTGGGTTCGAAGCAGACCTTCGACGTCGTGTTCTCCGACATGGTGATGCCCGGCGAGATGAACGGGCTGGACCTCGCCCACGAGATCGCCCGTCGGCGGCCGGACCTGCCCGTGATCCTGACGACCGGCTACAGCGCTTCGGCCGCAGCGGCGGCGGCAGAGGGCATGCGGCTCCTGGTGAAGCCCTTCAGGATCGAGGCCCTCGCCGCCGAGATCAGCGAAGCCCTGGGCGGCGGGCCGGAACCGAGCCGCACCAAGCATTGAGCGCCTAGAAGCGTCGCCGTTGCGTCCGCGCCAGGGCCGCAACCGCGAAGGCGACGAAGGCGGCGGACCGATGCGCCGCAGCGACGCCGGACGCCGCGCCCGCGGGGCAGGAGCCCTGCGGCATGGTCCTTTGCCAGGAACACTGGGCGCCGGCGGCCTGCAGAGAGAGGTGGCAGTCGCGGGGAATGGGCTGGGCTCGCTCGTCCATTGAGCCACGATGGGCCCGCCGGCGTGCAGGACCGACCTCCAGCGGGGTCCAGTTTTCGTGCAGGACTTCACGAGTCCGCGCGCGGGAGGGTGATCCGGAAGCTCGCGCCGGCGCCCCCGTCGGCGAACGCGATGGTTCCGTGGCTGGCGGCGAGCAGGGAGCGGGCGATCGGCAGCCCCAGGCCCGTCCCACCCTCGGCCCGACGGCTCGTGAAGAAGGGCTCGAACATCCGCTCCCGGTCGGCGGGCGGGACGCCTGGACCATCGTCGGAGACGGTGAGGACGACGTCCCGCGACGCGGTGGTCGCCGATAGCCGCACCTGCCGCGCGCCCGCCTGACGGCTGTTCTGCAGCAGGATGGTGACGACGCTTTCGAGGGTCGTCGCGGGGGCCGCCACGGCCGGGGTTCCGCGCGGAATGTCCACGGAGACCGCGAAGCCTGGCGCCGTCTCGCCGTCCGCCGCGCGGCGCACGGGTTCGGCCAGGCTCGTCGCCGCGCCGGCCTCGGGCGTCGCCATGTCTGCGCGGGCGAGGTCCAGCAGGCGTGTGACAAGCTGCGACAGGCGTTCGCTGTCGCCCGCGATGTTGTCGAGGAACCGCTGGCGCTCCGCGGCCGACATGGTCTCGTAGTGATCCTGCAGAAGCTCCACCGCGCCGCGGATGCCCGCCAGCGGGGTCTTGAACTCGTGGCTCACCGCGGCGGCGAAATCCCGCAGGTAGCCGCTGCGCCGCTCGATCCGTTCGGCCATGGCGCGGAAGTCCTCGTAGAGGTCGCGAATCTCGACCGCCGCGGTGCTGGGCGTGCGCGGGATCTCGCCGCCGCCGGTGGCCACCTGTCGCGACGCGGCGCTGAGCCTCTCGACCGGCCGGGTCACCCCCCGCGACACCAGGCTGGCCATCAGCACAAGCAGTCCGAGGATGACCGCACCCGCCAAGGCGAACTTGCCGCGATCCTCGTAGAGCCCCCGGAACAACGCACGCGGCGAGCGCGAAAGCAGGACGACGCCCCTCACCTCCCCCGCCACGATGATCGGCCGCGCGTGGTGAAGCCGGATGCCGGACGCCTTGCTGAGCCATTCAAAGCGGTAGAGCGGTTGGTAGTCGCCGTTGACGCGCAGCACGGTGCGCGGGCGCCCACCCAGGGCGGCGGCCACTTCAGAGAGAGCCGAAAAATCCTCGCCCGCCACCGAAACGCCGTGGCGGTCCAGGATGACCACCGAGGCCAGGGTCGTGCGGGTGGTGCGCTCCACCACGGGCTCGAGCATCGCGATGACGCCGGCCGCTTCGGCGTCCGCGGCCCGCGCCGCCGGCGGGAGGGCCGGTCGCTCCGGCAGGACGGGGTCCCGGCTCAGATCGATGGTGGTGAACTCGGGATGGAAATAGTCCTCGGTGGGCTTTTCCGGTCGCGGAACCGGCGGCGGCGCGCCCGGCCACCCGACGGACGCCATGGCCGCGATCGCCGCGCCCTGCGCGACCAGCTCGGCCTCGGTCTGCCGCACCAGGGTGTTCTCGTAGACCCGAAGCGAGATCGCTCCGATCGCCGGCATGGCCGCCGCGAACAGCAGCACGCCGAACAGGATGGTTCGCAGGCGCAGCGCCGGCCACCACCGCCGCCCGTAACCCCGAAGACGCTCGATCACGCCGGCTGGCCGAGACAGGCGCCGAGGCGATACCCGACGCCCGCGCGGGTCTCGACGACGTCGTGGCCGCCCAGGGCCGCGAACTTTCCGCGAAGGTTGCGCACATGGCTGTCGATCGTGCGATCGGTGATGGCGAACCCCGGGCCGTGGAGGCGGTCGATGATCGCGTCGCGGGTGAAGACCCGCGACGGCGCGGCCATCAGGATCTTGAGGATCCCGAACTCCGTGACGGTCAGCGCCGCCTCCGTGTCATCCCAGCGGGTCGTCCAGGCGTCGGTGTCCAGCGTCAGGCGGCCGTGGGTCAACAGGGCTCGCTCGGAGGCGCCGGACGGGGGCCTCGCCCGCCGCAGGATGGCCTGGATGCGGGCCGTCACCTCCCGCGGACTGAAGGGCTTGACCACATAGTCGTCGCCGCCCAGCTCGATGCCCAGCACCCGGTCGATCTCGTCGTCGCGGGAGGACAGGAACAGGATGGGCAGATCGCCCTGGGCACGCAGGCGCCGGCAGACCTCCAGCCCGTCCAGCTTGGGCATGTTGATGTCGAGCACGACCAGGTCCGGCGGCTGCTGGGCGACCGCCGCCAGGGCGGCCTCGCCGTCCGCCGCCTCCCGAGCGGACAACCCGGCCTTCTCAAGGGCGAAGACCAGGAGCTGACGGATATGGGGATCGTCGTCGACGACGAGGACCTGGGGCATGAAGGTCATGTTCTCGGGTTCGGGCGCGGGGTCAACGGGACGACCAAGGTGTAGCCCAGCCCGCCCCGCGGCAGGTGCAGCCGGGGAACCCTTGCCATGCAGTTTCCGTGCAGCGTCGAGGCGCCAGGAGCCGTGCGCGGCCCCAGCGCCCCCTCCCCCCCTTCGGGGTCCCCCTCCCCCGCGCGCGGGGGAGGAACTGGAGCTTCGGTTCGGAGCGCAGGCCTCTCTCAAAGTTCGTCATCACCCGGCTTGTCCGGGTGATCCATGAACGCGGCGGTCCGCAGGAGGGGCGCGGAGGCGCCGCCGCGAACCTGGCGAGCTCGGTGTTCATGGGTGGCCCGGACAAGCCGGGCCATGACGGCGTCGTTTCTGGAGATTGCGGACATCACCCCGATCCGCGCCAGGGCGGCGGCGGGGGTTCGGGGTCGAGCCCGATGTCCATTGCTTCGGGTGGTGGGTCGGGAAGCTCGCGCCAGTTGCGGGTTGTGGCAGGGAGCGCCAGTTCGGCGGCGACCTCGGCCACCTGGTCGTCGAGGGGCCGGGCGGCGAAGGCGGTGTCGCGGGCGCGGCTGCGAAGGCTCTCGTTCAGACCGTAGAGCATGTCGTCGAGGAAGTCCTCGCGCTCGTCCTCGGGCGCTTCCATCGCCTCGTACTCGGACCAGACCAGACGGCTGACCGCTTGGCGGGTCTCGGCGAGGTGCGGCGGGATCGGGGCCGGAGGGTTCGGGGAGGGCTGTGGGCGCAGGTCGGGCGCCTGTCGCGCATACTCGCGGCCGTGTTCGGCGAGTTCGCGCTTCAGGCGGACCTTCAGGGCCAGGGTCTGGCGGAACGAGCGGGCGGCGCGCTGGGCGGTGCGGGCGAAGCGGTTGGCCTCGTCGGGGTCCTCGGCGGCGTTGGCGCGCTCGGTGAAGCGCTTGGCCGTGGCGAGCTCCAGGGCGGCCAGCTCGGTGAGCCCCGCCGCCTCCTCCGCCGTGATGTCGAGCGCGTCCAGCATGCGGAGGGCAGTGGAACACGGGGGTGCGTCAAAAGCGGTCGTGGCTCTCCAGGGTTCTCCGCCGGCAGGGGCGGACGCAGGAGTTCGGCGCGGGTTGTGGTCGCGAACAGTTCGGTTAGGCTCCCCCAAGGGAAGCCGGAAGACCGGCTCTGGGAGGCGATAATGAGTACAGTGGAACCCGGCGCCGCCGGCGCAGGCCTGGTGGGGCGCGTGAAGGATATTCTCCTGCGGCCCACCGAGACGTGGCAGGTGATCGACGGGGAGCCTGCCACCATCGGAGGGCTCTACCGGAGCTGGGTCATTCCGCTGGCGGCCATCCCGGCTGTCTGCGCGTTTCTCGGCCTGCTGATCTTCGGGATCGGGGGGTTCGGGGTGACGGTCCGGCCATCGCCCGTCTGGCTGTTCGCCCAGATGGTCGTGAGCTACGGGCTCGCGCTCGCCATGTGCTACGTCATGGCGCTGGTGATCGAGGCGCTCGCCCCGAGTTTCGGCGGGACCAAGGATCGCACCCAGGCCTTCAAGGTCGCCGCCTATGCCTCCACGGCGTCGTGGGTCGCGGGCGTGTTCAGCCTGCTGCCGGCGCTCGCGATGATCGGGCTGCTGGGCGGCCTCTACAGCCTCTTCCTGCTCTACAAGGGCCTGCCGATCGTGATGAAGACGCCCGAAGAGAAGGCGTTGCCATACACGGTCGTGGTGATCGTGGTGGCGATCGTCATCAGCCTGGTGATCGGCGCCATCACCCGCTCGGTGATGGCCTTTAGCGGCGCCATGACGCCATCGGCGCTCGGCCGCGCATCGGGAACGATCGAGACGCCGGCCGGTTCGATCGACCTTGGAAAGCTCGAAGCGGCGTCCAAGCAGGCGGAGGCGGCCGTGGCGCGGATGGAGCGCGGCGAGGGCGTGGCGGCGGCCGACCCCGAAGCGCTGAAGGCCCTGCTGCCCGGCGCGGTCGCCGGCTTCTCGCGGACCGAGGTCAGCGCCTCCAGCGGCGGCGCCATGGGGATCGAGGGCTCGGGCACCGAGGCGGTCTACACAAAGGGCGACGCGAGCCTGCGGCTGCAGGTGACCGACCTGGGCGCGGCCGGCGCGCTCGCAGGGATGGCCAGCGCCTTCAACGTCAAGTCGTCGAGCGAAACCGCCACCGGCTACGAGAAGGTGGGCATGGTCGGAGGACGGATGACCCAGGAGAGCTATGACCGCGCCGCGCGGAGCGGCGAGTATGGCGTGCTGGTGGCCGAGCGCATCATGGTGCAGGCCAGCGGCGACGGCGTGAGCATGGACGAGCTGAAAGCGGCCGTCGGTGCGGTCGACGTCGGCCGGCTGGAGCGGCTGGCGCGCGCCGACTGACGCCGCTCCGATCAGGCGCCCAGATAGACGCGTTCGGCGCGGCGGCTCAGGCGGACCAGGACTTCGTGCGCGACCGTCCCGGCCGCCTGGGCGCAGTCGTCCAGGAGGATGTTCGGCCCCAGGAGCTCGACGTGGTCGCCGATGGCGGCGGCGAGGTCCCCGAGGTCGATCACCAGGAGGTCCATCGTGACCGCGAGCAGGGGCCGACGCGCCCCTGAGACCCAGGCGCGCCCCTTACCCGCCGACGCGCGGATGACGCCGTCCGCGTAGCCCGCGGCGACCACGGCCACGCGCATGGGCCGCTCGGCGGTGAAGGTCGCGCCGTAGCCGATCCTGTCGCCTGGCTGCAGGTTGCGAAGGTCGGCGATCGGCGCCGTCAGCGTGGCCACGGCGCGCAGGCGCGGGTCGGGACGCTCCTCAGGTCCGCCGCCGAACAGGGTCACGCCGGCCCGCACCATGTCGAATCGGAAGTCCGGTCCGAGGAATCCGCCGGCGGAGGCGGCGAGGCTGGCCCGGGCCGCCGGGAAGAGCGAAGCCGCCTCGCGGAAGGCGGCGAGCTGGGCGGCGTTGCGGGCCTCGGCCGGCTCGGCGGCGGAGCCGAGGTGGCTCATGACGAGCGTAACGCCGAGGCGGCGGAGGCCGTGTGGCGCATCCACGAGCGCGCGGGCCTCGTCCAGCGTCAGACCCTGGCGGTTCATTCCCGTGTCGACCTGCACGGCGACGTCATAGGCGCCCAGGGCTTCGGCCCGGGAGACCGCGGCCTGGGCCTGGGCGGCCGTCGAGATCACCGGCGTCAGAGCCGCCGCGGCCAGGCGCTCGGCGCCGCCGGGCACAAGCCCGTCGAGCACGTAGATCGCGGCCGGTCGCTCGCCGAGCTCGATCCGAAGCGCCTCTCCCTCGGCCACGCGGGCGACGAAGAAGCTGCGGGTCCCCTCGGTCCAAAGGCGCCGCGCGATGGGGCCGGCGCCCAGGCCGTAGCCGTCGGCCTTGACCACGGCGGCGACCTCGGCGCCGCTGGCTTCGGCGGCCACAACGGCGCGGTTGTGGGCCAGGGCGTCCAGGTCGATGGTCAGGCGCGCGGCGTCGGGCGAGGGGGCGGACATCGGCGCACCGGTAGCGGTTGCGGGCGGGCGCCGGCTAGAGCCAATCCATCCTCGGCGGCCGTTCCACGCCTCAGTGCGGCTGGTAGCGGCCGGGATCGCGGGCGAGGTTGCCGAACTTGGTGGTGTCGGCATTGAACGACAGCCTCACGGTGCCGATGGGGCCGTGACGCTGCTTGCCGATGATGACCTCGGCCTGGCCGCGCACGAGGTCCATCTGCTCCTGCCAGGTTAGATGTTCGGGCGTGCCTTCGCGGGGCTGCAGCCGTTCCAGGTAGTATTCCTCGCGGTAGACGAACATCACCATGTCGGCGTCCTGCTCGATCGAGCCGGACTCCCGCAGATCGGAGAGCTGCGGCTTCTTGTCCTCGCGGTTCTCCACCTGGCGGCTGAGCTGGGAGAGCGCCAGGACGGGGACATTGAGCTCCTTGGCCAGGGCCTTCAGGCCCTGGGTGATCATGGAGACCTCCTGCACCCGATTGTCCGGGCCGCCCGCGCCGGTGGTGACCAGCTGGAGGTAGTCCACGATGACGAGGTCCAGGCCCACCATCCGCTTGAGGCGGCGCGCGCGGGCGACCAGCTTGGCGAGAGTGATCCCGCCGGTGGCGTCGATGTAGAGGGGCGCCTCCTGGATCTCGAGGGCGGCGTCGCGGACCCGACCGAAATCCATGGCGTCGATCTCGCCCTTGCGGAGGCGATCGCCGGACACGCCGGAGGCCTCGGCGAGGAGGCGCATGGCCAGCTGTTCGGCCGACATTTCGAGCGAGAAGAAGGCCACGACCCCGCCGCGCACGGTCTTCTTCGAGCCGTCGGGCTGGGGCTCCCAGGCGTAGTTGCGGGCGACGTCGAAGGCGATGTTGCAGGCGAGCGAGGTCTTTCCCATCGACGGGCGCGCGGCCAGGATCATCAGGTCGGACGGGTGCATGCCGCCGATCTTCTGGTCGAGGTCGATGAGGCCGGTGGAGAGGCCGGCCAGGCCGCCCTCCCGGCTGTGCGCCTCGGCGGCCATCGCCACCGCGCCCTGCAGCGCGTCGGCGAAGCTGACGAAGCCGGAGGAGACGCCGCCGGTCTCTGCGAGCTGGTAGAGCTGCTGTTCAGCCGCCTCGATCTGGTCGCGGGCGTCCAGTTCGGCGTCGCCCTGCTGGGCGGTCGTCGAGATCTCCCCGCCGATACGGATCAGGTCGCGGCGAAGGGCGAGGTCGTAGATGGCGTTGGCGTAGTCCGGCGCATTGGCCGCCGGCGGGGCGCGGTCGACGAGGTCGGCGAGATAGCGGACGCCGCCCAGCTCCTCGAAGGCGGGATCGCGGCTGAACTGTTCGGCCAGCAGGATGGGCTCGGCGAGCTGGCCCTTGCGGATCTGGGTCTCGATGGCGGCGAAGAGGCGCTGGTGGAAGGGCTCGAAGAAGTGCCGCGCCTGCAGATGGTCGCCGAGACGTTCGAAGGCGGCGTTGTCGTAAAGGATCGCGCCCAGGAGCGCCTGCTCGGCCTCCACGTTGGCGGGGACGTGCGGGATCGTAATGTCGTTGGAGACAGGGCGGAGGTCGAGCGCCGGAACGAGGGCCATGATCTATCGATACCCAAGGCGGGCGTTCCGATCACGGCGGCGCGTGACACATTCGCGAACCTGTCCACACACAAATTCCGCCTGTGGACAAAGCTGAGCCGTGACGATTCGCCCAATGGAAAAAGCGGCGCGGACCCTGGGCCCGCGCCGCGTCAATTCCGGACGTAGGTAAGGCTCAGAAGTTGACGGAAACCCGGCCATAGACGTAGCGGCCCGACCGCCCGAACGGAGAGTAGTTCGAGAAGGGCGTGTTCGACGTCGTGTTCAGGTTGGGCGGGGTGCGCGTCGGATACTCGTCGAAGACGTTGTCGGCGCCCACCGAGACCCGGAGCATCTCGGTGACGTTCCAGCGCGCCTCGACGTCGACAACGGTCTTGGCGCTCAGCTTCAGATCCTGGGCGGCGGTGGTGCCGGGGCTCAGGACCTCGCCGTAGCGGGTCGCCCGCAGGGTCGCGCCGAGCGGGCCCATGGTCCAGTCGACCGAGCCGGTCAACTTGGAGTCGGGCGCCCCTTCCTCGAAGGTGAGCACGTTCACGCGGTCGAACAGGACCGGGGCGGGATTGAGAGCCGACAGTTGCGGCGTCGCCGGCACCTTAGTGACGTCGGTGTCGTTGAAGTTGGCCGCCGCGGTGAAGGCGAAGGTCCCCGCCGCGTCGGTGGTCACGCGGTAGTTGGCGATGATGTCGACGCCCATGGTCTCGGTGTCGACGCCGTTGATGAAGAAGCGGCCGCCGCCGACACCGATGAAGCCCTGGGCGGTCAGGAAGGCTCGGACGTTGGCCTGGGTGAGGTTCTCGGAGAGGACGATGCGGTCATCGACGTCGATGCGATACGCGTCGATCGTCAGGCTGAAGTCGCCCGAGCGGAAGACGGCGCCCACGGCGAAGTTCAGCGACTCTTCCGCGTCCAGCGGCTGGGCGCCGAGGGCCGCAGCCACAGGGTCGGTGGCCGGGAAGGTGGTGATGTCGAACGGCACGCCGTTGATGAAGTTGGTCGAGGTGGCCGTGAAGTACTGCTGCTGTAGCGAGGGCGCGCGGAAACCGTTCTGGACCGACGCCCGAAGGGCGAAGCTGTCGTTGAAGTCGTAGCGCAGGGCGAGCTTGCCCGTGACCGTTTCGCCGAAGTCGGAATAGTGTTCGGCGCGCACGGCGGCGGACGCCAGGAGCTGTTCGGTGAGATTGGCCTCGAGGTCCAGGTAGGCACCGACGGAGGTGCGGTGCTTGTCCACCTCGTTGGAGGGCCGGAAGCCTGGGAAGACCTGGGCGCCGGAGGCCGCGGGCTGGCCGTTGGGCAGCAGGACGCCGCCGTTGCGATAGGAGTCCGGCTCGCCGGCGAAGATCTCGTAACCCTCGCGGCGCACCTCGATCCCGGCGGCGACGTTCAGCGGCGAGGCGAGGCCGGCGTCGAAGGTGCGCACGCCGGAGAAGTTGAACACCGCCTGCTCATACTTGAAGCCGCCGGCGTCGAAGACCGTCTTGCTGGAGGGCCCGATGGACCGGTTCAGCGTATCGCGGATGGTGAAGTCCATCCTGTTGGAGCCGTACACGACGGACGTGTCCATCTCCCACTCGCCCAGCTTCCACGCGACCCCGACCGCGCCAGAGAGGTCCTCCACCTCGGGATTGATCAGCGGCAGGAAGCCGTCGGGGTAGATCTGGATGATGTTGCGGTCGTCGAGAGCGCGGCGGAAGAAGCCGGCCGAAGTGGCGTCGCGGTTCTGGTAGCTGGCCCAGCCGTAGAGGCTGGCGGTGTCGCTGAGGTCGTAGCCGGCGTTGGCGAATAGGGTGTACTGCTCGACGTCGGGCTCGCCGTACCAGGCGTTGTAGCGGTCGAAGCTGGCCTCGCGCGGATCGAAGGCGCCGTTCACCAGCGGATACTGCTGGCGCCAATCGGGCGCGGTGCGGATGGTCTTGTTCTGGTTGAGGTATTCGGCGGCGAGGGTGACGAAGCCGTCAGGCCCGAGGGGCAGGCCGACCCAGCCGGAGAGATTGACCGTCTCGCCGTCGGTGCGGTCGTACTTGGCCTTGTCGGCGACGGTCCAGGTCGCGCCCGTCGGGACCGCGGCGACCAGGGTGCTGACTTCGGTGACGCGGGCCCCGTAGGTGGCGCTGATGTTGCCGCCGCTGGACGCCTCGCGGAGGCGCACGTTGATAACGCCGGCGATCGCGTCGGAGCCGTACTGCGCCGACGCGCCGTCGCGCAGCACCTCCACCGACTGGACGATGGCGGAGGGGATTGTGTTGAGGTCGACCGCCGACGAACCGCGGCCGATCGTGCCGTTGACATTCACCAGGGAGGCGGAGTGTCGGCGCTTGGAGTTCACCAGGACCAGGGTCTGGTCGGGGGCCAGGCCGCGCAGCGTGGCGGGCCGGATTGTGTCCGTGCCGTCGGCGAGGCCGGGGCGCGGGAAGTTGAACGAGGGCAGGGCGACCGAGAGCGCCTGATTCACCTCGGTGACGCCGACGCGATTCAGGACCTCCTGGCTGATCACGTCGACGGGGGCGGCGGTGTCGAGGGCCGTGCGGTTGGCGGCGCGGGTGCCGGTGACCACGATCTCGGAGACTTCGGAGGCGCTCGTCTGGGCGAGGGCGGAGTCTGCGCAAGCGAGGAGGCCGGCGACCGAGGCGGCGGCCATTAAGACATGGCGACGATGCATGTGATTTCCCCTCTGGCGGGCCGGATCGGATCCGGCCGTTGGCGCCAGTCCGGGGAAGCTAGGAAGCTCCGCCGCGCGCGGAAATGACAATTGCGCAACAGTGGTCAATGAAAACGGCGCGGAAGCTTCGCCTCCGCGCCGTCGAAGTGTCGCAAATCCGTCTTGGATCAGGCTTCCGCCGGCGCGAACTCCTGCTGGCCGGCGCCGCCTTCGAGGAGGTCGGCGGCGGCCTGGTCGGCGGCTTGACGCTCTTCCTCGAACTGCGAGGTGATCACGTTCTCGCCGCGGGCCTGGCGCTCGGCCTCGTCCTGGCTGCGGGCGATGTTGAGCATGACCGTGACGGTGACTTCCGAATGGAGCTTCACCTTCACCTCGTGCATGCCGAGCGTCTTGATCGGCTTGTCGAGCACGACCATCGAGCGTTCGATCTTGCCGCCTTCGGCATTGACCGCGTCGGCCACGTCGCGACCGGCCACCGAGCCGTAGAGCTGGCCGCTCTCGCCCGCCTGGCGGATCATGATGTAGGACGTGCCGTCCAGCTTCTCGCCGGCCTTGCCGGCCGCGTCCTTGGCCTTGGCGTTGCGGGCCTCGATCTCGGCGCGCTGGGCTTCGAAGACCTTGAGGTTGGCCGCGTTGGCGCGAAGCGCCTTCTGGCGGGGGAGCAGGAAGTTGCGGGCGTAGCCGTCCTTGACGTTCACGACGTCGCCGAGCGTGCCCCAGCCTTCCAGCCGTTCGAGCAGAATGACTTTCATCGGACCCTCTCCCTTACTTCACGACGTAGGGGAGCAGCGCCAGGAAACGGGCGCGCTTGATGGCCTTGGCCAGCTCGCGCTGCTTCTTGGCGGAGACCGCAGTGATGCGCGACGGCACGATCTTGCCGCGCTCGGACACGTAGCGCTGCAGGAGCTTGACGTCCTTGTAGTCGATCTTCGGCGCGTTGGCGCCGGAGAACGGGCACACCTTGCGGCGGCGGAAGAACGGGCGGCGGGCGCCGCCTGCGGAGGCGCCGGCGGCGGGAGCCGGGGCGGCGGAGGTTTCGTCAGTCATCCGAGAGCCTCCCTTTCCTAGAATTGCGGGGCGTCGTCGCGGCGTTCGCGGTCGCGATCGCGGCGGGCGAGGATCGGCGAGAGCTCCAGGTCGAGCTCGTCGACGCGCACGGTCATGTAGCGCAGCACGTCTTCGTTGATCGACAGCTGGCGTTCCATTTCCTTCACGACTTCCGGCTTGGCGTCGATCGCGAGGAGGGAATAGTGACCCTTGCGGTTCTTCTTGATCCGGTAGGTCAGGTTGCGAAGGCCCCAGTATTCGATCTTCGCGACCGCGCCGCCGCCTTCCTCGATGAGGTGCTTCAGCTGGTCGTTGAGGGCTTCGGCCTGTTGCGGCGAGATGTCCTGCCGCGAGATGACAACGTGCTCGTAGAGCGCCATAGGTCCTTCTTCCGTTAGGGGAGGGCGGCGCACCCGGGGGCGGAAGACCGCCGGACACGATGGATCCTGGATCGCGAATGATTTCGCGAGGACCGCCTTCCGTGAAGAGGCGGGCTCATAAGGGAAAAGGCGAGGCCGGGCAAGGGCTTTCGGCCCCGCCCGGCGGCGGCCTACTTCTTCGCCTTCCAGGCCTTCACCGCGCCGAGCGTTTCGGCGACATGCTCGGACGGGTCCATTTTGGAGTGGACATGCAGCACCTCTCCCGCGGGCGAGATGACGTACGAGGTGCGATCCGAGATGCCCATAGGCATCACAGCGTCGTACTGCCTGGCCACCTTGGCGCCCGGATCGGCGGCCACGGGGAACTTGCCCGAGCACTTGTCGGCGTCGGCCGAGACCTTCTGGAGCTGGTCCAGCTTGCCCGCGGTGACGCCGATCACGCTCGCGCCGGCGGCCTGGAACTGCGGGATGGCGTCTGCGAACATCTTCGCCTCGATGTTGCAGCCCGGCGTATCGGCCGCCGGGAAGAAGTAGACCACGACCGGGCCCTTCTTGCGCGCGTCGGCGAGCGAGAAGGTGAGGGCTTTGCCGGCCTGATAGCCTTGGAGCGTGAAATCGGGCGCCTTGTCGCCGGCCTTGAGCGCGGCGAGGGCGGGCGTGGCGGCGACCGCGGCGACCGCGGCGGCGAGGACGAAGCGCTTCATGGTTCTGGTTCCTGGGGGGCGAAAGGTCAGCAGGAGAGTTGATACCGCCGTTCGGGCCTCGGCGACACCCACCGGCGATCAGCCGTTGGGTTGGACGAGGATCTTCACGTGAGCCTCGGGATCGCCGAGGGCCACGAAGGCGTCCGCAACCCCCTCCAGCCCGACATGGCCGGTGACCAACGAGGAGACATCGATCACGCCCTCAGCGAGCTGGCGCAGCGTCAGCGCGAACTCCTCGGGCGTGTACCCGAAGACGAAGGTGAGCTCGATCTCCTTGGTGATGGCGATGGAGGGTTCGATCCGGTCCGTCTCCATGCAGACGCCGGCGACTACGATCTGGGCGCCGGCCGGCGCCGCCTCGATGAGGGACTGGAGCACGCCGGGTGCGCCGACGCACTCGAACACCACAGGGCGCGCGACGGGATTGCCCATCATCTGCATCATGCTCTGGGCGGCCCGGCTCCTGGGCACGCCGAGCGCTTCCCAGCGCTCGTGCGGGTTCTCCGCGGCCGGGTCGACGACGATGTCGGCGCCCAGGCGCTCGGCCGCGGCGCGGCGGCGGGGCGAGAAGTCGGCCGCGATCACCGGGCCGTGGCCAGCCGCCTTCAGCGCCGCGATCACCGCCAGGCCGACCGGGCCGCAGCCCACGACCAGCGACACGGACTTCGGTTCGAGCCGGGCCTTGGCGACCGCGTGTGCGCCGACGGCGAAGGGCTCGGTCATCGCGGCCTGATCGGTGGGCAGGCCGTTGGGCACCTCGAGGATCATCGCCTCGGTGAGCAGCATCCGCTCGGCGAAGCCGCCGGGCAGGCGGTTCGAGAAGCCCAGCGCCTCGATCCCGCCCTGGTGCATGGTGATCGGCATGCTGACCACACGCGCCCCCGGCTTGATCGCCTTGGCCGACCCTGGGCCGTAGTCGAGCACCTCGGCGCAGAACTCATGGCCGAACACCGTATCGGCGGTGGGATCGAAGCCGCTGTCCGGCGCGCCGGCGCGGCGGGACAGGTCGATCATATGCTCCATGTGATGCAGGGCGTGCAGGTCCGACCCGCAGATGCCGCAGGCCAGGGTCTTGACCAGCACCTGGCCTTCCGACGGCTCCAGCTCCGCGATCTCGTCGCACACCAGGCGCTTGTCACGCCGGATCACCGCCTTCATGCGTTTCGTCCCCAACTCGTCATTCTTGCGTCCTTGGGTTCTACCCCCTAACCCTCGCGCCTCGGAATCACCAGGGAGAGCTTCCGGATGAGCCTCGCCTTCCTCTTTCCCGGACAGGGCAGCCAGGCCGTCGGCATGGGCCAGGAAATGGCGGCGGCGTTCGCGTCGGCCCGCGAAGTCTTTCAGGAGGTCGACGAGGCGCTGAACCAGAAGCTCTCGGCGCTCATGCGCGACGGTCCCGAGGACCAGCTCACGCTCACCGAGAACGCCCAGCCGGCTTTGATGGCCGTGAGCGTGGCCGTCATGCGGACGCTCGACAAGGAGTTCGGGGTCGGGGTCGAGCGGGCGGCCTTCGTCGCCGGCCACAGTCTGGGCGAATACTCCGCCCTGGCGGCGGCGGGCGCGATCAGCCTTTCGGATACGGCCCGACTCCTGAAGCTGCGCGGCCAGGCGATGCAGCGGGCCGTCCCGGTGGGCAAGGGCGCCATGGCCTCGCTGATCGGCCCCAAGACCGATCTCGCGCTCGCCGAAGAGGCGGCCAAGGCCGGCGCCGAGGTCGGCGTCTGCGTCGTGGCCAACGACAACAACCAGGGCAACGTCGTGATCTCCGGCGAGAAGGCCGCGGTCGATCGCGCGATCGAGAAGGCCAAGGAACTCGGCGCGCGGGCGATTCCCCTGAACGTCTCCGCGCCGTTCCACTGCCCGCTGATGCAGCCGGCGGCCGAAGAGATGGCGCATGCCCTGGCCGCCGCGACGATCGTGGCGCCGCGCGCGCCGGTCGTTGCGAACGTAACGGCCCAGCCGACGAACGATCCGGAGACGATCCGTCGACTGCTCGTGGAGCAGGTCACGGGCCGGGTGCGCTGGCGCGAGAGCGTGACCTGGATGGCGACGACGGGGGGCGTGACGCGATTCGCCGAGGCGGGCGCCGGCAAGGTGCTCTCCGGCATGGCCAAGCGGATCGCGCCCGACGCCGAGGCCGTTCCGCTGAACGTTCCGGCCGATCTCGAGGCCTTCGCCAAGTCGCTCTGAGGGGGACCCATGTTCGATCTGAACGGCAAGACAGCGCTCGTGACGGGCGCGACGGGCGGCATCGGCGGCGAGATCGCCAGGGCGCTGCACGCACAGGGCGCACACGTCGTGCTGTCCGGCACGCGCGAGGCCGTGCTGCAGGATCTCGCGGCCGCCCTCGGCGAGCGCACGTCGGTGACGGTGGCGAACCTGTCCGACGCGGCGGCCGTCGACGGCCTGATCGAGGCCGCCGAATCGGCCGCCGGCGCGCCGCTCGACATCCTCGTGGCGAACGCCGGCATCACCCGCGACGGGCTCTTGCTGCGCATGAAGGACGAGGACTGGGACGCCGTCCTGAAGGTGAACCTGGAAAGCTATTTCCGGCTGAGCCGCGCCGCCCTGCGGGGGATGATGAAGCGCCGCTGGGGGCGGATCATCGGAATCACCTCCGTCGTGGGCGTGATGGGCAATCCGGGGCAGGCGAACTATGCCGCCTCCAAGGCCGGGATGATCGGCTTCTCCAAGGCCCTTGCCCAGGAGGTGGCGACGCGCGGGATAACCGTGAACTGCGTGGCGCCGGGGATGATCGAGAGTCCGATGACCGATGCGCTGAACGAGCAGCAGAAGGCGCAGATCCTGGCCAAGATCCCGGCGGGGCGGCTGGGCGCCGGTCCGGAGGTCGCGGCCGCCTGCGCCTATCTGGCGTCGGAAGAGGCGGGCTACGTCACCGGCCAGACGCTGCACGTCAACGGCGGGATGGCGATGATCTGAGGCTCGCCAGCCCCGGGGGAACGTGCTAACCGCGCCCCGAATTGATCACCCAAGCGGCAGTTGACTTCAACGTCGCCGTCGCCGATGCAAAGACCTGACTAACCCCTGAGGGACCTAACGAATGTCCGACGTCCTTGAACGCGTTCGCAAGATTGTCATTGAACACCTCGACGCGGACCCCGAGAAGGTCACCGAGAAGGCTTCCTTCATCGACGACCTGGGCGCCGACAGCCTCGACAACGTCGAGCTGGTGATGGCCTTCGAGGAAGAGTTCGACATCGAGATCCCGGACGATGCGGCCGAGCACATCCAGACGGTCGGCGACGCCGTGAAGTTTATCCAAGAGCGGCTGGGCGCTTAAGCCCGTCACTTAACGTACTGGATCAAGAGCCGCCGCGTCGCCGGGACCCCTGGCGGGGCGGCGGTTTCGTTTTCCGAGGTAGGCCATGCGTCGAGTCGTCGTCACCGGAATCGGCATCCTGTCGCCCCTGGGCCAGGGCCGCGAGCTGACCTGGAAGAAGGTCCTGGCGGGCACGTCGGGCGCGGGGAAGATCACCGCCTTCGACACCACGGACTATGCCTGCCAGATCGCCTGCGAGGTCCCCCGCACGGACGGGCGCGGCGGCGGCGGGCCGGACGTCGAGGGCAGCTTCGATCCCGACCAGACCTTGTCTGCCAAGGACCGCCGGCGCGTCGACGACTTCATCCTCTATGGCATCGCCGCTGCCGACGAGGCGGTGAGGGACGCTGGCTGGACGCCCGAGGACGAGGAAAGCCGCGAGCGGACCGGGGTGATGATCGGTTCGGGCATCGGGGGCCTCGGCACCATCGCCGAGACGGCGATCGAGCTACATGAGCGGGGGCCGCGCAAGGTCAGCCCCTTCTTCATCCCCTCGGCGCTGATCAACCTGGTCAGCGGCCAGGTCTCGATCCGCTACGGCTTCAAGGGTCCGAACCACGCCGTCGTCACCGCCTGCGCCACGGGCGCCCACGCGATCGGCGACGCGGCAAGGCTGATCAAGTACGGCGACGCCGACGTGATGGTCTGCGGCGGGGCCGAGGCCAGCGTGGTGCCGGTTGGCATCGCCGGCTTCATCGCCTGCCGCGCCATGGCCACGGCGTTCAACGACACGCCGGAGAAGGCCAGCCGGCCCTACGACAAGGACCGCGACGGCTTCGTCATGGGCGAGGGCGCGGCGGTGCTGGTCCTCGAGGAGCTGGAGCACGCCAAGGCGCGCGGGGCCAAGATCTACGCCGAGGTGGCCGGTTATGGCCTTTCGGGCGACGCCTATCACATCACCGCTCCCAGCGAGGACGGCGATGGCGGCTTCCGCGCCATGACCGCGGCGCTGCGGGACTCGGGCCTCGCCGCCGCCGACATCGACTACGTCAACGCCCACGGCACCTCGACCATGGCCGACGGTATCGAGTTGGGCGCCGTCGAGCGCCTGCTGGGCAATTCGGCCCCGGGCAAGACGATGAGCTCCACCAAGTCGATGACCGGGCACCTGCTGGGCGCGGCCGGCGCGCTGGAGGCCGCGTTCTGCATCCTGGCGATCCGCGACCAGGTGGCGCCGCCGACCATCAACCTCGACAATCCCGACGTCGAGACGGTGCTGGATCTCGTCCCGCACAAGGCCAAGCCGATGAAAATCGACGTGGCGATGTCGAACAGCTTCGGCTTCGGCGGCACCAACGCCTGCGTGATCTTCAAGAAGCCCCAGTGAGCCGAAGGCGGGCCAAGCGGGCGGCGGTCGGGGCCGTCCTGATCGCGCTGGGCCTGGCCCTGCTGGTCGCCCTCGCGGCGGCGTGGAGCTTCACCGGGCCCGGCCCGAAGTCGCCGCAGGGCGAGCCCACGGTGGTGGTGCTGGAGCGGGGCTCGGGCCTGGGCCGGATCGCCGACACGCTGGAGACCGCCGGCGTGATCTCGTCGGCGACCCTGTTCGCCCTGGCCGCACGGCTGACCGGGGCGGCGGGCGAGCTGAAGGCCGGCGAGTACGAGGTCGCCTCGGGCGCCTCGATGGCGAAGGTGCTGTCCGACATCCGCGCAGGCCGGGTCGTGCGGCGCTCGATCACCATCCCCGAGGGCTGGACCAGCGGCATGGTGGTGGATGCTCTGAACGCCCAGGAGGCGCTGACCGGGACGGTGACGGAGCCGCCGGAGGGAGCGGTGCTGCCCGACACCTACGACTTCCAGCGGGGCGAGACGCGTGCGGCGGTGCTGTCGCGGATGATGGCGGCGCACGAGCGGCTGGTGGCCGAGCTGTGGGCGCAGCGCCAGCCGGGCCTGCCGATCGCGACGCCGGAGCAGGCGGTGATCCTGGCCTCGATCGTCGAGAAGGAGACCGGCGTGCCGTCCGAGCGGCCGCGGGTGGCGGCGGTGTTCGTGAACCGTCTGCGCCAGGGCATGCCGCTACAGAGCGACCCGACCATCATCTACGGGATCACCAAGGGCCGGCCGCTGGGTCGGGGCATCCGCGCCTCGGAGCTGGCGGGTGAGACGCCCTACAACACCTACCGCATCCCGGCCCTGCCGCCGACGCCGATCGCCAACCCCGGACGGGACGCGCTGGCGGCGGTGCTGAACCCGCCGGCGAGCCGGGAGCTGTACTTCGTGGCCGACGGCACGGGCGGGCACGTCTTCGCCGAGACCTACGAGCAGCACGCGCGCAACGTGGAGCGCTGGCGGGCGATCGAGCGCCAGCGCGCGGCGAGCGGAGGCGGGCGATGAACGGGCAGCTCGTCCTTCCCCCTCGGGGGAGCGGGACCATGCGCAGCATGGTGGAGGGGGCTCCCTCGAGGCTCGTCCCTTGGTGGCTGGTGCCCTCCACCGCGTTCGGCGGTCCCCCTCCCCTGACGGGGGAGGAGCGGGTCGGCCCGCTGGCCCAGGGAGGGAGATGATGCCGATCTCGGGGATGACGGGGTTCGGGCGGGCCGAGGGGGCGCACGGGGGCTGGAGCTGGGCCGTGGAGGCGCGGAGCGTGAACGGGCGCAACCTGGAGGTCCGGTTCCGCGGGCCGCCGGGGTTCGACGGGCTGGAGCGGGCCGCGCGCGAGGGGGCGCAGAGCCGGTTCCAGCGCGGCCAGGTGACGGTGGGCGTGCAGGCCAAGCGCGCCGAGGGCGCCGGGGCGGCGAAGATCAACCTCGAGCAGCTCGAGCGCTACCTGGAGGCCGGGGCGCCGTTCGTGTCCGACGGGCGCGTGGCGCCCCCGCGGCTGGATGGCCTGCTGGCGCTGCGCGGGGTGGTCGAGGCCGAGGACGCCGGCCTCGATCCGGAAGCCCAGGCCGAGGTGGAGGCGGCGATGGCGGCCTCGATCGCGGTGGCGCTGGACGGGTTGCTGGCCGCGCGGCGGGAGGAGGGGCGCTCGCTGCTGCCGGTGCTCTCGGCGCATGTGGAGCGGATCGACGACCTGGCCGTGCAGGCGCGCGAGGCCGCGGCCGGCCAGCCGGCGGCGATCAAGGCCCGCTTCGAGGCGCGGCTGAAGGAGCTGGCCGGCGAGGCGGCCACGGAGGAGCGGATCGTGCAGGAGGCCGCCGCGATGGCGGTGAAGGCCGACGTGGCCGAGGAGCTGGACCGCCTGGCCGGGCACGTGACGGCGGCGCATGGGTTGCTGGCGACCGACGGAGCGGTGGGACGGCGGCTCGATTTTCTGACGCAGGAGTTCATGCGCGAGGCGAACACCCTGTGCTCGAAGTCGCAGCTCTCGGGCCTGACGGCGCTGGGACTGGACCTGAAGGCGACGATCGAGCAGTTCCGCGAGCAGGTGCAGAATGTGGAGTAGGGAAACCACGGAAACCACGGAAGCACGCGGAAGGGGGGCGTGGGGGGCCGGGACGCCGGAGCATCTTTCGGCAGATTCCGTGTTTTCCGTGGTTCAATTGACGGCCGCTTCGCGGCGGCCGTGCGGGGGGCGGAATTGACCGACGACCACCACAAGCCCTGGGAGACCACGCGGCGGGGGATGCTGCTGCTCGTGTCGAGCCCGGCCGGGGCGGGGAAGACCTCGCTGACGCGCCGGCTCGTGTCGGACCACGACAGCCTGATCCTGTCGATCTCGGCGACGACGCGCGAGCCGCGGCCGGGCGAGGAGGACGGGCGCGAGTACTACTTCAAGACCCGCGAGGCCTTCGAGGCGATGATCGCGCAGGGCGACTTCCTGGAGTGGGCTACCGTCAACGGCAACTACTACGGCACGCCCAAGGCCCCGGTGATCTCGGCGCTGGAGGCCGGGCACGACGTGCTGTTCGACATCGACTGGCAGGGCGCCAAGCAGATCGCCGAGAAGCAGCCCGCCGACGCGGTGCGGGTGTTCATTCTGCCGCCCGCCTGGGGCGACCTGGAGCGGCGGCTGAAGGCGCGCGCCCAGGATTCGACGGCGGTGATGGAGGCGCGCCTCCGGCTGGGCCAGGAGGAGGTCCAGCACTGGGAGCAGTACGACTACGTCATCGTGAACAAGAACTTCGACCGGGCCTATGCAGACCTGGGCCACATCTACCGCGCCGAACGGATGAAGCCGGGTCGCAATCCGTGGCTACCGGAGTTCGTGCGCGACCTGCTGGCCGAGGCGGCGGGGGACCACGAGGCGACGGGGGCGCCGCCGCGGACGACGATGATGCGGCCGGTGCAGAAGTAGGGGGCGTCGGGCGTAGGGCGGCTTTCGACCTCTAGCGGACCCTTAGATGGACGCCGTTTCGAGCGGCGTGCGAGACTGAACCCATGACGCCGCACACGATCACCAGCGAGAACTACGGTGAGGCCGTCGACGCGATCAGGGACATCCTCTTGCTGTACGTCGACATGGCAGAGTCCTACTCGGGCTTCGGCCACGCGTCGGATGCAAACCTCAGGTTCGATCCTCTCATGTTTGTCGATGCGCAGCTTATCACTCCAGCTGGCTACTCACCGCTCGTGGACCTGAACTTCCTGCGCACCGGATCGGCCATCGCGATCCTTTGCGCGCTCTACGACGAGTGGTGCGAGTTTGAGGCGGTTTCCGGCGGCCGCTTCAAGGAAGCCATCGAGGCTGGGCGGCTTCAGTTCGCTCCCGATGTTGAATGCGTCGCCCGAGAAGCGATCCGGCGCGGCGGCATGCCCCTGGAAGACCCGTGGTTCGATGAAGCCGTCGAGCCCATCTATCAGAAGCATGTCGTGGGCTACTTCGAAGCGCTTTCGAGGATGCATCGCCGGAATGGTGGCGATGGGGCGGCTGCAGGGTAGCGCATGTCCGCTCCCCACCCGTAGCTGAACCTCGAATCGTCTGCTCCTGGCTCTGCCGCGAGCTATGGATTTGGCGCTGGGGGTGGCGACGGCATCCCGGGCGGAGCGTGGTCCTGAAGGAGGGCTCGTCCCAGGCATCCTCTCCCCCGAGCCGCCGGAGGCGGCCGAGCGGGAGAGGGTTGGGAGAGGGCCGGCTGGGTGACGTCGGTGGTGGATCGAGGGCCTACGGGCGGTTGGCTCGGGTCTCACGTCGGTGGACTGGGAGGCGCCGGCGCCGGCCCTCTCCCAACCCTCTCCCTCTCCGCTTCGCGGGGGGAGAGGAGGCGCGGGTGTTGGGGTGGGAGCGAAACGATGACGGGCGTTCCAGAGAGTTGGCTGCGCGACGCCGAGGCGCCGTTCCAGGGGTGGGACTTCTCGTACCTCGAGGGCCGCTTCGACGAGGGCGAGCCGCCGTGGGACTACTTGGCCCTGGCCCGCGCGGCGGTGGCGCAGGCCCACGACATCCTGGACGTGGCCACGGGAGGGGGCGAGGTGTTCGCTTCGCTGGCGCCGTTTCCCGGACGGGCGACGGCCGTGGAGGGGTATGAGCCCAACCTTCCGGTGGCTCGGCGGCGGCTGGAGCCGCTGGGCGTGCGGGTCTTCCGGGGCAACACGCGGTCGGGCATGCCGTTCGCGGACGGCGCGTTCGATCTGGTGCTGAACCGCCACGGCGGCTTCCGGCCCGCCGAGATGCACCGGATCCTGAAGCCGGGCGGAGCCTTCCTGACCCAGCAGGTGGCGGGCGACAACCTGGCGGACCTGACCGCCCGGTTCGGCGCGGACCTGGCGTACCCCGACAACACCCTTGAGCGGACGTGCGAGGCGTTGCGCGTGCTGGGCATGACGGTCCGGCGCGGCGAGGCGTGGCGCGGGCCGGTGATCTTCCGAGACGTCGGGGCGCTGATCTATTTCCTGAAGGCCGTGCCGTGGGTGATCGCAGGTTTCGACGTGCAACGAAATCTGGAAGCGCTGAAGACCCTGCAGGCCGAAGTGGATGGCGGGAGAGCGTTGGCGTTCACCTACAGCCGGTTCCTGGTGGAGGCGGTGAAGGACTGAGTGGGCTGCACCTCCCGCGCCCCCGCGGGTACCGCGTCGCCCGCTAGGCCGCGTTCCAGGAGAGGGAGGCGTTGCGGGCGACGCGGACGGGGCGGGCGACGGTCGGGGGGGACGGTGCTGGGCCAGCGGGCGGCCAGAAAGCGGTCCTTGGCCATCCAGGCCAGGGAGACGCCGTCGATCGGGCCTGGCGTGTAGCCGCGCGCGGCGAGCTGTTGCTGGATGTCGCGGATCTTCATGGCGCGCCCTCCGGGGGGGACCCGATGACGCGCCAGGCCCTGGAGGGGAGGAG
>JBMOOD010000019.1:0-5152 GCA_049323595.1 Pseudomonadota bacterium
CCCGGCCTCCTGCTCCCGCAGCACGCCGATGATCTGCGCCTCGTTGAACCTGCTCTTCTTCACGTCCGTCTCCTCAGGGTGACGGACTCTCACTCAAACCGAGGGATCAGGAAGGGGGCAGGTCACTCCCAAGGCTCCTGACTACGACGCCCTGCGGTGTTGGAACGAGTTCGATGCTTCGACCAAAGGTGGGTGGGGTCTGACCGAACTTGAGCCGCGCATAGTGTTCGGCCCCTGATCCGTCCCGCACGATCACCCAGCTCAAGGCGCCCAGTTCATCATGCCGCCCGGCCCTCACGACCCGCCCGCGGACCGCCTCCGCATCGAGTTCACGAACCTCGCGCCCCGATTCAAGGCGGCGCAGGTACAGCGTTCGGATGATGTCCCGCCGAAGCTGCAGACCGCGGAGCTTTCTCTCAAGGTCGGAATCGAGCCTGTACCTGTGGCCGTTGCGCCTCGCCAGGCCAAGCGCCTCGAGATGCCGCAACCGCCCCCGCGTCAAAGCGGACCACGCGTCACTGCCGCCCACGTCACCGTCAACCATGCCATCGCGGTCCGCGGCCTGCAGCAGCCGCCGGTCGAACCCCGTGAACCGGTCGGCTTGGGTCTCCCGCCAGATCCGCCGTTCCGCGTCGGCTCGTGAGAGATCGCCGAGCCGCTCCTGGGCGACCTCCTGCGCGCGCATCCGGAAACCGACTGAGATGTAGTGGCGCGGTATGACGAGGTCCTTGCCGTTCGACTTGCGGCCGCGGACCAGCACATATGTCGCCACCGTGGTGGACTGCTATCTGGCGCTGGCCGCGGGCCGGGCCGTGCGGACCCCGGGCGACTGCCGGAGCGGGCCGCCATGACCGAGCCGGCCCCGACCGTTCCGGCCCTCGCCGAGGAGCACGACGAGGACCTCCTCACCCGCTGCGAGGCCTCGGCCTACCTCCTGCGCTTCCAGGTGCGCCTGAAGCCCGCGACCCTGGCCAGGCTCTGGTCCGTGGGCGGAAACGGTCCACCCTGCACGCACGTGCGCAAGCGCCCCTACTATCCGCGCGGCGAGCTGCGCGCCTGGGCGCTGCGCCAGCGCACCCGCCTGCGCGCCTCGCGCAGCACGCCGCCGGGGGACAGGTAGCTCCATGGCGCATTGGCGGACCTTCCTGGACGGCGAGGCGCAGGCGGGCCGCTACATGCCCTGGCGCGAGGTGGCGCGCACCACGGGCCTGAGCCGCACGACGGCCTGGCGCCTGCAGAAGCGCGACGACTTCCCCGCCCCCTACGCCATATCGCCCGGCCGGGCCGGCTATCGCGAGGACGAGGTGCGGGCCTGGTGCGTCTCGCGCGACCCCAGCGCCGCCCGCGCGCGGCCCGCCTCGGAGGCAAGGAGGGAAGACTCGCCCGTACCGGCCCGGGCCGAACCAGCCGGGGGCGCTCTGCAAGAGGCGGCGAAGGCCCGCGAACCCTGGAGCCGGGCGGCGCAGGGACGGCGGCGGCGCTCACAGCACGCCCAGGCCATCGCCCAGCAGATGCTGTTCGACTTCTGAGCCATGGCCGCCGGTTCCGGCTGCGGAGTGGCGGCCGCGTCGCGCCAGTTCAGGTGGCGGAGGGCGGCGCAGCCGCTTCGAGCGATTGCTGCTGCGACCTGTGCGAGAAGTTCGAGCAGGCGGACAGCTCGACGACGCGGCGCTATGGCGGGATGGGGCTAGGCTTGGCTATGTGCCAGGAGCTCGCCGCCCTCATGGCGGGTCGATGGAGGCGCACAGCGTCCTCGGCGAGGGGAGCTGCTTTCGCCTGCTGGCGCCCCTGCCTCGGGTCGGCGATGAGGCCGCCCCGCCCCAAGGCGACGCCCCGGACGCCTGAGACAGCCTCATAGGCCGCCGGGTGAAGGTGCTTGCGCCCCAGCATGAGCGTCTCCTTTGGAGCTGCGGTCAAACCTTAGTCCCCGGAGGTGGCTCGGCACCAGCTGCGCTGTGGATTTCGACACAGGCGTGTGAATGGCCGGATCACAGGTGAGGCAGCTCAGCTGCTGGCGAGAGTGAGGACCTGATCACCTGGCCGCGGAACCTCGAGAGCTCGGCGAGGAGCTTCTCCGGCTGCATCTTGCGGACCAGGACGAACAGGGCCTAGCTGTTCGGCTCCAGTGTCTTGCAGATGTTGCGGATGACGTCGTCGTTGATCCCGTAATCCGCGAGTGAGCCCGAGAGGCCGCCGGCCCCCAGGCCAAGCGCAGCCCCGCTGACCAGCCCCAGCAGCGGGCCGAGGAACAACAGGCCGACGAGCGTGCCCCAACGCCGCGCCCCAGAGGCCGCCCGTGGCCGCGCTGGCGCCCACCAGGTCGACGCTCTGCTTCAAGCGCATCCGCCCATCCTCGTCGCGCACCACGACGACGGCGTCTTCCAGATCGATCAGCCTTGCGAAGGCGGCTGAGCTCCGCCAGCGCGGCTGGGCAAGGTGGCGAGTTGCAGGCGTCGAGCAATAAATTGCACAGCCGAAGCTGAAGGCGCGCCAGCGCTCCTCGTTTTGTGGGCGCTCTGCTTCTAGCTGGAGGGAACCGACGCCTGCTCGGCGGTCGCTGGCGCGGCTAGCGCCCGGTGCAGGACTTCGGTTGGACGGCGGCAGACCACTTGGACGAGGCTGACCGAGCCAGGAGGGTCGCCTTCAAGGAGGACCTCGGGCGCCGTGGCCTCGACCGCCTGCAGCTGCCAAGTGACCGAATCCACCACGCCTTCCTCAAGGCCATGGCCTGTAGCGATGCAGATGCGCTCGCCCACGCGGGGAGGGCTGACCAGTTCGAAGTCCCGCGAGGGCCCGTCCGCCCCCTCGATCCATACTCTCACGCGCATGTCATCGCCTTTCGTCGAGCTTTGCTCCCCTCAGGTGTGGGTGATCAGCGGGACCCCCTGTTCCTCGTTGCGGCCGGGAAGGACCATCACCCGCCCGCCGGCCTCGCGGAACACCAGGTCGAGACGACGGTCGCCGACCGGCAGGTTCTCGAGCCGGATCTCGCCGATACCCAGGGGCAGACGCGGCGAGCGCACGTGGAGCTCGTCACGCCAGCCGTCCACGTGCAGGCCCAGGCAGGCCTGCAGGACGCCGAACACGGACGCCGCGGCCCAAGCCTGCGGCAGGCAGGCGACGGGATAGGCGACCGGCGGCTCGCCGGCATGGCGCGGGAAGCCGCAGAAGAGCTCGGGCAGGCGCATGTCGAAGTGCACCGCCGCTTCGAATAGCGCCGAGAGCAGGCGCGGCACGGCGTCGGCGCCGCCATAGCGCCGAAAGCCTATGGCGCAGAGCGCTGTGTCGTGCGGCCAGACCGAGCCGTTGTGATAGGACATCGGATTGTAGCGCGGCTGGTCGCTGGCCAGGGTGCGAAGCCCCCACCCGTTGGTGAAGCCTGGGCCCAGAAGGGTTCGCATCACCGCCTGGGCGCGCTCGGTCGAGGGCAGGCCGACGAACAGCAGGTGTCCGGCGTTGGAGGCCTTCACCCGGCAGAGCTGGTTCTCGCCGTCGAGGGCGATGCCGTAGAAGCCGGCCTCCGGCATCCAGAACCGCGATTCCACCGCCTCGCGGATCTGCTCGGCCCGGCGACGCCACGCCTCGGCGTGGTCGCGGTCGAACCGGGTGGCGGCAAGCCGCGCCATCCCGCGGTAGGCGGCGTAGGCGTAGCCTTGCACCTCGACCAAGGCGATCGGCCCATCGGGCGTTCGGCCGTCCGCATGGAAGATGGAGTCGTGGCTGTCCTTCCAGCCCTGATTCAGGAGGCCCGTGTCGGCCCCGCGCTCGTAGCGGATGAGACCGAGAGGGTCCGACTTGGCGAAGCTGTCCATCCAGCCCGTCGCGGCCAGGAGCGCCGGCCAGATCTGGTCCAGGAAGGCGCGGTCGCCGGTCCGCTCCGCATAGGCGGCCGCCAAGCCCACGAAGAGGCAGGTGGTGTCGACGCCGCCGTAGTAGCATCCGAACGGCACCTCGCCCTGCGCGGCCATCTCACCCCGCCGCGCCTCGTGCAGGATCTTGCCCGGCGCCGCGTCCCGGAACTTCGAGTGCTCGTCGGCCTGGGTCTCGGCGAGATAGGCCAGGACCCCCTTGGCCAGGCTCGGATCGAGCCAGAGCAATTGCCAGGCGGTGATGATCGCGTCCCGGCCGAAGGTCGTGGAAAACCATGGGATGCCGGCATAGGGGTAGGGGCCCGTTGAGAGGTCCGTCGTGAGCAATGCTAGATCGGCGCGCGACTTGTCGAGCCAGGCGTTGAACAGCCGCCCCGAGGTGTACACACGGCCGCCGCGGCGAAGGCGCCGCCGCATCGCGGCCCTGGCCAGCAGGCTCGCGCGCCGGAAGCGCCGCGCGGCGGGCGGGGGCCCCCCCTCCGGCCCCACCTCGAGGTAGACGTCCTTCGGCGTCCGCGGGTCGAGCTCCAGGCGGATGCTGGCGTGGTGGGCGTCGAGGTGCGTGGGCCGCTCCGAGAAGGCGACGACGCAGTCGCGGCGGTTCCCGTCGAGTCCTTCATACTCGAACTTGACGCCCATCGGCAGGACCGTGGGCGAGCCGCGGCGGCCACGGTGTGCGCGCGTCTGGCCGCGGACCTCGAACATGTCCTTGAAGTCCGCGTCGAAGCTGAAGTCGAGCGGCAGCGTGGCCGGAACGTCCCCGTAGTTGACGCACCGGATGCGCTCGAAGAGGCGCCCGTCCCAGATCAGCCGCTTGCGCTCCAGGTGCACCACACCTTCCGGCGTCGTGACCGCGCCGATCGGCGTGAGCGGCCGATTGGTGGCGTTGGCGGTGAAGATGACGTTGTCCCGACCCACGGCGCTGCTCAGCAGGGCAGGGGCGCTCCCGTCGAGCCGCAGGGTCAGGCGGGAGAGCTGCCGCGTGTCGTTGTGGAAGAGCCCGTCGGCGACCCCATGGATGTCGCCGAACGCGTCGCAGACCAGGAAGACGTCGCCTTCCTTGAGGGTGAAGAGGCGGTCGGGCGCGCGCCGCTCACGTTCGCTCGCCGCCTCGAAATGCGCCTCCGGCGCAAGCGCCAGGTCGTCCATGCTTCGTCCCCCCGCTCCCTCACGCGGCGACGGCTTTCACCTGGGCCGCCGCGCGCGAGACCGGTCCAGGCTCGGGCTGGCGCAGGCCGGCGTAAAGCGCGGCGTAGTGGCGCGCCATGGTGAGCGCGGAGAAG
>JBMOOD010000020.1:0-33364 GCA_049323595.1 Pseudomonadota bacterium
TCATGGCGAGCAAGGTCTGGGCGATGGGGCTGGTCGTCCTAGCCGCCTGCGCCTTCGCGCTGCTCGTGGTGATCGAAGGCATATTGAAGGTGCCGATCGAGGGATCGATCCCACTGTTCCTCATCGGAGCCGCACTCCACCTATTCGCCACCACGTCGATCGGCATCTTCATGGGCACGATCGCGCGGTCGATGCCGCAGTTCGGGCTGTTGTTGATGCTCGTGCTGCTGCCGCTACAGATGCTGTCGGGCGGCATGACCCCGCGCGAGAGCATGCCCCAGTTTGTGCAGACGGTGATGCTCGCCGCGCCCACCACTCACTTCGTCAGCATGGCGCAGTCGATCCTCTATCGCGGCGCCGGGCTTGACGTGGTCTGGCCCCAGTTTCTCGCGATCGCCGCGATCGGCGCGGTGTTTTTCCTGATCGCACTCGCGCGGTTCCGCAGGACGATCGGGACGATGGCATGACCGATGATGGTAACCGATATTCGGACTTGGCCGCGATCGCCGCAGGGGTGGCGATGATGCCGCTGATTAGGCGTTCGCGGCCGCTTGCGACGCGGACCCCATCCGGACCTTGAGCGTGTGAATCCGCCCGTCGTCGGTCAGGCCTACGCGCAGTGGACGATCGCCGATAGCCACGCCGTCCAGCTGCGCCCAGGCGACGCCGCTTGAAACATTGTCGGGATTCTCCACGATGATATCGTAGCGGCCCGCCCCGCGCCGCACAGAGAGTTCGAACTTCGGCCAGTCCTTCGGGATGCACGGATCGAGTTCCAGGACACTCGCTCGCAGGCGAAGTCCGAGAATGCTCTCGAGGCCGGCGCGCTGCATCCAGCCGGCCGATCCCGTGTACCAGGTCCAGCCGCTGCGGCCCACGTGCGAGGGCGAGGCATAGACGTCGGCGGCCACCACATAGGGCTCGCCCTTGTAGCGATGGGCGTCGGTGCGGGTGCGGGCGTGGTTGATCGGATTGAGCATCCAGAACAGCGCCGCCGCCTTGTCGCCCTCACCGAGGGCGGCGAAGGCCATCACCGACCACTGGGCTGCGTGGGTGTACTGGCCGCCGTTCTCGCGCAGGCCCGGCGGATAGCCCTTGATATAGCCCGGATCGTGCGTCGTGCGGTCGAACGGCGGGGTGAACAGCAGGGCCAGGCTCTCCTGCGGCAAGACCAGTTCGCGCTCCACGGAGCCCATTGCCCGGGCGGCGCGTTCCGGCGGGCCGGCCCCCGACAACACCGCCCAGGACTGGGCGATGGAGTCGATGCGGCACTCGTCGCTGGCGGCGGCCCCGAGCGGCGTGCCGTCGTCGAACCAGCCGCGCCGGTACCAGTCGCCGTCCCAGGCCTCGCGCTCCAGGGCCGCGGCCACGGCGACCTGCGCCGCGCGCCAGCGGGCCGTGCGTTCCGCATCGCCGCGCGCCTCGGCGACGCCGGCGAACGCCTTCACCGTGGCGATCAGGAACCAGCCCAGCCAGACGCTTTCTCCCTCGCCCCCCTGGCCGACGCGGTTCATCCCGTCGTTCCAGTCCCCGCCGCCCATCAGCGGCGCGCCGTGCCGGCCGACCGGCAGGCTGAGGTCGATGGCGCGGGCGCAATGCTCATAGAGGGTGGCTGTCGAGGTCCCCGGGGTCCACTGAAGGAAGGCTTCCATCTGGCCCGGCTGCAGGACGGGGCCATCCAGGAACGGCAATGTCTCGTCGAGGATCGCCGCGTCCCCGGTGACATCGATGTAGTGGGCGACGGCGAAGGGCAGCCAGAGCCTGTCGTCGGTGATCCGCGTGCGCACCCCCTGACCGCTGTGCGGCAGCCACCAATGCAACACGTCGCCTTCGGGAAACTGCTGCGCAGCGGCCCGCAGGAGGTGCTCTCGAACCAGCCCCGGCCGGCTGGTCACGAGCGCCATCACGTCCTGCAATTGGTCGCGGAAGCCGAACGCGCCGCTCGCCTGGTAAAACCCGGCGCGCGCCCAGAACCGGCAGGCGAGCGTCTGGTAGAGCAACCAGCCGTTCAGCATGATGTCCATGGAGCGGTCCGGCGTCTTGACCTGCACGCTGCCGAGCGTCTGTTCCCAGAACGCCCGCACGCGGCCGAGCTCCGCGGAAAGATCGGCTTGCCGGTAGTGCTGCACGAGTCGTTTGGCCTCCGCCTCCCCTTCGGCGTCGCCCAGGCAGAAGACGATCTCAGCCACGCCGCCGGGCGCGAGTTCGATAACGGTTTGGAGCGCCCCGCAGGAGTCGAGGCCCGAGCCGGTGCGTCCCGATAGGCGCGCGCTGGTTGACAGGGCCGCCGGCGCACCTAGGGCGCCGTTGCGGCCGATGAACTCGCGCCGGTCCCCGGTCCAGCTGGTTTGGCGCCCGCCGAGGTCGATGAACGCTACCCGTCCCGCGAAGGCGGGATTCCACGGACTGCACGCCAGAAGCGCCCGGGTCTCGGAGTCGATCTTCGTATGGACGAAGGGCGCCGTGGCCGCTCGCGAGGCGCCCAGGACCCATTCCGCGTACCCGGTGACCGAAAGCCGCCGCGGCTCGGCGCCTGTGTTGCGGATGGTCAGCCGCGAGATACGCACCGGATCCTCCAGCGGCGCGAACTCCAGGAGTTCAAGCGTGAGTCCCCGGGATCCGTGCTCGAAGCGGCTGTAGCCGAACCCATGCCGCGCGACATAGGTCGCCGCCTCCTCCCGGCGCGGGTGGGCGGTCGGCGTCCACAGTTCACCGGTGCGTTCGTCGCGAACGAACAATGCCTGGCCCGCGGGATCGCTGACCGGGTCGTTCGACCAGGGCGTCAACTGGTGCTCTCGCGCGTTGCAAGACCAAGCGTAGCCGCCGCCGTCGGAGGACACCTGGAAGCCGAAACTAGCGTTGGCGATGACATTGATCCACGGGGCGGGAGTCTGCTGGCCGGGCCCGATAACTGTGACGTATTCCGTCCCGTTGGCGGCGAAGCCGCCCATGCCGTTGAAGTACTCCACGTCTCCCGCCGGACGCGGGATGCGCAGCTCGTTTAGCGCCGATCCGCGACGCCGGGGCGCGAACTCGGTGGGGCGACCAGGCGCTGGCTCGATCGCCCGGTCCAGTTGGTCTGCTAGACGGCCCCGCTCGCCCACCAGCACCACCCGCGCGACCGAGAGCAGCAGGTCGCGTGTCTCGGGCGCGACGAGATCGGCGCGCAGAATAAAGATGTGGCCCGGCGCATGATCTTCGCCGGCCTGCAGCCGGGACTGGCTGGCGCGAACGAGTGTTTCAACCTCGACCTGGAGTTCCTGGACATACGAGGCGGCGCGATCGTTGAGGATCACGAGATCGACGGCGAGCCACTTGGCCCGCAGGTATTCCACCGCCAGCAGCGCCTCGCGGGCCAGGCCGAGCTGGCTCGCCTCGTCGATCCGCACCAGGATGATCGGCAGGTCGCCGGAGATCCCGAGGCCCCACAGGCCCGGCTGGCCGCCTCCGCCCGCCTCGATGACCTCCGATAGGGGCCGCAGGCTTGGCGTCGCGAACAGCACATGGCCGCCCAGACGCTGAAAGGTGGCGGCTTGGCCCCGGTCGATCCCAAGGTGGTGCAGTTGCACCTGCGCCTGGGTCCACGCCAGGGTGGCGGCGCGTTCGAACGACTCTCTGTCCTGGTGCTTGTCCACAAGATCGAGCGCCTGGGCGCGGCTTTCGGCGACCAGGGTCCAGAAATCGATCCGCACGCTGCGACCAGGCTCGATGCGCAGGCGCCGGCGGAGCGCGAAGATCGGGTCGAGCACCGGCCCGGTCGCGCCCAACAGCGGCCGTCCATCCACGACAGCGATCGGCGAGCGGACGTCGGCGCCGCGGCCGATAAAGCGTGCGCGATCTGTCTCGAACTCCCGGTGCCCCACCGTCTCCCCGTCGACCACGGCGATGTGGGCCGCCCAAATCTCGCGTTCGTCCGGCGATCGCCGCCGTCGCGTGGCCACAAGCGCGCCGGATCCAGCGAGATGCTCGGTTTCGACGAACAGCTTGGAGAACGCAGGGTGGGCGATGTCGGCGGCGGGCGGGGCCAGCGCCAGTTCGGCGTAGGAGGTCACCTCGATTTCCCGCGCGCGCACGCCGGAATTGGAGACGGTGACCCGACGCACCTCCGCGTCATCCTCTGCGGAGACCACGATCTCCAGCGCTGTCGCGATCGGTCCATCCTGCCGCGCGAACTCGGCCCGATGTTCGTTGAAGATCACGCTCTGGCTGTCCGCCGCGGCGCCGACCGGCTGCACCGTCGCGGACCAGACCTCCCCGCTGCCGACGTCGCGTAGGAAGATGTACGAACCCCAGTCGTCGCAGGTCGCGTCCTCACGCCAGCGGGTGACGGCGATGCCGCGCCAGCTGCTGTAGCCAGAGCCCGCCGCGGTCAGCATCACCGAGTAGCGGCCGTTGGAGAGCATCTGGGTGTCCGGCGTGGCGCTCCAGGGACTGGCCGTGCGCCAGTCGCCGCCCCCGACGAGCGCCGCGCGCGCCGTCGCCGATTCCGCCACCGAGGGAGGCGTCTGGATGATATCGCGCGGCACCCGTTCCTGCAGCAGCAGCTCAGTCGCCTGCACGACCGGTTCGGCGTGGAACCGCGCCCGCATCAGTCCGTCGAAGAGGGCGTTGGCGATGGCGACGATGCTCATGCCCTGGTGGTGCGCCATGAAGGTGCGCACGATCGCCCCCCGCTCACCTTCGGGCACGCGCGATGGGGTGAAGTCGATCGATTCATAGAAGCCATAGCGACCGCGCGCGCCGAGGGCGTCGAGGGCGTGGAAATTGCGCACTGCGGCGTGCGGGTCGACCATGGCGGCGAGCGCCGTGGCGTAGGGCGCGACCACGAAGTTGTCTGCCAGTCCGCGCTTGAGGCCGAGGCCTGGGACACCGAAGTTGGAATACTGGTAGGTGAACTCTACGTCGCGGGAATTGTAGGCGGCTTCGGAGACTCCCCAGGGCCCGCCGTGCGATCGGCCGAAGTCAATCTGCCGGCGCACGACCAGCCGATTGGTCTGTTCGAGCAGCGTTCCTCGCGGGGCCCTCATCACCAGGGACGGCATGAGGTATTCGAACATCGATCCCGACCAGGAGATCAGGGCGGCGCCGTGGGCGAGGTTAGTGACGGAGCGTCCCAGCCGAAACCAGTGGCGCACCGGCGCATCGCCCTTGGCGATGGCCATGAAGCTGGCCAGGCGGGCCTCCGAGGCCAGGAGATCGTAGCAATTTGGGTCGAGGACGCCTTCGGCGGCCTGGAAGCCGATCGACAGCAGCAGGCGATCCGGGTCCAGTAGGAAGCCGAATTCCATCGCCTGCGCCTGCGCCTGGGCCTGCGCCGCTACGGCCGCGAGGCGGGAGCCGAGCTGCGCCTGCGCGGCGGGATCCAGGTCGCGGCGACGGCTTTTGATGGTCTTGCGCGCCGCTTCCACCCAATAGGCGACATCTTCGCTCGCCAGATCCCCCTCCTCGATCGCCAGGGCCCGCGCGGCGTCGACGAGCGGCTCGACGTCCTCGGCGAGTGCGGCCCAATCGCCAGCTTCGAGGCTGTCAAGCTTCGCGATGAAAGCCTGGAACTCCGCCTCCAGGCGACGTCGAACGCCGCTCCCGCCGGCGCCGCCCTCCGGGCCGGCCGTGGCCGCTTGCTGGGCCAGGGTGATGGCGTCGCGCACCCCGGTCAGAGGATCACCGGGCTCCGCTGAGCGAGCCCAGTCGCGGCAGACCCCGGCCAGGGCGACGAGGTGGCCGCAAAGGTTGCCGCTGTCGACCGAGGAGACGTATTTGGGATCGAGTGTCCGAAGATCCGAGGTGTCGTACCAGTTGTAGAAATGGCCGCGGTGCTTTTCGAGGCGCTGCATGGTGGCCAAGGTGGCTTCCAGTCGCTCAAGGGCCTCGACGACGCCGATCCATCCCAGATCCTTGGCCGCGGCGACGGACAGCAGATAGAGCCCAAGGTTGGTCGGCGAGGTGCGATGGGCGACCACCGCCTCCGGTGCTTCCTGAAAGTTGTCGGGCGGCAGCATGTTGGACGCCGCGGTCACAAAGGTTTCGAAGAAGCGCCAGGTGCGCCGCGCCACCAGCCGCAGGTCGCGCGCATCGGACGCCAACAAGGCCCGTCCCCGCAGCGGCCCACGTGAGCGGCTGGCCCACCAGGCGACAGCCGGGGAGGCCCCCCAGGTGACGCCCGCCGCCAGCGGCCAGGCGCCACCGTCCGCCAGGGCGACGGCCGCCAGGGCCCCCACCCCCACGGCGACGCCGCCGGCCATTCGCCGGAAGAAACCCAGGACCCCGGGGTCCGCCCCCCCCGTTTGCGCCATCGGCGTCCATTCGAGAAGGTGGCGCCGGCTGACCGCAACCCGCCAGAGCGTGCGCAGGATCGCATCGCCCATCAGCCAAGCCTGATCGGCGAGGAAAACGACCATCAAGGCCAGCTGGGTGAACGCCAGCCGAAGGTCGCCGGCCAGGGTCCGCAGATGAGCGACGACCGCCACGCCCGGCCGTCGGCGAAGCTGGCCCAGCACCGGGATCAACGGCGGAAGCGCCATCGTCGCGAGGATGAATGCGGTCCATACCGAGGCGGAGTCGGCCGGCGCGATCCAGCCGGCGACCAAGGCGGCCACCAGGGACGGCGCCGAGAGCGATCGGCGCACGTTGTCCAGCATCTTCCACCGACCGATCGCCGGCACGCCGCCACGCAACGGCCCGAGCATCCAGGGCAAGAGCTGCCAGTCGCCCCGCACCCAGCGATGGTGGCGGCGTGCCGAGATATCGTACCGCGCCGGGAAATCCTCAACGACCTCCACGTCCGACGCCAGTCCGGCTCTAGCGAAGATGCCCTCGAAGAGGTCGTGGCTGAGCATGGCGGATTCGGGCGCCCGACCTGCCAGGGCGGCTTCGAACGCGTCGACGTCGTAGATGCCCTTGCCGGTGTAGGAGCCTTCGCCGAACAGGTCCTGATAGACATCCGACACCGCGGCGGCGTAAGGGTCAATGCCCGAGGCCCTCGAGAACACCCTTAGGAACAGCGAACCTTCGTGGCTCACCGGCAGCGAGGGCGTCACCCGCGGCTGCAGGATGCCATAGCCCTCGACCACCCGCCGGCGCTTCGGGTCGAGGCGGGGCCGGTTCAGCGGATGGGCCATCTTGCCGATCAGCCGTGGGACGGTCTCGCGCGGCAGCTGGGTGTCCGCATCGAGGGTGATCACATATCGGACACCCAGTGGCGCCCGGACGGGCTCGAGGTAGGTGGTCCCCTGCCCGCCCCGGAGCAGTTGATTAAGCTCCAGCAGCTTGCCGCGTTTGCGCTCCCACCCGATCCAGCGCCGTTCGCTGTCATTCCACACTCGCCGCCGATGCAGCAGCAGGAACCGCTCGCCCGCCGACGCGGGCCCGTATTTGGCGTTGAGCCGGGCGACCGCCTCCCGCGCCGCCGCAAGCAAGGCGACGTCGCCCTCCATATGCTCACTCGGGGCGTCGCCCCAGTCTGTGAGCAGCGCGAAATAAAGCTCGCCGGGCGGGCTGGCCAGATAGTGGATCTCGAGACGCCCCACCTGTTCGTCGATGGCGCCCGGAGAAGTCAACAGGGTGGGAACGGCGACCAGGGTGCGCCATCGCGCCGGAACCTCGCCCTTCAGCTCCACGGCCGGAAGCAGCGTCGCGCGGAATCCGCGGGTCACCAGGTAATTGACCACCGCCACGGCGAGATCGACAGCGGGGGCGACGCCGAGAACGGCCAAGGCGGCCAGCCATGGCCCGGCGACACCTTCGCGCGCCAGGATGGACAGGGGAAGCGCGAGGCAGATCGTGGCGACGATGGCGCCGGCGCTGACATAGCCGCCGATGCCAAGCGCGCGGTAGACGCCCGCAAGCCAGGTGATGAACGGCGGGCGGTAGCCGAGCATCGTCTCGAAGCGGGCCCTACCTCCGGCGATGAGATAATAGCCGGGGTCGCCCAACCGGGCCTCGGGCGCTTCCGGATCGACCGCGCGCCCCTCGCCCGCCATCAGCAGGGCCGATCGGGCGACCTCCAGTTCGGCGCGGCCGCTGCCCCGCGCCAGATCCTCGATCGCGGTGCGATAAAGGTTGCGCGTCGGAAAATCCATTTGCGCAAACAGGCTGCCGGCCCTCAGCACGTCGTCGACGAGGCTCATGCTCTCGAAGAGCTCGGTCCAGTCCACCTCGGAGATGAAGCGCATGCTGGTGACGATGTTGCGCACGGTCACGCTGCCGGAGACCTGGCGTTGCTGCTCCTCGCGCACCACGGAATCCGAAGTCTCCCCGCGCGTGGCGAGACGCTCGTCGAGCCAGGTCAGGGCCGGCGCGATGCCGGGATCCTGATCGCGCAGCCGCTGCACCAGCTGAACAAAGAATGCATCGGGCAGATCCGGCCTGTCGAAGCTGGCCAACACGGCGGCCGGTGGCTCCGCCGGGCGGCCGCCAGCGCCCAGCAGGCGGTCAGCCAATTCGTCGGCGGCGCGCCGGCCGGCACGGCTGGCGACCACCCGGTCCGCGAGCCGCCTCAGGTTCTCGACGAGCACGATGCGCAGGGTGATGGCCACCGCCCACAACTCGCCGATGGTGAGCGGCCGGACCTCCTGATAGGCGCGGATGTAGCGCCGCAGCTGCTCCGGATCGAAGCGGCTGTCGGTGTGCGCAACCAAAGCCCAGGCCACGGCGAACACCTGTGGCAGACCCGCGAAGGGCCCCGCCGCGAGCTTGGGCAGCTGTCGATAATATCCTCGCGGCAGATCTGAGCGGATGTTGCGGATCTGCGCTTCGACAACATGGAAATTATCGACCAACCATTCGGCGGCCGGTGTGATCGCCGCGCCGGCCTCCACCGCCGCGGCGATGTCGCGATAGGCGTTGGTCAGCACCGTTTCATTCTGCGCCAGTCGTCTGGCCAGGAGGTCGCCGCCGTCGGGCTTAGGCAACAGAACCTGCGCAGCTGCCAAGCTGCGGGCATGCTCCTCGAGGCGCTCGACGCTGAATAGCTCCTCCCGGATCGGCCGTTCGTCCCATGGAGTGGTCGGAGCCCCGGCCAGCAGGCCGCGCATACCGCCGGACGATTGCTCGAACCCCGGCCAGTGCATTGGGGGCTTACCGAACCTCGGGATGGGCCTCACGCGCCGATCCGGAGACTATGGGCGGGCATGGTTTATCATAATGCACGGCGCGGACGGCGGTTTTTCAGCCGAGCGCCCAGGAAGCTCGCAGCAACCCGTCCGCCCCCGGTGATTGCATCAGACGGATCCCCGCCTTCGACAATCACTTCGGCCAGCACACCGTGGCTGCGTAGCTCGTCACATAGGCAGTTGGCTTCCTGCACGGCCAACTCCCGTGACCAGAAGGGCGTGCTCATGGCCTCATCCATGCGGACGGCCCAACCATAGGGCTCCTTCACAACCTTGAACACGTGCATGGCCGTGCGCCTCCGACGTCACCTCGCAATAGTTCGCCTACAAGTTTAGACCCGCGTTGAGGCAAATCAAACGCCCGGACGCTGCTTTGCCGATCGGTTTTCAGTGAAGTGGCGCCGGAAACTCGGGCAGGCGGCTAAGGTTGTTTCGGGTTCAGATCACGCCACCAGTTTGTGCTCAAGGTTGGCCCTATCCGGGGCGAGCCCCGGGTAGGGCGGCGCCTGGATTTGCCCATAGGCCTCGTCGGGGGTGGCCCCGGCAAGGGCCGAGTGAGGCCGGTTGGTGTTGTAGTAGCCGATCCACCGGGTGAGCCCGGTGCGCAGCTCCGATCCGGTCTCGAAAGCGTGGATGTAGACGCACTCGTATTTGAGGCTGCGCCACGGGCGCTCGATGAAGACGTTGTCCATCCAGCGGCCGCGGCCATCCATGGAGACCCGCACGCCGGCGTCCTTCAGCCCATCGACGAAGCGCGGCGAGGTAAACTGGCTGCCCTGGTCGGTGTTGAAGATCTCCGGCGGCCCGTAACGGGCCAGGGCTTCCTCCAAGGCCTGGATGCAAAACTCCGCGTCCATGCTGTTGGAGAGCCGCCAGGACAGGACCTTCCGCGTCGCCCAGTCCATCACCGCCACCAGGTACAAAAAGCCCCGGCACATCGGGATATAGGTGATGTCGGCGCGCCAGACCTGGTTGGGCCGCTCGATGGCCAGGCCCCGCAGCAGGTACTTGTAGGCTCGGTGCTCGTGGTGCGGGATCGTGGTGCGCGGCCTTTGATAGATCGGCGCCAGGCCCATCTTGGCCATCAGCCGCCGCACCCGCATGCGGCCCACCACATAACCCTGGCGGCGAAGATGGCGGGCCATCTGGCGTGAGCCGTACCAGGGCGTCTCCAGGAACGCCTCGTCGATCAGCCGCATCAGCGCCAGGTTCAACGGGGTCTCCCCCGCTGGCCGGTAGTAGAACGCCGAGCGGCTGATCGACACCAGCGCGCACTGACGCTGGATCGACAGTCGGGGATGCTCGGGCTCCATCATCCGCCGCCTCCGGTCCAGGCTCAACGACCGAAGGCTTTGGCTAGAAAATCCCGCTCCACCACCAGTTGCCCGATCTTGGCGTGCAGCTTATCGACTTCCCCCTCGCGGGCGGCTTCCCTCGCCTCGACCTTGCCCGAGAACACCCCGGAAAGCCCCTCGACCGCCTGTTTGCGCCAAGCCGCGATCTTCGTCTGGTGGACACCGTGCTTCGCCGCCAGTTGCGACAGGGTCAGGTCTCCTTCAACGCCTCCAGCGCCACCTTGGCCTTGAAATCAGCCGAGTACCGCTTCCGCTTCCCAGTCATAAAGTCCGTCCTTCAAAGAGGTCGAACCTACCTTAGCCGCCTGTCCGAATTTCCGGCGCCACCTCACCACGGGCCTTCAGCGCAACCGCACGGCCATGGAGATCCTGGCCGATCTGCTGGGGGCCGAGACCGCCCATCGCCAGGCCGCCTCCATCCGCTATCGCCTGACCGCCGCCAAGCTGCCGGTGATGAAGGACCTGGCCGCCTTCAGCTTCGAGGGCGCGCCGATCAACGAGGGCCTGGTGCGCTCGCTGCACGACGGCGCCTTCCTGGCCAGCCATCGCAACGTCGTCCTGGTCGGCGGGACCGGCACCGGCAAGACCCACCTGGCCATCGCCATCACCGCCAACGTCGTGCGCGCCGGCGCCCGCGGCCGCTACTTCAACACCGTCGATCTGGTCAACCAGCTGGAGGACGAGGCCCGCCGCGGCAAGGCCGGGACCCTGGCCGCCCAGCTCTCCCGCCTCGACCTCGTCGTGCTCGACGAGCTGGGCTACCTGCCGCTGGCTCAGTCTGGCGGCCAGCGGCTGTTCCACCTAGTCAGCAAGCTCTACGAGAAGACCTCGGTGATCATCACGACCAACCTGGCCTTCGGCGAATGGCCCACCGTCTTCGGCGACGCCAAGATGACCACGGCCCTGCTCGACCGGCTCACCCACCACTGCGACATCGTCGAGACCGGCAACGACAGCTGGCGGCTCGGAAACCGCAACTGATCCGCCGCCCGCCCGTCAAGTTATCCACAATCCGTTCAACCTCTCCCCAGACCCCCCTCCGGGGCGGCTGAACGGGCAGTGGCTCACCCAGCGGCGAGGCGCTGCGCTGGCTGAGGGCTACGCGCCTCGCCGCTGATCCGCGGATGAAAGGGGGTCCCTATTCGGCGCCCATAGGGGGTCCCAATTGCGCGCCGTTTGACAAACCGGGAGATCAAGCATCGCACCGAGGTGGTCGGCATCTTCCCCAACGAGGCCGCGCTCGCCCGCCTCGTCGGGCGCCATCCTGCTCGAGCAGTCCGACGAATGGGCCGTCCAGCGCTCCCGCTGAATGCCGCTGGAAAGCTTCGCACGGCTCAGCGATGATGCCCTCGTCAGCCTGCCCGCTGTGGCCGCCTGACCAGATCCGGCCCAGCCGGAGATCGCGGTGATCGCATCGCCGAAGCCACACCACGGCTTAGGACAGGATCCGGCCGAAGGCCAAATCGTACGTATTGCGGCCTCAGTGCCCTCGAGAGGACCGCGTCGACGAGGCGCGTCTTCAATCTCGCGGCCCCTGACCGCCTCCGAGATTCACAATCCCGATCACAACAGCATGCCGTTCCCGCCGCACGCCAGCCCGAAGGACGTGCGCCAACCCTCGCTCGTTCGGACGCACGCTTAAGCGCGCAGGGTCGGGGCCGCGCGAGCCGCCACGGAGTTTCCTGCTTCGCAGAGGATAATATTGATAACCCGTGAGACCAGCTTCGTTTCAGCGAGAGGAGATGGGTTCGGTTCTCCGGATACGCCGACCGGCGCCACCGCCTGCGCCACGCATAGCTGGATGATTAAAGCAGCCATCGCACCTGGGTCGGAAATGTGCAGCCGCCCAATCTTGGCCTGCTGAACGAACCATCCTTCAAGCTCCCTGCGCGCGCGTCCGAGCACATCCTGTCGCCATGCCGCGCCCGCAGCTTCTGTCTCGACCGTGCGCGGCGCCAGCAGTTCACGATGGAGCGGCCGGTTGAGGTAGGCCAGCATCGCGTCCGCATATCTCTCAAGCGCCTCAGACGGCGGCTGGGTGTGGGGCGGGTCGACCACGGGCGGCGGACAGTTCGACGCCTGGTCCGCACCCAGAGCGGCGAAGAACCCCCGCCGCCCCCCAAATCGATTGTAAAGGGTCTGCTTCGAAACGCCGGCGTACCGCGCGATCTGGACAAGAGAGACGCGCACCCCGTGTCGGGAGATTGCCGCCTCTGCGGCCTTCAGGAGTGCAGCGGTCTTCTGATGATCGATCCCGCCCCTCGCGCGCGCCATCCGCTTTCCACACAACTGGGCGGTGGCTTGCACCGCTTCAGCGCTGCATGAGCGCCTCGACCCGAATTTTTACAGCGCCTGCCGACACCGAATGCATTCCCCATGATACGGCTGAATGGGCTCACGCCGCCAGCGGGTACCGTCGCGATCCAGGCGATCCCCCACTCTAGGTGCGCCCATACCGCGCCACGGCGCTGAGGTCGCGGGCCTTGCTGGCGCGAATGCGGCAGTTCTTCGACCTCGCAGCCGCTAGATGCGCCGGTCTATGCACGCCTGAAGCCGGCTTCGGGGTAACCGAGCGGGTCAGAAACGATGCGCGCGTCACCTTCTCACCATGCGGGGCAAGTGTCAGCAGCTCGTCGAGCGCCTCGTGACGATCGCTTCGGAACCCGAGGCGAGAGGCGTCAGGGCGAAGATGCCCAGCAAGGTTTCAGCCTGTATTGGCCTGCGTCTCAGGGTCCAGATCCTCAAGAAATCCGACTGCAGCGCTGAGAAAAGCGTCGTTGCGATCGCCCGCCACCATGTGCGACGCGCCGGCGACATCGGTGAACCTTGCGTTGGGAAGCTGCGCGACGAACGCCTCCGCCGCCTCCCTAGAAACGAGTTCGCTCAGCCGGCCCCTGATGAGATGCACCGGAAGCGTCAACGCGGGCAATCGGGCCTGGAACGCGTCGGCGTCCCGCAAGGATCGACCGCGATGGACGCCGGAGACAAAGCCGGGATCCCAGTGCCAGCGGAGCCGACCATCGTCGCCCTGCCGCAGGTTCTTGGCCAGTCCAGAGTGATCCGCTGGCCTCGGACGGTGAGGCAGATAGGCCGCGATGACCTCGGCCGCCTCTTCAAGGCTACCGAATCCTTGAGCGACATGGGCGCTCATGAACTCCATCACCTTGGCGGCGCCGTTCGGATCCATGCTCGGAACGATGTCGACCAGCGTGATCGAGCTGAAACCCCCCGGCGCGATCTCGGCCTCCGCGTATAGTCCAGCGAGACCGCCGAGCGACGCGCCGATTAGCGCCGGACGGCCGCCCATCGCGCGCGCGACCTCCGCGAGATCGTCAGCGAACCGCTCAATTCCATAGTCGCCCGTGGGCGACCAGCCACTGTCGCCATGGCCGCGGAGATCGAGCGTGACCACTTCCCAGCCGCGACCCGCAAGCGCCGCCGCGGTCTTGGCCCAGGCATGCCGGGTCTGGCCGCCGCCGTGCGCCATGAGGACGGAGCCGCGCTTCGGCCGACCATACCGGTCCGCGGCGAGTTCGAGGCCGTCGCTGCTCCTGAAGACAGCCGAGCTCGGTTCATTCATAAGTGGTTCTCGCTTTTGCGCTCGACCCGACAGATTCGCATGTCGATAAGCCGCGCGAGCAGCCAATGGTCAACAAGCCGGCAATATCCCGCTTTGCGTCCTGGGGCTAGCCAGCGTAGCATGAACGTGACACCAGAAAACACATATGTGTCGGAGGATGTATGGGCGAGGTCGTCAATTTCGAGCGGCGCGGACACGTGGCGATCATCACGCTCAATCGCCCACAGGCGCTCAACGCCATCTCCCCAGAGATGCTCGTTCGCCTGGCCGAGGCCTGGACGCGGGTGCGAGACGACCCGGAGGTCCGCGTCGCCCTCGTGACCGGCGCCGGCGACAAGGCGTTCTGCTCAGGGGCCGACCTGGGAAGATTCATCCCGCTGATGAGCCGCGCACGCCCGCCGGAAGACGAGTGGGACCGGCGCGTCCTGGCTGACCGGGACATGCTCGGCACAGGACTTCTGAGGACGTTCGATGTGGTCAAGCCGGTGATCGCGGCGATCAACGGCCACGCGATCGCCGGCGGCATGGAACTGGCCCAAGGCACGGACCTTCGCATCGCGTCCGACACCGCCAAACTCGGCGTGCAGGAGGTCAAATGGGCGATCTTCCCGGGGGGCGGCTCAACAGTGCGGCTGCCACGCCAGATTCCCTACGCGCGCGCCATGGAGTTGTTGCTGACCGGCGACCTGATCACCGCCGCCGAGGCGCTTGAGCTGGGGTTCCTCAATCGCGTCGTGCCGCAGGGCGAAGTCCTGCCCGCCGCGTTGGAATTGGCCGAGCGCATCGCGGCAAACGGTCCGATCGCCGTGCAGGCCATCCGCCGGTCCGCTCGCGCTTGTTTGGGGCGCCCTGAAGCCGACGCCATGCAGATCGAGTCCGAAATGGCGGCGCCGGTCTTTCGAACCGAGGATGCACGGGAGGGTCCGCTCGCCTTCATGCAGAAGCGCAAACCTGTCTTCCACGGCCGTTGATCCCCGCCCCGCCATCGTCGCGCTCACAAGAAGGACCCCAACTCATGGCGTTGCATAGCCGCATCTGCGAAGTCTTCGGCATCAAGTATCCGATTGTCCTGGCCGGGATGGGCGGCGCCAGCGTGCCCCGCCTGGCGGCAGCCGTCTCGAACGCGGGGGGCCTGGGCGTCCTTGGCGCGGCAGCTTGCGCGCCGGAGGAACTGCGCGCCTGGATCCGCGAGGTCCGATCGCTAACCGACAAGCCCTTCGGCGTCGACACCTTGCTGCCGGCGTCGGTGCGCCGCGACGCCGCGGATGCGGGCCCCTCCGGAGACCTGGCCAAGCCGTCCTCGATGGAGCTGATCGGCGAATACCGGGCCTTCGCGGCGGACTTCATGCGCGTGGAGGGCCTTGAGCAGGTCGCTCGCGCACGGGAACTGGCGAACGGCGAGGCTCAGCGCGGCCCGGCGTTTTTCTCGAAGGAGTTCTTCGAGGCGCAGATGGAGGTGGTGGTCGAGGAGAAGGTGCCCGTCTATGCGGCCGGGTTGGGAAATCCCGGCCCCTGGATGGATCGGTTGAAGGCCAACGGCACCAAGGTGATGGCGGTGATCGGCTCGGTAAAGCACGCCCTGCAGGTCGCTGCCTCCGGCATCGATGTCGTCGTCGCCCAGGGCCATGACGGGGGCGGGCACAATTCGCCGATCGGAACCATGGCGCTGATCCCTCAGGTCGTCGACGCCATGGCCGGCCGGATGCCGGTGCTCGGGGCCGGTGGGATCACCGATGGCCGCGGCGTGGCCGCCGCGATGATGCTGGGCGCCGATGGCGCGTGGGTCGGCACCGCATTCCTGGCCACGGAAGAGGCCGGGATCCAGCAGTTCCAGAAGGAAGTCCTGGTGGAGTACGGCGACGGAGACACGGTGGTGTCGAAGTCGGTCACGGGCAAGCCGGCGCGGATCATTCGCAACAAGTGGGCTCAGGCCTGGGTCGACGCCGACAAGCAACCCCTGCCGATGCCGTTCCAGTCGATGATCGCAGGACCGGTGCTGGCGGCCGCGACCCGCGACCAGCGCAAGGACGTCGCCCCGGGGTTTGCCGGCCAGGGCATCGGTCTGATCAAGGCGATCCGCCCGGCGCGAGACGTCCTGGAGGATCTCGTCAGCGGGGCGGAGCAAGCGCTATCCCGAGCCGACCGTTTCCGCTGAAGCTGAAAGGAACATCGATGGTCCCGCGCAGAATGCCTGAATTCCACCCCGAGATGGTCGAGGGCTTCATGGCCTCGAGCAATCGGATGACCGGCCTGCCGGAGTTCCTCGGCCTGAGGATCACGGCCATGGAGCCGGGCCGACTGACCGCTGACATGCCCGTTGACCCCAAGCTGCTGACCGGCTTCGGCAACATGCACGGCGGCGTCCTGTCGGCGGCCTGCGACCATGTGTTGGGGTGCGTCTGCTATCCCCACATGGAGAAGGGCCAATGGGCGGCGACCACGGAGTTCAAGATCAATCTCTTGGCCCCGGTCAGTCGCGGGACGGTCACGGCGCAGGCGGAGATCATCTCGATGACCAAGCAGACCGCGGTCGTGCGGATCGAGATGGAGAACGAGGGTCGGCTCTGCTGTTCGGCGCAGGGCACTGTCCTGATCCAGAACCCCAGGCCCGCCTGAGGCCGCCCGGCATCGGTCAGGCGGTCTTCGCAACCAGCCGACGAGGCGGCTCGCCAAGGCGGCCGAGGGCGCCGCGCATGATCCGGAGCAGTTCGGGTCGGCGACCCCGGAAGAGGTCCTTGGGGGCGGCCACGCCCAGCGCCAACGGCCGCGCTGGGGGGTTGACTGCGAGTGGAATGGCCAGCATCGCGGCCTGGGCGTTCACCAGTCCGGAATTGAACGCATGGCCGCGGGCGGCGACCTGGGCCACCTCTGCGGCGACCTCCTGCGGGCGGGGGGCGGCCTCGTCGCCGTCCCAGACCGCGAGCGCCTCGGCGATCAGCTGCGCCCGGCGATCCGGGGGTTCCATCGCCAGCAGCGCGCTCCCGAGGGTCGAGCGGGCAAGGCATCGCCGCGTGCCGGCCTTGACGTGGTACCGGATGGGCGTCGTGCCCTCGATCACGCGCACATACTGGCAATAGCCGCCGCTCGCCGCGCCAAGCACCACGGTCATCTGGGTTTGCTCCGCGATCTCGCGCATCTGTTGCTGAATGCGTCGCAGCGGAAGGATCTCGTCCCCCACCCAGTGCCCGAGGAGGGACACACGGATGGACGGGAAGAAGGTCTTGTCGCTGGCGGAGAATTCAAGATAACCAAGGTCGGCGAGGCTTCGAAGTAGCGCGCCGGTGCTGGAATGGGGATAGCCTAGCGCCTGGGCCACGTCTTGAATGTGGGCGGGCCTGCGGGCCTCATCGAAATATTCGAAGATCTCCAGGGTTCGGGCGGCGGACTTGACGACTGACTGATCAGGCTTGGACATGCTTTCAAATCCTTGGGCGCCCGCTCATATCGTGAGCGCTGCCCGCGTTCCTTCCTCAATGGCCCGCACCGCATCCAGTCCGGTTGCGTCGCGCGCGCCCCCAACCAGCGAATATGGCATCTGCTTCGCCGCAAGCGACGGGACGATTTCCGCCTGCGGCTCTTGGCCGATGCATACCACGAAGGTGTCGGCCGCGATCAACTGTGGGACGCCGTCCACCGTGACATGGAGGCCCTCCGGGTGGAGGTGGCCATAGACGACACCTCCGGTCATGGCCACGCCCCGGCGCGCGACCTCCCCGACGTTGGCCCAGCCCCGAGTCTTGCTCAGGCCGGCGCCGAACGCCGATCCCGGTTTGCGCTGGAAGAGGGTGATCTGCCGGGGCGAAGGCCAGGTCTTGGGAGGGGTCCGCAAGCCGCCGCGCTCGTTGAAGGCAGTGTCGATGCCCCAGTCCTGCGAGAATGCCTCGATGTCTGGAGCGGCGGGATCGATGGTTCCGGTGGGATGCGCCAGCAGTTGGGCCACATCGACGCCGATGCCTCCAGCGCCCAAGATCGCCACGGTATCGCCCGCCAGTTCCGGCGTTTCAATCGCCTGCGCGTAGGTGAGCACACGGGGATCGTTGACGCCGACCGAGTCCAGCGTTCGCGGCTCAACGCCAGTGGCGACGATGACATGATCATAGGCGGCGGGAGTGAGCTCCTGCGGACCCACAGCGGCGCCCAACCGCACCTCCACCCCGAGCTCCAACAGCCGCCCGCCGTAATACCCAATGGTTTCGGCGTAGTCCTCCTTGCCAGGAATCCGGCGCGCGAGATTGAATTGGCCGCCGATCTGGTCTGACCTCTCGAACAGGGTGACCCTGTGGCCCCGCTCCGCACTTGTCACCGCCGCGGCCAAGCCAGCCGGCCCCGCACCAACAACCGCGATACGCTTGGGTTCGATCGGCGCTGCGACATCGCCGAACTCGGCCTCCCGGCAGGCGGCGGGATTGAGCATGCAGGTCGTGAGCTTGCCGGTGAAGGCGTTGTCCAGGCAGGCTTGATTGCAGCCGATGCACACATTGATCGCGGCGCGTCGCCCGGCGCGGGCCTTTGCGACGAAGTCGGGATCGGACAGAAACGGCCGCGCCATGGAAACCATGTCGGCCTTGCCGCCTGCGATCAATCGCTCGGCGAGTTCCGGCGTATTTATCCGGTTCGAAGCGATGACGGGAACATTTAGGTGCGACCGGAGCCGCGCGGCCGCCCAGGCGAAGGCTCCCCGGGGCACCATGTGGGCGATGGTCGGTATCCGCGCCTCGTGCCAACCGACCCCAGTGTTGATCAGGTTCGCGCCGGCAGCCTCTACGGCCTTGGCCTGACAGACCACCTCGTCGAAGGTGCTGCCACCCTCCACAAGGTCGAGCAGCGACTGGCGGTAGATGAGAATGAACCGCTCGCCGCAGCGGGCGCGAACTGCCCGGACGATCTCGGCAGGCAGCCGCTGGCGATTGGAGGCCGAGCCACCCCAATCGTCGGTGCGCTGGTTGGTGCGCGGCGCCAGAAACTGGTTAAGAAGGTAGCCTTCGGACCCCATGATTTCGACCCCGTCGTAGCCGGCGTCTTTGGCGAGCATCGCGGCGTTCGCAAAATCCTGGATCGTATCGAAAATCTCTTCCTCGCTCATCTCGCGTGGCGCCAAGGGGTTGATCCTGGAGGCGATCCTCGAAGGGGCGACCAGACCCTCATGGCGCGCGTAGCGGCCAGCATGCAGGAGCTGCAGCACTATTCGTCCGCCCGCGAGATGGACCGCCGATGCAATCCTGCCGTGGTCAGCCACGACCGCCTCGGTCATTACGGCCCCATTCCTGCCGAGACGGCCTGCGGCGTTGGGCGATACGCCGCCTGTCACAATCAATCCAGCGCCGCCTTCAGCCCTCCGCGCAAAGAACCGGGCCTGGCGCTCGTACCCATGCGGGGCCTCCTCAAGGCCGGTGTGCATCGAGCCCATCAGGGTGCGGTTCGGAAGGGTGACGAAGCCCAGATCCTGCGGCGACAGCAAGTGGGGATAACGCGGGGTTTTCATGCTGCGCCTAGACCGCGAACTTCGCCCTGGATTGAGACAGGACGATGCGGCCGTCTCCTGTTTCGCCCTGGATGATCGCCTCACCGTCGCTCGTGCGCCATATCTTGGTGACGATCGTATCGCCATACGCCACTCGATCGGCGAAGCGGCCCTGGAACGCGCGGAACGCGGCGGGATCGTCTGCGCAGAGTTCGCGCAGGACGGCTCGGCCGACAATTCCGTAGGTGCACAGTCCATGCATGAAGGGCGCGTCGAAGCCGCCCATTTTTGCGAACGCCGGATCGATGTGGATCGGATTGCGATCGCCGGAGAGCCGGTAGATCGCACCCTGTTCCGGGCGCGTGTCGAAGCGAGCCACGATGTCCGGCGCCCGATCGGGGAGGGTTGCGCTCTCGCCGACCGGGCCGCGCTCGCCCCCGAAGCCGCCGGCGCCGCGGACGAACAGCGTTGCGTGCGTCCGGAAGAGGTCTCCATCGGCGTCTCGACCCCGACTCTCCACCCCCAGCACAGCAGCTTTCCCCTTGTCCCAGACCTCGGTGATCCGGCCGGTCACCTCGACGGTTCCGTCGGGCGGGAGCGGCCGGAACAGCTCGATGGCCTGCTCGCCGTGCAGGAGCATTTCGAGGCGCATCTCGACGGCGCGCATCATGCCGCCCAGCGCTGTTCCGCCCGGAATGACCGCGTAGGTGGGGAGCACCTTCGGGCCCCGGCCTTCGTAGATGAAGTCCAGGTCTGCGGCGGGCCTGGCTCCGACCCCCAAGGCGTAGAGCATCGCGTCCTTCGAAGACCAGGTCTGTGTAGTGACGGGAAACTCGAGCCCGACGAGATCGGGCGAGATCGGGTGGCGGGTCATGGTCCCTCGCGCGTTGGGGATTGGCTGGCTCACGGCTGCGGCGCCCTGCCATCCGGCGGCCACGCTTCCACGCCGTCCTCCAAGGGAACCCGCAGGCTCTTGAGGAGCTGGGAAAACATGGTCCAGTTGCCGATGGCGACCACCAGTTCGATCCGCTCGGCGTCCGTCGCAAGGTGGCGGCAGCAGGCCTCCCAGGTGGCCTCGCCGATCATGCCGCCGTCGAGGGTGTCGTCGGTGGCCTGCAGGACCGCTCGGTCGGCCTCGGTCAGGTTCGCCGCGCCCTGCCAATCCCGCGTGGCGGCCAGGTCGGCCTCCGGGATCCCGAGCCCGCGCGCCACCCGCCAGTGCTGGGTCCATTCATAGACCGAGCCGGTCCGCCATCCGATCCGCATGATGATGAGTTCGCGCAGTCTCGCATCGAGCCTGTTGCCGCGGAAAAGCAGGGTGGTGAGGGTTGAGGCCAACTCCTTCGCGACGTCGGGGTGTCGCAGCAAGACCCGGAAGACGCTGAGCGGCGCCATCTGCTCGGATACGCCCGCGGCGCTTGCCGCGGCTTTCGCCTGGTCCAGGCTGAGGAGATCGACCCTCGCTCCACTGGCGGCCATCGCATTCAATCCCTGTCAGGAGACGATGTGCGGCAAGCCGCAGATCGTCAGCGTGAACTCCTGCCCACTCCGATGTCATAACAGATATAAGTTGACTACGACATATACGTGTTACGATGTTGGGCCGCGACTGGAGTTCCGCCCGTGATCCCCGCCACGACATTTGCGATGGTTCAAACGGCGCCGCGCCGCCTGGAGATGCGCGATCTTCCGATTCCCGCGATCGAGGCCGACAGCGCGATCCTTCGGATCGAGGCCTGTGGGATCTGCGGCAGCGACTACGAGCAGTTCGAAGGGGTGCTGAAGACACCGATGCCGGTCATCCCCGGACATGAGCCGGTGGGGATCATCGCAGCGATCGGCGACAAGGCGGCCCGCCGCTGGGGCGTCGACGTCGGAGATCGCGTCGCCGTGGAGACCATGCTGTCCTGCCACAGCTGCGACACCTGCCTCGGGGGCCGCTACCATCTTTGCGCAGACCGGCAGATCTACTCCTACATCCCGCTATCGAACCAGCCCGGCCTGTGGGGCGCCTACGCGCAGTACATGTACCTCGCGCCCCACACGATCGTGCACCGGATGGACAAGACCTTGCCGCCCGAGCTCGCGGTGATGTTCAACCCGCTGGGAGCGGGATTCCGTTGGGCCGTGGAGATCCCTCAGACCCAGGTGGGCGACACGGTGGTCGTCCTCGGCCCCGGGCAAAGGGGCCTCGCCAGCGTCATCGCCGCCCGTCAGGCCGGGGCGGGGAAGATCATCGTCACAGGCATGGCCGCAGATGCGCGGAAACTCGACCTCGCCCGGACCTTCGGGGCGCATCACACCATCGACGTTCAGAACGAGGACGCCATCGAACGCATCAAGGTACTGACCGGCGGCCGGGGCGCCGACGTGGTCGTAGAGGTGACGTCCTACGCGACCGACCCGGTCCGCGAGGCCCTGAGCTATGTGCGCGCCGGCGGCACAATCGTCTTGGCCGGGGTGAAAGGGTTCAAGCCCATACCGGACTTCGTCTCCGACCTGATCGTCTTCAAGGAGATCACCATCAAGGGCGCCATCGGTGTCACCTCATCGGGGTATCGCAAGGCCATCGACCTGATCGAGGCGCGATCCTTGCCGCTCGAGTTGATGCACACCCACGACTTCGCCCTGTGTGACGCCGAGCTGGCCATCCGCACCTTGGCGCGGCAGGTGGACGGCGACGAGTCCATCCATTCCTGCCTGATCCCACCCACCTAGCCGGACCGTCTCGTATCGCACTGCGGGACGCCGGAGAGGCGCCCGGAAACTCGGAGGAACCGTGAGCTTCAGCGACAAGGCGGCGATCGTCGGCATCGGCGAGACGGAATATGTCAAAGGGTCCGAACGCACCGCCGTGGACCTCATGCTGGAGGCGGCTCGCAAGGCCATCGCCGACGCCGGGCTGCGGCCATCGGAAATCGACGGCATGGTGCCGCCGCCGATCTACACCACCTCCGAGGAGCTGGCCGCGAACCTGGGCGTCGATGTGCTCCGTTACGCCTCGACGGTCCACATGGGCGGGGCGAGCCCGACAACGGCGCTGCAGAACGCCGCGATGGCCGTGGCCGCCGGCATTGCTGACAATGTGCTCGTGGTGCTGGGCTGGAACGGCTACTCCGCCCTCCGCCCCAAGCCCGGCCGGCCGCCGCAGCGGGCCATGAACATGAACACCCTGACCCGGACCATCCAGGGCTTCTACATGCCCTATGGCGTGATGATGCCGGCGCAGATGTACTCCTGGATCGCGACGCGCCACAAGCAACTCTACGGCGTGCCCGACGAAGCGATGGGGGAAGTCGCCCTGGCCTGCCGGGCCCATGCCCAGCTGAACCCGAACGCCATGACGTACGGCCGGCCGCTGGACATGGATGAGTACCTGAACGCGAGGTGGATCTCCGAGCCCCTCCGCCTTTACGACTGCTGCCTCGAGACGGACGGCGCCTGCGCGGTCGTCGTCACCAGCGCCGAACGGGCTCGAGACCTGCCGCACCGGCCGGTGCTGATCGCCGGCGCGGCCGAAGGGCATCCCTATCCGGCCGACGACATTCCCTCCCGTCCCGACATGCTGAAGATCGGTCTCGCTTACGCCGCGCCGCGGGCGTTCGAGATGGCCGGCGTCACGGCCCGGGACATGGACTTCCTGCAGGTCTACGACTGCTTCACCTATGTTGTCCTGCTGCAGCTTGAGGCGCTGGGGTTCAGCGAGCCCGGCGCCATCCATGACTTCGTCAAGGACGGTCAAATCCAGCTTGGCGGTCGCTATCCCTTGAACACCCATGGCGGCCTTCTCAGCGAGGCGCACGTCTGGGGCCTCAATCATGTGCTGGAGGCGGTGCGGCAGCTGCGCGGTGACGCCGGCGCGCGTCAGGTGCCGGGCGCCAGGGTGGGGCTTGTCACCGGCTGGGGCGATCTTGGCGACGGCAGCCTGGCGATCCTGAGGACCTGATGGCGATGCAGCCCCCTACCGTTCCCGCGCCGCTCCCCCGCACCCAGGACCCGATGGACGAGGCGTTCTGGCAGCAATGCCAGGATGGTCGCCTGCGCTTTCAGCGGTGCGATCACTGTCGAGCCTGGCGGTTCCTGCCGCGGTACATGTGCGCGCAATGCGGGTCGCCGGACTTCGCCTGGACCCCGGTCCGGGGAACCGGCAGCCTGTACTCCTGGACCATCACCCACCAGGCGCTACATCCCGCCTTCGCCGCGGACATTCCCTACATCGCCGCCCTGGTGGAGTTGGATGAGGGCGTGCGGATGGCGACTCGATTGCTGAACTGCGACCGCAGCGCGCTCCAGCTCGGCCTCCGCGTCGAATTGGTCTTCCAAGTGATCGGGGATGGCTTCCAGCTGCCTTGTTTCCAGCCCTTGGGGACGCTCGCGGCGAGCAAGGCGGCGTGATGGCCACCCGTAGGCCCAGCATGAGGACCCGCCGATGGACCTGACCTACAGTCCCGAGCACCAGGCCTTCCGACAGGAGGTTCTCGACTTTCTGGCCGCGCATCGCGACGCGGCGCCCAAGGGGCGCGGGGCCGCGCAGCGTCCATCCCCAGAAGCGGTGGCCTGGCAGAAGTTGCTGATCGAGCACGGCTACGCCGCGCGGACCATCCCCAAGGAGTATGGCGGCTTCGGCGCAACGCCCGACATCCTGAAATCGCGGATCATCGGCGAGACGTTCACCTGTGCGGGGGTCCCGCCCGGACTGCAGAACCAGGGCATCTCGATGCTGGTTCCGACCCTGTTGGAGTTGGGCTCGGAGGACCAGAAGCGCCAATGGATCGGACGGACGATCCGAGGCGAACTCATCTGGTGCCAAGGCTATTCCGAACCCGGCTCGGGCTCGGATCTCGCCAGCCTCCAGACGCGCGCGATCGAGGACGGGGATGACTTCGTCATCAACGGCCAGAAGATCTGGACCAGCACCGCGCGCGAGGCGGACATGATCTTCTGTCTGGTCCGCACCGAGCCGGACAAGGCCAAGCACGACGGGATCAGCTACCTCATCTTCCCGATGGACACGCCGGGCATCGAGGTCCGGCCGCTCGTGACCATGACGGGACGGGCCGAATTCAACGAGACGTTCTTCACCGACGTCAGGGTTCCGAAATCGCAGATCGTCGGAAAGCGCGGACAGGGCTGGTTCGTGGCCAACACGACGCTCAAGCACGAGCGCGGAATGCTGGGCGATCCCGGCCAGCTGGAGTCCCGGTTCCAGGCGCTTGTCGAGCTGATGCGGACCGAGACTGCGGGCGGCGCGGCGATCATGGACAACCCGGTTCTGCGCGACCGCCTGGTGCGGCTACAGGCCGAGATCGCCGCCATGAAATTCAACGGGCTGCGCGTGCTCAGCGCGTCGGCCAATGGCGGGGAGGCCGGGCTGGCGCGGCTGGTCGTCAAGCTGCAGGCCTGCGAACTGGCCCACCAGATCTCGGCCCTGGGCATCGACGCCCTGGGCGAACTGGGTGTGCTCTACGATGACGCGCCGCATTTGCGGGATCACGGCGCCTGGCAGCAGAACTACATGTTCCAGCTCGGCCTGATCATCGGCGGCGGCACCGCCCAGATCCAGAAGAACATCATCGCTGAGCGCGGGCTCGGCATGCCTCGCGAGCCGAAGCTCGCGGCGGAAGGAGCCCGCTGATGGAGTTCGGGCTCTCGAGCGAGCAGCGCATGCTGCAGGACAGCGTCGCGCGGTACCTGGCCGACGCCTGCCCGTTGCAGCACGTGCGCGACACCGCGGCTCAGGCGCAGGGTGTGAGCCCCATGCTCAAGGCGGGCCTGGCCGACCTTGGCGTCCCAGGCGTCGTTATCCCCGCCGAGTACGGCGGCCTGGGCCTTGGCCTCTTGGAAGCCGCCCTGGTCGCCGAGGCGCTGGGGCATCGGGTCGCGCCAGCGCACTTCACGGGCGCCCATGTCATGGCGCCCCTGGCCATCATGAGCGGGGGATCGGCGGGTCAGCAACGGACCTGGCTGCCGAGGCTCGCCAGCGGCGAGGCGACCGCGGCTGTCGCAGTGACGGAGTCGATCCTGAGCCGCGACGGCGCCGGCGTCCGGGCCAAGGACGGGCGCCTCGAAGGGAGCGCCCTCTTCACCCTCGATGCGGCCGACGCCGAGGTCATCCTCGTGGCCGACCAAACCGGGCGTCAGCACCTGGTCGCCGCGGACGCAGTCGGCGTCGAATTGATCGCCCTTCCGACGATCGACAGGACGCGGTCTGTGGGCGAGCTGCGCCTGTCCGGCGTGGCGGCCGAGCCGCTGCCGGGCAGCGGACCCGGGACGACCCGCCGGATCGTCGACGCGGGACGCATCATGCTGGCCGCCGACACTCTGGGCGCAGGCGCGGCGATGATCGAACAGGCCGTGGCCTACGCAGGCACGCGCGTGCAGTTTGGCCGGCCGATCGGATCTTTCCAGGCCGTGAAGCACATGTGCGCCGAGATGGCGGCGGCGCTGGAGCCGTGCCGGTCGCTCGTCTGGTATGCGGCCCACGCATTCGACCATATGCCGGATGAGGCGCCCCTGATGGCCTGCCATGCCAAATCGCATCTCTCAGAGGTCGGCCGGTTCGTCGCCCGCACGGCGACGGAGGTGCACGGGGGCATTGGGTTCACTGACCTCGCGGGGCTGCACTACTGGTTCAAGCGGATCGGCCTCGATCGGCAGCTGCTCGGCGGACCAGAGCTCGTACGCAACGAAGCTGCCCGCCTGCAGGGCTGGATCGCCGCTTAGGAAGCATGCCCATGACCTGGAATTTCGGCGACATCCTCGACGCGCTCCCGAAGGTCCTTCCGCCGGACTCGCCGGCTTTCATTCACGGGGATCGGATGATTACCTGGGATGAGACGTCACGCCGGTCAAACAACCTGGCGGGCGCAATCCTGGCGCGCGGCGCGAAGGCTGGCGACAAGGTGGCCTTCTACATGCGCAACCGCCCGGAGTATGGCGAGGCCCTGGCCGCCTGCTTCAAGGGCCGGCTGACGCATGTGAACGTCAACTACCGCTACAAGCCCGACGAGGTGTTCTACATCTTCGACGACTCGGACGCTCAGACCGTGATCTACGGATCGGAATTTCGCGATACGGTGCTGCAACTCAGGGACCGGCTGTCCAAGGTCGCCACGTTCATTGAGATCGGCGATGACGATCCGCCGGCGCCCTTCTCGGAGCGATATGAGGACCTGGCCGCGACCGGAGATGGCGCGGCGTTGGGGATCGAGCGGTCTCCAGACGACCTTCTGTTCATCTATACGGGCGGTACGACAGGCCTGCCGAAGGGAGTCATGTGGCGCCACGAGGACCTGCGTGAGGCCCAGCTCGACGCGGTGCGGCGGCTGGGGCCGGCGCCGGAAACCCTTGATGCCCATCTCGACTTCGTTCGCGCCGCCGGTCCGGGAAGCCGGACCCTGCCGGCCTGCCCGATGATGCACGGAACCGGTCTCATAACCGCGATCGGATGCATGATGAGCGGCGGCTGCGTGGTCACCCTTGAGAGCCCCTCGTTCGACGCCGACGAACTCTGGTCGGTCGTCGCGCGCCACGGTGTTCAATCCATCGCCCTCGTGGGCGATGCCTTCGCCAAGCCGATGCTCAAATCGCTGGAGGACCGTCCTGTGCGCAACGACACCTCAAGCCTAGTCTCCATGGTCTCCTCCGGTGTGATGTGGAGCCGCGAGGTCAAGGCCGGGCTGTTGCGCCATATTCCGCAGATCGTGCTGATGGATTCCTTCGGCGCTTCAGAGGCGCTCGGCTTCGCCTCCTCGGCCATGACCAAGGACGGTGAGGTCATGACCGCGACGTTCCAGATCGGCCCCCGATGCAAGGTCTTTGACGAGGATGAGAATCTTGTAGAGCCCGGCAGTGGCAAGGCCGGGATCATCGCCATCGGCGGCCCCATTCCTCTGGGCTACTACAAGGATCCGGAAAAGACCGCCAGGACCTTCCGGACCATCGGCGGCCAGCGCTACTCGATCCCCGGAGACTGGTGCACTGTCGAGGCCAGCGGGGCCATGACCCTGCTGGGGCGGGGCAGCGCCTGCATCAACACCGCGGGCGAGAAGGTCTATCCCGAAGAAGTGGAAGAGGCGCTGAAGACCCACGCGGCGATCGAGGATGCGCTGGTGGTCGGCGTGCCCGACGGCAAATGGGGTCAGGCCGTGACCGGCGTGGTGGCGGTGGCGAGCGGCGCCGCGTTCGACGAGGACGATGTCCGCCGCCACGTGCGCGACAGCCTGGCCGGCTACAAGACCCCCAAGCGCATCCTGGTGACCCGGGTGCCTCTAAGGGCCTCGAACGGCAAGGCCGACTACAAGACGGTCGCGGATTTCGCGCGGCGCGACCTGGGACTGGCGTAAGTCATGACAACCCAAGCCGGCATCCCGTCCAAAACCGAAGCGCCCGAGACGTTCGATATACTCGTCGTCGGCGCGGGGTTCACTGGTCTCTACCAGCTCCATCGCCTGCGCCAGCTGGGCTTCTCGGTCCGGCTACTAGAGGCCGGCGCCGACCTGGGCGGTATCTGGTACTGGAACTGCTATCCGGGCGCCCGCGTCGATACTCACGTCCCGATGTACGAGTTCTCCGGCGAGGACCTCTGGCGGGACTGGACCTGGACCGAGCGGTTCCCGGCCTGGGACGAGCTTCGTCGCTATTTTCGTTACGTCGATCAGAAGCTCGATCTGAGCCGCGACATCCGATTCAACTCCCGCGTCGAAGGTGCTGAATTCGACGAAGGCGGGCAGCAGTGGACCGTGAGGACACAGGACGGCGGCGCGGTGCGGGCGCAATTCCTGGTGCTCTGCACGGGGTTCGCCGCCAAGCCCTATGTTCCCACGCTCAAGGGTCTGGACCAGTTCGAGGGCGCCAAGCATCACACCGCTTGGTGGCCGCAGAACGGCCTGGACTTGACCGCCAAGCGCGTGGGCGTGATCGGCACCGGCGCCAGCGGCGTCCAGGTGGTGCAGGAAGCCGCGGCCGTGGCCGCCGAGCTGACTGTCTTCCAGAGAACGCCAATTCTGGCGCTGGCCATGCAGCAATGCGCGCTGGACGACGCGGTCCAGGTCGAGATGAAACGGGACTACCCCGCTCGGTTCGCACGGCGGCGAGAGAGCTTCGGTGGCTTCGACTTCCACGCGAGCGGGAAGTCTGCGCTTGAGGTCTCTCCAGAGGAGCGGCAGGCCGTCTATGAGGCGAGTTGGGCGGCGGGCGGTTTCAGCTTCTGGGCCTCGACTTTCTACGACGTCATGATGAACCTGGAGGCCAATCGCACGGCCTATGATTTCTGGCGCGAGAAGGTCCGCGCACGAATCCGGGATCCGGAGCTCGCGGAAAAGCTCGCGCCCAGGGAGCCGCCGCATCCCTTCGGGGTCAAGCGCCCGTCCTTGGAGCAGACGTACTACGACGTCTTCAACCAGGACAATGTGCGCCTCGTGGATCTGAAGGCCAACCCGATCCTGGAGATCACCCCAAGCGGCGTGAGGACGGCGGACGGCGACTACGACCTCGACATCCTGGTCTTGGCCACCGGCTTCGATGCGGTCACCGGTGGGCTGACGCAGATCGACATCCGCGGTGTCGACGGGGTGACGCTGAAGGACAAGTGGGCGCAAGGCGTGCGGACCCACCTGGGCATGGCGAGCGCCGGCTTCCCCAACCTGCTGTTCCTCTACGGGCCCCAGAGCCCCTCGGGCTTCTGCAACGGCCCTACCTGCGCCGAGTTGCAGGGCGACTGGGTCGTCGAATTCCTGAAACACATGCGCGATACGGGCGTCAGCCGCTTCGAGGCGACCGCCACCGCCGAACAGACGTGGAAGGAACATGTCGAGGCCGTGGGCGCCATGACGCTCTTTCCCCTGGCTGACTCCTGGTACATGGGCGCCAACATACCTGGCAAGCCACGGGAACTGCTCAACTACCCGGGCGGCGTGCCGATGTACCTGCAGATGTGCCAGGCGAGCGCCGCCAACGGGTACGAGGGATTTTTGCTTGGAAAGGCGACACCTCGTGCGTCGGCTTGATCGGCGGGTGAACGAGCCATGGAGACTTCGATGAGCGACGGTTCGATCGATCTGAGGGCCGCGGCCCGCGCAAGAGCCTACGCAGTGCCGTTGGAAGACATCAATCTCGCCGACACGGAGCTGTGGCGGACCGACACGGTGTGGCCGTATCTGGAGCGTTTGCGCAAGGAGGACCCGATCCATCTGCATCCGGCTCACCATCACCGGGACGGCGCCTTCTGGTCGATCACCCGCTACGCCGACATCATGGGGGTCGACACCAACCACGAGGTGTTTTCGTCCGAGCCGTCGATCACCATCTTCGATCCCAAGGAAGACTTTACGCTTCCGATGTTCATCGCGATGGACCCGCCCAAGCACGACGTTCAGCGCAAGACCGTCAGCCCGATCGTGTCGCCGGCCAACCTTCACCTGATGGAGCCGTTGATCCGCAGCCGTATCGCGAAAACCCTGGACGAACTGCCGATCGGCGAGACCTTCGACTGGGTCGACCGGGTCTCCATCGAACTCACCACCCAGATGCTGGCCACGCTGTTCGACTTCCCGTGGGATGAACGGCGCAAGCTGACCCGCTGGTCGGACATCGCCACCGCAGGACCTGAGTCAGGCCTGTTCGTCACGGACGACTTTGAGACCGAGCGCAGAATGGAGCTCTTCGGTTGCGTGGATTACTTCACGCGGCTCTGGAACGAGCGGGTCAACGCCCCGCCCAAGGGCGATCTGATCTCGATGCTGGCCCACGGTGAGGCCACGCGAAACATGGACCGCATGGAGTACCTCGGAAACCTGCTCCTGCTGATCATCGGCGGCAATGACACCACCCGCAACACGATGAGCGGCTCGATCCTGGCGATGAACCAGAACCCCGAGCAGCTACGGAAACTGCAGGCGAACCCAAGCCTGATCCCGTCGATGGTTTCGGAGACCATTCGCTGGCAGACGCCGCTCTCCAATATGCGGCGCACCGCAACACAGGACTTCGAGCTCGGCGGGAAGCTCATCAGGAAGGGCGACAAGGTGCTGATCTGGTACGCCTCGGGCAACCGCGACGAGACCGTGATCGAGAACCCCGAAGCCTACATCATCGACCGGGATCGTCCGAGGAACCACCTGTCTTTCGGCTTCGGCATTCACCGCTGCGTCGGCAATCGGCTTGCCGAGCTGCAGTTGCGGATTCTCTGGGAGGAAATCCTGCCGCGGTTTCCAGAAATCCGGGTCGTCGAAGAGCCCTGCCGTGTGCCGTCGGTGCTCATCCGGGGCTATTCTTCGATGCCCGTGGTCATTCCGCATCGCCATTGAGCATGCCCTGGCGGCCGAGGGCGGGGGCAGAGAGTTGAGACGCAGGCGAGGAAGACCAGGCGAGCGGCGCGCGTCCCAACGGGTCCGCAGCCTCTCCTGAAGGGTCCCTCGGCTGGTCGTTTCGCTCGATCTTTTCGGCGTCGCTCATCGATGGGCGGCATCGTCGGGATCCGCAGCCGAGAAGGCCGCCACGGCCATCGCCGGTTCGGCCGGATCGACCACCACGGGCACGAGCGCCGGCGCCGGCTCTGCCGCCTTGCGCGGCCTCGCGCAACCAACCGAACACCTGCTACGGCCGCAGTCCGTGGCGACGCCCCACCTCCGGGGCCGTCGCGCCAGGCGCCAGCGCCTCCGCATGATCTCGGCCTTGGCGCCCGCCGACGTCGGTGATCAGCTCCAGCTGGCGCACCACAATCGGCGCCGGGTCGTGCGCAAGGTCGTGCGGGGTCAAGATCAGACATCTGCGGCTCTCGTCTCCGATCGAGATCGCTATTGTCATCGCTTCGTTCAGAGCTGGAAGGTGCCCTCGGAGCGCCGCTTACGATGAGACGCCACGCGGCTCCGGCTTAGGGGAGCCGCCGCCCTACCGTCGAACTTGCATCAAGGCCGCGGGCCCCTGGCGACCGGCGTTCCATGGGCCACCGCAGCGCGAGTCTTCCTTGCAGCTTCCGGAAAACCCAGGGAGACTTGACCGGGCGTCAGTAGACGGGGCTCAAAACAGCTTCGAATGGAGGCCTCTAGGCGTGATGTCGGAACCCGTCGCCATGACACTGACGTTCCGGTGCCCACCGGAACTGGACGGACTGCTGCCACAGCCGATCCCTGCCTCGCGCGCCCTGCCCGACTGGTTCAAGGCCATGCCGCAACAGTCCTTCAACCCAACCGCCAACATTGAGGATGACACCGTAAAGCGATGTTCGCCATTCATCGATGCCATGACAGCGGGCTTCCTGATCCCTCTGATCTGCGACGTCAGGGTGAAGGATGGCGAATTCACCTGGGATAACAGTCTCCCACCTGCGGGCGAGGCAGACTTCGAGCGGGCGCCTATCGGCTTCCATCCGTCGAGCCAAGTGATCGGTTCGCCGCTATTCCACGCTGACCGATTCCTAATCAAGTTTCACAACTTGTGGACGATCGAGGCGCCCGCGGGCTACTCGCTGCTATTCACCCATCCGGCCAATCGCTTCGACTTGCCGTTCACGACCTTGTCCGGCGTGGTCGACTGCGATCGATACCACGACGCCAGGATTCATTTTCCGGCCCACTGGCATGACGAAGCCTTCAATGGCGTACTGTCCAAGGGCACGCCGGTAGCCCAATGCATCCCAATCCGGCGGGAGGCGTGGAGCGCCAAGACGGCCACCTTCACTGAAGAGGAGGCGAAGGCCAACCGAGAGCTCAACGCGCGAATTCTTCGCGAAAAGGGCGTCTACCGTCGTTACTACCGCGCCTGAACCGGGGAGCCCGCATCCAGGAAGGCTGCGGCGGCGCTCGGCCGTATGAAGAAGCGACCATGCGGCGCGGCCGCAAGCGCCAAGATCGCCAAGGAGGCCAGCCGCGGCGCTTTGTGCGCTGCGGCGCGCAACGACGCTTCACCGGCGCTGCGCTCGCCCATTTCCAGATAGCATTTGCCCAGTTCGATCAGCGTGGGGGCGTGGCCCGGCCTCAGAGCGAGCGCACGCCGAAGGAGGTCGACCGCGGCAACATGCTCGCCATCCAAGACCATGACGCGGGCCAGCCCGACCGTCGCGTCATGTCGTTGAGGCGCCTCGGCGAGCGCCTCCACAAAAAGACGACGCGCCGCCCCACGTTCATTGCCTCGGAGGTGGAGAAAACCAAGTCCGACACGAAGGCCGTCACCATCAGGCACGAGCGCAAGCGCATCTTCCAATACCGCGATGCCCTCGTCGAAGCGGCCGAGTTCGCCGAGGTACTCTCCCAACTTCAAGAAGGCCAACGGGAATACAGGCCGCCGCGCTACAGCACGGCGCAGCTCCGTCAGCGCCTCGTCGTCCCGCCCGGCGGCATTCAACGCCATGGCCAGCAAAGTTTCAGTGCCAGGCTCGCCGCTACGCCGCGCCGATTTCTGCAATAGATCTATCGCCTCTTCGACGCGGTCCTGAAGCAGAAGCGCCTCGCCGAGAACCTGTGCCGCGACGACGTGCCCGCGGTTCGCCCTAAGCACGCGCGAAGCAAGGCGCTCAGCCTCAGAGGCGCGCTCCGATCGCAGCGCGAGGATCGCTTGTTGCAGGGCCGGATTGATCGGACCTGGCGCTTTGCTGGGAGATCGTACGCGCTTCGACATCGGTATCAAACATAACAAGCTTAGGGTGAATCGCCCTTCCGTTTGTCAGGCGTGCTTTGCCGATGATGGGTGCATTCGAGGCGCCGGCCGGCGAGGCGTCGGTCTCCTCAGGCCAGGCGGCCTCGCAGCCGGGCCGGGGTCCGAGGCCAGCCGGCGGAGCTGAAGAAAAAAGGACGCGCCGGGGGCGCGTCCAACGCAGCAAGAAGCTGCAGGGAGACCGTTAGAGGAAACGTATTATACATTA
>JBMOOD010000020.1:33374-82081 GCA_049323595.1 Pseudomonadota bacterium
CCCCCCCCCCGGGGGGCGGCGCGCCGCCCCTGATCAGGTTCGGTCTCGAGCCGGGCTACCAGAACTTGTAGCGCAGCTCCACGCCGTAGGTGCGCGGCGGCGTGACGAAGAAGGTCTTCCGGATACCCTGCACGCAGTAGACCGTGCCGACGTTGCCGGCCGCGGGGTTGGTGTTCCCGCGCGGGATCGGGCTGCAGGTGAGGCCGGCCGGGCTCGGGCCGTAGATGTTCGAGAACTGCCCGTCGATACGCTCGCCCGTCGCGCCCTGGTCGTAGCCGATGTCGTCGAAGATGTTCTTCACGTAGGCGATGAACTCATACTTCGAGTCCTCGGACCTCCAGAGCAGGCGCGCGTCGACTTGATCCCAGGAGGGGGCCTCGTTGTACCAGCGGGTGAAGAGCGTGCCGTAGGCTTTGTCGCGCCAGGAGTAGGAGAGATTGGCGGTGACGGCGCCGGCCGCGCCCAGTTCCCAGGTGTAGTTGGCCGCGATACCGATCTTGTTGCGCGGCGCATTGGGCAGGTCGTTCCCCTTCAGGCTCTGCAGACGCTGGAAGCCTCCGTTGGGCAGCCCGGCCGTGGGCTCGTCCAGAGCGCAGTCGCCGACGGTTCCTGCGCCACCGGCCGCGCATGCCGCCACGGTGCGAACCGGCGTCGCCCCCGGCTGGACCGCCGTGGGATCCACCGTATCGACGGCGAAGCCTTCCTTGATCTCGGCGTCGATGTACGAGTACTGGCCGATGATCTGCAGGTTGTTGATCGGCTGCCAGACGACCTCGAACTCGAGCCCCTGAGAGCGCGACTTCGGCGTGTTGTAGAACGAGGTCGTGCCCTGCGAGATCGGGATCCCCATGAGCGAGCCGTTCTGCACGACGCCGATCGGAATCTGCAGGTTCTTGTAGTCGTAGTAATAGAGGGCCAAGTTGGTCTGCAGGGTCGGGCCCCAGTTCTTCTTGAAGCCGAGTTCGAAGGCGTCGACCGTCTCCTTGTCGGAGTAGGGCAGGAAGCTCAGCACCGTGAAGATGCCGATGTTGAAGCCTCCCGAGCGGTAGCCTTTGGCGTAGCTGCCATAGACCAAGGTGTCGGCGTCGGGCTGCCATTCGACCTTGGCCGTCCCGGTGACCGCCTCCCAGGTCGTGTCATAGCGGCGGGTCGCGAATCCGGTGGCCGGGTCGTAGAGGGTGGGGCCGACGACACCTTTCGGGAGCAAGTCGATGCCCGTGCCGCTACCGCCGGCGACCACCGTATTGACGCCCGTGAGGTCAAGTGGGGCGGCGAAGAACTCGGGCGGCAGGCCGCCCAGGCAGCTCGGCAGGCCGAAGCAGAGCAGGCGGACCGACTCCTTGCCGTACTTGCGGTCATGGGAATAGCGCAGCCCGCCGGTGAAGGTGAGCTCGGGCGTGAAGTCGTAGCTGACCTGGCCGTAGAAGGCGTACGACTTGTTGTCGACCGCCGGGCGATTGTCGAACCGCCGGCCGATCCCCGGCTGGCAGCCCACCGGTGTGGCCGTGGAGCCCGCGCCGCCGAGGCAGACGCCGAACGGCGGGGCGATCCCGTACTGGACCTGTCGCGGATCCTGGATGGTGTGCACCGGCTGCTTGTAGCTCTGGTGGTAGAAGTAGGCGCCGGCGATCCAGCTCAGCGGCCCCTCGGTGGTCGACACCAGGTTGAGCTCGTGGCTCCAGAACTGGTTCTTCTCCTGGTAGTCGAAGGACTCCTGCGGATAAACGGTGGTCGCCCCCGCCGTGTACTGGGTGATCGGGGCGTTGCGGCTGCCGTTCGGGCCCGAGCCGGTCAGGTGGTACCAGTAGCGCGTGCCGCCCACGAGGTACTTGATGTCGAAGCCCTCGGCTTCGTAGTTCCACTGGTTGGCCACCGTATAGGTGTTGGGCAGGCGCACGCGGTACGAGATCGGCGAGTTCTTGAGGAAGGGGCTGCGGCTCGATGCATTGACGCACGGGTCCGGCCCCACCCCGACCACGTTGGTCGCCAAGCCCGAGCACCCGAAGCCCGCGTTGAAGTGGGTGGCGTCCGAGGAGAACTCGGTAATGTCCCAGCCATTGCCCCCGTTGCGGTTCGTCGCGCTGAGCGGCGGCAGGATGGTGCGCGGGCTCGAAGGGTCAGCAGAATAGATGAACGGCGACCAGCCGCCCGAGGTCGAGCCGACGTTGCCGTAGCGCCAATTGGTGTAGCCGATCTTGCCCCAGGTGGAGAGCTTGTCGGTGATCTGGATCTGGACCTGGAACTCGCCGTAGAAGGTGTCCAGCCTGTTGCTCTCGCGGCCGCGGCCCGGAACCAGGTTCTTGATGTAGCCGTCCTGGTACTCCCACTGCGCGGCCAGGCGGGCCTGAACCCGGTCGCCAAGCGGCCCCGAGATCGCGCCCTCCAGGACGGCGCGGTTATAGTTGCCATAGGTGGCGCGCACCTCGCCGTAAGGATCCTCTGTGGGCCGCCGCGAGATGATGTTGATGGCGCCCGCGATGGCGTTGCGGCCGTAGAGGGTGCCCTGCGGCCCCCGCAGGATCTCGACCCGGTCCAGGAACAGCGTGGACGAACCCGCTCGCACGGCGAAGGTCTCGTAGACCCCGTCGGCGTAGTTGGCCACCGACGCGTCGGCCGACAGCACGTTGGTCAGGCGGCCCAGACCGCGCAGTGAAACCCGGTCTGTCGACGTCGAGTACTGCAGGCCCGGCGTGAAGTTGGTCATGTCTTGGATGGACTGGATGCCGACGATGTCGCGCTGCTCGGAAGTGAAGGCTGAGATGGCGACCGGAACGTCCTGCAGGCTCTGCTCCCGCTTCTCTGCGGTGACAACCAGCTCCTCAATGGTGTTCGGCGAATTGCTCTGGCCGTAGGCCGGCGCGCCGATGGATGCGGCCAGCAGAGCGCTTGATACGAACCAAGTCGACTTTCCCATTTCGCTTCTCCCCCTATGCCCGCGTTATCCCGCGTGTGGGTGAGAGGCTGCGGCGACTGCGTAACGTTGGTCAACGAGATGGTGGAGATTGTTATGATATTGTATGAATAAATACTACTTGTGTGTCGCTGAAGCCGCACCCCGCCTCGGCGAGCGCGCCCGTCGGAGGGGCGTGCCAAGTTCCGCTTAAAACTCAGCGCTCTGCTCCCGACCGGCATGCAGCCCGGGGTTTGCAACGAGGGGTTGGCGCGACCTTGCCGATGAGGATCCGCGCGCGCCGAACCCGATTGGCCGGCTCAGCCAGCGTAACCCGCGCGACGTACGCCAACTGTAGCTTTCCGCGCTCTAGCGGTTCTTGGGTCATCGTCTCAGGATCGCGCGCGCTCTAGCAAGGAATTCGCGCGGGCTGCAGGGTACGGTGATGTAGTCGTCTGCTCCAGCCTCAAGCGCCTCGATCTGCCGGCACTTGCTCGCCGTCCGACCGATGACGATGACGGGCACGGAGCGCAGCGCTCCCACGGCCTCACCTGGCGAGAACGCGACCTCGTCAACAAGCAACAGATCACCCGGCACGGCCGCGGACCTGCCCGTACCGCCAGCGTTCCCCGTCCTGCGCACGATGTACCCATGCTCCTCAAGAAGCGGAACCACGGCCTGAGAAATCCACTCGTTGCTCGTGAGCAGAACGATGACCGGTTGATCCGTTCTCACGTCAGCCCTCCGACGGCTGCTGTTCCTCGCGCGTGGGGCTCGTTCGCGCGATCACGGTGAGCCCACGCTGCGTCTGACGCCTCCCTACCCCCGCGCCGTCCATTGCAGACAAGCCGGGGCGCATACGCGGAACGGGACGAGACGTTGGGGTCTAAAACTGGTCAGTTCGGCGGGGGTTCATTCCTGACAGACCAGAGCAACGGTCAACATGACGCGCTCGCCAGAGCACTTATATGTATTCTACAATTCACTTATTGTCCTCCGCATCGAGAGGGTCTCCTAGATGGGAGCGCTTTTTCCGGCGTCCGGTCGACCGCAGATCGCCGGCGACAGATCGCGAACAGGATGTGAGCTGTTAGCCGGCAGACGCGATGTGGCCGGCGGGAATTGTCCCCGGCCCGCGCGCTCCACGCTGGCGGGCGAGCTCATGCTGGCAGAACTCAAGGCGGCGGAGCGGCGCCACGGACAGGTGTTGAAGGTGGTGCGGGCCCTAATTGGAGCAATCCTCAATCCCGCTTATGCCGACCTACTACGCCCGGACAGCTTAGACCTGATCGGTACGCCTGAGGGGGAGCGAGTTGTCTCCGAGCTCACCTCTCTCCTGGAAGCGGGAGCTCGCGCCGGGCACGTCCGGGTCTGCGACTATGGCGCGGCCGCGAGGGTGGTGCTCGGCCTCGCATTGTGGTCTCCGATCGTCCCGCCGACGCCGCTCTCCGGCGCGGAGAGGCGTCGGATTATTGAAGGCCTGCAGGAGCTGGTGACATACGGCTGCGTCGGCGACCGGGCGGAACGGCTCCGGGACAGGCGCCCAGACGCGGGGTCGTTTTGGTGTGCCGAAGCAGGCGGCCGGGACACAATCCTGGCCAGCGCCTCATACGTGCTGAATCGACGCCCGGCGGTTTCCATGGCGGAGATCGCCGCAGCCCTCGAAGTTAGCGCGGACACCCTTCGCCTCTGCTTCGGCGAGCGGGACCGTCTCGTGGCGGCCTGTCATATGCGTTCGCATACGATCTTTCTGCAGATTCAAGACGCTGCCATCCTCCCTGGCCCCCTGACCGCCGTGAGCGTCCGGAGCCTCGTCCGCGAGACCGCGCTCAGCTATCTGCGCCGAAACCTGCAGCCTCTCGGGCCGTTGGTCGGGCTGGGCGAATTAGACGCCGCCAGCGAAGCTCAAATCCGGCTCCGCTGGGCGGGCTTGGGGATGTTGTTGCGCACACGCTGGATCGACGGCGTCGGTGCAGGCGAATTGCGCGAGCGGCACCATCAGCTCGCACCCCGCTTCTGGCCGGCACTCTGCAGCGCCCTCGCGTGCGGTCTGTGGCAAGAGGAGCCCCAGGACCCTCGGCTGGTAGCGGACAGTGTGGCTGAGATGATCTGCGTCGGACTGGCGCCGATCTAGTCGAACCCTCGACCCCTTCGCGACTTCTGGGCTGCGGACTGTCGGAGCCGTCCCAAGGCCGCGCGGGAGACCGGGCTTTGCGGGTTCTGCGCCCGTCCCACTTCGGGGGGGCTGGTCCACGCCGCAGAGGGCCACCGTCAGCGACGACCTGACGAGGCCGACGCCCACGCCTGGCGCCGAGCGCCACCGGTCATCGCTCAAGTTCGAAGCTTAGGTTCGATCTCATACGCTCAAGAAGCCGAAGGAGTATTTGCCGCTCGGCAGGAGTTATGCCTTGGAAGGTGATCTCGTTCAGCCAACTTGCCGCCGCCGTGAGCTGCGGAAGTACGCCTTCCGCCATTTCGCCCGCTTCGACGATCCACTCTCTGGCGTCGTCAGTCGAACGCCGGCGACTCACCAATCGCAGATTTTCAAGCGCCCGCACCAATTGTCCGAGCGGCGCTCGCTCGAGTTCAAGACGCCTTGCGAGTTCCGACTGGGACAGGCCCTCGTTGTCGAGCACATAGACCAGGACGCGCCATTGAGGACGGGTCAAGCCAAGATCGCGGACCTTGCGGTCGAACCCCTTGCGCATGAGACGCGTCACGTCGGAAATTAAGAAGCCTGGGCCTTCCAGATGGGTGGCGATCCCCAACGGCTGCTGGGCCCGCTCGCTTCGCGAAGCTTTCATAGTCCTCAATTCATTCAGGTTCGACGAGTCTGGTCACCAGCCGTAGCGTCATGCAACAGCCCAACTATCAGCCACGCCCAAGAGATACGATACGTGCTCTGCCGGGAGTGGGACGAGTCTGGCCGACATGACAGGCTTGATCAAGCCTGCGGTTTCGAGGTGCAGGACGTCTGTTCGACGCCCATCTTCTAGGATGCCCCGGCGATCCTGCCGACGACGGAGGCATAGCTGGTCTCAGGCCGGACTTGCGAGATATTCGTCTATTGATCGCGCGCCCTAGCCTCTTACAGAATCCCAAACGAAATGCAGAGACTCTGGGTCGGCTCAACGCCTCATCAGCACGTACCATCCACATTTGCAGGCAAGGCAGTGAAATTGCTCGCCAGGGGCCCCGCGGGGACGTCGTGAGCTGGCATCGCCGGTGCGGCCCCTCGGCCGGGCTCGAGGCGAGCCAAGGTCAAATAGCGCGGCTGGATTCCATGATCACGACACACCTTGGTCTCGTGAGACCCTCCCGCCTATCCGCCCATGGCAGCGGCCACGCGGGACGCGGTGCGGTTCGCGACCTGCTTGATCGGGTCATCGCTCAGGTGGGCGTAGATCTCGGTCGTTCGCGACTGCTTGTGTCCGAGCACCTTGCCGACCATGAACAGCGAGGCTCCGTCCGCGATGGCGAAGCTCGCGAAGCTGTGCCGCAAGTCGTGCAGGCGGACGTTGGTCAGCGGCGGAACGTCGTCGGGGTGATCACCGGCCTCCTGGGCGCGCTTCCGGGAGACCTGATCGGCGCGAGCGCGAACCATTTCCCAGTGATGACCGAGGCCCACGTAGCAGCCTTCGCCCTTCATGGCCGGCAGCACGAAGGGTGAGCGGCGCTTCGCCGCCGGACGATCCCCTGAGTTGTGGCCGCGCATGTCGGGTTCGGGCCGGTTCGCCGCCCACCTTCGCTTCAGGATCGAGACGGCGGCGTCGGCAAGCGGCACGACCTTGGCGCCGGTCTTCGAGTCCGGAAGGCGCAGGCAGCTCTTGGTCCAGTCCACCCAGGCCCACTCCAGGGTCAGGATCTCGCTCTTTCGGCAGCCCGTGAGCATCAGCAGCCGCACGGCGTCCGCCATCACCGCCATCTGCGGCTCCTCGCGCTCGATGTCGGCGATCGCTTCACTGAAGCAGGCGACCTCGCGCTCGGAGAGATAGCGTTCGCGACGCGTGGTCTTGAAGCCCTTCACGCCGCGCGCCGGATTGTGCGTCACCCGACCGGTCTCGATGCCCCACTGGTAGCAGGCCGCCAGCACGACGACGGCCATGGAGGCGATACGCTTGCCGCCCTTGACGTTGGAGCGGCGCCGGTGGCCGGTCTTCTCCGACCGGGCGGTTTTGCCCTTTGAGATGTCCAGCTGCATCATGGCCACGTCGTTCTTCGTGACCTCACGCGCGAGCAGGCGACCGATCAGCGGCTTGACATGGTTCGAGAAGATCCCGCGGTCGGTGTCCCAGCTGCTCTGCTTCTTGTCCGGCTTCAACGCGGGACCATCCTCCAGATAGGCGTCGGCGAGGCCCGCGACGCTGATCGCGCCGCGTTCCTCCGCCTTCGCGTCCTGCGGATCGACGCCGCTGCGCAGGCCATGCAGCAGATCGCCGGCGCGCTCGCGGGCTTCCTTCACGCCATAGTCCGCGCGGAGCGGCCCCATCGTATGCTTCCGCTTCCTGCCGCCGCGGCGATAGACGAGGATGAAGCTCTTCGAGCCGGTGGGCCGGACCCGCACGCCCAGGCCGGTCACCTCGGTGTCCCAAACGACGTACTCCGCAGCCTCCGGAGGCAGTGCAGCGACCAGCTTTTCAGTCAGTTTCGGCATCGAAAAAAGCCCGTTCCTGGGTACCACATGGGTACCATCAGGCGAAAAGTGGTACCCAGCTTCGCCTGTTTTCAGTCTCGCCCAGAATCTCTGTTTTCGCAAACGAAACAACACATTAGGAACGAGGTGGGGTCGTTTGAAACAGGCCGAAAAAGGCCGCCGGGGCCCATGGCATTCAAGAGGTCAGCGGTTCGACTCCGCTTAGCTCCACCATGAAGGCCCGCCGCTAACCCGGCGGGCCTTCGCCTTTTCGGGCCCGCCCGTCCGCGGGTCTCAGGAGGCCTTCAGCCTGGCGATGGCGTCCGTCAGTGGGCGTTCGGCGTCGCAATAGTCGGCCCACGCCTTTGTCTTCTTCAGCAGGGCCGGCGCCGTGCGCAGGGTCCAGGCCTTGGGGTCCAGCCCTTTCCTCACCTGGCCCCATGTCAGCGGGAACGAGACCGGCGCGAGCGCGCGCGCGCGGGGCGACAGGGGCGCCACCGCAGTGGCCATCCGGTCATTGCGCAGGTAGTCCAGGAAGATCCGGCCCTTGCGCTTGGCCTTGGACATGTTGACGACGTAGCGGTCGGGCGCGTCCGCCGCCACCGCCTCGCAGACGTCACGGGCGAACTGCTTGGCGATCTTCCAGTCCGTCTTGCCCTTGCCGTCCGTGAGGGGGGTCACGACGTGCAGGCCCTTGCCGCCCGTCGTCTTGCAGAAGGCGGCCAGCCCCAAGCTCTCCAGGCGGTTCTTCAACTCCTTCGCCGCCTCGATCACCCGATCGAACGGGATCGCCTCGTCGGGATCCAGGTCGAAGACGAGTCGCCCGGGAACTTCCGGCTGGCCCGGCTGGCAGTTCCACGGGTGCAGCTCCACCGCGCCGATCTGGGCGAGGGCCGCCAGGGCTTCGATCCGGTCGACCTGGATGTACGGCTTGTGGTCGCCGAACACCTTCACTTCGGAGATCAGGGCGGACGAGCCCTTTCCGGCATGGCGCTGGAAGAACCGCTCGCCGCCGATCCCGTCCGGCGTGCGGATGATCGAGCAGGGCCGGCCCTGGATGTGCCGCATCATCCAGGGACCGACCGTTTCGAAATAGCTGGCGAGCTCCAGCTTGGTGATCGGCTGGCCCTCGCCGTCGTCCGGCCACATCGGCTTGTCGGGGCTGGAGAGCGTCACGCCCATGACGACGGGCCCGCCGGCCGCAGCCTTCGGCTTCGCCGACCTGCGCGCCGGCTTGGGCTCGGCGAGTTCGGCCGTCTGGATCGGCGCCGGATCCTCGGCCGCCACCTCGCGCGCCGGCTTGTCCTCGCGCAGGCCCTTGAACGACGCCTGGCGAACCATCCCCGATCCGGTGAAGCCCGCGAACTCGATCTCGGCCACCAGCTCCGGCTTCGCCCAGCGGACGTTGGCCGCCTTGCGGGGCGCCCCCGGGCCCGAGAAGGGGCTCTTGTCGGTCTCGACCTTGCGCAGACGTGGCAGCACGCGCGCCATCTTCTCGCGGCTGAACCCCGTGCCGACGCGGCCCACGTGGATCAGCTTGTCGGCCTTGTTCACGCCCACCAGCAGCGAGCGTAGCCGCCCGGCCTCCTCCGTCCAGCCGCCGATCACCACCTCGTGGCCCGCGCGGCACTTGGATTTCACCCAGTCGCCGCCGCGCTCGGAGCGGTAGGGCGCATCCAGGCGCTTGGAGATGATCCCCTCGAGCGACATCCGGCAGGCCGAGTGCAGGACGGCGTCGCCCGCGGTCTCGAAGTGGTCGACATAGCGGATCCGCCGTCCGGCGCTCTTCAAGGCGGCCCGTAGCCGGTCCTTGCGCTGGTGGAGCGGCAGGCTCCTCAGGTCCTCGCCCTCGACGAACAGCACATCGAAGACGAAGAAGACGAGGTCCTCGGTCCTTCCCTCGGACAGGGCCGCCTGCAGCGCCGGGAAATCCGGCGAGCCGTTCTCGTCCAGCGCACAGGCCTCCCCGTCGTAGAGGCCCTCCGGAAGGGCGGCGGCGTCGCGGGCGATCGCGGCGAACTTCTTCGTCCAGTCCAGGCCCTTGCGGGTCTTCAGCGTGGCCTTTCCCGCTTCGACGCGAAGCTGCAGGCGGTAGCCGTCGAACTTGATCTCATGGCCCCAGCCGGCGCCCTGCGGCGGCCGGTCCACAAGCTTGGCGAGCTGCGGCGGCACGAAGCCCGGCAGGGCGGCCGCCTTGACCCTCGGCGCTGCTGCAGCCCTGGCGGGCTTCGCGGGTTTCCCGGGCTCACGCGGCTTCGATTGCCAGACGCCCTTGCCGGAGGCGCGCCCCTTGCCCGTCATGAACTTCGTCGGCCCCTTGCCCCGCCCGGCGGCGATCTCGTCCATGTCGCGCCCCGAGGCGATGGACGTAGTTTCGTCGTCGACGATCGCGCCGCCGTCCGCCTCCACCGACCAGCCGTCGTGGTGCTTGATCAGCAGCCAGTTGTCGCGCTTCTCGCGCTCGCGGCGCTTCATCCGCACGAGGACGAACGAGCCCTTCAGGCGCTCGCCGTCCAGCGTGAATTTCAGGTCGCCCTTTTTCAGGCCCTGGTGCGGGTCGCCCTCCGGCTCCCAGTAGCCCCGGTCCCACAGCATCACCGTGCCGCCGCCGTATTGGCCCTTGGGGATGACGCCCTCGAAGTCGCCGTAGTCGAGCGGATGGTCCTCCACCTCCACGGCCAGGCGCCGGTCCGAGGGGTCCAGCGACGGCCCCTTCGTGACGGCCCACGACTTGAAGGCTCCGTCCAACTCCAGGCGGAAGTCGTAGTGCAGGCGCGTGGCGGCGTGCTTCTGGATCACGAACCGCAGCCGGTTCGACCGCGTCGTCTTCTCCGCGCCCGCCGGCTCCGCGGTCTTGGAGAAGTCCCGCATGGATCGGTAGCGGGCGAGGCGGTCCACTAGCTCACCATGGCCTGACTCTGCGCCGCCTCGCCGGCCAAAGCGCTGACGAAGGCGTCACGCCAGGCGGTCACGTCCTCGCGCTGGACGGTGTCGAACAGCGCCGACCAGCGGCGGATGCGCTCGGCCTTCTCCATGGCCAGTGCCCGTCTCAGGGCGTCGGCCAATTCCTCGGCGCTGTTGGGATTGACCAGCAGAGCTTCGGGCATCTGGCGCGCCGCGCCGGCGAACCGCGACAGGATCAGGACGCCGGGATCCTCGGGGTTCTGGGCCGCGACGAACTCCTTGGCGACCAGGTTCATGCCGTCGCGGAGCGGCGTCACCAGCCCCACGCGCGCCGCGCCATAGATTCCGGCGAGCTCGTCGCGCCGGTAGTTCTTGTTCACATAGCGGAACGGCGCCCAGTCCACGTCGGAGAATTCCGCGTTGATCCGGCCCGACAGCGCATCGAGTCGGGCGCGGATCTCCTGATAGGCCTCGACCGCCTCGCGGCTGACAGGCGCGATCTGCAGCATCAGCACCTCGCGGCGCAGGTCGGGGTTCTCGGTCAGGAACCGCTCGAAGCCCAGGAACCGCTCCTCGAGGCCCTTAGAATAGTCCAGCCGGTCGACGCCCACGATCAGATGGCGGAAGACGGTGCAGGCGGTCATCAGATCCCGCATCCGCTGCGCCTTGGCGCTCCTGACCATGCGGGCGAACTCGGCGGCGTCGATGCCGATCGGGAAGGCTCCGACCTCGACGCTGCGGCCGAAGGCCGTGAGGTGGCCGTCGCGCGCGGACGATCCGTCCGCCTCGTTGAACACGTACTCCTCGAACGCCTGCTGATGCTCGGCCGTCTGAAAGCCCACGAGGTCGTAGGCGAACATGGCCTCCACCAGCTGCTGGTGCCGCGGCAGGTTGACCATCACCTGGTGGGCCGGCCACGGGATGTGCAGGAAGAAGCCGATCCGGTTCTTCACGCCCAGGGCCCGCAACTCCTTCGCCAGCGGGATGAGGTGGTAGTCGTGCACCCAGATGATGTCGTCGCTCTGGATCAGCGGCGCCAGGGTCTCGGCGAAGCGGCGGTTCACCCGCCGATAGCCCTCGCCATACGCGCGGTCGAACGCGGCCAGGTCGGTGCGATAGTGGAACAGCGGCCAGAGCGTCTTGTTGGCGTAGCCGTTGTAGTACTCCTCGAGGTCGATCTCCTCGAGGTCGACCGTGGCGGTGGTCACCCCGCCCACGCGCTCCAGATGCAGCTGGCCCGTGAACTCCGGCGCGGTCCTGCCGCTCCAGCCGAACCAGAGGCCGGAGTATTCCTTCAGCGCCGCCGCCAGCGCCATCGCCAGGCCGCCCACGCTCTCCTCGCCCTCGCCCGAGGGGGGGTTCACGCGATTGGACACGACGATAAGCCGGTTCATTTGGCCGCCTCCAACCAGGCCAGCACGTCCTCCACGTTGCGCAATCCGAAGCGAGCGTGTGTCGCACGCGGCCGACCCACCAGCACGCCGAAGCCCCCCAGCCGCGCGACCGCCTCGAAGCCGTGCTCGTCGGTGATGTCGTCGCCTGCGAACACGGGACAAGCGCCCTTGAACGGCGGATGTTCCATGAAGGCGATGATGCCGTCGCCCTTCGTGGCGCCCGGCGGCCTCAGCTCTTCCACCATGTCGCCCTCCTGCAGGCTCAGGCCGGTCTCGTCGGCGATGCGGCGCGCCAGCACGCGGACCTCGGCCGCCCGGGCCCGAGCCAGCCGGAAGTGCAGGGCGACGCTGGCGCCCTTCTCTTCGACGATCAGGCCCGCGTCGCGGGCGGCGAAGGCCTTCAGTTCGCGAACCGCGGGCTTCAGTCCCGGGTGTGGCGGCGGCGCGTGAAGGCCTCCGTGGGCGTCGCGGCGGACGAGGCCGTGGATCGCCGAGACGCAGGTGATGCGGCCTTCCAGGATCCGGTCTACGTCCTCCAGCGTACGCCCCGTGATCACGGCCAGACGGCCTTCCAGCCGCTCGCCGAGCCGTTCGAGCAGGCGCGTGCGGCGCGGGTCGGGTCCGACATCCTGCGGCCGCGCGACGATGGGCGCGAGGGTGCCGTCCAGGTCGAGGAACAGGGCCGACTCCGCGAGCCTCAGAGGCTTCGGAGGCGGAAGACTGATTGCAAGAGACTCCAACGACATGACACTCCCGACCGGACATGACGAACGCACGAGGCCTGCGTTCGATCCGGCGCCCCCCTTGACCCGACGGGCGGCGCGCGCTGGTCTCGCGCCGCCGCTTCGGAAGGAAAGATGATGCCCGCAACGCCCCTGGCTGACGCGATCGTGCTGTTCGGCGCCACGGGCGATCTGGCTCGCCGTATGCTGCTGGCCTCACTCTATTTCCTGGACGCCGACGGCTTCCTGCCGCAGGGCTTCCGGATCGTCGCCACCGCCCGCACCGACCTTAGCCGTGACGCCTTCCTGGAACAAACCCGCAAGGCCCTGTCCGAGCGGGCGGAGGGGATCGACGAGGCCGTGTGGGCCAGATTCTCGGCACGCATCCACTATGTCGGCGCGGATGCGACCACGGCCGACGGAGCCGCGGCGCTGAAGCCGGCGCTGGAAGGTTGTTCTCGCCCCTTCTTCTTCCTCGCCGTCTCGCCCAGCATCTTCGAGCCCGTTTGCCTCGCCCTGAAGGAGGCCGGCATCGCGACCGACCAGACGCGGATCGTACTGGAGAAGCCGATCGGCCGTGACCTGGAAAGCTCGCAGCACATCAACGCCGCGCTCGGCCGGGTGTTCGACGAGAACCAGATTTTCCGGATCGACCACTACCTGGGCAAGGAGACGGTCCAGAACCTCATCGCCCTGCGGTTCGCCAACACGCTGTTCGAGCCGCTCTGGAACAGCCTGTCCATCGACCACGTGCAGATCACGGTGGCCGAGACCGGCGGGGTGGGCGCGCGGTGGCCCTACTACGACGAGTACGGCGCGCTGCGCGACATGCTGCAGAACCACATGCTGCAGCTGCTCTGCCTCGTGGCCATGGAGCCGCCCTCCGACATGGATCCGGACTCGGTGCGCAACGAGAAGGTGAAGGTCCTGCGATCCCTGCGCGCCTTCACCCGCATGGACGCGAACGACAAGTCGGTGCGGGGGCAGTACACCGCAGGCGTGGTCACCGGAAAGTCGGTCACCGGCTATGAGGACGAGCGCGGCCAGAAGACCGGGACCGAGACGTTCGTGGCGCTGCGCGCCGACATCGACAACTGGCGGTGGGCGGGCGTGCCGTTCTTCCTGCGCACCGGCAAGCGTCTGCCGGAGAAGCGCACCCAGATCGTCATCCAGTTCAAGCCGGTGCCGCACTCGATCTTCGGCCAGGCCTCGATCCACGACCTCGTGGCCAACCGCCTCGTGATCGACCTGCAGCCGGACGAGGATATAAGCCTCACCCTGATGAACAAGGCCCCGGGCATCAGTTCGGGCGGCATGCGGCTGCAGTCCCTGCCGCTGTCGCTGTCGCTGCTTCGCGCCTACGAAGGCCCGGGGTCGCGTCGCCGGATCGCCTACGAACGGCTCCTGCTGGACGTGGTCCACGGCGATCCCACGCTCTTCGTGCGCCGCGACGAGGTCGAGGAGGCCTGGCGCTGGGTGGATGGGGTCGCCGACGCCTGGGCCGAAGCCAATCTCGCGCCGAAGTCCTATGCCGCGGGAAGCTGGGGTCCCTCGGGCGCATTCGCCCTCATCGAGCGCTTCGGACGGGCCTGGTCGGACTGATCGGCCGCCCAAGCGTCTTGAGCCATATCACGGTTCATTCACCTTCGCGCCGCTAGCCTCCCAGGCGGATTGATTCGTCGGTCGAGGGGGGCGGGATTTATCCTGCATGAGGAATGTCGGGACCTGACGCGACCGGCCGTTCGGTGCTGCTCGCGCCGAACGAGGAGCGGTACCTTCTCGATCTGCTGGCGCCGGAGGTTCACGGCAATCCCTGGGTGACGCGCATCCGGGGCAAGCTCGACGTGGCGCGTCTCAAGGAGGCCATCCGCGAGACCTGCCAGCGGCACGAGATCCGCCGCGCCCGCTACGAGCTCGACGATGCAGGATCCGCGGACCAGGTGTTCCGGCGCGTCATAGAGCCGGAGGCCAGCTTCGGCTTCCTCGAGCTCTCGATGCCCGGCGCGAGCGAGGACCAGATCCGCAAGACGGTCCGCGACTGGCGCTATCAGCGGATCGATCGCACCCCGCGCACCTTCACCCGGTTCCTGCTTATCCATCTCGGGCAGGACGAGATGGCGTTCAGCTACAGCTTCTACCACGCAACGTCCGACGGCTTCAGCCAGATCTCCTTCCTCTCGGAGATGTGGGAGCGGTACTCGGGCCGTACCGAGTTCCCGCCTGTCGGCGCCTATACCGACGTCTGGGACTGGGACTGGCGCAATTCGGACCAGTACCGAGAGGCGGAGGCGTACTGGACCGAAAAGCTGGGCGGGCTCGAGGGCCTCGGCGCCATGCCCGCCGACCTGGCGGGCGATCAGCCGCCCAGCGACGTGCGGCCGGTCTCCCATGCCCTCTCGGACGATGTGATCGCGCGGGCGGCGGACGCCGCGAAGCGGCTCGGCGTCACGGAGTTCACCTTCTACTACGCCGTCAGCCTCGTTCTGCTCACCCGGCTTACCGGCGCTCCCCGCGTCGCGGTCGAGTTCCAGAGCGCCGGGCGGCGCAGCATCCCGGGCGCCGAAGGGGTGCAGGGGTGCTTCTCCAACGCCCTGCCGCTGGCGCCGGAGGTGGACGAGGGCGGATCGATCGCCGACCTCGCCGCGAGGATCCGGGGCGACATCCGCGAGGCGATCGCCCACGAGCTGATGCCGTATCACCACATCGTGCGGCGAACGGGCGTCTCCGCGCGCTTCGGCATCAACTGGTTTCCGCAGCACGAGACGCCGCAGGTCGAGGGCCTGGAGATCTCGCGCCCCGACATGTCCATCGGCAGCTACGCCTTCGAGATGAGCCTGCGGTTCGTCCGCGACGACGCCGGGGGCATGAGGCTGGCGATCTTCTACGACGCCCAGCACATCAGCCAGGCCCGCGTGGCCGATGCGGCCAGACAGTTCGAGGCGCTGCTCGGCGCCTTCGCCGACCACGTCGAAGCCCCGATCGCGTCCGTCCGCTCGGATCGGCTGGCGCCCGCGGGCCTGCTCCCCGACCCGACGGCGCCCTTGGCAGCCCCGCGGTCCGAACCGATCTTCGCCGCGTTCCTCGACCGCGCGGCGGCGACGCCCGACGCGCCGGCGCTGGTGTCGGCCGCCGGGGCCTGGACCTATGGCGATCTGGAACGGCGTTCCCGCCACCTCGCCCTGCGGTTGAGGGCGGCCGGCGTGCGCCCGGGCGACCGCGTCGCCGTCCTTGCCGAGCGGCGGCCGGAGATGGTCTGCGCCCTGCTGGCCGTCTCCCGCGCGGGAGCGTCCTTCACGGTCCTGGACGCCGCGCACCCCCATGCCCGCCTCGCCCAGTTGATCGAGGTGGCCGCGCCCAGCGCCATCGTCGATGCGGCCGTTGCGACCGGCGGATCGCTCGCCGCCGATCTGGCGGCGGCCGCTGGCGGTCTGCGGGTGATCGCCTTCGCGGGCGAGGCTGCCTCCGGCGCACCGGCCAGCGACGACCTGGACCGTCCCTCGTCCGGCGAAGCCTATGTGCTGTTCACCTCCGGGAGCACCGGCCGTCCGAAGGCGATCGCCTGCGGCCATGGGTCTCTGACCACGTTCCTGGCGTGGCAGGCCGAGACCTTCGACCTTTCCGCCAAGGACCGGTTCACGCTGCTGTCGGGGCTGGGGCACGACCCCATGCTTCGCGACGTCTTCGCGCCGCTGTCACTGGGCGCGGCCCTGCAGATCCCGGACCCTGTCATCCTGACCGAACCCCGGGAGCTTGCGCGCTGGCTTCGGCGGACCGGCGCGACGGTGGCGCATCTGACGCCGCCGCTCGGAAGGGTGATGCTGGCGGGGGTGGAGCGTGACGGCGGGTTGCCCGCGCTTCGCCGCATGTTCTGGGGCGGCGACCGGCTTTCGTCAGCCCTGGTGGCCGAGGCCGCCAAGGCTGCGCCCGCGGCGAGCCAGATCAACTTCTATGGGGCCACCGAGACGCCTCAGGCCGCCGGCTTCCACATCTGCGAACCCGACGCCGATCCGCGTGGATGGGCGCCGGTGGGCCGCGGAACGGTGGGGTGCCAGCTCCTCGTGCTGGATCGGCTGGGCCGCCCCGCCGGCCTTGGAGAAGTAGGCGAGATCGCCGTCCGCTCCAGCCGTCCCAGCCTCGGATACGCCGAGCCGGACCGCATCGTCCCGATCGGCGAGCCCGCGGGCGAGGGCGCGCGCCTGTACCGGACAGGAGATCGCGGCTTCTATCTCCCGGACGGATTGGTGTGCTTCATCGGGCGCACGGACGACCAGGTGAAGGTGCGTGGCCATCGCGTGGAGCTTGGCGAGGTTACGGCGGCCCTGCTCGCCTGCCCGGGCGTCCGGGGCGCGGCCGTTCTGGCGGCTGCTCAGACCGGTGAGACCGTCCTGCGGGCTTTCGTCGCTCCGAAGCGAGGTGCGTCGCTCGAAGGGGACGCCCTTCGGAGGGAGCTTGCGGGTCGCCTTCCGCCCTACATGACGCCTGCCAGCGTACGGGTGCTGGACACCCTGCCGCTCTCGCCGAACGGCAAGGTGGACCGCGACGCGCTCGCCGCCCTTCCGCCCGAGACGCCCGCCGCGCGGGCGGTGTCGGCGGCGGGCGAAGCGATGAGCGCCACCGAAGCCGCCCTCGCCAAGGCCTGGGCCGCCATAGCGCCGCGGGCGATCATCACCCGGCGCACCGCCTTCGCCGAGTTGCAGGTGGACAGCCTGTCGTACGTTCAGGGCTACCTGGCGACCGAACGCATCCTGGGAACCTTGCCGAGCGCGTGGCACCGGACCAGCCTGGAGGCCCTGGCGGCCAAGCCGAGCGTCGCCGGACGCGCCTGGACCTTCATCGAGACGCCGATCGCCGTCCGCGCCCTCGCCACCGTGATGGTCGTGCTCGGGCACTTCAACGCGCTGGCCTACGGCGGCGGGGCGACCGGCGCCCTGATGGTGGTATCGGGCTTCCTGTTCGGCGGCCTTGTCCTGCGTGACGCCTTCACCCTCGGCTCGGCGCGGCCGGTCTTCCGGGCGCTCCTGAACCTCCTCATTCCGGTGTTCCTGCTGGGCCTAGCCATCTGGCTGATCAGGTCCGTCGGCAAGCCGGCCGACCTGCACATCGTGACGATGACCGCTGACTTCGTGAACTACGACGTGCCAAGGCCGGGAGGGCACAGGGAAATCTATCTCTGGTACATCCACGGCCTGCTGCACATCATGATCGCGGTGTGGCTCGTCGTTGCGCTCCTGGAGCGGTCCGGCGGACTGAGGATTGGCCTTCCGCGCTTCCTCTGGGCGATGTTCGCGGTGGGGTGCGCGGGCCGGTTCGTGCTCCCGGCGTTCATCGACCCGACCTTCCTTCAGCCCGGGGTCAAGCACGCCTCGATGGTGTATTTCCTGCCCACGACCCATCTGGCGACCCTAGCCCTGGGCGGGCTGATCGCGATGGCCGAGACACCCCTCGCGAAGTTGCGCCTGGCGCCGGTCATCGTCGCCTACGCGGTCGCCACCGGATGGTTCTTCGGCGTGCACCAGACGCTGTACCTGATGGGGGCAAGCCTGCTGGTGCTCGCGGTTCCGCGGATGATGGCCCCCCGCGTCGCCCTGCCGGTCATCTTCGCGGTCGGCGGCGCCTCGTTGTGGGTCTACATGACCCACATCGTCTTCAAGGACAGCCTCCACCGCATCGCGCCGCAGCTGCCTCCCCTCCTGGGGGCCGCGCTCGCGATCGCCTTCGGCGTGGCGGCCTGGAGCCTCTGGACGCGCGGACGCTCCTGGCTATCGCACGGCCGGCGCAGTTCGAGGCCGGTGATTGATGCGGTGGCCTGACCAAAGGGTCACCGCACGCTGGTCCACGGCTTCGACAGCAGCATGGCGCAGTTGATGATGCCGACCAGGGAGTAGGTCTGGGGATAGTTCCCCCAGAGCTCCTTGCCGTCGAAGGTGATGTCCTCGGAGAGCAGGCCGGCGGCGGTCCGCCGCTGCAGCATCTCTTCGAACAACTCGCGGGCCTCGTCGGTCCGGCCCGACAGGTGCAGCGCTTCCACAAGCCAGAAGGTGCAGAAGTTGAACGCCGTCTTGGGCGTCCCGAAGTCGTCGGGGATGGCGTAGCGCAACATGTAGGGGCCGCGGCGCAGCCCCTCCTCAACGGCCGCCATGGTGGCCTGCATGCGCGGATCGTCCGGCGCGATGAAGCGAACGTCCACCATCTGCAGCAGCGAGGCGTCTAATTCGTCGCCGTCGAAGGTGGCCGCGAAGCGGGCCTCGGTCTCGTTCCAGGCCCTCCGTTCGATGGTCTGGCGGATCCCGTCGGCGCGCTCGTTCCAGTGGACGGCGCGGTCGGACAGTCCCAGCTTGATCGCCGCGTTGGCCAGGCGGTCGCAGGCCGCCCAGCACATGATCGAGGAATAGGTGTGCACCGCCTCGCGGCCGCGGAATTCCCAGAGGCTCGCGTCCGGCTTGTCGTGCAGCTCGAAGGCCCGCTCGCCGATCGGCTCCAGGGCGCGGAAATCCTCCACCGTGGCGGGGCGCAGCAGGCGCTCGTCGAAGAAGGCCTGCACGCTGGACAGGACGATCTGGCCGTAGACGTCGTGCTGCAGGTGCTCGTGCGCCTGGTTGCCGATCCGCACCGGCCCGATGCCGCGGTAGCCGGCCAGGTGCGGCGCGATGCGCTCGGTCAGCACCGGCTCCAGGCCGACGCCATAGACCGGCTGTACGTGGCCCGCTTTGCCGTTCGCCCGCCCGTCCGGCGCGAGGCCGGGCAGGTCCGGCTGGTCGGCGGGCGCCGCCCGGGACCGCATGTCCCCCCGGCTCGCCTGGTCGACCAGATTGCGCAGGTAGACGAGGTAGTTCTCCAGCAGGTCGGCGGCGCCCAGCCGGTTCAGCGCCTGGACCACGTAGTAGGCGTCGCGGAGCCAGCAGTAGCGGTAGTCCCAGTTGCGGCCCGCCCCCGGCTCGGCGTCGTGCTCGGGGATCGAGGTGGTGAGCGCCGCCACGATGGCGCCCGTCTCCTCGTGCGCGCAGAGCTTCAGGGTGATGGCCGCACGGATCACCGCCTCCTGCCACTCCAACGGCACCGAGAGCGTGCGGACCCAGGCGCGCCAGTAGTCCGTGGTCTCGCGCAGCATGCGGTGGCAGACGGACGAGACCTCGGCGTCCAGGCCCTCGTCGGGACCGAGGAAGAAGCCCAGCGGCTCTTCGAGGCGGAACGGGCGTTCGTCCAGGATGTGACCCACCGGCGCGTCCGTGGTGAGCCGCAGCGTCACCGTCTGTCCGGCGTAGCGGATGTGGTTCGAGCCGTTGGTCGTGGCGCAGGGCCGTTCGCCGTAGTTCGTCATCGGCCGAAGGCGGATGCGGATCCGCGGCGCGCCGGCGACCGGTCGCACGATGCGCACGAAGGCCAGCGGCCTGTACTGGCGGCCGTGATGGCGATAGCGCGGCGAGAAGTCGAGGATCTCCACCACCGCGCCCTCGGCGTTGCGGATCTCGGTGCGCAGGATGGGGGTATTGCGCAGATACGCCTGGCAGGTCTCGGTCGCACCGTCCACTTCGATCGACCACATGCCGCGCGCGTCCTCGGCGCCGGCCTCCCCCTCGTCCAGCAGCGCCGAGAAGAAGGGGTCGCCGTCGACCCGGGGGACGCAGGCCCAGACGTAGCGGCCGGCCCGGTCGATCAGGGCGCTGGCGGCGCAGTTGCCAATCGGAAACAGGTCGAGGGTCTGGCTCAAGCTGCCGGCTCCTGATCGTTGGATCTCACGCGTCGGGCTCTGCCTACCACACGCTGCAGGGAGGTCCCGCCGTCGTGCTTCACGTCGTGCCTCTAGTCGTAGCTCACGCGCAGGCGCGGCCCGCGGCTGTTGGAGTGCACGGCGATTCGGGCGGCCTGCCGTTCGAAGGTCAGGTCGATGGACCCTGCGCCGACCTGCAGGTCGAACAGGCTCAGCCGGTCGATGCCCAGCGGCAGGGTCGGATGATGGATCTCCACCTCGGCGAGTTCCCCGTGCACCCGCAGGCCGAGGCAGGCCTGCAACAGCATGAACACCGATCCGGCGGCCCACGCCTGGGGCAGGCAGGCGACGGGGTAGGCCACGGGCGGCTCCCCCGCAGCACGCTGGAAGCCACAGAACAGTTCGGGCAGCCGCATCTCCAGGTGCGTCGCGGCCTCGAAGAGGGCGGTCGTGAGCTTCACGACGCCGTCGCGCTCGCCATAGCGTGAGAGGCCGTGCGCGATCAGGGCGGTGTCGTGCGGCCAGACCGAGCCGTTGTGGTAGGACATCGGGTTGAAATGGGCTTCGCCCTTGGCCAGCGTCCGCACGCCCCAACCCGAGTTGAAGGGCGCCGACAGGAGCCGCTTCGCCACGAGGGCGGCGCGCTCGTGGCTCGGGAGCCCGCTGAACAGCAGGTGCCCGGGGTTGGAGCCGCGCACCCGGCACAGCTCGCCCTTGCCGTCCAGGGCGATGCCGTAGAAGCCCTCCCGCCCCATCCAGAAGCGCTCCTCGACCACCGCCCGGATCTGGTCGGCGCGCTCGGACCAGGCCTCGGAGGCCGCCATGTCCCCGCGGCGGGCGCTGAGCATCGCCATCGTTCGGTAGGCGGCGAAGACGTAGCCCTGGACCTCGACGAGCGCGATGGGGCCTTCGGGGAAGCGGCCGTCGGCATGGAAGATGGAATCGCCGGAGTCCTTCCAGCCCTGGTTCGACAGACCGCTCTCGGCCGCTCGCTCGTAGGCGAGCAGGCCCAAGGGATGCGCGTCCGCGCTGCGCGCGATCCAGGCCGCCGCGCGCTCCAGGGCGGGCCACCAGTGGTCGACCTGCTCGTGGTCTCCGGTCCGGTCGGCGTAGGCGCCCGCCAGAGCGACGAAGAGGGGCGTGGTGTCGACGCCGCCGTAGTAGCTGCCGAAGGGGACCTCGCCCAGCGCCGCCATCTCGCCGCGCCGCGTCTCGTGCATGATCTTGCCGGGCTCGGAGTCTCGGAAGGCCGAGGTTTCCTCGGCCTGGTGCGCCGCCTGGTAGGACAGGACGCCGCGGGCGATGGACGGCTCGAGCCACAGCATCTGCCAGGCCGTGATGATGCCGTCGCGGCCGAAGGCGGTGGAGAACCAGGGGATCCCCGCGTAGGGGTAGGGCCCTGTGTGCAGCGGTGTCATGAGCAGGGCCAGGTCCGCTCGGGACTTGTCGATCCAGTTGTTGAACAGTCGCCCGTTCGTGGCGATCCGCCCGCCTTGCCGGCGGCGGTGGCGCATGGCGAACCGTGCGCGGGCTGCGCCGCTGCGATAGCGGGCGCGCGACGGCGGGTCCGCCGCCTGGGAGCCCACTTCCACGTAGAGTTCGGCGCACGCCTCGCGCTCCAGGCGGACCTCGAACTCCGCCCGGGACTCCGTCAGCACCAGCGGCGCCTCCGAGAAGGCCACGACGCTGGTGCGCACCACCTGGTCCAGCCCCTCATAGCGGAAGTGCACGTACTGGTCGCTCGCCTCCGGCGGGCACAGGCGCCCGCGGGCGGGTCGCCGCGCGCCGCGCACCTCGAACATGTCGCGGAAATCGGCGGCGAACCGGAAGACCATCGGCAGGGTCACGGTCTCGGCGCCGTAGTTGGTCGTCCGGATCCGCTCGTAGAGGCGTTCGTCCCAGAGGAAACGGGTGCGCTCGATGTGCACGACGCCGGGCGGGGCCAGGGGGCCGCCGGGCGCGGGGATCGCGCGGTTCAGGCCGTGGGACGTGAAGTAGACGTTGTCCTGTCCCACGGCGCCGGAGAGCAGCACGGGCGTCCGCTCGCCCAGGGTGAGCTGCCAGGTCGACAGGATCCGCGTGTCGTCGTGGAACAGGCCGTCCGCGGCGCCGGCGATGTCGCCATGACTGTCGGCGACCATGAAGGTGTCGCGATTCTTCAGGGCGAAGAGCCGGTGGGGAACCCGCGGCTCCTCGATGTCGCCCCATTCGACCGGCGGCTGCTGGGCGGGCGCTAGGTCGTTCATCGCTGCTCCTGGTCGTGGCTCAGGCGGCTTCTGGCACGGGCTCCTCGCGACAGATTCGGTGGTAGATCTCCAGGTACCGCTGGGCCATGGCGGTCGCGGAGAACCGTTCCTCGAACCGGGTCCGGATGGCGCGCCGGTCCAGTTGGCCGATCCTCGCCAAGGATTCGTGCGCCTGCGCATACGAATTCACCAGGAAGCCGGTGACACCCGGCTCGACCACTTCCGGCGCCGCTCCGTTGTCCCAGGCGATGACAGGGGTTCCGCAGGCCATGGCCTCGATCATCACCAGGCCGAAGGGCTCCGGCCAGTCGATGGGGAAGAGCAGGGCGTCGGCCCCGCCCAGGAAGGCGGGCTTCTCCGCATCGCCGATCTCGCCGATGAACTCCACCAGCGGGTGATGGAGCAGCGGTTCGATCTTCTCCTCGAAGTACGCCTGATCGACACGGTCCACCTTGGCGGCGATCCGCAGGCGGCGGCCGGCCTGGATGGCGATTTCGATGGCGCGGTCCGGTCGCTTCTCCGGCGAGATGCGCCCGAGGAACGCCAGGTAGTTCTCCGGCGAGGCGCTGAAGGCGAACAGGTCGCTGTTCAGACCATGGTGGACGGTCGCCGCCCAGTTGGCGAAGGGGAGGGGCTTTCTCTGGGAGTCGCTGATCGAGACCAGCGGGAACTGCGGCCAACGCGCATACACCTCCGGCAGGTCCTTCAGGTCCAGGCGTCCGTGCAGCGTGGTGAGGGTCCGGCGCGCCCGCTCCTCGAAGATCGGGAAGTGCAGCATGTCGGTGTGGAAATGGATGACGTCGAACTCGGCGGCGCGCCGCCGCACCTCAGCCAGCTGGGTCAGGTGGGCGGCGAGGTCCGACTTCAGCGGCGCAGGGTCCAGGCGGATGGCCTGGTCGCGCACGACCGCCAGTTCGCCGCGTGTGCAGGCCTCGGCGCTGGCGAACAGGGTGACCTCGTGGCCCATTGCGACTAGCGCATCGGTGAGGTGGGCGACGACGCGCTCCGTCCCGCCATAGAGGAGAGGCGGCACGGCCTCGTACAGCGGCGCCACTTGGGCGATACGCATGGGAACTCCGGAGTGGGGCCGCCCGCTTTTGGCGGACGGGTACTGGGTTTCCCGACTAGGACGCGGTCACACCGTGCGAGGTTCCGGAGCGGCGGTCAATGTTCTGGCCTGGGTGGGCTGCCCCCGGCCGGCCGCCGCGCTAAGAGGACGCATGATCGAGATCTATCCCCACGCGGACGCGCTGGCCGACGAGGCGGCGGCCGCGGTCGCGGCGCGACTGCGCGAGGGGCTCGCAACGCACGGGCGGGCGGGCCTCGTCGCCACGGGCGGGCGTTCGCCCGGGCCGGTCTACGATCGGTTGCGGTCCATGGACCTCGGCTGGAGCCGGGTGGTGGTGACGCTCTCGGACGACCGGTGCGTCGCCGCCGACGATCCCGCATCCAATGCGCGGCTGGTGCGCGAGCGGCTCCTGCGCGATGCGGCCGAACGGGCCCATTTCCTGCCCCTGTGGCCCGCGCCGGAGCCTGCGGCGCTCGCCGCCCTCCTGCCGTTCGACGCCGTCCTGCTTGGTATGGGCGAGGACGGTCACGTCGCCTCCCTGATCGCGGGAGACCCGGACCTCGAGGCTGCGCTGACCACCGACAACCTGACATGTCCGGTCCCCGCCGGGCTCGGCAAGCCGCCGCTCGCGCGGATCACCCTGACACTTCATGCGCTCCTTCAGGCGCGCGCCGTCTTCCTCTTGATCGCGGGGGAGGCTAAGCGACAGGTCTTGGCGCGCGCACAAGCCGGCGAGGATCTGCCTGTGGGCCGTCTGCTCTCGAAATCCAGGGCGCCCGTCCGCATCTTCTGGTGTCCGGAGCACGGAGGTTAAGCCGCCATGCCAGCCCTCAACGAAGTCACCGCGACGGTCACCGAGAGGATCGTCGAGCGAAGCCGGCAGAGTCGGGCCGACTACCTCGAACGGATGGAGGCGGCCCGCGCGGCCGGGCCTGGCCGCGGCAAGCTCTCCTGCGCCAACTGGGCCCACGCCTTCGCCGCCTCGCCCGAGGGCGACAAGCTGCGCATGCGCGACCCGACCGCGCCCAACGTCGCGATCGTCTCGGCCTACAACGACATGCTCTCGGCGCATCAGCCCTACGAGCGGTTCCCCGACATCCTGCGCAAGGCCGCCCGCGAAGTCGGCGCGACGGCGCAGTATGCCGGCGGCGTGCCGGCCATGTGCGACGGTGTCACGCAAGGGCGGCCCGGCATGGAGCTGTCGCTGTTCTCCCGCGACGTGATCGCCATGTCGACGGCGGTGGCGCTCACCCACGACGCCTTCGACGCCGCCCTGATGCTGGGCATCTGCGACAAGATCGTGCCGGGCCTGTTCATCGGCGCGGCGGCGTTCGGGCACCTGCCCGTGATCTTCGTTCCCGGCGGCCCGATGACCTCCGGCATCTCCAACGCCGAGAAGGCCCGCGTCCGCGCCCTCTATGCGGAGGGCAAGGCCACCCGCGACGAGCTCCTGACGTCCGAGATGAAGAGCTATCACGGGCCGGGCACGTGCACCTTCTACGGGACGGCCAACTCCAACCAGATGATGATGGAGATGGTCGGGCTGCACCTGCCGGGCGCCGCCTTCGTCACCCCCAACACGCCGCTGCGGGACGCGCTCACCGCCGCCGCGCCGAAACGGGCCATCGAGATCCGCAATGGCGGCAACGACTACATCCCGTTCTCGGCCGTGGTCGACGAGAAGTCGCTGGTCAACGCGATCGCGGGCCTCCTGGCCACCGGCGGCTCGACGAACCACACCCTGCATATCCTGGCGATGGCGCGCGCCGCCGGCGTGCAGATCACCTGGGAGGACTTCCACGACCTCTCCCGCGTGACGCCCCTGATCGCCCGCGTCTATCCGAACGGCTCGGAGGACGTGAATGCGTTCCACGCGGCCGGCGGCATGGCCTTCGTCATCCGCCAGCTTCTGGACGCGGGCCTCGCGCACGAGGACGTGGCGACCGTGGCCGGCTCCGGGCTGCGCCGCTACCAGCAGGAGCCGTTCCTGGACGATGGCCGCCTCGTCTGGCGCGACGGCCCGGCCGCCAGCCTCGACCGCGACATCCTGCGGCCGGCCGACGACCCCTTCATGTCCGAAGGTGGTATCCGCATCCTTACCGGACCCTTGGGCCGTGGCGTCATCAAGACCTCTGCGGTCAAGCCCGAGCATCGCGTCATCGAGGCGCCGGCGCTGGTGTTCGAGGACCAGGATGATCTTCTGGAGGCCCACCGCCGTGGCGAGCTCAACCGCGACTTCATCGCCGTCGTGCGCTTCCAGGGGCCGCGCGCCAACGGCATGCCCGAACTGCACTCGCTGACGCCGTCGCTCAGCGTGCTGCTCGACAAGGGTTTCAAGGTGGCGCTGGTCACGGATGGACGCATGTCGGGCGCCAGCGGCAAGGTGCCGGCCGCGATCCATGTCACGCCCGAGGCCGCCGGAGGCGGGCCGCTCGCCTACGTGCGCGACGGCGACGTCATACGCCTGGACGCGGAGGCGGGGACCCTCGACATCCGCCTCGACCCCCGCGAGCTGATGCGGCGCGAACCTGCGGTTTGCCCGCGATCGGCGCCGGGCTACGGCCGTGAGCTCTTCGGCTGGATGCGCCAGGCCGCCGGTCCGGCCGACACCGGCGCCTGCGCCCTGTTCGAGGCGGCCTGATGAAGGTGAACTGGACGGGTCTCGTGGGCGACGTCGGCGGCACCAACGCCCGCTTCGCCGTAGTCGATGCGCAGGGCCATACCCGCAATCCGCGCAGCTTCCCAAACCGGGATTACGCAAGCCTCGCCGAGATCATCGCCGAATACGTCGAAACCACCTGCGGCAGGAAGCGGCCGCCGCGGGCCGTCATCGCCGTGGCGGGGCCGGTGATCGACGGCGAGATCGAGTTCACCAATCTCGACTGGCGGGTGTCCGAGGGCGATCTCCTGGCCCACTTCGAGTTCGAGGCCGTGGAGCTCATCAACGACTTCGCCGCCCAGGCGCTCGCCTGTCCGCTGCTCGAAGGCCAGGACCTGCGCGAGCTGGGCGGGGAGGGCCGCCGGCCGGTGCACAATGCGCCCCTCGTGGCCCTGGGCGCCGGCACCGGATTCGGCGTCGCCGCCCTGGCGCGAAGCAACCGCGGCGACATCGCCATCTCCACCGAGGGCGGCCACGCCGCCTTCGCGCCGGTGGACGAGGTGGAAGTCGAGGTGTGGCGGCGCCTGGATCTGAAGTACGGCCGGGTTTCGATCGAGCGGCTGCTGTCGGGTCAGGGGCTCCACGACCTGTATCTCGCCCTGGCCGACCTGAACGGCCAGGCCCCCATACTGCCCGACGAGGTGGCCATCACTACCGAGGGCCTGGCCGGCGACACCCTGGCCGCCGAGACCCTCGACCGGTTCTGCGCGATCCTGGGCGCTGTGGCCGGCGACCTGGCGCTCACCTACGGCGCCCGCGGCGGGGTCTTCGTCTCGGGGGGGATTGCGCCGCGCATCGCCGACCGTCTCGCCGCCAGCCCGTTCCGCGCACGGTTCGAGGACAAGGGCCGGCTGTCCGATTTCGTCCAGCCGATTCCCACCTACCTCGTCCTGCACCCCTATCCGGCCATCGTCGGCGCCGCCCGCGAACTGGAACAGCTCGAGCGGCTCTGAGGCTCATCGCCCCTCAGTTCCTCCCCCGCGTGCGGGGGAGGGGGACCGCGAAGCGGTGGAGGGGGCGCGTGGCCCGAGCCTATCGGCCGGCGAAGTTCCCGGGCCGGCGTTCAGCGACGGACCGCACGCCCTCCTGGAAGTCGTCCGTGGCGCGCAGGAGCGTCTGCTGTTCGTGCTCAACGAAGGTCTGGGCGCGGACGTCCGCCGCCAGCTTGGCGCGCAGGGTCTTGCGGGTCGAGATCACCGCCAGTGGGGCGTTCTCGGCGATCTCCTTGGCGAGGCGCAGGGCCGCCGGCCGCAGGTCGTCCATCGGGACCACCTCGTCGACCAGCCCCCAGGGCAGGCCCTCCTCGGCCTTGATCCGCCGCCCGGTGAGCATCATCAGGCTGGCCCGCTGCTGCCCGATCAGCCGGGGCAGGGTGTAGGTCAGGCCGAAGCCGGGGTGGAACGCCAGCTTGACGAAGTTGGCCACGAACCGGGCCTCCGGGGCCGCCACGCGGAAGTCCGCGACCAGCGCCAGGCCCAGGCCCGCGCCCACCGCCGCCCCCTGCACGGCCGCCACGATCGGCTTCTCGACCGAGAACAGCCGCACCGCCTGGTCGTAGAGGTCGCCCACGCCGCCCATGCCGGACGCGACCCGGTCGTTCGGCGAGGAGAAATCCGCCCCGCCCGAAAACGTCTTGCCCTCGCTTTGCAGCACGATCGCCCGCACGTTCCCGTCGGCGTCGCAGGCGTCCATGGCGTTGGCCAGGTCGTGCATGAACTCGACCGAGACGAAGTTGTGCGGCGGCCGGTCCAGCGTGACCACCGCCACGTGTCCGTCCATCGCGATCTTCACGTGGTCTCCAAAGGCGTCCTTCATCGTCTCGTCCCCAACAGGTTCCTGGCCACGACCCACTTATGCACCTCGGTGGGGCCGTCGTAGATCCGCATGGTCCGCAGCTTGGCCTGCATGAGCTGCAGCGGTAGTTCCTTGGTCATACCCATGGCGCCGAACGCCTGCATGGCGCGGTCCACGGTCTCGTACGCCATTTCCGTGGCGTACCACTTGATCATGCTGATCTCCGAGCGCACGTCCCGGCCGTTGTCCAGCTTCCAGGCGCAGTCGTAGGTCATCAGCCGCGCCGCGTGGATCTTGGTCGCCGCCTCTGCCACCCAGAACTGGATCGCCTGGCGCTCCGAGAGCGGCATGCCGAACGTCTTCCGCTGCGGGGCGTACTCGATGACCATGTCAAGCGCCCGCTGGGCCATGCCGACCGACCACGCCGCCATCTGGATGCGCCGCGTGCCCAGGCGCGTCTGCATGGGCGCGAAGCCCTGGCCCTCCTCCCCGAGCAGCTTCCAGCCTTCGACCCGGCAGTCCTCCAGCGCCACCTCGTAGGTGTACTGCCCGCCCAGCATCGGGATCCGCCGCAGCACGTTGAACCCCGGCGTGTCCCGGTCCACCAGGAACGCCGAGATGCCGCCCCGGGCCTTCTTCTCGGGGTCCGTGACCGCCATCAGGATGGTGAAATCCGCGTCCTGCGCCCGCGTGATCCAGATCTTGCGGCCGTTGATCACCCAGTCGTCGCCGTCGCGCACCGCCCGGGTGGTCATCGCCGCCGGGTCAGACCCCGCGCCCGGCTCGGAAATACCGATGGCCGAGACGGTCTTACCGGCCACGTAGGGCGCCAGGTACGCCTGCCGCTGCCGCTCGTTCACCGTCTGCATCAGCATCCGCAGGTTGGGGCTGTCCGGCGGCAGGGTGTAGGGCGTGACGCAGCGCCCGATCTCCTCCTCGACGCCCACCATCGCGGTCATCGGCAGGTCGGAGCCGCCGACATCCTCGGGCGCGTCCAGGCCGAAGAGGCCCAGGTCGTGGGCCTTCTTGTCCAGGCGGGCGTGCTCGGCGGGCTCGAGGCCCAGGCCCTTGCCCTCGGCCTCCCGGGCCATCACGCCGGCCTCCAGCGGCATCAGCTCGTCGCGGACGAACTTCGCCACCAGGTCCTTCAGCATCCGGTGCTCTTCGGAGAGCTCGAACTCCATGGCGTCCCTTCCCGTATCGTTCCGGCCGCGTCGTTTCGGCCATTGAACAGGGCCGGGCGAACCGATACTAGCCTCAGGCTCGAACGCCCATATGTGGACGTCATTTCCACATATGTGGAGACGTTGCCGAACTTGTGACGAACGAGGGCGAATTGGCCGAAGCGGCCGTGAAGGACGGCGCCGTGAAGTCGGCGAAGCGGGCCCTCGAGATCCTCGAGGTGTTCGCCAAGCATCGCCGGCCGCTGGCGCTGAAGGAAGTGCTGGACGAACTGGGCTATCCCACCTCCAGCGGGTCCGCCTTGCTCAAGTCGCTCGTGGAACTCGGCTACCTCGACTACGACCGGGAACGGCGCGTCTATTTCCCGACCATGCGGGTCGCGGTTCTGGGCGACTGGGTTCCGGGCGTGCTGTTCGGCGACGGCGGCCTGCAGCCGGCCCTGGAACAGCTCCACGAGGCCACCGGCGAGACGGTCGTCCTGGCGGTGCAGAGCGACCTGCACGCCCAGTATGTCCACGTCATACATTCGGCCGAGCCACTGCAGGTCCGCCTGCCGCCCGGCACGCGCCGGCCGCTGGTCCGCTCGGGGATGGGCCTTGTCCTCTTGTCGGCCAAGACCGACGCCGAGATCGAGCGCCTGCGCCGGCGCACCAACGCCGCCGGCGACGGCATGGGCCAGTCGCGCGAGGAGCTGATGGCCCGGGTCAACGAGGTGCGCACCCGCGGCTACGCCTACTCCCGAAACAGCATTTCGCCGGGCCTTGGGGTCATCGGCGCGGCGCTCCCGCGGGGGCCGTTCGGCCGGGTCTTCGCCGTCGGCGTGGCGGGCCGCGTCGAGCGGCTGGATGAGAAGCGCGAGGCGATCGTGGACGGCCTGAAGGCCCTGATCCATCGCCTCGAGATCGCATGAGAGGAAACCGATGACCGCAAAGACCATGGCCACGAAGGCGACGGGGCCGCTCGCCGGCATCCGCATCCTGGACCTGACCAGCGTGGTCAACGGCGCCTATGGGGTCCAGATCCTCGCCGACCAGGGCGCCGACGTGATCAAGGTCGAGGATCCCGGCTCGGGCCGCGGCGACGGCGGCGACATCATGCGCTGGGCCGGTCACCCGCCGGAAGGCGCGCCGCGCGGCATGGGCCCGATCTTCCTGACCATCAACCGCAACAAGCGCTCGGTGGTGCTGGACCTGAAGACCGAGGCGGGAAAGCGGGCGCTGCGCCGGCTGATCAAGTCCTGCGACGTGATCGCCTCCTCCGTCCGCTACGACGGCATGAAGCGCCTGGGGCTGGCCTATGAGGACGTCGCTGCGATCAAGCCGGACATCATCTTCGCCCACGCTGCCGGCTACGGCTCCGACGGCCCCTACGCGGGCGAGCCGGCTTACGACGACCTTATCCAGTCGGCCTCCGGCTGCGCCGACATCCTCGGCCGGACGGACGGCCAGCCGACGCCGCGGATCCTGCCGACCCTGATGGCCGACAAGGTTTCGGGCCTCTTCCTGTCCCAGGCGGTGACCGCGGCCCTGCTGCACCGCGAACGCACCGGCGAGGGCCAGTTCGTCGAGGTGCCGATGTTCGAATGCGTGACCAGCTTCCTGCTGGTCGAGCATCTATATGACCACACCTTCCAGCCGCCCACCGGCCAGTGGGGCTACCAGCGGGTGATCAATCCCAACCGCAAGCCCTACCGCACCAAGGACGGCTACATCGGCCTCCTGCCCTACACCGACAAGCAGTGGGACCAGTTCTTCCAGGCCGCGGGCTACGGCGATCTGATCCGCACCGACCCACGGTTCGCCGACTACGCCACGCGCGCCAAGCACATCAAGGAGCTCTACGGGATCATCGAGGAAGCCGCGGCCACCAAGACCACCCAGGAGTGGCTGGATATCCTGAAACCCCTGTCGATCCCGGTGGTGAAGACCAACGCCCTCGACGACCTGCCCGACGACCCGCACCTGAAGGCGGTCGGCTTCTTCGAGAGCTACGAGCATCCGGACATCGGCGCCTACCGCCTGATGAAGCCGCCGGTGAAGTTCGCGAAGAGCCCCTCCAACATCCGCCGCCACCCCCCGAAGCTGGGCGAGCACACCGACGAGGTGCTGGCGGAACTGGGCGCGGAGGCCGAAGAGGCTTAAGACCGCGCGCCATGCGCGTCGCTGTGATCGGCTCTTCCGGTGCGGGCAAGACCACCTTCGCCGGGACGCTGGCGAAGGCGCTCGGTGTTGCGCATATCGACCTCGACGCCATCACCTGGCAGCCGGGCTGGGTCGCTCTCCACGAAGCCGATCCCGACGAATTCCTGCGCCGCTGCGAGGCCGCCATGGCCGTCGACGCCTGGGTCAGCTGCGGCAACTATGTGCGCCGGCCGAGCCTCCTGGCTCGGGTCACCCACCTGGTCTGGCTGGACTATTCGCGGGCTGTGGTCATGTCGCGCGTGGTCCGCCGCTCGTTCGCCCGCGCTGTGGCGGGCCAGGAGCTCTGGCCGGGCACCGGCAACCGCGAGACCTTCGCCCGCTGGCTCGACAAGGGCCATCCCATCCGCTGGGCCTGGGACACCTACGCTCGCCGCAAGGCCCAGTACGAGGCGCTCTTCGCAGATCCGGCCCACGCGGGGATCGAGAAGCACCGGTTGCGGCGACCGGGCGAAGCCGACGACCTGATCCGCCGGCTGGTCGTCAGCTGACGGGTGTGAACACCGGGACCGGCGGGCCGCCCTCGGTCGGCTGGAACTTCACCTTCACCCGCATGCCGATGGAGAGGCCGTCGGGAGCCACGTCGACGAAGTTGGTCAGCATGTTCGGCCCCTCGTCCAGGGTGACATACCCGATCGCGTAGGGCCCGCTCGGCGAGCGCCACATCACCGAGTAGGTGTAGATCACCCCTTCGCCGGGGCTTTCCTCCCAGACCGTGCGGTCCGAGTGGCAGGACGGGCAGAGGGTGCGCGGATACCAGTGCGCCTCGCCGCAGCTCTCGCACCGCTTGATGAGGAAGCGCCCCTCGGCGGCGGCGTCGAAGAACGGTTTGGTCTCCAGCGTCACCGCCGGCGCCGGGATCGGCCGGGTCATGGGGGCGTGGCGTTCGGTGGTTTCGGACATCGCTTACGCCTCCCGTTCCATGATGATCGTCGCCGCGCCGTGGCGGACGCCCAGCGAGCCGCCCGTGCCGTGGGCGATGGCGAGGTCGCAGTTCGCCACCTGCACCTTGGGATGGGCCTCGCCGCGCAGCTGGCGCACCGCCTCGATGATCTTGGTCATGCCGCCGCGGTTCGTCGGGTGGTTGTTGCAGAGGCCGCCGCCGTCGGTGTTGAACGGCAGCTTGCCGACGCCCGAGATCAGGTTGCCGTCGGCCACGAACCTGCCGCCCTCGCCCTTCCGGCAGAAGCCCAGGTCCTCGATCTGCATCAGGACCGTGATGGTGAAGCTGTCGTAGATCGACGCGTACTTGATGTCGGCCGGCGTCACGCCCGCCTCCTCAAAGGCCCGCGGGCCGGACCACACGGCGCCGGAATAGGTGAGGTCCAGCTTGCCGCCCTGTTGCACCTTTGGCGCCTCGCCCGCGCCCAGCAATTTCACCTTCGGCCGGTTCAGGCTCCTGGCCACCTCGGGCGAGGTGACGATCACCGCCCCGCCGCCGTCGGTCACCACGCAGCAGTCCAGCAGGTGCAGCGGGTCGGCGATCATGCGGCTGTTCACCACCTCCTCGACGGTCACCACGTTCTTCAGGAAGGCGTGCTCGTTCCACTGGGCGTGATGGCTGGCCGCCACCTTGATCCAGGCGAGCTGTTCCGACGTCGTGCCGTACTCGTGCATGTGGCGCATGGCGCACATGCCGTAGGTGTTGTGGGTCGAGCCGCCGTAGATGTTCTCGAACCCGGCTTCGGGGGCGCCGTCCGAGAGCCCCTGCGCGCCGCCGCCGCGCGCCGGACCGGGCCGGTTCCCCCCGTTCCGCGGCCGGCCCGCCAGGGTGATCAGCGCCACCTGGCACTTGCCCGCCGCGATCGCCTGGGCCGCATGGCCCACGTGGGCGATGTAGGACGAGCCGCCGGTCTCGGTGGTGTCCATGTGCCGGACGTTCTTCAGGCCCATGTAGTCGATCATCGACATGGCGCCGAAACCGGGCGCGTCGCCGGCGCAGAAATAGGCGTCCACATCGTCGAAGCCGAGGCCGGCGTCCTCCAGCGCGCCCCGGGCGCACTCGGCGTGGAGCTGGGCGGTGGTCTTGTCGGGGGCGTCCCGCGTCGGGTGCTCGAAAGCCCCCATCACATAGGCTTGGCCTCTGATGCTCATGCGCGCCCTCCGAACGATCGGTACGGACTTAGCCGCACCACCCGGGCGCAGCAATCGTACGTAGGGTTAGGCCCAGCCGCTCAATGGGCGCCGCCGCCGTCGAGCCGCCGCCGTATGAAGTCGGCCGCCAGGCCGATCGACTGCCGCGCCTTGGGCGTCTGCATGCGCTCCCAGACGTGGGTCTCCTCGGTCCAGAGGCGCACGGTGAGGTCGCAGCCGCTGTCCCGCATGGCCTCGGCCAGGCGCACCGCGTCGTCGTAGAGGATGTCGCCGCGGCTGGCGTGGATGAGGGTGGGCGGAAACCCCTCGAAGGCTCCGAAGATCGGCGACGCCACCGGATCCGTCGCCGCCCGGCCGTTCAGGTAGAACCGCGCCATCAGGGCCAGGCTCTCCATGGTGTAGGGCGTGGTGCCCAGCAGCGAGGCGGCGGTCACCGACCAGCTCTGCAGCGACAGGTCCACCCAGGGCGACAGCAGCACCAGCCCGGCGGGAGCGGGAAGGCCCTCGGCCCTGGCCCGTTGCAGCGCCGCCACCAGGATCGCGGCGCCGGCCGACTCGGCCAGCGCCACCACGGGCTCGTCGGGCGAGGTCTCGCACTGCCAGGCCCAGGCGGCCACGATGTCGTCCACGGCGGCCGGGCAGGGATGCTCGGGCGCAAGTCGATAGCTGGGGGCGAAGACGCGGGCCTGGGCGGCGGCGGCGAAGCGAGCCACCAGGTGAGTGATCCTGGGCGACCGATCGGCCACGAACGAGCCGCCGTGCACGTAGAACACCACGCCCCGCGGCTCCGCGGCGCGCGGGGCGAACCATTCCGCAGGCGCCGGCGGGGGCGGCACGCCCCGCCCCGGGCCGATCTGGCGCACGGCATCGGCGTCCAGCCGCGCCACGACGGGCGCATCAAAGCGCATGTGGATCCGCCGCCGCTTCTCGGCATGCCGCAGCAACGCCTCGCGGCCCTCGGCCTCGGCCCGCAGGGTGTCGCGCATCACCGCGGTGACGATGCGCTGCATGGCCCGGTTCGCCGCGCGGCGAACCCAGGAGCGGAGCGGGTTCCAGTCTGTCAGGTCCATGTCCTGGACCTCCAGGCGGCCCGCCGCCCGGACCCCCGCGGTACGCGTTACGCTCATACGAACACCCGACTCAGCCCTAAGGTGCGACGATGAGCGACGACGACCGCCTGCGCCAACGGCTGCTCAAGCAGGCGCAGGCCTATGCGAGACTGTACCCCAGCATCGTTCCCCGGCTGAAGGCAGCCTTCGAGGCCGGCGACCGCAATGTCGCGGCGCTGGCCCAGGCCATGTCCCAGGCGCTCGACCAGGCCGACGGCCATCGCGAACGGCAGCTTCGCGACGCCTGGGGCCTCAGCCCGAAGGAGATCGGCGTGACGCTGCACCTGGTCGACGGCGGCACCGTCGCGACCTGCGCCGCCGCGCTGGGTGTCGCCGAAAGCACAGTCCGCACGCATCTGAAATCAGTCTTCGGGAAGACGGGTTGCAATCGGCAGGCGCAACTCGCTTCCCTCCTTCAGAATAACAGCGAAATGTCGGATTTCGACAAAAGTAAGAAAGATTAACGATACTAACGAGATGCCATGCCGCCTCCCCCATTTTGGGGAGGACGTGGCCCAGTCCGTCTCTATAGCCTTTCCCCAGTGGTTATACATGGGGGTTGTTTATCATGACGCTTCTGATCGCCGGCGCCGCCGGTATCAGCGTAAACACGCTCGACATCGACGATCTCCTCCTCGGCGACGTGATCGTCGCCTCCGCCTCCCAGTTCACGCTGGACGACGGTCCGTGGCTCGAGGAGTTCCAGGGGCAGTTCACCTATGACGGGGACGGAAACCTCGCGGGCGGCACGGTCACGGCCTGGCGCGAATCCCTGGACGGCGAGCTCGTGTTCGAGGCGTCGGGGTTCTCCGTGCCGGTGGCGACCTTCCTCGACTGGGTGAACAACAGCGACAATGACTCGGCGCGCAGCACGATCCTCGGCGGCGCCGACAGCATCGTGGGCTCGGCCTCGTCCGACACCTTGCAGGGCTTCGCCGGCGACGACGTGATCCGCGGCGGCGACGGGACGAACTACCTGCGCGGCGACGAGGGGAACGACTCGATCGTCGGCGGCTCGGGCTTCGACGACATCAACGGCAACATGGGGAACGACACCTGCGTCTCCGGCGGCGGGGACGACTGGGTGGTCGGCGGCAAGGACAACGACAGCCTGTCGGGCTCGGACGGCCACAACCTCGTCTACGGCAACCTCGGGAACGACACCTGCGAGGGCGGCGCGGGCGACGACATCGTCCGCGGCGGCCAGAACGACGATGTCGTGGGCGGCGGGGCGGGCGACGACTACGTCTCGGGCGACAAGGGGAACGACACCGTCACCGGCGGAGCCGGCGCCGACCGCTTCCACACCTTCGGCGAGGCCGGGATCGACCGGGTCACGGACTTTAACCGCGCCGAGGGCGACCGGGTCGAGCTCGACCCCGGCACGCAGTACACCGTCGCGCAGTCGGGCGCCGACACCGTCATCTCCATGACCGACGGCGGCCAGATGATCCTGGTCGGCGTCCAGATGAGCAGCCTCACCGAAGGCTGGATCTTCGGGGCCTAGACCGCGGCGATGCGGCGGCCTCAGGCCGGCTGCCGCATCGCCGCGATCCGCGCGTCGCGCAGGGCCGTGCGCCGCACCTTGCCGGCGTCGTCGCGCACCGGCTCGTCGACGAACTCGTACGACCGCGGCTGCTTGTAGGTGACGAGCCGGCTGGCCAGGTGCGCCTTCAGGTCCTCGGCCGTGACCTCGCCCTGGGCCTTGACGATGGCGTGGACGCGGCTGCCGAGGTCCTCGTCCGGCAGGCCGATCACCGCGCACGACTGCACCGCCGGGTGCTCCTCCGGCGCTGCCTCGATCTCGGCCGGATAGACGTTCGAACCGCCCACCAGGATCATGTCGGTGCGCCGGTCGGCCAGGTAGAGGTAGCCCTCCTCGTCGAAGTGGCCGAGGTCGCCCAGGCTCTCCCAGCCGCCGGGCAGGGTCTTGGCCTGCGCGCCGACGTACCGGTAAGTTTCGGGCGCCCCTTCGGCGCGCCGCATGTAGATCTCGCCCACCTCCCCGGGCGGCAGCTCGGCGCCGTCCTCGCCCACCACCTTCATCTCGCCGATCGCCACCCGGCCCACCGAGCCGCGGTGGGTCAGCCACTCGGTTCCCGTGATGATGGTCACCGCCTGGGCCTCGGTCCCGGCGTAGAGCTCCATCACCTCGCCGCCCGAGAACCAGTGGATGAAGGCCTCCTTCAGCCAGGCGGGGCAGGGCGCGGCCATGTGCCAGAGCGTCTCCACCTTCGAGACGTCGTAGCGGGCGCGCACCTCCGGCGGCAGCCGCCAGATGCGGGTCATCATGGTGGGGACCAGGTAGAGCCAGGTGGCCCCCCGGCGCTCGACCTCGGCCAGGGTCCCCTCCGGATCGAACCGCGGGGTCAGCACCACGTGGCAGCCCATGGCCGTGCCGGTCATCATCATGCCGAAGGGGGCGTTGTGGTAGAGCGGCGCCGGGATCAGCATGGTCTCGCCGGCGTGGATCCGGAAACCGCCCAGCTCGGGCGTCGCCTTGGGCGCCACGCCCGGCTGGCCCGCCAGGATCAGCTTCGGCCGGCCGGTGGAGCCGCCGCTGGTCGGCGCCTTCGCCACCGCGGGAACCACGTCCGGCAGGTCGCTCTCGTCGTCCGACATGGCCGCGAGCTCGGCCACCGTCATCACGGGCCGGTCGATCCGGTGCTCGAACTCGGCGATCACCAGCGGCGCCTCGGCCAGGGCCACGATCGCCTGCAGCTCGGCCCTGGGCAGGCGGAACGAGATCGGCTGGGGCGTCGCCCCCAGCTTCCAGATCGCATGGCAGGCCTCGACGAAGCCCACGCTGTTGGGAAGGCCGACGGTCACCAGGTCGCCGGCCTTCACCCCCAGGGCCGCCAGGCCGCGGGCGATCCGGTTCGAGGTCCGATGGAGCTGGCGATAGGTGAGCGTCTCGGCGCCGCAGCTCACGGCCGGCCGCTCCCCTTGCGTCGCGGCGTTCTGCGCCAGTTTCGCCCCGAAGGAGATCATCTCGTCCGACATCGCCGCCCCCCGATACAGTCTTTCCGCCACTGTCCCGTCTCGCGTCGGCGCAGGCAAGCTCGGCAGTTCGGACTCCGGACTTGGCTTTCGCGACGTAAGCTTCCCACGTGAAGCAGAACGCCACGGAGACCGCACATGATGGAAGGCAACCAGGCCGCCCTTTTCGCCGAACGCCAGAAAGGGACCCTGCCCGGCGAACTGGGCATCGAATGGGACGAGGTGTCCAACGGCCGCGCGCGGGGCCGCTTCACCGTCCAGCGCAAGCACATGGCGCCCAACGGCTACATGCACGCCGCTTCCGTGGTGGCCCTGGTGGACTCGGCCTGCGGCTATGCGTGCCTCGCCTCCCTGCCGGAGGGGGCGAGCGGCTTCACCACCATCGAGATCAAGACCAACTATCTCGGCACCGCCAAGGAAGGCGAGACAGTGGCCTGCGAGGCGCGCCTCGTCCACGGCGGGCGCATGACCCAGGTCTGGGACGCCGAGGCCGTCAACGAGACGACCGGCAAGACCATCGCCGTCTTCCGCTGCACCCAGATGGTGCTCTGGCCGCGGTAGGGGGCGATCCCAGATCGCAGTTGCGTGACGGAAGCGCGATAGGTATCAAGCGCGCCTCGCTCAGCCGGCCATCCTCTGGGATGCGCCGCGCAGCCCGTCGGAGAGGTGGCTGAGTGGTTGAAAGCACCGCACTCGAAATGCGGCATACTCGCAAGGGTATCGAGGGTTCGAATCCCTCCCTCTCCGCCATTCCTAGAAATGTCCTTATTTTTCAATCCGCTTCTTCTCGGGCGGCTTCGCCTGTGTCACGGTTTGTGTCACGGCGGCTCGCGACTTGGGCGCGTCAGCCTGCGCGGCGCTGTCGATAGCCTTGCCAGCGGCATAGACAATCAACGCAGATACTATTCCTGCCAGCCAGGAGACCCACGCAGGCCAGAACCGCTGCACACCCGACGGCGGCTTCTCGCCCAGCACGACCTCGGTGTTGGGAATGAACCTTCCATGGAAGGCGTTCAGGCCCATGATCACAAGCACCGCAACGGCGGCGAGCGCGGCGCGCCCTTGGACGGATGGGATTTCAATCATGAACACGATCAGCGCGAGGACCGCGATCTGAACGATTGAGACGTTCCAGAGCTTGAACTGAGTTGCGAGCTGGCTCTGCCTTGGCAACAAGAAGGCCCTGATGGTCTCGGCTTTTCCGCTGACCCAAACCGGGTCCTCGCCCTGAACCGTTAACGTGTTGAAGAGATAACCCAGCTCGATGATGACGGTCCGAACAGCGCCACCCGCACGAGTCTCGTTGATTGCAATCTTCAGGTAGCGCGTCCGGTCGACGGTAGGTGCAGACAGGAAGCGATCCGACCATTCGATGCGTTGGCGCGCGCCGGCGTCGGCCTGGTACGTGATCGCCAAACGCTGAGCATCGAACCCGTGCAACACGAGCGACACCAGCTCGGCCAAGTCCTTGCGATACAGCCGAATGGCTCCAAGTTGGTGCTGGACAACGTGCACTTGGTCCGGAAGCGCTACGGTTATTTTGGCCGCGCCCTCCTTCTGCGGCGCGTCGACATAATCGTGGGGAGCAATCGCGAAGGAACCGCCAGTCCCTAGTGTTGACGACCACCGGCCACCAAGGCGTCCGTCGGGAAGGAGGGATGCACTTGCGCTTATGGTCCCTAGCTCAACGCCAGGGGGTGATTGGGCTGGCTCCCCAGTGAGCGTGAGCGTGTTCCCATCCCAGGTGCCACTCGTTCGATAGACGGCTGGCCCGAAGTTGTCGTCGAGCAAGCGGATCTCGCCTTTGGGCGTTGGACCCGTTTCTTCGAGGTAGACGCTCAGATTCCCGGTGTTCGTTCCAAAGAGACGACCGTTCCACTGTTTGGCGAGTGGGGTTGTGTCTTCCACGAGCGGGTCCCATTGCTAGGCTGACTGCACGATAGCACGCGGACGCGAGTCGCCGCGCAGGGCGCTCCCAGGCGCTAACGATGGCGGCCGAGCTACCTACCTACCTGAGCCCCCCGCTCCACCCGCCAGCGATCTTGCCTGCGTCGGGAAAACGCATCCTGCTGCGGACGAATCATCTTCCCGTCCGGGACATGTGCCGACTAGGCTCTGGCCACAGTCGAGCTGGGGGACTGAATGGCGCTGCATGACAAGGTCGCAGAACTGCGGCAGGCCCGGCTTGCTGCTACCGGACAATCCGTTCCTGAAAGTCTCCAGGGTGTCACGAAGGACAAAATACGGAATGTGCTTCATCGCCTCCACCTTGGCGGAAACAATGATCTAGTTGATGGCGTCTTTGCCCTCCTGGACAACGAGACGCCGAGCTGGTTCGCGAATGCCCCTAGGGGCGCACACTTTGCCAACGGGGCCTCCACGGCGCACTTGGCCTGCCACATTGGCATCCTTCAGCGCGGCGCGGGAAAGCTAGATCGCGAGGGGCGCGACTATTGGATCAAACCTCTCCGTGAGCTAGGTGGGATCGATCCTGTCACCCTGTACGACGGGGCTTTCATTGACGGCCACGTCATCGCCAAGTCCCCAAACTCCGCCTACCGTCTGAACGCCGAGTTCGCGTCGATCTTGCGAGCTGCTGACGCTGAGTGGCCGGATCAGCTCGCCAAATGGTCCACCGCAGACGCTGCTCGACAACGCCGGGCATTTCAAGCCGAGCTGGCTGCCCGTTCCCGAAGCGCCGTGGACACGAGCCACAGCGATTTGATCCGTGGCAGTATCGACTACTACGCAGCGCGTTTCCTGCCCGGCTTCAGGGTCATCTACGTCGACGACGGCGACGGCGACCGCATTACCGAAGATGACCGAGAGCGGCTTCGGGAGGCGGGCCTCGAGCTGCGCCTGGGCGACGCGATGCCAGACGTCCTGCTCTGGCACCCGGGGCAAGACCGTCTCTGGGTGATCGAGGCGGTAACGAGCGACGGCGAAGTTGACTTTCACAAGGTGGATCAGGTGCGCGCGCTGTCCGAGCGCTCCGGCAAGGCTGGGGTCGATTTCACGACCACGTATCGGACTTGGAAGGATGCCGCCGCCAGACAAGGCGCTCACCAGAACGTGGCCGTTGGAACCTACATCTGGATAGAGGCTGATCCGGCCCGACAACTCCGTGTGGAGTCCTTCACCACCGATAGCGACGCCAGGCGATCAGCCGCCAAGGACCGGAGCGACTAGCTCGTCAATACGAGGCTGTTCGGGCAGTTCTTCGCCGAGCGACAGGCCTAGGTCCTCCAACTGATTGAGCGTCGGGTAATGGAGGTTACGAAGGTCGGTCGCGTTCACCTGCGTGTGCCCGCTGAACAGCCGGAAGTACTGATCCACCGCTGTCGAGTTTAGGAACAACGTTAGGCCCTTGGCCACCAGCCGCGACAATCCTGCCCCATCCTTGTGAAAGTAATTCAGGTGGTTCTCGAACCCCACCTGTTCAGCGGAGAACCTGCCCGGGTCGTAGATCGCGGCGACGATCCGGCGACGCTCTTCCTTTGACGTGAACCTCTTCGTGAGAACGTAGAAGCCTGCGGGCACCGTGAGATCGGCTGTCGCTTCGTTGTGTGCGAGAGCGTTTGCCTTCTTGCCGCCAAGCCGCGGCCAGACAACGAAGCCGTCTTTGAAGTGGGCGGGATAGATCAACGGGACGGCCCCAGGTTCTGGGTCTTGTCGTAGCGCTGCACGGGCGCGGAAGTCGACAACGCGGCCAGTGGACACTTTGAGACCCAGCGTCTTCAGCGTCTCAGGCAGCGCTTGAACCCGCTGCGCGAGGTTAGAGTCTTCGTCGGAGGTGACGAGGCGAATGTAGGCGTGACGATCCTGAGGGTGCACTACCTCTTCGAACGGCACTGAACGCGACATCACGTTGTCCGTGTCGGTGCCGAGGCTGGATGAGATTTGGACCGTTTCGGGCTGAGCGAGACCCCTAGTTAGCTTGAACACGACATTCTCTTGCAACACGTCGTCGTCCTGAAACGCGTGCCGGCGAGACTCGTAGAGGTGAAAGCGCTGGAGCGCTGACGACCGCAAGATCAGCCGCCGGAAGGGCTCGAAATAGGTGCCGTTGCAGAAGCTCCTCGGCGTGATGGCGACGAGCTGACCTTCGGCCACGAGTTGCTGAACGGCCAGTGCGACGAACGCCGCATAAAGGTTGCTCGTCTCGATTCCTAAACTCGTGAGCGCGCGCCGCTCCGCGGAGCCAAGATTAATCTTGGCGTATGGCGGGTTCATGACCGCGCAGTTGAACTCCACACGCTCCGCGGCCCTGAGCAGGGGTTCAGCAGACTGGATGATGTAGTTGTCTCGGGCGATACGCGCTGAGAACGTAATTCCCGCGCGTTGACAGTCGAGGGCGCACTCTCCGAGCGTGGCTTCGAGGTGCGCGGCGAGTACCGGGTCGAGCTCGTATGCGGTGACGTTGATCGAGCGAGGCTTGCTCCGGCGGGAGCACGCCTCCTGTACAAACGCGGCGGTCAATGATCCGACGCCGGCGCCAGGATCGAGCAAATGAATCTCTTCGGGCAGGTCGCCAAACAGTGACGCCATGAACCGCGCAACTGACGCAGGGGTCATGAACTGACCAAGTTTGCTCCGCACCACCGCGTCGAGCGTCGGTGAAATTTCCATACGGGCGTGGTCAGCGACAGCGAGGGCGGACAAGCGCTATCCTCTCGAACGATGTTCTTGATTTGTGCCTTCTAGCATAGTCCGACTCGCGGGGCGAGAGGCGCTTCAAGAAGGCCGCACTTGCGCCGGGCGCGGGAATTGTTCGCTGGGAGAACTGATCATAGGTTCCGCCAATGTCGCCCAACGTGCCCACCTCGGTACGGCGTAGGCTCGTTGAGCTGAAGCCGTTGATCGCTGAAAAGTTCACGCCTGCGAACTGGCGAGAGCTTGCGGTTCTGACGGGCGGCGAGAGGGCGATTAATGCCCACCCGCGGCTACTCCGAGCACTCCACTTCGGAGACGACGACTACGCTGCTTTCATCCTGCCGGTCTTGGTGGCTGTCGTCGATCTTGACCCGGAAAACCTGGGCGTCATCGAGCAATACATCACCGATACATTCGGTGATGGGGGCGAGTCCATCTCGACCGCACCTTCAAAGGGTCGCCGCATTGTCTTCGCGCCGAATGTCTTCGAGGTTCCTGACGAAAAAGTCGATCCCCGGCTCGTGGCGGTGATGATGCCGTTCTCCGCTGAGTTCGATCCGGTCTACATGGCAATCAAGAAGGCCTGCGCCGACGTTGCAGTGTCATGCCTCCGGGTGGACGACATTTGGGAGCATTCAACGGTTATCCAGGACGTATTTTCGCTAATCTTCAGGTCTAGTGTAGTGGTCTGCGATTTCACCGGTCGAAATCCGAATGTCTTCTACGAAGCAGGCATCGCGCACACGCTCGGCAAGCACGTCATCCCGCTATCGCAGTCCGCGGGCGATGTGCCATTTGACGTCTCGCATCATCGATATCTGAAGTACCTCAACAACGGCGAAGGGCGAGCCAAGCTGACGACAGCGCTCGCGGATCGGCTGCTCACCTTGATCGGGTTCTAGTCGCCGAGGTGTGCCGACTAGCTCGAGCCGCGGTCACCACCGCCACAGAGGCTGATAGGCGTCTGGCTGGTCAGGCAGAGGCGGGGTTCCGATCAGTGCGGTATCACTTCGGCGACTTGATCCTGGTCCCAATTCGGGTCGATGAACGGACACTCATAGCAGGGACCGGTGTTGTCTTGACGGGCTTCCTCGAAAAACGCCCGAGCCGCTTCGTGAAGGTCTTCTGGGATTATCAAGAAGGCGACATCCGAGGTCGTGAACGAGAGGTCGCCTAACGTTCGCCACTCGCGCTCCCACTCGAAGAAGTAGGAGCTGTGTTGGTAGGTCCCCGGCGCGTCCACGAACGGCGTTACTCGCCAAATAGGGCTTTGGGCATTGCCCGCCGCGAGCGTCATCAGGGACCGTATCGCGTTGACCAGGCCCTGATCGCGGTAGGCGTACAAAATGGGGTTCCCCCCGGCCTGAACCAGGAAGTCCTTTCGAAACCCGATGCCGTATCGGGAGCGCACCTCGGCCAATCGGCTCAGCTGGTGAAGCGGCACCTCGCTGAAACAGACTGCCCGCTGCGACGCACCCACCGGAGCACTGTGGCGAGCAATTCCAAACGGATTGCGGGCTTCGATGATCTGGCGGCTGAGAATGCCCATCTGATTCATGTAGGGCGACTGTCCGTCGTCCTTCGTGAAATGGACTACGTAGTTCGACATGTCCGCCCATTCGGGCGAATTCACGCCGAAGACATGCGGCCCGACGGACATGGCTACAAGAGTCCAGCGGGTTGGCTGATGGGCGCTCCTGACGCTCTGGCCTCCATATACCAAGCCGACGCGCGAGACCTGACGCCGCCGCTAGCAGCAACGGTGCTCTCGTTCTGAATGCGGAGCCGCGTCAGGTTCCGCCATTTGGTTACGTAGCCCGCCCAGCCGGCCGGGTCGTGCATCTGCTTCAGTCGGACCTGGTTCTCGTGCTCAGCAGGGTTCCAGCGCCCTGCCGCGGATTTCAGGGCAGAACGGATCGTGCGCATCAGCTTGGTCGGCTCGGGATGGTCAGGGATGACGATGACCCCATGGGCGTGCTCGCGACCCGCACGGTCAGCTTCGACCCAGAAGAAGAAGTCCGGCGTATCCAGGCCAAAGGGTTTGAGCGCCTTCTTCAGCCTCTTGGTCATTCGGTCGCGAAGGAACCTCGCGAACCCGACCCCTCGCTTCTCCTTGGCCTGTCGGGCCATTTGAATGACGTCAGGTCCAATGTTCAGGTTCAGTGTCCGTGCCCTGGGACCATCGTCCTGCATCGCCATGATCCAGGCCAACGTCTTCAGCTTGTCCCCGGTGTGCTTCCACATAGGCACGTAGATCGAGACCTCCTCACCTTCTTCCGCGATGATGGTCTTATTGTCGTTCTTCGGGGGTGTTTTAACGTCCCCTACTACTAATACTCCGGGTGTCCGACGACGGGCGAACCTCACGACCCTTCCTGAGCGAAGAGCCCGCTGTATTTCCAGGAAAATTACCTCGTCGGCGAACGCGTTGCCACGGACGTCCCGGGGTGTCTTTTTTCCCATACGGTCGCGGACTCGTTGTGCCCTGAGCGCTAGTCGGATGTCCTCGCGCATTCGGGCTTCGTCGGTAGCCGCGAGACTGTCCTTGGTTTTCTTTCTGACCTTCCACGCTCCACTCAACCGACCGACTCCATGCGCGACACCACCCGGCGGACCTGTCCGGCGGACCATGAGCCTCCGCGAGGGGCGGGGATAGACCGCCTGTTCAGCTCCCGCGCAATCCCTTGGAGGGACGCGACACCGTCAGCCAGGATCGACCGAACCACTTCAAACCGGTCAGAGGCCAGGGCGTCGGCTTTTGCAGTCCGAACCTCGGCAGACCGTTCGCGACCTCGCTGGGCGTGGTCTTCGATACGGTGCGCACCCCTTCGGCCACCGAGAACGACCCCCCGAGCTCTCGCGGCTTGCAGGGCAGCTCGGGTCCGCTCCGCTATGAGCTTCCTTTCGTGCTCGGCGACTGCCGCCATGATTTGGACGGTGAACGTGTTGGCGTGGGGGAGGTCCACGGCCACAAAGTCCACTCCGTCCTCTTGAAGTCGGGAGATGAACGCGACCGACCGGGCGAGACGGTCGAGCTTGGCGATCACAAGCGTAGCCCGGTGAATGCGACAGTCCCTCAGCGCCGCCTCGAGCGCTGGCCGGTCTGCACGACCACCGCTCTCAACTTCCTGATGCTCAGCCACCAGCTCAGCACCGCCGATGAACCGGCGAACGGCGTCCTGCTGGGCATCAAGCCCGAGACCGCTTTCACCCTGACGCTTGGTCGAGACCCGGTAGTACGCAACGAACCGCTTCATGCTCGACGCCCACTCAGCCTTCCACGGTGATCTTGATGGCCGACGGATCGACCCCGAAGGTCAGCGCCAAGCGACGCTTCGCCTCGGCGATTGTCAGCGGGTCTTCCGCGGACGGCGAAGGTGCAGCTTGGGAGGCCGGAGGTGGGGGCGGCGGGTTAAGCCCGTCATCATCTTCGTCCGCGACCTCGCCTCCGCTGAACTCGACCGCCACATCCTCCGCAAGCAGCGTTTTCCGATCCAGACCGGCACCTGCTCCGACGAGGGAGACCGGATCGGTAGCTTCCTCGTGATACAGCGAAATCCAAATGCCACGCTCGGCGGGAATGACGTGGTTTGCCTTCTTTCGAGCGGCGAGCGCCCGGTCGAAGCGCGCCCGAATGTCGTCAGCGTCAAAAATGTGGAAGTTCGCCCGATCTCCGTCCTTCATCGTCAGCGAGGCGGCGACGACAAGGTCCGCATCTTCCAGTGTTGACCAGCCCGTGTCGTCGGAATTGCGAGGGAAGGCGATCCAGGTGTCCTGAGAAGTTCGGATCGTCACCTTCTTGGCTACACCGTCCTTCACGAGGCGGCGCAAGCTGCCCTTCCCGGCTCGCGGGATGCGCTCGACCCTGTAGCCGAGCTTCTCCAATTCCTTGATGGCGCGGCTTCGGAGAAAATTTCTCACCGCAACCTTTCCCGGCCCACTCACATTTGTCATTTGCTTTCTCCGATCCATTCCCACTCATGGGCACGGAGAAATTCGCGTTCGGCTTGGAGAAAGTCAATGGAGAATAAGCGGGGTAAATTCTCTAACGTCCTCTTTGCGAGAGTTGTCAGCCATTCGTCGCGGGGAGATGGCAGCCGCGCCAAGGGAGGACGTGCACCCATGTCGTCCGCGCGTGCGTGGCGACTGGCGCAACCAACGTTGAACCAAACGATACGGTCTCGCCTAGGGAAGCCAAGGGCAATGCCGGCGCTCACGGCGAAATGGAGCGGGATTGAGGCGGATAGCGCGAGTCGGTCGTGTCTCAGTTTGAATTTGCCCGCCGTTGACAAGCATCGCGACTAGGCGAGCGAGCCGCTATGATGGCGGCATGTTCACCATCGAAGCCATCAGCCCAAACGGCGCCGTCGAGATCGAGCTGAACCCGCTCCCTACGCGGGACGCCCTGGCAAAGGTCGTCACGATGCGCCGAGAGGGCTTTCAGCAGATCACCCTTCGCGACGTCAGCACGGGCGTCAGAGTCGATATCGGCCGCTTCGTGAAGGACCAGCCCGATGCCTAAAGGCCCTCGTGGAGAGAAGCGCCCCGCCGACGCCGTTGGCCTCGCCGTCATGGTCGGCAAGATCGCCACGCCTTCCACGCCTTCGCCTTCGCCTCGCGCTGTGGTTCGCCTACCGGGTCTTTAGGGTCCCGGTAGACGTGCGCTCAGCGTGGTTCAGCGGTCCTTCAAAAGCTGGATGATGTCCTTATCGGTGTAGTGGCCACGGATGGCGTGGCCCCTGCTCCCCGAGAGGTAGATCGCCAGAAGAAGGTCACGCTTCTCATCGAGGCGGGATGCCGCGACGATTGAATCGGCAAGGGCGCTCGGCTGCTTGTTAGATTCGAGCAACATGAACGATGTGCTTTCTTCCCAGTAGCGCGGCCCGTTGGCCTCCGCTCGGATTGCGTTCGTCAGACGCTCGTAACGAGTGTCGTAGTTGCCGTCATAGTCGAGCCGAAAAGACACCGCATAGATCGCCATAGCTAGCACCTTTATAGATGCCGGTGGGTTGACCGCCTGCGAGTCTCGGAGTCTATTCCGAGGGTGAACACCGAGGCCGCCCCATCCGGCGGTTTCAGAAGAGCCCGGCAGCGCGCCAACGCTGGCCGGGCTTGTTCATGTTCGGCGATTCGCGGGCGGACCTGGACTCTTTTTCCGGGCGTCAACAGCAATCCGCACCCCTTAGCTGTGAACGGCCTGTGGAAGGTCGGAGCGCGTCTCTATTTTCGAACTGAGACACCACCCGCGAGCCACAAAGCTTGACGATCAGCGGCAAGGCTGGGCACTTCGGCCGAGCAGGGGGCGGAGGCATGAACCTTTCTCGTGGCCTGTTTCGAGCGTGGCTCGTTGCCAGCGCCGTGTTCATCGTTGCCCTGGTGGGAGTCCGTTGGAGTAGCCTCCAACTGGATTGGAGGTCGCTCCAGGAAGGCACCGCCACCCCAGAGAGCCTTGTGCCTGTCCGTTGTCTTGACGCGCGAGGGGCGGCGGGGGCGGACTTTGAGACGATCACGAACGAGATGATGGCTCCGCCGGATGCGGAGAGGCTCGCGGGGTTTTGCCTCTACCAGATGAAGGCAATCCGACGCCTCTATCCTGAGTACAACGACCTGAGCGACGGCCGCCTCTCAGATATGCTGTACGCAAAGGCCGGAATGGCTCCGGACTGGCAGGGTAGCCTTCGCAAGACAGCGCTGGCCGCGGTGTTGGTTCCGCTCTCTACCTTGCTTCTGGGGCTATCGGTTCTTTGGGCCTTCCGAGGCTTCACTTCGAAACCCTCGTCAATCTAATCGATAGGCTCCGCTTAGCTGTTGGGTAAGCGGCGCCGTTTGCACACGCTGCAAGGATAACGAAGGTGGGCGTGTGAGGCCTAGATTTTCCGCCCGCCATTTGCGCGCTTACGCCCTGTTGCCGACTTGGCTCTTGCCGCCCTCAAGGCCAAGCCATCCGGCGGAATTGCTCGCGTACCTGATCACAGGAGTCTGGTGACCGTCCCTCTGACTGCATCCTGGCGTTCGCCTCCATCCCAGCGGCGAAGATCGGGAATAGCGTCTGCCTGTCGGCTGATCCTGGTGGCATCTTCGCATCGATCCATGCTCCGACCCTTTCCACCGCAAAGCCAGACGGCACTCCGCACGCCGAGGCGCGTCCGAGATACACGGCGTAGGTCGTGAGGCGGTCAATGTCCGCGTCGGACATTCCAGCGCTGTACTCGGGTTGCGCGATCTGCGGCCTCGCGGCCTCCAGCTCTGCGACTGCCTTCTCCCGAGCGGCGTGAACTGCCCGCGCCTTCTCCGCGTCTGCCTGTCGCTCAGCCTCCGTCATGTCGGTGACCTGCCCCCCGCCGGTCCCTCGATCATTATGAGAGCCCAGGGGGTTGGTAGCTGATCTCCAGCGCCGGCGGTAGCGGCCGGGCGGTGGAGCTGATCAAGTTGCGCAGCCGGCCGGCCGCGGG
>JBMOOD010000021.1:0-81074 GCA_049323595.1 Pseudomonadota bacterium
GCCACGCCGCCGGCGAAGACGACGCCCGCCCCCAAGACGACGCCAGTCCCGAAGACGACGCCGGCCCCGAAGGCCGCGGCGCCGGGCGAGGAACGGCCATGAGCGCCCGGGGAGCCCATCAGCCGCTTGCGCCCTGGCGCTGGCTGGGGGCGCCCATCCTGCAGGTGATGGCGGCGACCTTCGTGTTCGCGATCCCCTTGCGGTTCTGGGGCGTTGGCTTGCCCGAGCCGGTGTTCGCCATGCCGGTCGTCTTTGCCTGGGCGGCGATCCGGCCGTCCATGCTGGCGCCGGTGGGCGTCCTGGTGATGGGCCTGTTCCTGGACCTGCTGTGGGGCGCCCCGACAGGATTCTGGCCCGTCTGCCTGCTGCTGCCCTACGGGGCGGTGCTGGGCGCGCGGGCCATGCTGGCCGGCCAGAGCCAGGCGATGATGTGGGTCTGGTATGGCGTCGCGACGGCGCTGGCGCTGGGAGCTGGCTATCTGATCACCATGCTGGACGCCCAGAACGCCCCGAGCGCGGTTTCCGTGGGGTGGCAATTCCTCGCCACAGTCGTGTTGTTTCCTTTCGCCCATCGGCTGATCGACAGGTTCGAGGACGCCGACGTGAGGTTCCGCTAGGCGATGACGCAACCGGCCATCTTCTTCGCCGAGGTCAACGAGCGGCAGGGCGCCTTCCACCGGCGCGCCGTGCTGCTGGGCGGTTTTGCTGGGCTGGGGATCGCGGCGCTGGGCGCGCGCCTGGCCTACCTCCAGCTGCTCGAGACCCAGCGGTACGAGAAGCTCGCGACCTCGAACCAGTTCAACTTCAAGCTGGCGCCGGCGCCGCGCGGGGTGATCGTCGACCGTAACGGCGCGGTCCTGGCGGCGAACCGTCCGAACTTCCGTCTGCTGGTGGCGCGCGACAAGGACGTGGATCCCGAGGCCACGATCAAGACCCTGGCCAATTTCGTGCCGCTGGACGACAGCCGCCAGCGCCGGCTGCTGCGGGACATCAACAGCGCGCCGCGCCGGGCGCCCGTGCCGGTGATGGAGGACATGAGCTGGGAGCAGTTCTCGGCCATCAACGTCCGCGCGCCCGAACTGCCCGGCGTCACCGCCGACGTCGGGGAGGTGCGGGTCTATCCGCACGGGGGCGCCTTCGCCCACGTGATCGGCTACGTGGCGAAGGTGAACAAGGACGATCTCGACAAGGAGCCGAACCCCGACCCGATCATGTTCCACCCCGGCTTCCGGATCGGAAAGCAGGGGGTGGAGAAGGCCTTCGACAAGGCGCTGCGCGGCAGGCCTGGGGCGCACAAGGTCGAGGTGGACGCCAATGGCCGCGAGGTCGGCCACGACGAGGCCGGCGACATCCCCGCCATCCCGGGCCAGGAGATCCAGCTCACCCTGGACGTCGACATCCAGAACCGCGCGCTCGAGGTCTTCGGCGAGGAGAGCGGCGGGGCGGTGATGATGGACTGCCGCACGGGCGACATCCTGTGCATGGCCTCGGCGCCGTCCTTCGACGCCAACAAGTTCGTGCGCGGCCTGACGGGGGCGGAGTATCGGGCGCTGGCGAACTACGAACGCCGGCCGTTGCTCGACAAGTGCCTGTCGGGCCTCTACCCGCCCGGTTCCACGTTCAAGACCATGACGGCGCTGGCGATCCTGGAGGCCGGGATCGATCCCGACGAGACGGTGGGCTGCGGGGGCGGCATGCACTTCGGCGGCCGCTTCTTCCACTGCCACAAGCGCGGCGGCCATGGCGCGCAGAACCTCCACGAGGCCATCAAGAACTCCTGCGACACCTACTTCTATTCCATGTCGCTGCGGGTGGGCCCCGACAGGATCGCCCAGGTGGCGCGGGCCTTCGGCCTTGGCCAGACCTTCGACATCAAGATCCCGGGCCAGAAGAAGGGCACCGTGCCCGACCGGGCCTGGAAGAAGGAGTACTTCAAGAACAACCCGGCCCAGACCGAATGGTGGCCCGGCGAGAACCTCTCGTACGCCATCGGCCAGGGCTATCTGCAGGTGAACTGTCTGCAGCTGGCGGTGATGACCGCGCGACTGGCCAACCGCGACTTCAAGGCGCTCAACCCGCGCCTCATCAAGTCCGTCGGCGGCCGGGAACTGGCGCGGGGGTCCGACGTGAAGGATCTGCCGTTCCCGCCTGAGCACATCCAGTACGTGCGAAACGGCATGGCCGCCGTGACCGACCAGAGCCAGGGCGGCACGGCGTGGCGCGCGAGCCAGCTGGGCCTCGGCGACATCCTGATGGCGGGAAAGACCGGCACGGCGCAGGTGCGCAACTACGACAGCGGCGGCTCGCGGGGGAAGGGCGGCCCGTGGAAGTTCCGCGACCATGGGCTGTTCGTGGCTTTCGCCCCGATCGACGAGCCCCGCTATGCGCTTGCGGTGATCGTCCAGCACGGCATGGGGGGCTCAACCGCCGCGGCGCCCCGGGCCCGCGAGATCATGCGCACGGCGCTGCTGAAAGACCCCGAGCTGATGGCCAAGATCCAGCGGCCCCTGCCGATGCCCGAGTACATCCCCGATCCGGACCTCGACAACCCACCGATGGCGCCGGCGCTTACTCCGGCGTCGGGACCGACGCCGCCCGCCCCGGATGGAGGCCCGGCATGACCGTCTCGGCGCTCACCCGTCCCGGCGAACGCGACCGCCTGATCGTCAAGCTGGCCGAACTGGACTGGGTGTTCGTGCTGGTGCTGAGCCTGATCGCCGGCGCCGGCGCCCTGATGCTCTTCTCCATCGCCGGATCGTCCTGGAGTCCGTGGGCGGGGGCGCACGTAACGCGCTTTGCGATCTGCCTGGTGATGATGATCGCGCTGGCGATGGTGGACATACGGGTCTGGTCCGCGCTGGCCTATCCGATCTACGGCGTGGGCCTCCTGTTGCTGGTGGCGGTCGAAGTGGCAGGGGACACCCGGCTGGGCGCGCAGCGATGGCTGTCGATCGGCGGCTTCAGCTTCCAGCCCTCGGAGATCATGAAGATCGGCATCGTGCTGGCGCTGGCGCGGCTCTACCACGGCGTCTCGGCCCAGCAGGCGCGGATGTCCTGGTGGCTGCTCATCCCTGCGGTGACGATCGGCGTGCCTGTGCTGCTGGTCGCGCACCAGCCGGACCTCGGAACGGCCATGCTGATCGCGCTGACCGGCGCCACCATGGTGATCCTCGCAGGCCTTTCCTGGCGGATCATCGCCGCCGGCGTGGCGGCGTTCCTGGCGATCATCCCGCCCTTCGTCATCTTCGTGATGCACGACTACCAGCGGCAGCGCGTGCTCACCTTCCTCGACCCCGAAAGCGATCCGTCGGGCTCGGGCTACCACATCCTGCAGTCGATGATCGCCCTGGGTTCGGGCGGGTTGCTGGGCAAGGGCTACGGCCTGGGCTCGCAGAGCCAGCTCAACTTCCTGCCGGAGAAGCAGACCGATTTCATCTTCGCGACCCTGGCCGAGGAGTTCGGCTTCGTGGGGTGCATCTCGGTGCTGATCCTCTACGCGGCGGCGATCTTCATCGCCCTGCGGGCCGCCTACCTCAGCCACAGCCACTTCGGACGCCTCGCCGCCGCCGGCGCGACGGCGACCTTCACCCTCTATGTCCTGATCAACGGAGCGATGGTGATGGGGCTGGCGCCGGTCGTGGGGGTGCCCATGCCGCTGCTCAGCTATGGCGGCACGGTCATGCTGACGGTGATGATCGGCTTCGGCCTTGTCCAGTCCGTGCGCGTGCACCGCTATTCCGAGGTGACCAGCGGTAAGGGCAGCTTCGTCTGAGGACTATTCGTAGCGGACCAGCTGCTTGACGATCAGACAGCCGGTCTCACCCATCGGAGTGAGCGTCAGGTTGCCGTTCGGCGTAGTGGGATCCTCGTACAGCGTGGAGCCGCTGAACTCGGAGTAGAACTTCCACCCCTTGAAGGCGTCGTCGCGGAGCTTCGGGCAGGTTTGATCGGGCACAGTGAAAGCCTGGGTCAATGTCACGTTGCACGCGCCGCTGACCGTCTTTATCCCGGTGATGGTCGCGATCCCGTGGCCGTCCGTGTAGGGCTGCGACGTCAGCACCGTCGCCATCTCCGCGTTCGGCTTCGCCTGCGACCAGACGCCGAGGTAGGCATAGGCCTCGTCATCCTCGTGAACGAAGCGCACGAAGTCGGCCATCGCCTCGGCGCAGTCGTGGAAGCCGGCTTTGTAGATGTCCTGCAGGCCGCGAACCTTCGGTGGCTCGGCAAAGGACGGCGTGGCCATGGCGACGGCGGCCAGGGCGGCGATGACTGCACGCATGACGTTCCCCCTTCGACCCTCGCAAGTCATGGGAGTTCGGGCCCGCGGTCAAGCTTGCATCAGAACGGCTCGAAGCAGTCGTAATTCCGTTGGCGGCGGATCCTGTCGCCGCGGAACTCGAAGAAGACGGCGAAGCGGGCCTTCATGGCGTCGCCCGGCTTCAGCGACTTGAGCGGCACCGCCAGCACGCCGCGCCAAAGCACCTCGCAGGCGACGAGGTCCCCGGTTTCGACCAGGGTGACGATCTCGTAGGTCTCGGAGGTCATCACGCCGCGCCCACGGGCGTTGGCTTCGCGCAGTTCCTCCATGGTCCGGCGGGCGCCGGCCGGGACCAGGGCGTTGGGGAACTCCTCCTGCACCGCATCCTCGGTGAAGAAGGCGAGGGAGTCGCCGCGGTCCTCGATGGCCTTCAGATAGGCGCGGACGATGTCGGCCCGGCTCATCACAGCGCGCGTCTCAGAGGGTCAGCGCCCGGTCGGTGGCGCGCACCAGGGCGTCGACGATGCCGGGCTCGGTCGAGGCGTGGCCGGCGTCCCAGACCACCTCGAAGCGGGCGTTCGGCCAAGCGGACTTCAGGCGCCAGGCGCTCTCCATCGGGGTCACGACGTCGAAGCGGCCCTGGACGATCCAGCCGGGGATGTCCTTCAGCTTACCCGCATTGCGGATGATCCAGTCCGTCTCCGGGAAGAAGCCGCCGTTGACGAAGAAGTGGCATTCGATGCGGGCGAAGGCGATGGCGAAGTCAATCTCGTTGAACTTGGACGGCCGCGCCTCCGGGCCCCGGATGGAGATCGTGTCGCCCTCCCACTGGCTCCAGGCGGCCGCGGCCTCGGCCTGGACGCGGCGATCGGGGCTGGTCAGCCGCTTGTGGTAGGCGGCCATCATGTCGTGGCGCTCGTCGGCCGGGATCGGCGCGCAGAACCGGGCCCAGGCGTCGGGGAACAGCATCGAGGCGCCGTCCTGGTAGAACCAGCGCAGCTCGCGCTCGGTCAGCAGGAAGATGCCCCGCAGGACCAGGCTCTCGACCCGCTCCGGGTGGGCGATGGCGTAGGCCAGCGCCAGGGTGGAGCCCCAGGAGCCGCCGAAGACGCACCACTTCTCGACGCCCAGGTGCGTGCGCAGGCGCTCGATGTCCTCGATGAGCGCCCAGGTGGTGTTGTCCTCGAGGCTGGCGTTCGGCCGGCTGCGGCCGCAGCCGCGCTGGTCGAACAGCGCCATCCGCCACTTCGCCGGGTCGAAGAAGCGCCGCATGGTCGGGTTGATCGCCCCGCCGGGGCCGCCGTGCAGGATCACGCAGGGCTTGCACGACGGATTGCCGCATTCCTCGTAGTAGATCTCGTGCGGGCCGCCCGTGGCGAGCCAGCCTGAGGCGAAGGGCTCGTTCTCCGGGAAAAGCCCGCGCCGGGACTGGGTCGCGGCGACGCCGGGCGGCGGGGTGCTTCGTTCCATGCGCCCTTCTACTTCGGGAAACGCCTGTCCAGCCAGTCCAGCATCAGCTGGTTCACCTCGTCCGGCTTTTCCTGCTGTGTCCAGTGGCCCGATCCCTTGACCATGTGCGTCTCGAGGTCGCCGATGAAGTGCGGCATCGGTTCGGCCATCTCCGGCGTGAGGACGGCGTCCAGTTCGGCGGTGATCATCAGGCAGGGCAGCCCGTCGATCCTCTGAGGTAACCCCTCGGCGCGCTCCCAGTTGCGCGTGAAGTTGCGATACCAGCTCACCGGGCCGAAGAAGCCGCCGCCCCGGAAGGCGTCTGCGAAGACTGCGAGCTCCTCCGGGGTGAGGAGTTGTTCCCCGCCCGTCTTGCCGTCCCAGCCGCGCAGCAGGTCCTTGAAGGCGAAGGTGGAGCCGGAGGCGTTGGGCTGGGCCGCCGCGGCCGCCAGCGCCGCGGGCTTGCGCATGAAGAAGCGCATCGTCTTCTCGGGGTCGGCGCCCAGCACCGCCTCGGGCTCGTCCGGCGTCTGGAACCAGACGATGTACATGTCGGGCCCGAAGCGGTTGCGCATGATCACGATCGGGTCGGCGGGCGCGCGGGGCAGGAAGGGCGTGTTGAGGCCGATGACGCCGGCGACGCGCGCCGGATGGATCAGCGGCGCCTGCCAGACGACGATGCCGCCCCAGTCGTGGCCGCAGAAGATCGCCTTCTCGACTCCCAGGTGGTCCAGCAGCGCCACGAGGTCGCCGGTGAGGTGGTCGATGTCGTAGTCGGTCACGGCGGCCGGCTTTGACGAGAGGCCGTAGCCCCGCTGGTCCGGGGCGATCACCCAGCGGCCGGCGTCGGCCAGCGCCTTGATCTGGTGCCGCCACGAGAAGGCCAGCTCCGGGAACCCGTGGCAGAGGACGATCGGCACGCCCTCGCGCGGGCCGGCCTCGTAGTAGGCGATCTCGACGCCGTTCACCGCCGCGCGCTTCGCGGGGGGCATCATCGTCTCCAGCGCGGACATCGGGGTCTCCCTGGCTTGTTGGAACCTCTGCCAGCCAGTAGGGCATGGGCGCCGTGACGTCCGCCAAAGAGTCTTCCCCGACAAGCCCGCCGCCGACGCCGTGGGGCCTGGTCGTGCTGCTGGGCGCCCTGACGGCCATGGGCCCGCTGGCGATCGACATGTACCTGCCGAGCCTGCCGGCGATCGGCGCTGACCTGAGGGCGAGCGCGACGGCCACCCAATCGACGGTGGCCGCGTTCCTGGCGGGCATGGCGATCGGCCAGGTCTTCTACGGGCCGGCGTCGGACCGGTTCGGCCGGCGCGCGCCGCTGCTGGTGGGCGCTGTGATCTTCATCGGCGCGTCCGCCGCGTGCGCGCTGGCGCAGGACGTCGAGCAGCTGCTGGCCGCTCGGTTCGTCCAGGCCCTGGGCGCCTGCGCCGGGGGCGTCGTTTCGCGCGCCGTGGTGCGGGACCGGTTCGACCATACCGAGACGGCGCGCATGCTCAGCCTGATGATGCTGATCATGGGACTTGCGCCCATCCTCGCTCCGATCCTCGGCAGCGCGCTGCTGGTGTTCGGCGGCTGGCGGCTGAACTTCTGGTTCATGGCGGCGTTCGGCGTGGCGATCGGCCTTGCGACCTTCCTGCGGCTGTCGGAATCCCGCTCCGAGGCGACGGCCGCGCAGGCCCGCTCCGAGAACCCGTTCCAGGCCTTCGTCGCGCTGCTGCGGCAGCCGCGCCTCCTGGGCTATGGTCTGGCGGGCGCCCTGAACGGGGCGACCCTCTTCACCTACATCGCCTCCTCCCCGGCGCTGCTGATGGACACCTACGGGGTCAGCGCGACGCTCTTTCCCTGGCTGTTCGGGCTGAACGCCCTGGGCGTCATCGGGTCGGGCCAGATCAACCGTCTGGTCCTGCGCTACGTCACGCCCGACCAGGTCCTCGCGCGGGCGAGCCTCGTGGCGGTGGGCTTTGCGATCCTGCTGTCGCTGGCCGCAGCGACCGGTTTCGGCGAGCGCTGGACCGTGCTGCCGCTGCTGTTCCTGCTGCTCTCGAGCTACGGCTTCATGCAGGGCAACACCATGGCCGGCGCGCTGAGCATCGATCCCCTGCGGGCCGGCTCGACGTCGGCCCTGCTGGGCGCGGCCTCGTTCGCCGCCGGGGCTGTGGCGGCGGCCGCGGCCGGGGTGCTGCACGACGGGACCGCGCGGCCCATGGCGTTCGTGATGCTGGCGGCCCTGGCGGGTTCGACGGCGGCGCTCTGGCTGCTCGCCCTGCCGAAGGGCCAGTTCAGGGGCTGAGGCGGACGGTCACGACTGGGCCGTCGGATCGACGCCGCGCGCGGCCCAGGCCAGGACCGCCCAGCCGATCAGGAACAGGATCCCGCCGATCGGCGTGATCGCCCCCAGCCAGCGGGGCGCGCCGAGCGCCATGGCGTAGAGCGAACCGGTGAACACCACCACGCCCGACAGGAAGAAGGCCGGCGCATGGCGGGCGCGGTGGGCGCCGATGTTGATGAAGGTGGCGCAGGCGAAGGTGGCCATGGTGTGCATGAAGCCGTAGGTGGCGCCGGTGCGGAGCCACTCCCGGGCCCTGAGGTCATGGACGCCGTGCGCCGCGAAGGCGCCGATCGCCACGGCCACGAAGCCGCCGACCGCCGCCAGGGTCATCCAGTTGCGTCGAGTCCAGAAGCCCATCATCCCCCACCTCGGTCTTTCCCGTGGCGGGTCTATCAGCGTGGCGCGGGCTGAGCGACACGGAATGCGCACCCGCCACGGACCCGCTATGAACACGCGGGGAGAGCCTTCCGATGTCCGAGTCCACGACCTTGCGCGCCGTCCGCGCGGCGGCGGGGGCGGCCGCCGCGGCGGCCGTGCTGGCGCATGCCGGGCGTCTTGCGCCGGCCCTGGACGTCCTTGCGCATTTGGCGCCGGTCTATGCGGGGCTGGCCGCCATCATCCTCGTCGGCGGGGTGTTCTGGTCGAAGCGGGTGGCGCCGGCCGCCCGGATCTATGCGCTCGTCGCCCTGGCGGCCGCGGGGCTGCTCATGGCGCCGGAGTTCGTCCGGTCGACGGGACCTCGGGCGGCGGGGCCTGCCGGCGGCGAGATCAAGATCGTCCACCTGAAGACGGCGCCAAGCTCGGACGTGGACCGCCTCGTCGTGTGGATCGCCAGCGCCACGCCCGACTTCGTCGTCGTCACCGGCGCCGAGGACGCCCTGCGGGACCGGCTGCTGGCCCGGGGATGGGCCGTCGCGGGCGGACAGGGCAGCCTGATGATCTTCTCCCGGCAGCGATATGTCCGGATGGTGCGGCCGAAGGGGGCCGAGCCGTTGTGGTTCGTGAACGCGACCTATCCCGCGCCGCAGGGCGAGATCGAGGTCGTGGCCACGCACCTGGCCTGGCCCACCGACCCGATCGTGCGCGGCCAGACCCAGGGCCTGCGCAAGGTGGTGGGCGAGCGGCCGCGTCGGGACATGATCCTGGTGGGTGACCTGAACGCGACTCCCTGGTCGGCGCGCCTGCGCCGGCTGGACCGCGACCTGGGCCTCATCCGGCGAGACCGGGCCGTCGCCACCTGGCCGGCGAGCGTGCGGGGCGTGACCTGGCCCGCGCCGTTCCTGCCCCTCGACCACCTGTACGCCGGCGAGGGGTGGGCGACGGTGAGCGTGTCCCGCGGGCCCGCGCTGGGCCTCGGCCACTATCCGCTGATGGTGACCCTGCGGCCCTCGGGTCAGCCCCAGACCTGAGGCCGCCGGTCCTTCCAGGGCGCTTCCTTCTCGAGCTGTCCGGCCAGGCGGTAGAGCGTCGCCTCGTCGGCGAAGCGGCCGGTGAACATCATCCCGATCGGCAGGCCCGTCTCGGATTGCCAGAGCGGCACGGACATCGAGGGTTGGCCGGTGAAGTTCGCCGGCGGCGTGGTGCCGTAGGTGGCGGCCTGGCGGCGGTCGAACTCCTTCAGGTCGTCCGACAGGGGATCGAGCCAGTCGCACCGCGGCGCGGGCGTCGCCATCACCGGGGTCAGGAAGACATCGAAGTCCTCGAAGGCCGAAAGGATCTGCCGGTTCATCAGGCGAAGCTGCTGGAAGCCCCAGAACGCCTGTTGGCCGGTGAGCCGCTTGCCGGCTTCGTAGGCGCGGCGGGCCAGGGGGCCCAGCTCGCCCGGCTCGGGCTCGCGCCCCAGGGCCTCGACCCAGCGCTGGACATTGGCCGAGAAGTTCGATGCGCTGGCGAGGCTCTGGGCCCGGTAGAGCAGGCGGTAGTCGATCCCGAGTCCCCGCTCGAACACCTCGTGGCCGAGGCCTTTCAGCAGATCGGCCGTGCGCTCCAGGGCCTCGCGCATCTCATCCGGAATCGGGCGCCCGCTGGGCGTCTCTGCCGCCCAGGCGATGCGCAGCTTGCCCGGGCTCTTCCCGACCTCTGCCAGATACGGGCCGTCCTTCGCCGGCGCCTGGAAGGGATCGCCCGGCTGGGCGTAGCCGGTCGCATCGAGCATGGCGGCGCTGTCGCGGACCGTGCGGCTGACCACGTGGTGCACCGAGAAGCCCAGTGCGCCGTCGGACACCTCGCAGATCGGGGTGCGGTCGCGGGTGACCTTCATGCCGAACAGGCCGCAGCAGGCGGCCGGGATGCGGATCGAGCCCAGGCCGTCGCTGGCGTGGGCCAGGGGCACGATGCCGGCGGCCGTCGCCGACGCGGCCCCGCCGGACGAACCCCCGGAGATGTGGTCGCTGTTCCAGGGGTTGCGGCAGAAGCCCAGCCGCTCGGAGTTGGTGACGCCGGGAATGCCGAACTCGGGCGTGTTGCTCTTGCCGAGCACGATCACGCCGGCGGCGCGGTACCGCTTCACCAGTTCGCTGTCTTCCGTGTCGGCGGGAACTTGCGCGAAGTGACTGCCCGAGGTGCGTGGCCAGCCTTTGACCTGTGCCCCCAGGTCCTTGATCAGGAACGGCACGCCCTTGAACGGCCCGTCGGGCAGGTCGCCGGCCGCCCAGGCCCGCGCATCGTCGTAGCCCTTGTAGACCACTGCGTTCAGGACGGGATTGTGCCGCTCGATGCGTTCGATCGCCGCCTCGACCAGCTCGCTCGGCGTCACCTGCTTCTTGGCGACCAGTTCGGCCAGACCCAGGCCATCGTATTCGGAATAGTCGTCCATCAGCGGGCTCCAGCGGAAAGGAAGGCGAGTTTCTCGACCGGCGCCAGGTCGGGCGCCCGGCGCTTCAGCGCCGTGAAGGCGGCCTCGGCGGCGTCGAGGGCGGCGGCGATGTCGTCCGGCGTCATGGCGGCGCACAGAAACATGTTGTGCCAGGGATGGATGTAGACGCCCCGCGCGAGCATCTCCGAGCCGAAGCAAAAGCCCTTGCGCAGGTCCGGGTCGTCGTCGAACAGGAACAGCGGCATGACGGCGGGCCCGGTCTGGCGGAAGCCGAAGCCGGCCGCCGCCGCGCGTTCCGCCAAGCCGGCGCGCAGGCTGTCGCCGAGGGCGGTGATGCGCTCCAGATAGTCGGTCTCGCGGATCAGGCGCAGGGTCTCCAGCGCCGCGGCCATGGTCGCCGCCTGGTACCAGAACGAGCCGGTGACATAGATCGAGGCGGCGGCCTTGCGAGCCTTGTCGTTCCCCAGCATAGCCGACAGCGGATGGCCGTTGGCCAGGCATTTGCCCCAGGTCGAAAGGTCCGGCTGGACGCCGATCCGGCTCCAGGAGCAGTCGCGTGAGAGCCGGAAGCCGGCGCGGACCTCGTCGACCACCAGCAGGGCGCCCGTGCGGTCGCAGAGCTCGCGGGCCCGGCGGGCGTAGGCGGGATCGGGCTCGGCCTGGTCGATGAAGGCGTCGTGCTTGAAGGGGGCGGCGAAGACGGCGGCCAGGTCGTCGCCGGCCTCGGCGACCGCGGCCTCGAGGCTGGTCACGTCATTGTAGTCGTAGAGGATCTGATGCGCGCGGTCGGTGTCGATCACGCCGGCCGGCCGCGGCGTGCACCAAGGCAGGGCGCCGTGATAGGCGCCGCGCGCCCGGACCACCGTCCGCCGCTTCGTGTGGGCCCGCGCGGTGGTCAGGGCCATGGTCGTCGCGTCCGTGCCGTTCTTGCAGAAGATCGCCCAGTCGGCGTGGCCGACCATGCCCACGAGGGCTTCGGCCAGCTCAACCATCAGCCCGGTAGGGCCGGTGAGTGTGTCACCCTTTTCGAGCTGTCGGACATAGGCCGCGTCGATCTCGGGATGGGCGTAGCCGAACAGGTTCGGCCCATAGGCGCACATGAAGTCGAGGTAGCGATTGCCGTCCACGTCCCAGATGTGGGCGCCCTCGCCACGCTCGAAGAACTGGGGGTAGTCGTCCGGCAGGAGACCCGTCGCCTGGTGGCCATACATGCTCCCCGGAATCACGGCCTCGGCGCGCTCGCGCAGAGCTCGATCGCGGCTGTTCGCGCGGTCCATCGTCCGTCTCCCTGATCGTCGTTCAGGGAAGACTAGCCGCGGCGGCGACGCGGCGCGACTCCGTGTATTTCCCGGCCATGTCGCTCCCCGTCCGGCTGGGCCTGTTCTATTCGGCGATCTTCGTCGGCACCGGGGCGAGCTCGCCCTACATGCCGGTGTGGTTCGCCCACCAAGGGCTGTCGGGGGCGCAGATCGGGCTGATCCTGTCGCTGCCGATGCTGGCGCGCGCGTTCACGGCGCCGCTGCTGGCGGTGTGGGCCGACAGCTTCCGGCTGCGGCGGACGGCCCTGATCGTCATGAGCCTGGCGGTGGCGGTCGCCTACGCCCTGATGGCGCTGCCGCTGGGCTTCGCCGGCTGGACGGTGGTCTGGTTCGCCGCCTCCTCGGCGTTCTCGACCCTGTCGCCGCTGACCGACGTCATCGTGCTGAGCCGGGCCCGGCGGGACGGGTTCAACTACGGCTGGCCGCGAGGGATCGGCTCGGTCGCCTTCATTGTGGCCAATGTGGTGATGGGCGCGGTGCTCACCTGGGGCTCGCCCGACCTGGTGCTGGTCTGGATCACGGCGGCCGTGGCCCTGACCGCCCTGGCCGCGCGATTCCTGCTGCCGCCGGACCCGGTGCACGAGGAAGGCGAGGCCATGCGCGCCCGGGACCGCTTCGCGGGGCTGGGCGACCTCTTGCGCGACCCGGCCTTCATGACCGCGGCCCTGGCGGCCGGCCTCATCCAGTCGGCGCACGCCTTCTACTACAGCTTCTCGACGCTCGCCTGGAAGCAGCAGGGGATCCCCGAAAGCCTGACCGGCGTGCTGTGGGGCGTGGGCGTGGCGGCCGAGGTCGCCTTCCTGTGGTGGTTCGAGCCGTGGCGGCGGCGGGTGGGGCCGCGCAACCTGCTGGTCCTAGGCGGGGTCGCGGCGATCGTGCGCTGGACGGCCCTGGCGCTGTCGCCCCCGCTGTGGCTGGTCTTCCCGCTGCAGACCCTGCACGTGCTGAGCTATGCGGCGACGTTCCTCGCCTCTCTGCAACTGGTCGAGCGGCTCTCGACGCCGCGCAACGCCTCGGCGGCCCAGGCGATCAACTCGGCGCTCTCCGGAGGGGTTCTGATGGGCGTGGCGACCATGGCGTCCGGGCCGCTGTTCGACCAGTACGGGTCACAGGGCTACCTGCTCATGTCGGCCATGTGCCTGGCGGGTTTGCTGGGCGCATTCCGGCTCTATGGTGTGCGGCGGCTGGATCCCGCCTGAGGAGGCTCCCATGACCCTGCGCCTGTTCGGCTGCGTCTGCGGCCAGTTCCACAGCCCCGGCGCTGGCATGGGCATGGCCGAGGCGCGGGTCTCGGTCCCGATCCCGTTCTACGTGCTGGAGCACCCTGACGGCGTCGCTCTCTTTGACTGCGGCCTGCCGAGCGCCATGCTGGACCGGCAGGAAAGCTACCTGAAGGCGCTGCAGGCGAACGACCTGGACGTGACACTTACCGAGGCCGAGACCGTCACCGCGCACCTGGAGCGGCTGGACATCGATCCGGGCCGCGTGCGCTACGCGGTGCTGTCGCACCTGCATTTCGACCACGCCGGCGGCCTGCGCGAATTGCCGAACGCGACTGTGGTGGTCCAGCGCCGGGAGTGGGAGGCCGGGTTCGAGCCCGAGCTCTCGAACCGCTACGCGCTGCGCAAGCGCTACTTCGACCTGGGCCATGCGGTCGAACTTGTCGACGGCGAGCACGACCTGTTCGGCGACGGCTCGGTCGTCTGCACGCCCAGCTACGGCCACACGCCAGGGCATCAGTCGCTGCGGGTCAGGAGCGACCAGGGGGATCACCTCTTGATCGCCGACGCCTGCTACCACGGCGGCGTGGTGGAGAGCCGGGCCTTCCCAGAGATGTCGGACCATGCGGCCATGAACCGGTCGCTGGACGCGCTGCTGGCGTCGCGCGGACCCGAGACGGTGATGGTGTTCGGCCATGATCCCGCCCAGTGGGGCGAACGCCCGGTGTTGCCTAACGCGCGAGCCTGACGTGGGGACACGGTTGCGGGGTCCCCGACGCCTGCGCCTATGATGGTCGCAGGAGGAGTTTCCATGCGTGCTTTGAACGTCGCCGCCCCCTGGGGTCCGGACGCGCTGAAGATCGTCGACTGGCCGGATCCCAAGCCGGGCCTCGGCCAGGTGTTGGTGCGGATGAAGGCGGTGTCGCTGAACTATCGCGACCTCCTGATGGTCAACGGCATGTACGGCCGCGGCGCGGCCAACACGAGCGACGTCATCACGCCCTTTTCCGACGGCTGCGGCGTCGTCGAGGCGGTGGGCGAGGGCGTGACCCGATTCAAGGCGGGAGACCGTGTTTCGACGCTGTTCTTCCAGAACTGGGTGTCCGGCCCGCCGAACCTCGAGAAGCTGGTGAGCGCACTGGGCTTCCCGATCCCCGGGGCCGGCGCCGAGCTGCAGGTGTTCAGCCAGGACGGGCTTTCGAAGGTCCCGGAGTTCCTCACGGACCATCAGGTGGCGACGCTGCCCTGCGCGGCCCTGACGGCGTGGCGGGGCGTCTTCGAGGACGCCCGGCTGGAGCCGGGCGACACCGTGGTCCTGCAGGGTACGGGCGGGGTCTCGATCTTCGGCCTGCAGTTCGCCAAGGCGGCGGGCTATCGCACCCTCATCACCTCGTCGTCCGACGAAAAGCTCGAGCGGGCCAAGGCGCTGGGCGCCGACCATGTGGTCAACTATCGCACGACGCCCGAGTGGTCGAAGGCCGTGCGCGAGGCGACGGGCGGCCGCGGCGCGGACTACATCATGGAGGTGGGCGGCGCCGGGACGATCCACGAGAGCATGAAGGCCATCAAGATCGGCGGCCACATCGCCATCATCGGCGTCGTGGCGGGCGGCGGCGAGCCGTTCAATCCCGCAGCGTTGATCGGCAATTCGGCGAAGCTGCAGGGCCTCTCCGTGGGCTCGCGCGACATGTTCGAGGCCATGTGCCGGGCGATCGAGCTGCACCGCATCGAGCCGGTGGTGGACAAGGTCTTCCCCTGGACCGAAGCCAAGGCCGCCTTCACCGCCATGGCCGGCGGTGAGCACTTCGGGAAGATCGTGCTGGAGTTCTAGCGAGCCCACCCATGTGACGAAACGGCTCTAGACGGTGATTTTCGGGTGCGCAGTCTCGTGGCGCGACATCCAGGCGCGGATGGCGCACGCCGCCAGGATCGTCCAGGCGACGTAGGTCAGGCTGAGGCCACGCATCTCGCCGTGATAGCCTAGCGCGATGAATAGCGGCGCGTTGAGCAGGAGGACGAACAGGGCGTGTCGCCGGACCGGCCGTGTCGCTGTTCGCCAGCCGGCGACGGCGAGCAGCACAACGAAACCGATGCCGACGGCGCTGTAAGCTCGGAACAGCAGGAGGCCGTAGGTCTTTTCGACTTCGAACAGATGCCTGAGATCCGCGTACCAAGCGAGATTGGCGAGGAAGTTGAATTCGGCCGTCGATCCCGGATTTCCCGCATAGTGGCTGCGGATGAGGAGGTAGAGGGCGGCTGAGGCGAGCGTGAGCGCCCCAAGCGTCATCAGGGCTTTGCGGGCGCCGGTCTGCTCCTTCAAGAAGACGAACAGCGTGGGCAGGAAGAACACCATAGTCTCCTTGTTCACGACGCCGATCAGGGCGGCGCCGGCAAGTAGGGGGATCCACCCGCGGATCGCCGCATAGGCCGCAGCGGCGAAGAACAGCACTTCGGGGAAGTCGTAAAAGTAGCCCCCTTCGCTGAGAAAGACCGGAAAGATCAGCGCGAGGACCGCGGCCGCGGCCGTCCCGGCGCCAGGTCCCGCGAAGTGGCTGGCTACGGCTGCCATAAGCAGGATCGCCCCGAGCCACTCCGCGAAGGTGAGATAGTAGAGGAGGGTGTAGCGCCAGAAGGCGTCAGGGTCGGCGTCGACCAGATGGCTCGGCCCGATCTTGGACTTCCCCGAGTAGGTGAAGGCCATTTCCTTCGCCCGCGCCTTGAGCGCCTCGGGCGTGTGGTCGGCCACAGTTCCGACGATCCATGGATTGAGCGTGCGATAGGCGAAGGGGCGGTCGGCCTCCCCGGCCAGCATCAGTTCGACGCCGTACCTTTTCTCCCCGTCGCGGAAGCGCCACTTGTCGTAAGCGCCGTTGAATGAGGCCGCCGCGACGAGCGTCAAGGCGCACAGATACACAAAGGTGGTGGCGACGAGGCCACATCGACCCGCCGCACTCGCCTTTCCTGGCGCCATCAACCACCCCCGCACAGCCAGCGCGACCATTTGCATCGAAGACGGCGTTGTGCGCCAGCCGCAAGGGCGAGAGAAGGCGGTTCAGGCGGGAGGCGAGTTCGACCGCTGGGCGGACCCTAGAAGAGCAGCACCGCTTGCCAGGCCGCGAGGCCGACGACCACGAAGCCCACAAGCCAGGTGAGCAGCCGCAGAGGCAGGACCTTGGTCATCCAGCCGGCGAGGGGGGCGGCGACCATGCCGCCCGCGATCAGGCCGCCCAGCGACCAGAGCAGGCCCCTCAGGCCGTTGGTGTCCCAATGCCCGGTGAGCAGGCTGGCCAGGAAGGCGGCGGAGGTGGCGGCGGCGACGAACACCTCGGCGGTGTTGGTGGTCCCGATCGCCTTCCGCGGATCGGCGCCGGCGCCCATCAGCGAGGACGTGACGACGGGGCCCCAGCCCCCGCCGCCGATCGCGTCGAAGAAGCCGCCCGCAAGGCCGAGCGGAAAGGGTGAGCGCCAGGAGAACACCTTGGGCCGCTGCTGGCGCCAGGCGCGGTAGAGGATAAGCAGGCCCATCAACCCGAGCCAGGCCACCACATAGGGCTTCACCGCCTCGCCGGGGACCGAGGTGAGGACATAGGCCCCGAAGACACCGCCGATGACCCCGCCGCTGGAGATGAGCGCGAGCAGCTTCCAGTCCACGTTGCGGTAGACGATGTGGGACAGCCCCGAGGCGACGCCCGTGAAGACCTTCGCCGCGTGCACGCTGGCGGAGGCGTTGGCGGGGCTCACCCCGAAGCTCAGCAGGACGGACGTGGAGATCACGCCGTAGGCCATACCCAACGCCCCGTCGACCAGCTGGGCGGCGAAGCCCACGGCGGCGAAGAGCCAGAAGTCGGGATCCATCGTCTCAGGCTTCCTTGGCCGGGCGCCGCGCCCGGGAGGTGGTTGGGACTAGAGTCGGACGCAGGTCGGACGCGCAGGAGATCGGGACGCGCACCCACGCTGGCTGCGCGCCCCGCGATCGTCCAGGCTTATGTCATCCGGCGGCGGTTCGTGACTGGTCTGCGTGCAGCCACTCCACGATCCGCTCGGCCGCGTCTTCGGCGGAATGGCGGGTCGTGTCGATGCGGATCTCCGGGTTTTCGGGCTCCTCGTAGGGGGAATCGATGCCGGTGAAGTTCTTGAGCTGGCCCGCCCGCGCCTTCTTGTAGAGGCCCTTGACGTCGCGCTTCTCGGCTTCGCTCAGCGGCGTGTCGACGAACACCTCGATGAACTCGCCCTCCGGCATCAGTTCACGCACCATCCTGCGTTCGGCCCGGAATGGGCTGATGAAGGCCGTGAGCACGATCAGGCCGGCGTCGGCCATCAGCTTGGCCACCTCGCCGACGCGACGGATGTTCTCGACCCGATCGGCTTCGGTGAAGCCCAGGTCCTTGTTGAGGCCGTGCCGAACGTTGTCCCCATCGAGCAGATAGGTGTGCCGGCCCTCGGCGTGCAGCTTCTTCTCGACCAGGTTGGCGATGGTCGACTTGCCGGCGCCGGAGAGCCCGGTGAACCACACGACGCGGGGCTGCTGGCCCTTGGCGGCGGCGCGGGCGCGCTTGTCGATGTCGAGGGCCTGCCAGTGCACGTTCTGGCTGCGGCGCAGGGCGAAGTGCAGCATCCCCGCCCCGACCGTCCGATTGGACAGCCGGTCGATGAGGATGAAGCCGCCCAGGTCCTTGTTCTGGGCGTAGGGATCGAAGGCGATCGGAGCCGAGAGCGCGAGGTTGCAGACGCCAATCTCGTTGAGCTCGAGGTGTTTCGCGGCCAGGTGCTCCAGCGTGTTGACGTTGACCTTGTACTTGGGCTCGGTCACCTGGGCCTGGACCGTGCGGGTCCCGAGCTTCAGCAGGTAGGGGCGGCCCGGGAGCAGGTGTTCGTCGTCGAACCAGACGACCGTCGCCTCGAACTGGTCGGCCACCTCGGGCGGTGAGCCGGCGGCGGCCAGTATGTCGCCGCGGGAGACGTCGATCTCGTCCGTCAGCGTGAGGGTCACCGACTGGCCGGCGACCGCTTCGTCCAGGTCGCGGTTGAAGGTCACGATGCGCTCGATCGTGCTCTCGCGGCCGGAGGGGAGGGCCTTCACCCGATCGCCGGGGCGGACCACGCCAGACGCGATGAGACCGGAGAAGCCGCGGAAGTCGAGATTCGGCCGGTTCACCCACTGGACGGGCATTCGGAACGGCTTTTCCTGGAGGTCGTCCTCGACGGGAGCCTCCTCCAGCCACCGCATCAGCGGCGGGCCGTCGTACCAGGGCGAGTTCGACGAGTTGTCGGTGATGTTGTCGCCCCTGAGCGCCGACATGGGGATGGCGGTGAACTCGCGGATGCCGATCTGGTCGGCGAAGTCGCGGTACTCGCCGACGATCGCGTCGAACACCTCCCGGCTCCAGTCCACGAGATCCATCTTGTTGATGGCGAGGACCACGTGGCGGATGCCTAGCAGGCTCACGAGATAGCTGTGGCGGCGGGTCTGGGTCAGCACGCCCTTGCGGGCGTCGATCAGGATGATCGCCGCGTCCGCCGTCGAGGCGCCGGTGACCATGTTGCGCGTGTACTGCTCGTGGCCAGGCGTATCGGCGACGATGAACTTGCGCTTGTCGGTCGAGAAGAACCGGTAGGCGACGTCGATGGTGATGCCCTGCTCCCGCTCGGCCGCGAGACCGTCGACGAGGAGGGCGAAGTCGATCTCGCCGCCTTGCGTGCCCACCTTCTTGGAGTCGGCCTCGAGGGCCGCGAGCTGGTCCTCGAAGATCATCTTGGAATCGTAGAGCAGGCGGCCGATCAGGGTCGACTTGCCGTCATCCACGGAGCCGCAGGTGAGGAAGCGCAGCAGCGACTTGTGCTCGTGGGACTTGAGGTAGGCCTCGATATCCTCGGCGATGAGCGCAGACTGGTGGGCCATCAGAAGTAGCCCTCCTGCTTCTTCTTCTCCATGGACGCGGACTGGTCGTGGTCGATCACGCGGCCCTGGCGTTCGGACGTGGTGGCCAGGAGCATCTCCTGGATGATCTCGGGCAGAGTCGATGCCGTGCTCTCGATCGCACCGGTCAGCGGGTAGCAGCCCTGGGTCCGGAACCGGATCGACTTGATCATCGGGACCTCGCCCGGCAGCAGCCGCATGCGGTCGTCGTCGACCATGATGAGGTTGCCGCTGCGCTCCACCACCGGCCGCTCGGCGGCGAAGTAGAGGGGCACGATGGGGATGTCCTCCAGGTAGATGTATTGCCAGATGTCGAGCTCGGTCCAATTCGAGATCGGGAAGGCTCGGAAGTTCTCCCCCTGGGCCTTGCGGGTGTTGTAGAGGCGCCAGAGTTCGGGCCGCTGGTTCTTCGGGTCCCAGCGATGCTCGGCGGTGCGGAAGCTGAGGATGCGTTCCTTGGCCCGGCTCTTTTCTTCGTCGCGTCGGCCGCCGCCGAAGGCCGCATCGAACCCGTACTTGTCGAGCGCCTGCTTGAGGCCCTCGGTCTTCCACATGTCCGTGTGCAGACTGCCGTGGTCGAAGGGGTTGATCCCCCGCTCCACCGCCTCGGGGTTCTGGTGGACGATGAGGTCCATGCCCGTCTCGCGGGCCATCCGCTCGCGCATCTCGTACATGGCCCGGAACTTCCAGGTCGTGTCGACGTGCAGCAGGGGGAATGGCGGCTTCGACGGATAGAAGGCCTTCATCGCCAGGCGCAGCATCACCGCCGAGTCCTTGCCGATGGAATAGAGCATCACGGGCCGCTCGCACTCGGCGACGACCTCGCGGAAGATCTGGATGCTCTCGGCTTCCAGCCTTTGCAGGTGCGTGAGGGTCCTGGGAGACACTGCCGAAGCCCTTGACGTTGAGGTGGCGAGCACGCCGGCGTTCATTCCCAAAGCCTTACGAACGGTTGCGAGAAAGCCCCGGGCTGCAAACCGCGGGCCAGGCGCCTGTTGAGTTAGCTGTCGGCCCTAGGCGGCGCAAGCAGCGGCGGCCTCAGGAAAACTGTACGCGGCAACAGCCGACCCCGGATGCGGGCCGCCTTTCGCGACTGAAACGCAAACCCGCTGGCGGCAGGCTACGCGCCGTGTCACAACCGGGCCGGACGGAAGCGCATACCCGTAATTCGAGCCGGAACGCCGGCCGGAACGGACAGGTTGGTGGGGGCTGTCAGCTTATGAGTCTGGACGCGGTCGCGGCGCCGAAGACATCGCCGAGCTATCGGTACTTCGTCGTCTTCCTCCTGGCGGTGGTCTACACGCTCAACTTCCTGGACCGGCAGATCCTGTCGATCCTGGCCGAGCCGATCCGCAAGGACCTGAACCTCACCGACACCCAGCTCGGCCTGTTGGGGGGCATCGCCTTCGCCCTCTTCTACACAACCTTCGGCATCCCGATCGGGTGGCTGGCCGACCGGGTGCGGCGGGTCTGGATCATCTCGGGCGCCTGCGCCCTGTGGAGCCTGTTCACCGCGCTTTGCGGCACGGCCACCAACTTCCTCCAGCTCGCGCTGTTCCGCATGGGCGTGGGCGTCGGGGAAGCGGGCGGATCGCCGCCCAGCTATTCGCTGATCTCGGACTACTTCAAGCCGGAGGAGCGGGGCACCGCGCTCGCCATCTATTCGCTGGGCGTGCCGGCGGGCTCAATGTTCGGTTCGGCCCTGGGCGGCTGGATCGCCTCGGAGTGGGGATGGCGCACCGCCTTCTACGTCATGGGCGTGCCCGGCATCCTGCTGGCGCTTCTGGTGCTCGTGGTGATCAAGGAGCCGAAGCGCGGCGGCCTCGACGCCCCGGCCAACGGCGCCGCAACCCACGAGCCGCCGCCACCGATCTTCACGGCCATCGGCGGCTTCTTCAGCAATCGCACCTTGATGCTGACGGCGCTCGCCGCGGGCCTTTCCGCGTTCGTCGGCTACGCCGCCCTCACCTGGAACCCGCCGTTCCTGATCCGGGTGAAAGGCATGAGCCTGACGGAGGTGGCGGCGTACTACAGCTTGGTCCTCGGCATCACCGGCATGATCGGCACCTTCACGGCGGGTTGGCTGGCCGACAAGCTGGCCGCGCGCGACCGCCGCTGGTTCGCCTGGCTGCCCGCCATCGCCTTCGTCCTGACGATCCCGTTCTGGATCGGGCTGCTCTACGCGCCCACCTGGCAGATCGCCCTGGCCTGCGTCGCCGTGCCCGCGCTGCTCAACAACTGCTACCTCGCGCCGGCGCTCGCAGTGGTGCAGAACGCCGTCGCCCCGAACCGTCGGGTGATCTCGGGCGCCGTCCTGCTGTTCATCCTGAACATCATCGGCCTCGGTCTCGGACCGGTCTATGTCGGGCGGATCTCCGACATGGCCAAGCCGGAGTTCGGCGAGAACTCGCTCACGGTCGGGTTCGCGGCCCTGATCCCGATCGTGGTGGTCACTGTGGGGGCGCACCTCGTCTCGGCCTGGTCGATCGGGCGAGACAAGCGGCTGGCCGCGGCGGTGGGATAGGCGGTCCGAAAGCCGCCACTACTACTCATCTATGTCCGAAAACCGCGAGACTTAGGCGCCGCCTGCGCTCATCCTTGCAGCATGGACATGGATTTCGAGGCCTGCCGCCGCGCCTTCGTCACCCGCGACCCGCGGTTCGACGGGCGCATCTTCGGCGCGGTGAAGACGACCGGCATCTACTGCCGGCCGATCTGTCCGGCGCGCACGCCGAAGCCGGAGAACATGACGTTCTATCCGAGCGCAGCGGCGGCCCAGGCCGCCGGGTACCGGCCGTGCCTGCGCTGCCGGCCCGAGGCCTCGCCGGACCTGGGGGCCTGGCGCGGGACCTCGAACACGGTCTCCCGGGCCCTGGCCCTGATCGAGGCCGGGGCCATGGACGCCAACGACGTGGACACGCTCGCCTCCCGGCTGGGAGTAGGTGAGCGACAGCTGCGCAGGCTCTTCCGTCAGCATCTCGGCGCCTCGCCCGTCGCCGTCGCCCAGACCCGCCGCGTCCTGCTCGCCAAGCAGCTGATCCAGGAAACGCGCCTGCCTATGAGCGAGGTGGCGCTGGCGTCGGGCTTCGGCAGCGTGCGGCGGTTCAACGAGACCTTCCAGCAGCTTTTCGGTCGGCCGCCGGGCGAACTGCGCCGCTCGCGTCAGGCCGAGACCCCGGCCGCCGACGGCATCTTCGTGCGCCTGCCCTACAAGCCACCCTACGACTGGGAGGCGATCATCCGCTTCCTGGCGGACCGCGCGATCCCTGGCGTGGAGCGTGTGGAGCCGCGCCGTTATTCCCGCACGCTTGCGATCGACGGCGCGCGAGGCGTGGTGATCGTCACGCCGCGCGCCGACGACGCGCTCCAGGCCGAGATCCGATTTCCAAGGCTGAAGGCCCTGCCGGCGGTGATCGCCCGCGTGCGCCGGGTCTTCGACCTGACGGCGGATCCGACGCTGATCGGCGCGCATCTCAGCCAGGACCCGCTGCTGGCCCCGCTGGTCGCCGCGCGGCCCGGGCTTCGCGCGCCGGGCGCCTGGGACGGGTTCGAGCTCGCGGTGCGCGCCATCCTCGGGCAGCAGATCACGGTAAGCGCCGCCCGCGGCCTGGCCGCGAAGCTGGTCGACGCCTACGGCGAGCCGGTCGACGATCCCGCCGCCGCCGACCTCGGCCTCACGCGCGTCTTCCCGGCGCCCGAGCGGCTGGTCGGCCAGGACATCGCGGCGCTGGGCATGCCGCGGGCCCGTGGCGCGGCCCTGGAGGCGCTGGCCCGGACGGTGGCCGCCGATCCCGCCATCTTCACGCCCCGCGCCGACCTGGAGAGCGCCATCGCCGCCCTGAAGGCCCTGCCCGGCGTCGGCGAATGGACGGCCCAGTACATCGCCCTTCGCGAACTGCGCGAGCCCGACGCCTTCCCGCAGGCCGACATCGGCCTCCTGCGGTCCATGGTCGACGGCGCCGGCGTTCGTCCCACGCCTGAGCAGCTTCTGGCCCGCAGCGAGGGCTGGCGGCCCTGGCGCGCCTACGCCGCCCAGCACCTGTGGGCCGCCGACCCCGGCCTGGCCGGGACCTCCGCCGCCACCTCGAAAAGGACCAAGACCGATGACCGCCGCGCCGCCTGAGACCCTGACTCTCGACCGCATCCCGACGCCGATCGGTACGGCCCTCGTCGTCACGGATGGGGCCGGCGTGCTCCGGGCGTTCAACTGGACGGACTACGAGGACCAGATGTCGGCCTGGATCGTCCGCCGCTATCCCAAGGCGCTGCGTCGCGAGGCCGCGGGCCCGCTGCGCGAGGCTTTCCACGCCTATTTCGGCGGCGAGGTGGACGCGTTGCGGACCGTGCCGTGGGAGGGCGCGGGGACCCCCTTCCAGCGCGAGGTCTGGAGGACCCTCTGCACGATTCCGGGCGGCGAAACCTTGAGCTACGCGGGCCTCGCCGAACGCATCGGCCGCCCCACGGCCGTCCGCGCGGTCGGCCTGGCGAACGGCTCGAATCCCGTCGCGCTCGTCGTACCCTGCCATCGCGTCATCGGGTCGGACGGCTCGCTGACGGGCTATGGGGGAGGCCTGCACCGCAAACGCTGGCTGCTGGACCACGAGGGCGCGTGCTATCGGGGGCGTCTCGCCGCCTGACGAGGGCTCGAGCGCTCGTCCGTCCCGCTTGAATCCGGCTGCCGACCCAGATCCAGCGGGTCGTCTGTGTGCGGCTTCCACGGGGCCCAGGTCCAGATCCAGACCACGATCATCGCCACGAACAGGATCAGGAGAGAGAAGGGCTCCATGATGGGGTGCATGCGCCACCCCGGTCAGGCTGTCAAGAAGTGACGCGACGGCCGCGAGGTTGGCGCTGCTCGCAATCCAGATTTCAACGGAATATCAAACTTGGTAAATCAAATATTGACGTAGTACTATCTTAACTCTCCACCTTAATCCGATCGAAAACGCGCCGTTGGATATTCAGGTCAGTTGGTGGGGTGAACGAATTCGACGCACCCAAGACGTCGATCGCACCCGTGACGCAATGACCTGGAGGTTCGGGTGTCGACTATCATCGTTACAAATACGTCTGCCCTAACGGCTGCGCTGCAGAGCGCGAAGAGCGGCGACGTCATAAAGCTGGCGGCTGGCGAATACAGCCGCCTGTCCCTCGAGGGGGTCTCATTCGCCGGGTCCGGCATCACGGTGACCTCGCTGGACCCGTCCAATATGGCGACGCTCAACGGGTTTTGGCTGAAGAACTGCCAGGGGCTTCACTTCAGCAACCTCGAGATGGTCGCGGATCCGGCCACCCTTAACGCCTACCAGATCATCGGCTCGTCTAACATTTCGTTCGACCAGGTCGATGTCCACGGGAGCCTGGACGGCGACGCCCAGAATGACGCGTCGGGTCTGTTCATCCGCAACAGCGACGGTGTCACCGTGACGAATTCGGAGTTCCACCAGCTCAAAGGCGGGGTCGGGCACCTGGATTCGAAGAATATCGTGATCGACGGGAACAAGTTCTACGAGATCCAGACCGACGGCGTCCTCGGCGGCGGCACCTCGAACATCACCGTCTCGAACAACGTCTTCAAGGACTTCTATCCCAAGGGTAAGGATCACCCCGACGCGATCCAGTTCTGGACCACGAACACGAAGGCCTCGGCCACCGACATTACGGTCACGGGTAACGTGATCGTTCGCGGCGATGGCGCGCCCATCCAGGGGATCTTCTTCCGCGACCAGGTTGGCGACCTGCCGTTCAAGAACGTGACCATCTCGGACAACATCGTCATCGGGGGCGGCCTCAATGGCATCCGGCTGAATGGCGTCGAGGGCGTCACGATCAGCCACAACGTGGTGGCCGGCCTTCCGGACCAGCAGTCGGCCATCACGGTCAGCCGCGGCGACGGCGTGACGCTGACGGACAACGCCGCAACGCTCTTCTCGATCGCCAGCACCGTGACGCAAGTCACCGATATCGGCAGCAAGCTCATCGACACGCCGAAGGATGGCGGAGCGGCCCTGCTCGAGGCCTATTTCAGTACGAGCGATGCTCTCGACACCTCTGCGTCCCTGTCGTTTTCCATGGAGGCCGCAGCCTCAACTCTCGCCACCATGGAGGCCCAGCGTCAGGACCTGCAGACCGTCAACGGCACAGAGGGCGCCGACAAGCTGACCGTCGACGCCAAGCGCGACACCGTCATCAACGCCGGTGGAGGGGACGACCTGCTGACGAGCGGCGGCGTCGGCCACAACACCCTGATCGGCGGCGCGGGCAACGACTCCTATCGCGTGAATTCCGCGTTCGATGTCGTGGTCGAGGGCGCGGGCGAAGGCACGGACAACGTCCTGGCCTCGGTCGACTTTGAACTGGGCGACAACGTCGAGGACCTGAAGCTGGTCGGCGACGCGCGCGAAGGCATCGGCAACGAGCTCGACAACCGGATCACTGGCAGCGTCGGCGACAACGACCTCTACGGCATGGACGGCGACGACGTCATCCAGAGCGGCGGCGGGAGTGACTTTGCGTCGGGCGGCAATGGCTCGGACCGCATGTACGGCGACGATGGCGCAGACACCCTGCAGGGCAACGGCGGCAGCGACCAGCTACGGGGCGATGGCGGCGACGACTCGATCTCCGGGGGCTCCGGAGACGACGTCGTCATCGGTGGCGGCGGCGCAGACGCCCTTGGGGGAGGGGGCGGAGCGGACACGTTCCAGTTTGGCAGCGGCGACATCTCCATGGGAGAAGTGATCCTCGACTTCAACCGGCTGGAAGGCGACAAGATCAATCTACAACCTATCGATGCGAACACGCTTCTGACGCGGAACCAGGCCTTCGATTTCATCGGAAACGGGGGCTTCACGAAGGCGGCCGGACAGCTCCGCTATGAAGTCTCCGGCTCCGACGCCTACGTCATGGGCGACGTGGACGGCGACGGCGTCGCCGACTTCCAACTGCTCGTCAAGAACGTCACCAGCTTCTCTTCGAGCGACTTCCTCCTCTGACCAGGCCCGACAGCCAGGCGGGGCGCCCCTGCGGCGCCCCGTCGTTCGTCCCGGCGGGGCCGTTTATGGTTTTTGCAGCCTTTCTCCCGTAAGTACGGCGCCCTCGAAGAAGAGGGGCGAGCGGTGGCGGCGGACAACGCGTTCTTTCCCAACCTGATCATTCTGGGCACGCCCAAGTCGGGCACGTCGTCGCTGCACGAATGGCTCTGCGCCCATCCGGAGATCGGGGAAGGTTCGGAGAAGGAACTGCGCTTCCTTCTGGATCCCGAGGAGCCGCTGGCGCGTCCCAACGGCTATTCCGCAACCGGCGTCGATGGCTATGCGGCCTTTTTCCCGGCCCGGAAGACGACCCGCAAGACCTACTGGATCGACAGCTCCCCCACCTACTACTACCAGCGCGCGGCGCTCGAGGCGGTCAGCTCGCGGCCCGACATCCCGTTCCTGGGGCTGCTCTATCGCCGGCCCGGCGCCCGCATCCATTCCTACTATCAGTACGCCAAGCAGAACCGCGGGGTCCTGCCGCCGGACATGACCTTCGAGGGCTTCCTCAAGGCGGCGGAGGAGGGCGCCAGCGGGCCGCTCCGGGCGACGCCGGGCCTCAGCCGGGTCTTCGAACACAGCGACTACGCCAGATACACGAGGCTCTGGCTCGACCGCATCCCGCGCGAACGCTTCTTCTTCCTCAAATTCGAGGACGTGGTCGGGGAGCCGCTGACGGTCGTGCGCCGGCTTTGCGGACAGTTCGGCCTGGATCCCGGCTTCTACGACACCTACGGCTTCCCGCAGGAAAACCGGTCGCTCCAGGTGAAGAACGCCCGCCTTCAGGGCTTGAAGGAGGCCATCGCCCGGCGTGTCCGCACGCCTCCGGGCGTACGCAAGGTGCTGCGCAGCCTCTACGAGCGGATGAACACGGCCGAGCTGCGGCGCGAGAAGGACGACACGACGCAGGCGCTCATCGCTGACCTCGACCGCCGGTTCGCGCCCACCGTAGCACAGCTCGAGGACCTCACCGGGCTGGATCTCTCCGCCTGGCGCGCCTGAGCTGGCCTGCCAAACCGACCTATTCGAACCCCAGCCTGCGCGCGATCGCCGACGGGTCGTCCCGCGGCTCGATGGGGCGCGGCTGCCCGCCGTGCTTGCGGCGAAGCCGTAGGTTCTTCAGCATCAGGGGGAACGGCGAGCGGGTGATGTCGCAGACGAGGTTGTGGATCGGCAGCTCGCGGCGCCACTTCTTCTGCATGAACCGGTACGCCGCCTTGTAGCCGCCATCGAGGGCGACCACGGCGCGACTGTGGTGGATCGCCGGCGTGTCGATGACATAGCTGCGCAGGCCCCGAGCCTCCGCCGTCTTGACGATATCGGCGGCGTAGAGGTGGAAGCTGGGCATCTCTTCGTCGAACCGAAGGCCCGCGCCCAGGCGCACGAAGAGCAGCATCTCGTCGAGGGTTTCGATCGCAACCGGCGCCGCCGGCTGCTTGCCGAGCATCACCCCCAGGCCGGACGACCACGTCCGTCCATGGAAGACCCGGCGTTTGTCGAGGCCGGCCACCCCCGCCACGGCCCAGTTGGGGTCGAGATCGTTCAATTCGGCGAGCCGCGCCCGCGCGCCCGCCAGGAACCCGGCCGGAAGATAGACGTCCTGGTGCGCCAGGATGAGCACCTCGCCGGCGGCGTCCTCGAGGGCCGCGTTGTAGGCCGAGGCAGCCGTCCGATAGTTCTCGTAGGTCCGCAGCGGGAGGGCGCCCGAGGCCACGTCGGGCGAGCGGCGCAGGCAGTTTTCGAGCACGTCGCGGTTGTTCACGGCGGCGGCGAGGTCAAGCGAGGGGCCCGGGCTGTCGGTCATGGGCGGCCTTCCAGGTGGCGGCGGGACAAGTCTACGAAATCCTGAGGCGGCGGCGCACCTGGGAGAGCGCGGCCTGGCGCAGGTCGGCCGGCGCCTGGGTCCAGCTCAACGCCAGGGTCGCCGCGCCGAGGACCAGGGCGGCGATCCACCACGCCAGGTCGCGGAAGCTCAGGACCTGGCAGAGGAGGATGGCGCAGACCAGGAGCCCGAGGTTCACCGCGAGCAAACCGACCGCATGGAAGCGGCGCCCGGCGGCCATCGTCATGAGGAAATAGTCCAGCAGGCAGCGCCCCGCGAAGGCCAGCGCGCAGCCGAGGAGACCGATCAGCTTCATGCCGCCGTACAAGCCGGTCAGATAGATCGGGATTTCGATCAGATGCATCTTCGGGGGCAGGTCGGGCCGCCCCGACGACTGCAGGAAGATGAAGGGCACGAGGGCGAAGGCGTTCGCCCAGAAGGCCACGAACAGCACCCGACCGATCGGCGCGGCCTGGGTCGCCATGTCCGCCCCCACCCAGATGATGAGAAAAGGTTCGAGCACGAGAATTCCGCAGAGGACCACGGGGCTGACGACGCACGCCAGCGTCTGGATGGCCCTTCGCGCGAGCGCATCGCGCACCTCGGGCGTGCTGGAGGTCATGCGTGGAAAGAGGGCGTTGGCCAGCGAGCCGGGGAGGAGACGGATGCGCTGGGTGAGTTGGAACGGGATCGTGTAGACGGCGAGCGCCGTCGTTCCGAGCACCGCGCCGATCGCGAAGCGGTCCACGATGTCGAGGATCGGGCCCACGATCGAGGTGAGGTTCACCCAACCGCCGAACTTCAGCAGGAAAGGGATCTCGTTCCTGTCGAACCGTGGCCTGATGCCCTGGAAGAGTTCGCGGTGGCATCGATAGCCAAGCGCGAAGATGGCCAGGACCCGGGCCAGGATGGCGACGGTCAACAGGAGCGGCAGCGACGGCCCGACAAAATAGGCGACCCCGAGCGGCAGAAGCTGGAAGAGGGTCGTGGTCGAGACGTTGATGACGTTGGTGTCCAGGAACTTCTCTCGGCCCTGGAGGGCGCCTGTCAGTACGCCGGTCACGGTCGCGACCGGGACGGCGGCGGCGAGCATCGGAACGCCGGCGAGGATCTCGGGCCGCAAGGCGTCGGGCGCCTTCAGGACGTGGCCGAAGAAGTAGCTGGCGACGCCCCACAGGACGACGCCCCCGACGACGCCCATGACCAGGTTCACGCAGACGGCCGACCAGACGGTCGAGGCCCGGGCTTCGGGTTCGGCGTCCTTGAGCGAGGCGACCCGAAAGGACGTCGCCCGGCCAAGCCCCAGGTCAAACAGCCCGAAATACCCGAGGAGCAGCCACGCGATGGCCAGGACGCCGTAGCGGTCCGGACCGACGAGCTTCAGGTACAGAGGCACCGTCAGCAGCGAGAGCGCGATCGGGAGTACGGCGCCGACGAAGTTGTAGCTGGCGTGGCGCTTGACGCTCACAACGATGTCCTAGCTGCGGGGGCTCCGGCGCGGGTGGCGGCCGTGGCGGGATGGAACGGCGAGCGGAATAGCCGGAGTCTCGTTGAGAATCTCTTCCCAAGCCTGCGGCGGCCGCCCCGGACTGGATCGCTGAGGGAACGTGCTCTATCCTTAGCTATGGGCCGGCGTCATTTAACCCTATCTGTAATCGCGGCCTCGTTGGTGCTGATGGGCGCCGCCCTCTGGGGTGCGGGCGGAGGCGTCGGGCATGCGATCGCCGATGGGGGTCGCGAAGCCGCTACGAGTTCGATGCAGCTTCTGCGCGTCAAGGGGGGCGGCGTGAGCACGATCTACGTCGACAATACCGCGGCGCTGAACGCTGCGATCAAGTCGGCGAAGGATGGCGATGTAATCAAGCTCGCTCCGGGCCTTTACGAGGGGTTGTCGGTCAAAGGCGGCGTCTCGTTCCAAACCAGTCTCACCATAACCTCGGCAGACCCTTCCAAGCCGGCGGTGCTGACGGACTTCAGATTGGTCAACGTCACAGGCTTGACGTTCAGGGACCTGGAGTTCGCCGCATCCAGTAGCGTAGAAACGAAAGGCGACGCCCATTGGGCGTTCAGCTTTGTCAACGCCAGGAACATCCACTTCGACAAGGTCTACGTTCACGGCTCGCTCGACGGAGATCCCTCGAACGACGTGCAAGGCATCAACATTCGCCGCGGAAGCAACATCACCGTCACCGACTGTGAGTTCGAGCAGTTGGAACGCGGGATGGCGATCGGAAGCGTCGACCATATCAGGATCGAGCGAAACTATATTCACGATCTCAGGTCGGACGGCATGGACTTCGCCGAAGTGAGTTTCGTCGAAGTCCGCGCCAACGTCTTCACCAATTTTCGGCCGATCGGCAAGGACCATCCCGACGCGATCCAGTTCTGGACAAGTGGCACGAAGGAGATCTCGCACGATATCCTCGTGACCGGGAACGCCATCCTTCGCGGTGACGGCGGCTATACCCAGGGCATATTCTTCCGGGACCAGACCAAGGAAATGCCGTTTGAGCGCGTGACCATCTCGGACAATCTACTGGTCAATACGGGTTACAACGCAATCCGCGTGAACGGCGTCAAGGATCTGGCGCTGACCAACAACACCTTGGTGAGCGCGGCCGGCGAGAACAAGACCTGGCTGCGGATTTCAAGCGGCGACGGCGTCATCGCCCACGGCAACCGTGGCGCGATCATTGATTTCGACGACAACGTGATCAACCTGACCACGAAGAATAACACCATCACCCGCGTGGTGTCCGACCTTGGAGTGGCGGCGACGAAGGACTGGCTTGAGGCGCACCCGGACATGGCGGCCCGCGTGAGCGTCCACGTGCTGAAGACCCCGCCAAGCACGGTCTCGTACAACGATCCTGTTCTCGACGGGTCGGTAGTCACCGTGTCGAACGACGATCCCTGGGAGGATTTCGACGCGGCGGACGATCCGTTCTTCGATGGGAGCACGCTGTTCGCGGGCTTCGACTACAGCATCGTCTGACGTCGCGCCGCGAACCTAACAAAACTTTCATGCTCGGCGTCTCGCCCGGAGCGAGCCGGCGGCGTATAGCAGCGGTGTGCGGAATCGTCGGGGGGAGAGCCCATGGCGACATTGACGGAAATGGTGGCTGCGGTGGTCGTTCAATCGTCCGTCGCTGCGTTCTCGCATTTCGGCGTCACCCTGGAGGCTCCCCGCGTGGAGGCCAAGCCGGCGGCCGAACGCGTCGTCGCGCGTTCGGCGAAGCCGCCCGCCCAGAGGATCGAGCGGATCGAGAAGGCGTCCGACTGCCCTGAAGCCCAGCGGGCCTCGGCGCACAAGGTCTGAACGCTGTTCGGAGCCCGAGCGGGCGTCGGTATCGCCGGATGAAGCGCCGGACGCGACATTCCGCCCCTGCCCGGTTCAAATCTGGCCCGCCGCTGTTTGCGTCCGTTCGGTCCGCGGGTAATCGTGGGCGACAGTGACCCTTGGCGCGGTCCGGGGCGGCCAGGGCTGGCCGCCGTAGGCCGCGCCGGCCGGATGAGGGAAGGAACGGGCGTCGATGAAGGTCTCCAAGCGGTCGCGGCCGATGGACTTCGAGGCGCCGACCGAAGCGTCCCAAGATGCGTCGGAGAGCCTTGCTCAGGAGGCCGGGGCGATGAGCTTTCGCCCCGTCGAGGACACGGGCGCGCAGGCTCCCGTTGCGCTGCACGGGGGACGGTCCCTGGCGGATCGGCACGGTGCGGCCGACGGCGTCGATCCCCTGCATGTCGACCCTCCGTCCGGCTGGCCGATCTGGCTGATCGCGATCGCCGTGTCGGCCCTGTGGGCGCTCGCGCCCATCGCCTTCGCGGTCGGCTATCGCAGCAACGTGGCGCCGTTGCAGAACGATCCGTTTGCGCTGGCGGTGTTCGCGCTTCTGGCGATCGGGCCGGCCGCCTTCGTCCTGGGAGCCGCCTACATGATCCGCCAGGGCCAGAAGCTGGCGCACGAGACGCGGCGTTCGAAGGCCTTGGCGGAGGACATGCTGGCGCCGGCCCTGCTCGCGGCCGCCCGGACCGGCGATATCGCCCACTTGATCCGCGACGAGATCGCCCGCGCGGGCTCGGCGGCCGAGGAGGCGCGTGAAACGCTCGTGGCGCTGCGGGAGGCACTCGCCCTCGAGACCGAAGAGCTTACGGGCGCGACAGCCCAGTCGGTTCGGACCGCCCAGGAGCTCGCCGTCACCCTCGGGCGGGAGCGCACGGAGATGGGCGGCCTCGCCAGGACCCTGGACGCCCAGGCCGCGAAGGTCGCCGACAACATCGGCCAGCAGGCCAGGATGGTGGCGCAGGCCACCGAGGTCGCCGAAGCCCAGATCCGCGAGGCGGAAGCCGGGCTGTCGGCGCGCGTGGCGGAGCTGGCCGCCGCGGCCGGCGAGACGCGCGATGTCGTGCGGGTCGCCGGCGAGGACCTCACCCGCCATATCGCCAGGCTCGAGAACGCCGGTGTCGGAGTCGCGGACCAGGTGCGCGCCGTCGAGGCCGGTCTCACCGAACAGCGGACCGCGCTGGTCACGCTGAGCCGCGCCCTGAAGGGCGATCATGAGGCGTTCGCCGAGAAGGCCGAGGTCCATTCCGCCCGGCTGGCCGAGTTCATCGACGAGACGCGCCGATCGGCCGAGGAACTGAGCGAGCGCGCCGTGACGGGCGGGGAGACGCTGCGCCGGCTCATGGCGGACGCGACGCTGCAGTTCCGGGACATCGCCGAAACCGCCAAGGCCGAGCGTGAGGAATTCGGTCAATCGACCCTGCATGCGCTCGAGGCCGTCTCCGCCGCCGCCGCCGACCAGCGGGCGCAGCTCGAAGCTCAGACGCGGGCGGCGATCGACGCCCTGGCGAAGGCGGCCGAAGAGACCCGCGAGGCCGCGGCGCGCCACGCCGCCACGGCGCGCGAGCAGGTGGACCACCTCTCGGAGGCCGCGTTCACGGCCGGGCAGAAGGCCAACCAGGTGTTCGAAGCGAGGCTCGAGGAAGCGCGCGCCCTGATCGAGCAGTCCTCCAAGATGGTCGAGGACGCCGGCGCCGCGACGGCGCGCAAGCTGGCCGAGGGGGCGTCATCGGCCCGGGCCACCCTGGACGAGCTGGCCGCCATGATGGCCGAGCTGGAGGCTCGCGCCGCGAAGCTCCCGGCGGCGGCGGCCGGCCAGGCCGAGCAGGTCCGCGCCGCGGTGGCCGAGGGGATGGACGAACTGATGGCCCAGGCCCGCCGCACCGCCGAGCAGGCCCAGGCGATCGACGCCGCGTTCCAGGATCGCGTCCGCCGCAACTTCGAGATGCTGTCCGAGGCCGTGAAGCTGATGGGGGTGGCGGCGGTCGCCCAGCCCCTGCCCGTGGAAGCGCCGGCCGCCCGCGCGCCCAAGGCTCCGGCGCCGGAGGCCGAGGAACCGCTGGAGCTGGCGACTCCCGCCGAGCCGGCGTCGGCGCTCGCCGACCGGATCGGCCTGCGCAATCGGATCCGGCTCACGCCGACTGCGACCGACCGCGAGTTCAGCGCCGTCTTCGAGGCGGCCGGTGGCCCACCCGCCGCCGCCGCCGCCGCGACGCCGCCGGCGGATGGCGAGGAGGACGCCGAGACCTGGACCTGGAAGGACCTCCTGGCGTCGCTGGACGGCGCGGACGGGGAGGGCGCCCGGCTGGAGGAAAGCCTGGCGGAAGAGCTGTCCCGCATGGGAGTCGATCCGGAGAAGCTGCTCCCGGCGGGCCGTGTGGAGGAGATCGCGGCGGCGGTGCAGACCGGCGACGTGGACGGGGCGCGCGAGGTGGTCCGAAGGCTGGCGCCGGCCGCCACCCGCCGGATCGCCCGGCGGATGTTCACCGACGACGACGTCAAGCGCCGCACCGAGATCTTCGTGCGTCGATACAAGACACTGGTCGACGACGCGGTTTCGCGCGATCCCGGCGGCCATGCCCTGGCGGGCCTCCTGGGCTCCGACGCCGGCCGCATTTTCCTGCTGCTGGACGCCGCCGGCGGCGACATGATCTGAGGCGGTCGGAAACGGGCGGGACCGTTTCGGCGTTGCTGACACATGGATGAGGATCGGGAACGCGCGCATCTCGCCTGGCGAAGGGCGGATAGGATCCGGCGGCTGTCGGACCGCGTGATCGGTGTCGGGCCGTGGGGGCTGGGGGTGGACGGCGTACTCGCCTGGGTTCCTGTGGCCGGCACCGCCTATTCCGTGGGCGCCGCCGGCCTTCTGCTCTACGAAGCGGCGAAGGCCGACGCCTCGCGCGCCACGCTTCTCAAGATGGCCGCATATCTGGGTGTGGACAGCATCAGCTCAGGTGTCCCGCTGGTCGGCTGGGCGGTGGACACCCTCTTCACCGGCCATGCTTTCGCCGCGCGCGCCTTGCAGAAGGATATCGAGCGCAGGTACGGCCGGCCGGCGGATCCCGCAGCAGCGCTTTCTGAAGGCGGGGCGGTCACGGGCCGTTAGGGTTTCCGCCGCAATCTCCGCACCGTCTTGGGCGATCTAGCGCCTTGAAGAGGCGGCCCTACGTAGTATGGAGGCCGTCGTTTGCAGCGCCGGGGGCGTCAGTGAAGATCCTGATTACAGGTGGGGCTGGCTTTATCGGGTCGGCCGTCGTGCGGCGGGCCATCCGCGACGGGCATCAGGTGGTGAACCTCGATGCGCTGACCTATTCGGCCAACCTGGAGAATGTCGAGACCGTCGCCGCCCACGCCGGCTACGCCTTCGAGCAGGCCGACGTCTGCGATCGGCCGAAGCTGGAAGCGATCTTCGAGCGTCATCAGCCCGACGCCGTCATGCACCTGGCCGCCGAAAGCCACAATGACCGCGCCATCGAGGGGCCGCTCGACTTCGTGCGCTCCAACATAACCGGGACCGCAGTCCTGCTCGAAGTCGCCCGCGCCTACTGGACCAACCTGAACGAGGGGAAGAAGGCGGCTTTCCGGTTCCACCATGTCTCCACCGACGAGGTCTTCGGGGCCCTGGGCGAGGACGGCGACTTCACCGAGGAGACGCCGTACGACCCCCGTTCGCCCTATTCGGCCTCCAAGGCCTCGGCCGACCACCTGGTGCGCGCCTGGGGCTACACCTACGGCATGCCCGTGGTGATCACCAACTGCTCGAACAACTACGGCCCCTACCAATTCCCGGAGAAGCTGATCCCGACGGTGATCACCCGGGCGCTGGAAGGAAAGACCATTCCCGTCTACGGCGACGGCCGTCAGGTGCGCGACTGGCTGCATGTGGACGACCACGCCGAGGCGCTGCTGCTGGTGCTCCACAAGGGCCGGCTGGGCGAGACCTATTGCATCGGCGGGGACGCCACGAAGCGGAACCTGGAGGTGGTGAAGATCATCTGCGCCCATCTCGACAAGATGGCGCCGGCCAACACTACCCATGCCGACAAGATCACCTTCGTGACCGACCGGCCGGGCCATGACTTCCGCTACTCCATCGACTCCACGAAGCTGGAGCGGGAGTTGGGCTGGAGCCCCAGCATGCCGCTGGACCGCGGTCTCGAGGACACGGTTCGCTGGTACGTCGACAACTACGGGTGGGTCGAGCGCATCCGCGATCGCGGGTTCCATTCCGAGCGGCTGGGGCTCGTCAAGGCGTGAGGTCACAAGCCACCCGACGGGGCATCGTTCTGGCCGGCGGCGCCGGCACGCGGCTGCACCCTCTCACCATAGCCGTGTCGAAGCAGCTGCTGCCTGTCTACGACAAGCCGATGATCTACTACCCGCTGTCGGTGCTGTTCCTGGCCGGCATCCGGGAGATCCTGATCATCACCACCGAAGAGGACCAGCCGGGCTTCAAGCGTCTGCTCGGAGACGGCTCGCGCTTCGGGGTGCGGTTCGAGTACGTGATCCAGCCCACGCCCGGCGGCCTGGCCGAAGCCTACCTGCTGGGCGAGGACTTCGTGGGCGGCCAGCCCAGCACGCTGATCCTCGGCGACAACATCTTCTTCGGCCAGAACTTCGTCCAGATGCTGAAGGCGGCGGACGCGCGGACCACCGGGGCCACCGTTTTCGGCTATCCCGTGCATGACCCCGAGCGCTATGGCGTGGTCGAGCTGGGGCCGGACGGGCGGGCGTTGTCCATCGAGGAAAAGCCGGCGAAGCCGAAGTCGAACTACGCCGTCACCGGACTCTACTTCTACGACGGGCGCGCCAGCGAGATCGCCAAGACCCTGACGCGATCGGCCCGTGGCGAGCTGGAGATCACGGCGCTCAACGACGTCTATCTTCAGGAAGGCGACCTTCACGTGGAGCTGCTGGGCCGCGGGTTCGCCTGGGAGGACGCCGGCACGCATGACAGCCTGATCGGGGCCGGCGAATTGATCCGCGTGTTCGAGCAGCGTCAGGGCCTTCGCATCGGCTGTCTGGAGGAGATCGCCTTCGAGAACGGCTGGATCGACACCGCCGAGTTGCTGAAGTCGGCGGACGTTCAGGCCAAGAGCGAATATGGGCGCTATCTGCGGGAGCTGGCGGAGCGGGGCGCCTGAGCGTTCTCGGGACCCGACCAACCGGGGCCCCTCGCCAGGATCGACGCAGACTGTTACCCATCGCACAGGCGGTCTTTGGCGTCGTTGCGATCCGGTGGTTGAAATTGGGCCGCAGCCGGTCTGAAAGTTGCAGACGTCACCGCATTATTCATCCGCCGGGACCACGCTGGGTCGATGGTCCGGTTTCAGGAGGGGCGCTTGAAGACCAGATCATTGATCGTCGTGGGCTCGGCCGTCGCGGCGCTGGCGTTGTCCGGCTGCGACCAGATCAAGAAGCTCGCCGGAGGCGGCGGCGCGCCCGCCGGCCAAGTTGTCGCCACCGTGGACGGCGAGGAGATCACGACTCTGCAGCTGCGCTCGGAGATGGGCGGTTTCGGGTCGCGTGATCCCGAAGTCATGAAGGCCGCGCAGCAGCAGGCGCTGCAGCGGATCATCCTGCGCAAGCTGCTGGCGCAGGAAGCGCGCGAGCAGAAGCTGGACAAGGGCGCGGACTACACCATCCAAGTGGAGCGCGGGCAGGAAACCCTGCTGGCCCAACTCTACCAGCGCAAGCTCGCCGCGGGTATCAAGCAGCCCACGCGCGCCGAGGCGGAGAGCTACATCACGAACAATCCGAACCGGTTCGCCAACCGCAAGGTGCTGTTCGTCGACCAGATCATCGCCGCGCCGAACAAGATCGATCCGGAACGGCTGCGTCCGCTCAAGACCTTCGGCGAGGTGAAGGCGCTGCTGGACGCAGAAGGTGTGCAGTATCAGGAAAACGCGGTTACGCTCGACACGCTTTCCGCCAATCCGCGGCTTGTCGAAGGGGTGACGAACCTGCCCCCGGGCGAGATCTTCGTGATCCCGCAGGGCGGCTCCATGGTGTTCAACCAGGTGGCGGCCTCGCGGCCGGTGCCATTCCGCGGCGACACGGCGATCGCCTACGCGACGAACCAACTGCGTAGCGAGCGGGCCCGGGAGATCGTCTCCAAGAAGGTCGAAAGCCTGCGCAAGGCCGCCGAGCCCGAGATCACCTACAACCCGGCCTACAAGCCGGCCGACAAGAAGGCGGCTCCCGCCAAGGCGCCGGACGCCAAGGCGCCGGCGGCTAGCGGCGCCGACGCGCCGGCGGCAGGCGCCCCGGCGACGCCGGAGCCCGCGGCGAAATAGGCGTGCGCCGGCGCGGGTCTTCGGACCCGGCGTCGGGATCTGCGCAGGATGGCGAAGGGGTCAGGTGCAGCCCACCTGGCCCCTTTCGTATGTTCAGGACGCTTCGGCGGTGGCGCGGGGCTGGGCCGCGGTCGGTGCGCGGTCGAGGTTCCGCTGCGCCCAGATCATCCAGATGAGCGTCGGCAGGCCCTCTTCGACGAATGCGTAGCGCTGGCTGACGTCGTCGCCCTGGACGGGCTTGAGAAGCCGTTCCGCCAGCAGCGTGTCGATCGCCTCCTGCGCCTTGCGGGCGGAGATCTCGCTGTTGGACTCGATGTCGCCCGCATCGAAGACGCCGTCGGCCGCGAGCGCCGCGCGGGCGGTCATGGCCAGGGCGTCCTGGCGGCCCTGGTCGAACAGCCGATGCACTTGAGTCTGTGCCGGCGTGGGAATCCGCCCCTGGAATTCGAGGATCGCCCGGTCGACGGCGCTGGCGACGTCAGCCGGGGCCACCGAGCCGCGGCCCTGATCCAGGGCCGCGTGGCCGGCGTGGTGGCAGATCAGATTGGCGATGTAGGGCGAGCCCCGCGCCACCGCGACGACGAAGGCGCTGGCGTCGGCGTCGAACTTGATATCGGCTTCGCGTTCGCCGTTGGCGACGATCTGCAGGACCTCGGCCTCGCTCATCTTGGGCACCCGCAGGGCGAAGATGTTGCGGCGGATCGAGGGGATGTGCTCGACCAGTTCCGTCAGGTCGGCAGCGACGCCGGCCAGGACGAGCTGGACGCGGCCCAGGCGGTCCGACAGGTTCTTGATCAGCTCGGCCACGTCCCGGCGGAACGAGCCGGACTCGGCCCGGTCGAATTCGTCGAGGATGATCAGGACGCGCGTGCCTGTGAGCTTCGCGCAGAGATCGCCGAACTTGCGGGGCGTCAGCGGTTCGTTGGGCAGCAGGTCCGCGAGCGAGGAGCCCTTCTCCGCCTCGGTGGCCGTCGGCGAGAAGCCCGAGTGGAAGAGAAGCGGGATTTCGGCGGCGGCCGCGCGGAAGGTCTCGTCGAAGTTCGAGTTTGCGCCGCAGGAGGTGTAGACGACGATGTAGCGCGCCTCGGCGGCGGCCTGGGTCAGCACGTGCAGCAGGGACGTCTTGCCGATGCCCCGCTCGCCGTACAGGACGACGTGCAGGCGCTGGTCCTCGATGGAACGGATGATCGTCTTCAGCACGTCGTCGCGCCCTGCGAACAGGCGGCGGTCGGCGACGGGTTGGGACGGGGTGAAGGCGTGCCGGAGCTTGGCGCGCACGACGCTGAACCGGTCGCCGCCGCGCCCGCTCATCTGGTCGCTGGCCGTGGTGTTGAAGCGGGGCAGGCCGCCGGATTCGGGCTCGCGCCGATGCGCCTCGCGAATCAGAGGCTTCACCACCGCCGTCTGACCGGCCGGCGCGCGCGCGCCCTTCGGAGCGGTCGCCTTTCGCCTGAATGGATTCCAGCCGGCCAAATCACTCTCCATGTTCCGTCCGCTCTGGATCATATAATGCCTACGCGCGCGATCTGGTCTCGGACGCCGTAGAATGCCCAGCTTTTGCCTTCCGGTTGCTTAATCGGCGGGAAAGACGATTCTGAGGCGCCAGGGGCCTAGTCGCCGCCACAAGGCCCCCTTCCAATGGTTCGCCGTGGCACCGGAACAAGATGGCGGAGGATCGGCTCGGCTCTGCCGGCTCGCCTTCTGGCTTCGCGTTTTGGTGACGCATTGGCGCTAATCCAAACTTGCGCCCGGCTTTGAATGGCTGTCTGCATGCGAGCGGGCGCGCTACAGGGCGAAGCATGTTCTGGTCTGTTTTCGGCAAGATTCTATGGGCGCGCCGGCTGATCGTCGCCATCGTCGCGTTGGGCAGTCTTGTGGGTGGAACCATCGTCGCCGTGTCGGCAACGCCGCAATACGATGGCCGCGCACGCGTGTCGCTCAATATTACTCGCCCTGATCCCGCCACTGGCGCACGCTTGGGCAAGAAGTCCGTGGACCCCTACCTGCAGACCCAGTTGAGCCTGATCCGCGACTATCAGGTCATCGGCCCCGCCATCGAAGCCGTCGGCTGGCTGGACAATCCGGACGTCATCGCCGCGTACAACGCGCGCCCGGCAGGCGACCGCCGTCCCCTCCCGGCTTGGCTCGCCCAGACGGTGGTGGCGTCTCTCCACACCTCTCTCGTGGAAGGCAGCGACATCATTGAGATTCGTTATCGCGGAGAGTCCCGGGAACTGGCCGAGATGGTCGCCGGCGCCATCCGCGACGCCTACATCGAGGCGAACATTCTGCAGCGGCGGGCCTCGGCCGCCGAGGATGCCAACAAGCAGGCCGAGCGGGTCGAGCAGATCCGGAAACAACTCACCGAGCTACAGGCACAGAAGCGTGCGCTGGAGGTCGAAACCGGCATCATCCTCGGCTCCGGCGGGTCCGACATGGAAGGCGACCGGCTCCTTTCCCTCGCCTCGCCGGATCGGATCAACGCGCCGGCCGACCCGCCCCTCTTCGTGGGTGGCGGTGATCGGGACGGTAGGCTCGTCGAACTGGATTTGGAGCTCGCCCGCGCCCAGGACGCACTCGGACCCAATCACCCACGACTGCTCGAGCTGAAGGCGACCCGGGCCGCGCTGCTGTCGCACCAAGAGGCCGCGGCGCGTGCGGCCAACGATGTCGCTGGCGTCGTGATGGCGCGCGAGCGCGCCAAACAGGCCGCCTTGGACGCGCAGAAGGAGAGGGTTCTCAGTCAGCGTCAGGATGTGCTGCGCGTCCGGCTCGTTCAGGACCAGATTCAGCAAAAGTCGAAGTCGCTCGAGAGCGCGATGGCTCAGGTGGCATACCTTCGGCAGATATCCTCGTCTGAGGAGAGCGTGCTGACGCCCGTGGGCGTCGTCGAGTCCGATCCCAACCCGGCGTTCCCAAATCTTGCGCTCATCCTCGGCGGCACCGGCGGCATCGGCCTGTTCGCCGGGATCGTGATCGCGATGCTCGTCGAGGTGCTCAATCTGCGGATCCGGACGGCCTTGGGTCTGCGCGTCGCGACGGGCGGCCTGCCGGTGCTGGGAGCCGTGCCTGCCCTGCAGGCGGAAAGGCCCACGGCGCGCCGTCGGCGGCGACCGCGCCTCGTCCGCGCCCCTGTGCCGGCCTGATGAGGTTGGCTCGCTTGCGGCAGTCGGGGAGTGAAGGGGAGCCGGACGGCAGGACCGCGCGCCTGGTCGAGGCCCTGCGCGAAGCGTCCGGAGGCGAAGCGTTGCGCGGCCTGGCCGCAAGTGTGCTCCAGGACCATGTGGGGCGTGGTCGTCGCGGACTGGCCGTATGCGGCGCCGCGGCGCGCGCGGGCGTCACCATGACGACGGCCGCCCTCGGAGTCGCGCTGGCCCGTCTGGGGGTCAAGGTCCTGCTCGTGGAGGCGAATCTGCGACATTCAACGCTTGGCGACCTCCTTCCGCCTTCGGAGGCTTCGCGGCCGGGGCTGCTGCAGTTCCTCACCGGCGAGGCGCTGGAGCCGGCCACCCTCATCGACCCGGCCTGGGCGAACCTGTCAGTGATCCATGCCGGCGGCGCCGCGCCCAACGCCCAGGATCTGTTCGACTCGGATCGCTTCGAGGACCTGATGCGCTACGCCCTGCGCACCTACGACCTGACGCTCGTGGATACGCCGCCGGCCAATCGTTGCGCCGAAACCCGCCGGATTGCGGCCGTCACCGGCTATGCGGCGGTCGTCGCGCGGCGCGATTTGACGATGGCCGACGACGTGAAGACCCTGATCTCGGATCTGCGGACGAGCCGCGTCGAGGTGATAGGCGCCATATTCAACGAAGGATGAGCCGGGGCGGGATCAGACGGGGGGACCCCGTTCGTTCCGCAAGCCCGCCGCCCATCCCGCCACGCCGTATTCGAACTGCTTCCAGGCGCCCCGGCGGGCGTAGCGCAGGATGAGCTGCATGAGCGCGGCCAGGGCGGCGAAGGGGAGCCGCGCGGCGAAGAGGTCGCGCGTGAGCAGCATCCGGTTCCGTTCGTCCAGGTAGATGGGAAGGCGCGGACGGGTCTTGATGTCGGCATTGGCGCCCGTCGTCGTGCCGTGCGCATGCATGACCCGAGCGCCCGGGGCGAACCCCAGGCGCATGCCGTGGCGCGCGCCGCGGAGAAACCACTCGCTCTCCTCGGCGTAGAGGAAATAGTCCTCGCGCATCGGGCCGACCGTCTCGACGAAGCGGCGGCCGACCAGCATGGATGCGCCGTTCAGATAGGACTGGCGACGCTCGATGTCGCCGGCGTCGACGGGGCTCTCGAGCCGATCCCCGTTGCCGAGGGAGACAGCGCGGGCGACCCAGGGCCGCCAGAGCCCGCCGTGCGACTGCACCTCGCCGCCCGGCCTGTAGAGTGTGCAGCCCACGGCGTCGCAGTCGCCGGACGCGAGCCGATCGACCATCAACCGCAGGGCGTCCGGATCCGGCTTCGTATCGGGATTGAGCACCCACCAGGCGTCGGCCGCCGGCGTGTGCTTCAGGCCTTCGTTCACCCCCCCGGCGTAGCCGAGGTTGCCGCTGGCCTGGTGGAGGGAGACGGCCTGGCCGCCGCGCAGCCGCCTAGGGCACAGCCTCTCCAGTTGCGCGAAGGCTTCCGCCCCTCCGTTCTCGCAAACGAAGACGGAAAAGTCCGGATAGTCGCAGGACTCCAGGGCGCCCAGGCAGGCGGCCACGTCTCCTGCGTTCCGGTAGCCGACGATCAGGATCGCGACGTGCACGCCGGTTCGCGTCCGCTCAGAACTTGACCGCGCCCAGCGAGGACACGTCCGTCAGGTTCTTGTGCCGCACATACTGGGCGAGGAGGTGCATGAAGGACTGGTGGACGTCCTCGACGACGCCGTAGTTCTCGGCCTTCACGTGCAGGCTGACGTCGGCGATTCCAGCCGAGGCTCCTCCGCTGAAGCCGGTCATGGCCAGGGTCCGCAGGCCCTTGTCCTTCGCCAGCTTGAGCGCCTTGACGATGTTGGGCGATTGGCCAGACGAACTGATGGCGATGAGCAGGTCGCCCGGCTGGCCCAGGGACTCGAGCTGGAACGAGAAGACGTCGTCGTAGCTCATGTCGTTGGCGATCGCGGTGATCAGCTCGACCGTGGTGGAGAGGCTGCAGACCTTCGGCTTGATGTCCGTGCCCGCCCGAATACCTTTCAGGCAGTCGCAGACGAGGTGGTTGGCGATGGCGGCCGAGCCGCCGTTGCCGCAGGAGTAGATGGTTCGGCCCTCGGCGACGACGGCGCTGACCAGGTCGCCGGCCTTCCGCAACGCCTCGGGATCCACGCTGGCGGCGGCCTGCCGATACTGTTCGAAGTAGGCAGCGGCGAAATCACCGGCGCTGTCGAACGGCCGATCAGGAAAATAGGTCATGCGCCCAACCTCTTCGATGCGCCCGGACGGCCGGCGTGCATGACGCCGGCCCCTCGGGGCTCACTGATAGAATACGATACTCGTGCCCATGTTCTCGAACCCGAAGTCTACGTGCCGCAGGTTCGAAAGGGCTTTGATAATCTCCGGGTGACGCTCTTTCGGCGCCGAGAAGACCATGAAACCGCCGCCGCCCGCGCCGAGCAGCTTTCCGCCTCGCGCGCCGGCCGCGCGCGCGGCCTGGTAGTAGTCGTCGATCGCCGCGCTGGAGATGGCGCTGGTGAGCCCCTTCTTCAACATCCAGTTCTCGTGGAGAATCTCACCGAGGGCCTCGGTGTTGCCGCTGGAGATTTCGTCGCGAAGGACGTCGACCAGCGCGGTCATCCGCTTGAGGGCCTGCTTCTTGGCCGCGTCGGACGCCACCGCCTCGGATTGTTGCTTGAGCACGCCCGAGGCCGACCGGACCATACCGGTGTAGAACATGATGAGCTCGGACTCGATCGTATCGGTCACGCCGGCCGGCGCGATGACGGGTTCGACCGTTACGCTCTCGTCCGGATAGAACTTGATGATGTTGAGGCCGCCGGCGGCGGCGGCGTACTGATCCTGCTTGCCGATCGGCTCGCCGCAAAGGTCGATCTCGACCTCGCAGGCCTCAGACCCCAGCTCCAGCTTGGGCTTGTACTGGCCCATGTAGGCGTAGAGCGCATGCAGCAGGCCGACGGTGAACGAGGACGACGAGCCCAGGCCGCTGCCGCGCGAGGGGATGTCGGCGATGGAGGTGATCTCGACGCCGCCGTCCAGTCCGAGCTTCCCGAGGGTGGCGCGGACGATGCGGTGCTCGATCTCGCCGACTGTCAGCACCTCCTCGGTCTTGGAGTAACTCAGGCGGATGCCGGGCTCGAACCGCTTGTTGATGGTCACGTAGACGAACTTGTCGATGGAGGTGCTGAGGACCGCGCCCACGTCGTCGCGATAGAACGACGGAAGATCACTGCCGCCGCCCACGAAGCTCAGGCGCATCGGCGTCTTGCTGATGATCATCGGTCACACCCCATGGCCCTCCGGAGGGCGGCCGGAGGGCGTTACGCTGGTAGGCTTAGGTCAGCTAACGTTACTTTCGTCTGAAACGGACGCGTGCGCGCTGTCCAGGATCAGGCTCACAGCGGCCGAGAGGTCCGCCGCCCGGAACTCGGGCTCGCCGGGGTACTTGCCGTCCCGCCCCGCGTGCCCCGTCTCGACAAGGATGAACTTCAGGCCGCAGCGGCGGGCGAGTTCCATGTCGATGGTCATGTCGCCGATGTACCAGGAGTTCGCGAGGTCGATGTTGAGATCCTCGGCCGCGCGTCGGACGAGGCCAGGCTCGGGCTTGCGGCATCCGCAGGCGAACTTCAGCTCCGGCACCTCGCCGGGGAATCCTTTGTCGGGGTGATGTGGGCAGTAATAGAGGGCGTCCACATAGGCATGGTCGGCGGCCAGCAGCGTATCCAGCCTCGCGTGGATGCCCGCGAGTTCCTCCTCGGTGCAGTCGCCGCGGGCGATGACCGGCTGGTTGGTGATCACGACCGAGCGGTAGGCGGTGCGGTTGATCCGGGCCACCGCCTCGCCTGCGCCAGGACAAAGCACCAGGTCCTCAGGACGCGAAATCCGGCCGACCTCCTCATTCAACACGCCGTCGCGATCCAGGAAGATCGCCGGTGTCGGCGTGCGCAGGGACAGGCCCGCGACCTTGCCGCTTTCGATGTCCCGGCCCGTCTTGGCAAGCCGCTCCGGCGTCCCGGCGTCCTTGATGTACTCGGGGCTGCGATAGCCGAAGAGGCGATGGCCCTGGTCCACCATGGCGGCGAAGACATGCTTGCCGAAGTCGGGTTTGTCGGGAAGTCCGGTCACCCGGGCGAGGGCGTCCCGCTCCAAGACGTAAAGCCCGGCGTTGACCAGGTTCGGAAGATCCAGGCCCGGCGGATGAGGGTAGCCGCGGATCCGGGTGACGAAGCCCTCCGGATCGACTTCGACGATGTCGGAATCGAAGGGATGGTCGTTGGGGTGCACCAGCAGGGTGGCGGCCGGCGCGTGGCGCTCATGGACGGCGACCAGGCGGTCCAGGTCCACGTCCAAGACGACGTCGCCGTACATGACGATGAAGCGCGACTGCAGTTCGTCGAGGGCGTCCAGGACTGCCCCAGCGGTGCCGCGGGGCTGTGTCTCGGCGATACAGCGGACGTTCAGCCCCCAACGCGAGCCGTCCCCGCAGTATTCGGCGATCAGGTCGGCGCGGTAGCCGCAAAGGACCACCACATCCTTCATCCGCGATGCAGCCACCAGGTCCAGTTGCCGCCCCAGGAGCGTCGTTCCGGCGATCGGGGCGAGGGGCTTGGGCAGGTCGCCGGTCACGGCCCGCAGCCGCGTGCCCATGCCGCCGGCGAGGATCACGACCTGGGTCACGCAAAGCCCCTCTGCACAGCCACTTCCCGGATCGCCCGCGCCACGGCCTCGGCCGAGGACATGGTCGGCCTCCAGCCCAGCCGCGCGAGCTTGTCGACCGAATAGGTGAAGCGCGGCACGTCGCCCACCCATCCCCGATCGCCGCCGGTGTAGCGGATCCTGGCGCCGGTCTTGGACGCGGCGATGACGCCGGCGGCGATCCCGGCCACGTCGAAGCCCTCGTCCTCGGGGCCGATGTTGTAGATCTGCCGCGGGTCGCGCCCGCCGTTCGCGACGATGAAGAGCATCGCCTCGATCAGGTCGGAGACATGCAGGTAGGGCTTCTGCTGCTTGCCGTCGCCCAGCACCTCGAGCTCGTTCGGATCGCGCTTCAGCTTGAGGAACAGGTCGTTGATCACGCCGTGCGTCGCCCGGTCGCCGACCACGTTGGGGAACCGGAAGATCCAGGCCTGCTCCAGGTCGGACTCGACCGCGGCGCTGACCAGCGCCTCGCCGGCCAGCTTCATGGCGCCGTAGTTGGAGATCGGCAGCATGGGGCCGTGGGTTTCCACCAGCGGCTCGGGATGGGCGCCATAGACCGCCGACGTGGAGGCGAAGGCGATGCGCTTCGCGCCGGTGGCCTTGGCGATCTCGACGGCCCCGTGCGTGGTCATGAAGGTGTCGCGCAGGTCGATGCGTACGTCCGCCACGCCGGCGGCGATGTCGGAGTTGGCGGCGAGGTGCCACACGATATCTGCAGGGCCGGCCGCGGCGGCGACCTGCGCCGTCAGGCCCTCGGGTTCGGCGACGTCCGCGGCGATGAAGGTGAAGCCCGGGTGCGCGAGCGCGGTCTCGAGATTCTCGCGCGTGCCCCGGCTCAGGTTGTCGACGCCCACGACCCGGTGTCCGTCCTGCAGGAGGCGATCGACGAGGTGGCTGCCGATGAACCCGGCGGCGCCCGTCACAACCATCATCATTCGCCAATATCCCCGCTGAACGGCCTGCCCTAAGCAGGTATCGCGCGTAGGGTAAAGGGAACCCGAACGCGTTCGGCAGACCCCGGATTGACCGCGGCTAGCGGGTGGGCTTCCTTGCCCGCGCCGTCCGGCCGAATGCGCCCTCGCTTAAGGCGAGGGTAGGGACTCGCTGGGATAGAGGGCGTTCAGAGAGAGGGGGCGGGCGGCAGGCTCATGACGACCACGATCGTGCACGTGACGTGCGATTTCCCCGACCCGATGGTCGGCGCCAAGACGCGCTCGGTGCTGAATCTCGTGGAGAACACGCCCGAGTACCGGCACGTGGTCTATTCCCTGAACCGTGCGAACTGGAAGAACGGCGTCTACGCCATGCGGTTCGATGGCGACCGCACGGCCATCGCCTACGGGGCGCCGCCCAAGGGCCTGTTCCACGCCTCGAGGCTGAAGCCGGTGGCCGACTGGATCCTGGCGGATATTCGCGAGCGCGGGATAGAAGCCGACGTGATCCACGCCCACAAGCTTTCCGTGGAGGGGCTGGTCGCCCAGGACCTGTCCAAGGCGCTGGACCTGCCGTACGCCGTGGACATCTGGGGCGACACCGACCTGAAGATCACCGAGGCCCGGCGCGACCTGGCGCCCCGCTGGCGCGCGATCCTGGCGGACGCTGCCGCGATCTTCCCCTGTGCGCCGTGGGCGACCGACAAGTTCGCCGAGCGGTTCGGCCTCGACCGGGACAAGGCCACCGTGCTGCCCCCGATCGTCAAGCACGACAGCTTCCGGCCTTCCGCGCCGGCGGGCGCGCCCCGGCTCGTCAGCCTGTTCAACCTGGACGTCCACAAGCGCAAGAACTTCGCAGGGCTGGTGAAGGCGGTCATGGATGTCTCCCGCGCCGTGCCGGACGTGACCTTGGACCTTTGGGGCAAGGGCGGACCCGAGGCGATCGCCGAGGTCTCCCAGATCATCGACGCGGCGGGCGCGGGCGGGCGCGTGAAGTTGCGCGGACCGCTTCCGGAGGGCGAGTTCGAGACGATCCTCAACGGCTACGTGGCGTTCGTGATGCCGACGCTGCGGGAGACCTTCGGCATGGTCTTTGTCGAGGCGCTGTTCTCCGGACTGCCCATTCTCTACACGCGCGACTGGAGCGTCGACGGCCTCTTTGAGCATGGCGAGGTCGGCTATGCGTGTCGTAGCGCCGATGGCGAGGACGTTCGGCGCGGGCTCGAGTTCCTGCTGCGCGAGGAGGTGCGGCTCAAGGCGAACATCGCCGAGCTCGACGCGCGCGGAGGCCTGCATCCGTTCCAGCGGGACGGCGTGGTGGGGACCTATCGAGGCGTAATCGACGGCGTCGTTTCGCGGCCGCAGGCCGCGGTTCAGTCTGGAGCGGCGGCGTGAGCGGCGAGCGGGACATCACCATCGGGCTGCTGTGGCACTCGGCGGGCGCCGGCAACCTGGGTGTCGGCGCGCTGACCGTGGGCAATCTCATCTCGGCGCGGCTGGCGGCCGAGGCCGTGGGCCTGAAGCCCAGGTTCACGATCCTGCACTTCCCCAGCGACCTGAAGCACAGCTACGTCGGCGGCGAGGACATCCGGATCTTCAACATCCATCGCAACGCCATGCTCTCGCCGTCCGGCTTCTGGACGGAACTGGGCAGGCTGGATTGCGTCCTGGACATTGGGGCCGGCGACAGCTTCGCCGACATCTATGGTCTGAAGCGCTTCCTGTTCCTGTGGGCGTCGAAGGAGATGGCGGCGCTGCGCAAGGTGCCGCTGGTGCTGAGCCCGCAGACGATCGGCCCCTTCACGCGTCAACCGCAGAAGGCCATGGCCGCCCATGCGATGAACAAGGCCTACGCCGTGGTCGCGCGCGATCCGGAATCGATGACCGCTATCCGCCAGATGGCGCCGCGCGCGCGCGCGGTGCAGTCGGTCGACGTGGCCTTCCGCCTGCCGTTCGAGCGCCCGGCGCGCAAGCCGGGCGGACCGCTGGAGATCGGGGTCAATGTCTCAGGCCTGCTCTTCAACGGGGGCTATGGCGGCGCCAACGACTATGGCCTGGACGTCGACTACGCCGCGCTCATGCGCCGGTTCATCGCCGCCCAGGTGGCGCGGCCGGATGCGCGCGTCCACCTGATCTGCCACGTCTTTTCGGACCTGATCGCCGCCGACGACGACGCGCGCGTGGCCGACCGGCTGGCGGAGGAGTTCCCCGGCGTGGTTCGCGCGCCGGACTTCGCCTCTCCCTCCGACGCCAAGTCCTACATCGCCGGGCTCGACTTCCTGGTGGCGGGGCGGATGCACGCCTGCATCGCCGCCTACTCCGCGGGCGTGCCCGTCGTGCCGATCGCCTACAGCCGAAAGTTCTCCGGCCTGTTCGGCGGCGTCCTCGGGTATCCCCACCAGGTGCCGGTGAAGGGCCTTGGCACCGACGAGGCGCTGGCCTTCCTGGAGCGCGCGCTTGAGGATCGCGAGACCCTGAGCCAGTCGATCAAGGCCGGCGAGAAGGTCGTGGCGCCCGCGCTCGAAGCCTATGACGCGCTTCTTCGGGAGCTGTTCTCGGAGGTCGCGGCGGCCCGCTCCTAGCGCAGGAGGCTCTGTGCTTTCGGCGCCGGCGGCGAAAGCTGGCCCTCTCGCTTTGCGCGGAACGACAAGGCCACGATCCCGCCCAGCATCATGAAGACCAGCGGGTGGTTGTGATCAAGGCCCAACACGGACTTGATGATCACGAACTGCAGCATGCAGACCATGAACGGCAACAGCAGGCTCATGTCGCCCTTCGGCTGATAGTCGATGACGACCCTGGCCGCGAGCCAAGCCGCATAGAGGAACATCCCAAAGAACAGCACAAATCCCATTGGCCCAAAGTCCATGAGGATGTTGATGTAGTAGGAGTCCAGAGAGCCCTGTCCCGCCGGATTGATGTACCCCACCTTCCGCGCGGCCTGTCCCAATCCATGGCCGAGGGGGTGGGAGATGATCTTCGGCGTGGCCATCTCCCACTGCATTTCCCGAGCAAGCGAACTGCCCTGCTTGGCGCCGCTGCCCCACACCGCGTTTCGCAGCCGGCCGACGAAGAAGGTCGCGACGAGTCCGGCGGCCATGAGCGCCGGGTAGAGAAGGACGATCGCGGGAGCCAGTATGCTTTGGCGGTTCTGGCGCCACCTCAGGGCGGCCCACAGGAGCATGTAGAACACCAGGGCGGCGAGGAGCGCCACGTTGCCCAGCCGCGAGTCTGCAAGCTCGATAAGGACAGCGGCCAACGGGATATACGCGAAGGCCGCGATCCTCAGGAGCAGAGGGTTGCGGGTCATGCCGATGTGCAGCGCGATGGGGGCGACGAGGCCGAGAATCTCCGCCATGCCGATCGGGTGCGCCGACATGGCTTGAACGCGGTGGATCCCGACCGACGAACGCATCGCGCCCTCGAGATATCCACCCTCGACCTTCAGGAATGGTGGGATGTGCCCTACCCAGGGGAGCGTGCCGATCGAACCTTCCCAAAGGCCGATGGCGCAGATGATGAATCCCATGGCCAGCAACGCGAGCGACCAGCGCTTCGCGAAGCCGGACATGAGGAACACGTAGCAGCTTATGAGGAAGATGACCGTATGGTTGAGCTGGTCGACGATGTAGCGATTGATCGAGAAGACCGGCCGCTCGGAAAGGAACAGCGAGAAGGTCTGCAGGAAGACGAAAACGGCGAGGACGCGCCAGATAACCGGGTCAGAGCCGATCGACAGCTTCATCGTCGTTCGAAAGCGCGCAGACACCGAGACGCAGATGAGGGCGACGACCAGCAGCGGCGCGGCGAAGATCCGCAGCATCGTCAGCCATGGAAGGCCCGGAAGCACCACCGCGATGTAGTTGGGCCAGAGCATCAACGCGGCCAGGAACGCGACGAAGAGCGGCTCGATTGCCTTCGCCGGCGCGTAGTCGCCCTCGGGAAGCGCCCAGATGATGAGCAGGATGAAAACCGGCAAGGGCGCGATGAGCGGCATGACTCGGAAAGGGGCCGACAGCCCGAAGGCGAAACCCCAGGCGACGGCGATGATCGCAAGCGCCAGGTAGAGGGCCACTCTGCGGCTGCGCCCGATGGGAGGGCGCCGGTAGCCGGCCAGTAGCGGAACGTCGTCCGTATTCGCGCCACCGCTACGGTCGCGCCATCGCCCTAGGACGAACAGACGGGTCGCCCGCGGCTCCCGGGGGTGACCGTCAGCGGGGCTGGCCTTCTTCAGTCGCGGCTGCGCCTTGCGTTGCGGAGACAAGTTCACCTCGGACTGGCGTCTCGAACCCGGAGATTGGGTCGACAGCCGGAGATCCCCCGTGCAATGCCGCGCACCGGTCGCCGGGCGCCCAGCCCATCCTGATGTTCGTCGGATCGTGCGTCCATCGATAGACCAAAAGCAGGAGACTTCGGCATGCAAACCGGTCGCAGAAAGCACGGCGCCGAAGCTCGCGGCGCCGCCCTCGGAATCGCAGGCTAGCGGCCACTTGTGAAGTCTTGCTTGCCAGATCCCCGCCGCGGCGGGGTTCAAGAACGGTTGCGACCGCCGAGCGCAGCATCATAAACCGGCATGGGGCCCGCGCAGCGATGGGGATGGGAACGTGCCGCTTGTCAGGAAGATCTTGGAGGTCGCCAAGCTCAGGTACTTGCGGCGCAACGAATACGAGAGCCTGGAACTGCGCCGCTGGTTCGCCAAGAGCTTCGGCGTCGAGGTCGGCCTCTACTCGTACGGATGCTTCGACCGCTGGCGCTTTCCGCCCCGGACCCGCATCGGCCGGTACTGCTCCTTTGCAAAGACGGCGCGGGTGCTGGACGCCAATCACCCGACCGACGCCCTAACGACCCATCCGTTCCTCTACGATCCCGGCCACGGCGTCGTGGACAGCACGCCGCTCGACCCGCCATGGATCGAGATCGAGGACGACGTCTGGGTGTCCCACAACGCGACCATCACTCCGGGATGCAAGCGTATCGGACGTGGCGCCATCATCGGCGCAGGGGCGGTGGTGACGAAGGATGTTCCGCCCTATGCGATCGTCGCCGGAATGCCCGCCACCGTCATCCGCTCGCGCTTCGATCCCGAGACACAGGCGGCGATAGAGGCCACGCGATGGTGGGAGTTGGACAAGGCCGGCCTGGCTGAGCTGGTGAAGCGCGCGCCCGATACGGTGATGAAGCCCACGGCAGCCAAGCTTGCGGGCCTCGCCCGCCGCTAGGCGGTCGGTGACTGCCTCGCGCCAATCACACCGTTGAGGAATTCGATGAGTTCCTGCGGGTCAGTGGTCGCCATGACCCGTGGGCGGTCGCGGATCTCGGTCAGCGCCTCGCGAAGCTCGTCGACGGAGCGAGCGACCCGCAGCAGGCCGCGGGTCTCGAAGGCTTCCGTGATCTCGAGCTGATGGTCGTCGTAGTGTTCGCCGAGGGCGTGGAGGCGGGGCAGGGCGATGACGTGGCATCCCTGGCGAAGAGCGGTGATCAGGGACCCCGTGCCGCCGTGGCAGACCACGATCGAAGCGTCCCGCAGCAGGTCCTGGACCTCGTCGAAGCCCAGGGTTTCGCGCACATCCAGTCCGCTTGGCGCCTTGCCGCCCACGCCCGTCTGAATCAGCACCCGCTCCGGAATCGCGCCCTCGGCCTTGAGCTGCGCGATCGAGTCGACCAGCCGGTCGAACGGCAGCGTGGCGCCGACGGTGGCGAACAGCAGCGGCTGCTTCGGCGGCGGCTCGCCCTCGAGCCGCTTCAGGGGATCGAACACGCGCGCCTTCGGATAGGCGCTCGCCAGCTTTGCGGACTGGACGACAAGATGATGGGCGAACGGCGCGGCGATGCGCCCGAACAGCGAAGGCTTGTCGAAGCGTGCGAAGGACTCCACCACGACGATCCTGGCGCCCAGCAGCCTTCCCCAGAGCACGACGAAGAAGACGGCGCCGGCGCCGGTGCTGATGACGAAGTCGGGACGTTCCCTCCAAAGTATGGCCGCCGTCCGGAAGAAGCTGGCGAAGGCCCGGGAGATCATCTTGAAGGGCGCGCCGAACTTCACCTGGCCCCAGGCGTAGTGGGGCACGAAGTAGGTACGGTGCGCGCCCTCCAGGGTCTTTCCCAGGGCGGTGTCTTCGGTGACGAAGAAGTGGTCATGCTTCGACCAGACGGGCTGAAGGTCCAGGAGCTGGCGGACGTGTCCGCCGCCCGACGCGGCGAGGCAGAGGCGCAGCCGCCGCGCCGTCTGGCCGCTGGTTTCCTGGTCGCTCGACGCCGACATCGCTGGGCCCCCTCGAATTCCGCCTACCTATCGGCCCCGACAGCGTAAAGGTCCGGTGAACCCAAATGCGGCTAGCACCTGAACCGCAGCCCTGGTTCAACCCGGGGGACCAGAATTTCGTACGGGCTCAAGCCCACGACGCAAGATGGAGCATGTCCGAATGCGCGCCGATTCGCCGACCGTGCGCCGGGTCCTTCGGGGCGAACTGTGCACGGGTTGCGGCCTTTGCGCCGGCGTCTCCGGCGGGGCGATCCAGATGCGCGCCTCGCCGCCGGGCTACAACCGGCCTGAGGTCGTGGGACCTGTCAGCGCGGAGTCCGAGAAGGTCATCGCGGACGCCTGTCCCGGATCGGTGGTGGCGCCTTGGGGCGGGGCGCCCGAGATCGATCCCTATTGGGGCCCCTACCGCCAGGTCCTGACGGGAGCGGCGCTCGACGACGAGGTTCGCTACCAAGGATCTTCGGGCGGCGTCATCTCCGCCCTGCTGATACATGCCCTGGAGTCCGGGGTGGTGGACCGGGTCGTGCAGATCAGCGCGGACCCCGACCGGCCGACGCAGAACATGGTCAGGGTCTCGCGCACGCCTTCCGAGGTCCTGGCCTGCGCCGGCTCCCGCTACACGGCGTCCTCGCCGCTGGCGGACCTGAACGCTCACCTGGCGGAGGGGGGAAGCTTGGCTTTCGTCGGAAAGCCCTGTGACGTCTCGGCGCTCCGCCAGGCCGCTCGCCACGATCCGCGTATCCGCCAGCATGTACCCGTGGCGCTCTCGTTCTTCTGCGGGGGCATCCCCAGTCACGACGGCGTCGGGCGGATCCTGGGCGCGATGGGCCTCTCGGGAGCCGAGATCTCGACCTTCCGCTACCGCGGCCAGGGCTGGCCTGGGCTGTGCGTCGCGGAGGCGGCGGATGGCCGCCGCGGCGAGATGAGCTATCATGAAAGTTGGGGCCACCACCTCTCGAAGGAAGTCCAGTTCCGCTGCAAGATCTGCCCCGACGCCGTCGGGGGCGTGGCCGACATCGCCTGCGCGGACGCCTGGTACGGCGACGAAGCCGGCTATCCGAGTTTCGAGGAAGAGGAAGGACGCAGCCTGATCCTGGGCCGGACGGAGGCGGGGGAACGACTGCTGGAGTCTGCCATTGCTGGCGGCGTGCTGAGTGTGGCGCCGCTGCCGGTCGGGGAGATCGGGAAGATGCAGCCCGCCCAGGCCCGTCGCAAACGCCTGGTGCAGGCGCGCGTGGCCGCGCTGCCCCTGGTCGGGCAGCCAGTCCCCCGAATGCGGGACCTGAAGGTGGGGGAGGCCGCAAAGCGCGCCCCAAGAGCCGAGGCGCTGCGGAACCTTGTCGGCACATTGCGGCGGACGTTGCAGGGCCGCCGCAGCCGCCTCTAGATCGTCGGCGGATCGCTATACAGCGTCGCGCCTTAGCTGATAGTTAGCAACTCATGCGTCAGACACGCCTGAAGCGGGGGACGGAAGGAATGCGACTTCAGGCATTGGCCCTGAGCGCCATCGGGGGGGTCGTGAGCCTCGCGCCGAGCGCGGCCCATGCGCAAGCTGTGCCGGAGATCGGAACCGAGCGCGAGTGGACCGTGGGCGCGAGCGGCGAGGTCTACTACGATACAAACACCTCCCGAACGGAGGATGACTTCGCCGTCGTCCGAGGCATCAAGCAGGAAGACTATGTCTTCACGCCTTCGCTGACGGCGTCGATCATGCAACCTTTTGGCCGTCAGGCCGTGTTCCTCAAGGGGAACGTCGGCTACACATTTCACAGGTACAATCCAAATCTGGACCGTCGTCGGATCAACGTAACCGGCGGCGTCGGAAGCATTCTCGGTCCATGCCGGCCCGCGGCCTATGCGACGTATGACGCCAACCAAAGCGACCTTGCGGACCTCGATCTCGGAACGACGGAGAATCTTCGTGAGACGACAACGGTCGCCGTGGCGGTCGCATGTGCTCCATCGGCCGGGCTTGGCGGATCCGTGCTGGTCCAGAGGGCGGACTCTAAGAATTCGGCCGATTCTGTGAAGAATTCGGACGCTACGATCAAGACGGCGACTGTATCGATGGGGTATTCTCAGCCGTCAATCGGCACGGTCTCGCTTGGTTTCAGTCACACCGACACGGAATATCCCAACCGGATTATTCCTGGGCGGCCAGTTGGAGATGGGTTCTTCACTCAGGCTTATTTCCTTAGCTACAATCGGCAATTTGGATCCAAGTTGTCGGTCGGAGCCAATATTGGTCGCATCCATCTGAAGCGAGAGTTTGCCCCTCCAGGATCTGAGCAGAGCCTGAGCAGCACTTCTTATGGTCTCGACGTTGTCTATGGCCTGGGGCGACGGATCGACCTTGAGCTGCACGCCGCGCGCTCGGTGACGCCCTCAAAGCAGGTGGGCAAGTCCTACGACCAGCAGACTTCGGCCGAGGGTGCGATCGTCTACAGGCTCGGGACGCGAGTCACGCTGACAGGCGGCTATATCTGGAGAGATACCGAGTCGAACACCGACACGGCCTCGTCTCTTCTCGTCGTGAACAGCTCGCGGGTCGACACCGTGTACGGTACGATCACTTTCGTGCCCAACGACCGGATGTCGTTCTCCCTGAACGTGCGACATGAAGAGCGTGAGGCAAACCCAACGCAATTCACGTATAGTGGCCTGCGCATAGGGCTTTCGGCCCAGACGGCCTTCTAGATTTCGGCGAGGCGAGAGATGAGCTTTCTAAGACTTCTTGTGGTGCTGGTCGCGGGATGCCTTCTCGGCGGTGTCGCATACGCGCAGACCCCCCAATCTGACGCGACGTCGTCCCCGACGCCATCTACGCCCCCCAGCATCGCGGAGGCGCCCTCGTCGGTCTATCTGCTGGGACGCGACGATGTAATCGAAGTCGGCCTTCTGGGCCGTTCCGACTTCGGCGGCCGGACCCGGGTGCAGGCCGACGGAACGATTCAGCTGCCGCTGGTCGGCAAGATCCCTGTCGCGGACCGCAGCAGCGCCGAGGTCTCCGAGCTGGTCCGCAAGGCGCTCGTCGCGGGCGGTTATTTCGCCGATCCAGTGGTGACGGTGGAGGTCGTCGGCTTCGCAAGCCGCTATGTCACCGTCCTGGGTGCCGTGGGCGCTCCGGGGCTTATTCCGATCAACCGCCCTTACAGACTGTCCGAGATCCTGGCGCGCGTCGGTGGTGTGGGAGCCGGCGCGGCTGACCATCTCATCGTGCGTTCCGAGGGGGGCGACGAGCGCAAGTACCCCATCCGACAGCTGGCGACGGGCGGACCTGACGAAGATCCATTCGTGAAGGCCGGCGACAAAATCTACGCGCCTCTCGCAGAAACCTTCTACATCTACGGGGGCGTGAACGCTCCCGGCGCCTATCCGCTGGCGGGCGAGACGGTCCAGATGGCGATTGTGCGGGCCGGTGGGCTCAGCGAATCGGGCTCCGACAAGAAAGTCTCGGTGATGCGCGGGGGCCAGAAGGTGAAGCTGGCCCCGACGGACGCTGTCCAGCCTGGCGACGTCCTCGAGGTTGGCGAGCGTCTGTTCTAACGGGAACTCACCCATGAACGTCTTCCAGTTCCTCCGAATCCTCTGGGCCTATCGCCTGATCGTCGCGGCCTTCACCGCGGTCGCTCTGCTGGGCGCGGTGGCGTTTGTTCAGATCGCCACGCCGCAATACGAGGGGCAGTCGCGGGTGATGCTGGACATCGTGAAGCCCGACCCCGTGACAGGCCAAGTGATATCGTCGCCGTTCGTCAAGGCTTACACGAAGACGCAGATCGAGCTGGTTCAAGACTATCAGGTCGCGAACCGGGTCGTCGATTACCTGAAGTGGGAAGAGAGCCCGGAAATCCAGGCTTGGTACAGGAGCCGGGATCGGGACAACAATCTGACCCTGCAGCAGTGGGCTGCCCAGAAGATCGTGGACGGAACGTCCGCGCGACTGATCGAGGGCAGCAACATCCTGGAGATCACCTACACCTCCACGTCCCCTGTACGGGCCAGAGAGGTGAGCGAGGCTCTGCGCAAGGCCTACATGGATATGGCCCTTCAGTCCCGTCAGGAGGCCGCTACCCGCAACGCCGAGTGGTATGAAGGTCAGGCGGAGAAAGCGCGGGGGCTGCTGCTCCAGGCGGAGAAGGCGAAGGCGGACTTCGAACGCGAGACGGGAATCATCCTTCAGGACGGTGAGATGGATCTCGAGGCGGCGCGCCTTCAGGCGCTCGCCGGCCAGGGCGCGGCGCCGGTCTTCGCGGCTCCGGCGGCGGCGGCCACAGCGAGCGAACTGCAGTTGGCCCAACTGGACGCCGAGATCGTGCAGGCGAGCAAGGTGTTCGGGCCCAACCACCCGCAGCTGATCGACATGCGGCGCCGGCGCGAGGTGCTGGCGGCGCAAGCGGCCCGCGAGAGGGACGTCGGAGGCGCGGCGGCGGCGGCGGCGGCGAGCGCCGCGCGGGCCGCTCAAGGCATGATCGATGCCCAGAAGGCGAAGGTGGTGGCGCAGCGCGAACAGGTCGAGCGGCTTCGTCTCCTTCAGGCCGACGTCAACCTACGTCGCGATCAGTACAACCAGGCGGCCACGCGCGCGGCGCAGCTTCGGCAGGAAGCCGAGATATCCGTCGCAGGAGCCACTCCTCTCGGAGCGGCCGTGACGCCGCAGGCCCCCGTCTTCCCAGACAAGCCGCTGGTGCTTGGCGGATCGATCCCGGCTGGCCTTGGTCTAGGTCTGATGGTCGCCCTGCTCATGGAGATCTTCGGGCGCCGCGTCCGTGGACCCGACGATCTGTCGGGGATGCTGGAGGCGCCGGTTCTCGGGATCATTCGCGGTGAGAAGCCGAAGCGCCGATCTTGGCGAGACATCCTGCGGCCGCTCGGGAAGCGACCGGTTCTCAAGCCGCAGACAGCGAGGGCTTAATGGTCGCAATGGCGCAGAAGCGGGCCGCGGAGCAAGAGAGCGTCGCGCTGCGATACGCGTTCTCGCCGGACCTCGTCACCCTCAACGAGGGGCGTGCCGCCGAGGCGGAGGCCATTCGCACGATCCGCACTCACATTATCGCCCGACATCTGAACGATGGGCGCAGAGGCCTTGCGATCTGCGGCCCGAAGCCCGGTGTCGGGTGCACGTTCACCGCTGCGAACCTAGCGGTGGCGATGTCACAGGTCGGCGTGGCGACGCTCCTGATCGACACCGATTTGCGCAAGCCGGGGATCCCGGAACTGATCCGACCGGATCACGATCCGGCGCCGGCGTCCGTCGAGCACGAGCTGGGCCGCGAGCGGATCCATCCTGAGGTCCTGCCGAACCTGTCGGTGCTGTACGCCAATGGCATCGCCGGCGGAGCGGACGAGCTGCTTGGCGGCGAGGGCTTCCGTCGGCTGATGGACCGCTGCCTACGCGACTTTGAGTTCACGATCGTCGATACGCCGCCGGCCAGTGAGAGCTCGGACGCCCTGCGGGTGGCCAGCGTCGTGGGCTATGCGCTCGTGGTGGCGCGAACGAACGTCACGCGTTTGAAGGATGTCGAGCATTTGGCCAAGGACTTGCAGGAGGACGGCGCGCGCGTGATCGGCGCAGTCCTGAACGAGGTATGAGAGCGAGTTCGTTATGACGGCCGGTGCTGTGGGTGCTTTCGACAGGCGGTGGTTCCTGTCGCATGGGGCGCTGCTTCTTCTCTTCCTGGCGATTTCGGTTCCGACGTTCTATCGGTTGGGCGTTCAGGTCTGGTCGCGGGACATCGGCGCGCACGGTCCGATCGTGCTGGCGACGGGCCTTTGGCTGCTGTGGCGCAAGCTGCCGGACATGACTGCGGAGGCCAAGCCCGGCTTCCTTCTCCTCACGATCCTCGGGATCGCGGTGTCCCTGCCGATCTATGTCTTCGGGCGCGCCTACGACATCATCAGCATGGAGGCGGCGGGCCTCTATGGCTTCGCCATTTCGCTGCTGCACGACCGCTTCGGCGTGCGGACCCTGCTCAAGAACTGGTTTCCGCTCCTCTACCTCGGCCTGCTTCTTCCGCTGCCCGGCTGGGTGATCGACGAGTTCACAGCACCTCTGAAGCTGCTCGTATCGGTGCTGTCGTTTGCGATCGTTGAGCCTTTGGGCATTCCGATCGTACGGGAAGGGGTGACGATGACCGTCGGCCCCTATCAGCTCCTCGTCGAGGACGCCTGCTCGGGGCTGAACTCCCTCATCGGCTTGATCGCGATCACCCTGTTCTACATCTACCTGCTGCGGAACGCCGGCTGGCGCTACTCGCTGTTCCTGCTCTGCCTGATCATTCCGGTGGCGATCATCGCCAACGTATTCCGTATCGTGACCCTGATCCTGCTGACGTACTACTTCGGCGACGCCGTGGGGCAGGGCTTCCTGCATGTCACCGCCGGGTTGTTCCTGTTCGCGATCGCCCTCGTCCTGATGTTCGCTATCGACAACGTGGCTTCGCGCTTCCTTCGCAAACGTACGGGAGGTGCGGCGTGAAGCGGCGCGATCTCGTATTCGGGGCCCTGGGCCTGGCCGCTCTGGGGACGGCCGAAGCGCTGCGCCCGCGTCGCCGCCTGAAGCTGCTTCAGGACGGCACGATCAAGGAAGCCCTGCCGGCGACCTTCGGGCCCTGGTCGTCCGAGGAAAGCAGCAGCTTCATCGGCCCCGAGCTGTCCGGCAGCGTAACCCAGGCGCTCTATAGTGAGCTGGTGCCGAGAACCTACTTCCACGAGCCGACGGGTGAGGCCGTGATGATGCTCGCGGCGTACGGGGATACGCAGAGCGACCTGCTGCAGTTGCACCGCCCGGAGTTCTGCTATCCGGCCGTCGGGTTCAATCTCGAGATGAGCCGCCCGGAACAGGTGAGGGTCGGCGAGGGGCTCGTGCTCCCCAGCCGGAAGGTGGTGGCGGTGACGCAGGAGCGCACCGAGAACATCATCTACTGGACGCGCATGGGCGAGGACCTCCCGCAGAGCGCCGGTCAGCAGAGAACCGCCCGGATCAACCAGTCGATGCAGGGCATCATTCCGGACGGCATCCTCATGCGCCTGTCGGTCGCCGGCGAGTCGGAGCCTGCCTTCGAGCTATTGGAGCAGTTCATCCCCGCGCTCCTGAGAGCCATCCCGCTGTCCAAGCGCAAGGCCTTCATCGGAACGAAGCTGTCGACGGCTATTGGATGAGGCCAAGGCGTCATCCAGGCGGACAGCCGGCCGAGCTTGGGATGGCCGCAGCGGCGCCTTCGGGGCGGGGCCCGCGGCATGGGCGAAATACGTGTGCGAATCCCCATTGGGGTGATTAGCTTCAGAAGGCGTCCACCGGCGGGCGGGACAGGCGCAATTGTGGGGGTTTCATGTTGAAACGACGGATGTTCCTGGCCTTTGCGCTCGTCGCGCCCCTTTCGCTCGCGCTCCTTCGCCAGATGGGCGTGGGCACGAAGTACGTCGAGAAGAACGGCTGGATCCTGAAGCCGGAAGACTTCTAGGGCAGGGACCATGCTTCGCGATCTGAATTCGGCCGCGCCGACCGACAACGGCGCCTTCGACGTCTGTGTGATTGGGGCCGGTCCGGCTGGCATTTCCATGGCCCTCGAACTGGCCAGGAAGAACAAGCGCGTGGCCCTCTGTGAGGCTGGCGGATTCGAACCCAGTGAGGAGTCGCAATCCTGCTACCAGGGCGCGGTCGTGGGCGACCCCTACTTCGCCCTGGACGCGACCCGCCTGCGCTATTTCGGCGGGAGCACCGGCCACTGGTCGGGATGGTGCTACACGCTCGACGACATCGACTTCGCGCGCAAGGACAGGATCAGCCAGCTCGCGCACTGGCCAATCACCAGAGCCGACCTCGCGCCCTACCTTTCCCGCGCCTGCGCCTTTGTCGAGATCAAGCAACCTCGTGGGCCGCGTCTTCTGTCGCCGACGAAAGGTCTCCAGGAAATCTACATTTCGTTCTCGCCGCCGACCCGGTTCGGCGAGAAGTACCGCAAGAGCATCGTCGACTCGAAGAACATCACCCTGTTCCTGAACGCGAACCTGACCGACCTGCGGGTCAGGTCGGGTCGGGTGACCGAGGCGGTATTCACCTCTTATACCGGCCAGAAGACGACCGTGCGCGCGGACAACTATGTGTTCGCGATGGGTGGCATTGAGAACAGCCGGCAGTTGCTTTGGCACAACCAGCGCAACAATGGCGGGCTCTACGAACGGGGAATTCCAGTGGGCAAGTACTGGATGGAGCACCCCCACTTCACCATCGGGGCCGCCCTGGTCGACTTCGGATTGCCGGACAAGCGCAAATTTTTCGGGCTCACGCCGGGCAAACAGATGGAGCTGGGCGTGCTCAACGCCGCGCTACGTCTGGAGCCTTTGGGGAGGAACGCGACGCGTCGCCTCGTGAAGGACCTCATGTGCGCCGCTCCGTCGGTCGGCGAGTGGGCGGCCGGCCTCGCCGGCGAGAACCTTGTCTGCGGCGTCAAGCTTCGTGCGGCCTGGGAGCAGGCCCCTAGGGCCGAGAACGGATTCACGCTCGACCCCAAGAACGTCGATCGTTTTGGCATTCCAGCCCCAGTCCTGCATTGGCGCAAGAGTGACCTGGATCACAGGACGATCACCAAGACCGCCCTGCAGTTCAATGACTGGCTCATGGGCCGCAAACTCGGCCGCCTGAAGCTCGACAGCTGGGTGATGGGCCGCGGCGACTATCCGACGAACGACGAACTCGGCGGTCATCACCATATGGGCGGCACCCGTATGGCCGATTCCCCGGTCCGGGGTGTGGTGGACCGGAACTGCCAGGTGTTCGGTTCCAAGAACCTCTACGTCGCCGGCTCGTCGGTCTTCCCGTCCGGTGGCCACACGAATCCCACGCTCTCGATCATCCAGCTCTCGCTGCGGCTCGCCGATCATCTGACGGCGGTGTAGGCGTCCGGCCCTACGCCCCTGGGCGCAGGGCCAGCCAGGCTTCGCGGACGGGCTCGAGCCTCGGCTCGACCTCGGCGTCGAGGGGGTGGCGGCGTTCGAACGCCATGCCGGCCAGGTCGCCGCGCCGCCACTTCAGGACGACCTCGAAGGCCACGCCGGCCTGGAAGTGCAGGAGAATGAACCGCGGCGGGAGATTGTAGAGCTGGGAGAGTTCGATCTTGGCGCCGCTGGGGCTCAGGTCCTTGATCATGCAGTCCGCCCAGATTGCCAGCTTGTCGCCGTGCATGATCCGTCCGCGCGCGTTGGTGGGCGTGCGCGGTTCGGAACGTCGCTCGTGCCAGTGCGGGGCGGCGTTGGTCATGCCGCCTTCGTACCGCGCAAGGATTTAGGAGTCGTTGGCGAACAAGCGTAACGGCGGCGACCGTTCGCCGCGCCTTACCTCTGCGGGAAGTGGACTTCCGTCACCCGGCGGACGCCGTCGGCACGCTCGATCTGCACCACGACGTCGATGACCTTGCTGACGTAGGTCTGGACCTTGTCCCAGCCGAGGTCCACGCCCGAGGTGAGGGCGAGCAGGGCGATCTGGTCCAAGGCGCCGGCCGGGCTGTCGGCGTGCACCGTGGTGATCGAGCCCGGATGGCCGCTGTTCACCGCGCGCAGGAAGGCGAAGGCCTCCTTGCCGCGCAGCTCGCCCAGCATGATCCGGTCGGGGCGCAGGCGCAGCGAGGCCGCCAGCAGGGCGTCCGCGTCGACCCGCGCCTCGCCCAGTTCGCCGCGGACCGCCACGAGGCCCACGCTGTTGGGATGGTCGAGCCGGATCTCGGGCGCGTCCTCGATCACCACGAGACGCTCGCTTCGGTCGATCTCCTTGACCAGGGCGTTCAGCAGGGTCGTCTTGCCGCTGCCGGTGCCGCCCGAGATGACGATCGTCTTGCGACGCTCCACGGCGGCCTTGAGAAAGCCCCCCACGTCGCCCGAATCCAGAATCGCCCGAAGCTCGGCGTCGGCCTGGGCTTCCCGCACCCGGTCGATGCGGGCCGCCGCGTCGAAGAGCCCGTCGCGGGCGAGGTCGCCCACGCTGAGGTCCGAGATCAGGTGCTTGCGGACGGCCATCGCGAGGCCGCCGCGCGTGGCGGGCGGCGCCACCACCTGCACGCGGGCGCCGTCGGGCAGGGTGGCCGAAAGCAGCGGCTGCTCGCGGTTCACTCCCTGGTGGCTGGCGGCCGCGATCTGGCGGGCCAGACGCTGCAGGGCCTGCTCGTTGAGCTGGTCGGCCGGTTCGCGGCACATGCCGCCGCCCGTGGTCTCGACCCAGACCTCGCCCGGCCGGTTGATCAGCACGTCGGTGACGTCCGGCCGCGACAGCCAGGGCGACAGCGGCGCCAGATAGGCGGAAAGGTAGACGTTCGCGGTCACCGCACCACCCCCGAGAAGTCGAGGTCGCGCGCGACGAGCACCTGCACAGGCTGGCCCTGCGCGACCTTGATCGTGTCGGGGATGTTCATCTGCTGCTGCAGCGCGCCCTGGCCGACCTGCGCCGCCTGGTTCGGCGCGCCGATGATGACGGTGTTGGAATCGCCGTTCGAGGCGAGCGCGGTCGTGCCGGCCTGCAGGACCGTCAGGAGGATGGCCGCGCCGAAGCGCTGGAAGAAGTGGCGGTCGACCTCGCCGCTGAGGCCGCCGCGGCCGAGGCGGTCGGCGGCGGGCGAACCGATCTCGATGGTCACGCCCGTGGGACTGATGATGCGCGACCAGACGACGAAGGCGCGGGACTGGCCGATCGCATCCGAGCTCTTGTACTCGCCGATCAGCGTCGAGCCGCGCGGGATCAATACGCGGCTGCCGTCAAAGCTGCGGACGTCACGGCTGACCACGCCGCGCACGGAGCCGGGCAGGTCGGAGTTGATGGCGGTCTCGAGGACGGCGGCGATGACCGTGCCCTCAGGCACGATGCGGCCCAGGTCGCGCATCTGGCCTGCGCGGGCGACGTCGCCCAGGCCGCCCGTCAGGCGGGCCGCGAAGCGCTCGTCGGCGGATTGGGCCGGCGGAGCGCCGGGGGACGTCGCGCCGGGGCCGGCCGGAGCCGTGTCGGCCTGGGCGAGCTGGACGGGCGTGTTCGGCGACGTCCCGAAGTCCACCACCACAGTGGGCGCGCGCCAGTGCGCCTGTTCGGGATCCACCATCGGGATGGGGGCCGGCGGCGGCGCGACCGGCGTCGGCGCGGCCTGAGGCTCGGGTTGCGGCGCGGGCGGCGGCGGCGGAGCCGGCGCGGGGGCGGCAGTAGCCGGCGCGGCAGCCGTCTCGGCCTTGGCTTCGCGGGCCTCGCTCAGGCCGTTGAAGACGAAGACGCCGAGCACGACCGCACCGCCAACACCGGCCCAGAGGGTCCACGGTGAATCGGGGGCCTGTACGCGGGGCCGTCCGCCCGCGCGGGCGAACACGGGGCTGAGCTCGGCGGGGGTCTGGGTCTTGGTTTTCATCGCCGCCACCACGGTTCCTTTTTGCGCTCGGGGAGCGCACTGGCTTCCTGCACCTGGAAGCCGTCATTGAAGATACGGGTCACCTCGTCGCCCCGCCGCAGCACGAAGCCGCGGACCACCCGGTCGACCACGATGTAGCCGTCGCGCTGGCGGGTATTGACCAAGGCCTCGCCGCCGTCGGCCTCGACGGCGAAGATGGCGGGGAGGTCGTCCTCGGGCCCAAAGGCGAAATAGGTGTCCGTCCCGTCGTCGAAGACCTTCACGGGCAGGTGCTTGGTCGAGCCTTCGAAGGAGTAGGCCTTGTTCCGCTCCACGGGAGGAGGCGGCGGCGGCGGCGGCGCCACGACGGCGACGGCGGGCGGCGCATAGAGGAAGCGCACGGTGAACGGGGCGGTCTTCGCCGCCGATCGTCCGCGCACGGAGAGCTCGAAGTTGTAGCGGCGAACGTTGGTGATCACCGTCATGTTCGTCGCCGGCCGCGGACCCATGGGCTTCAGGAACAGGAGGTTGGCCCGCTTGTTGGGCGTCACCTGCCAGCCCAGGGAATCGCCGATGGCGACGTTCTCGATGCGCTCGGAGGGATCGAACTCGACCGCGAGCTGATAGCCGAGGGCCACGCGCAGTTCGACGACGGCCTCCGGATCGTACTCCACGACATGAATGCGCGGATCGCCAGGGCCGGGTTGCGGAACGACGGCGGCGGCTGGGCTGGCCAGCAGGGCGAGCGCGGCGGCGAGGGCGGCTGATCGGGTCATCTGGTGGCTCCCGCTTTGCGGGCCGTGAAGGCGGGGCGGCGGTAGGTCTCGCCGAGGCGGCGCGTCTCCCCCACCGATACTGACATCTGCCGGGCGCTGGCCGCACCGGCCGCCGCCGCGGTCTGGGCGGCGCGAGCCCGGGCGGCGGCCTGGGCCTGGTCACGCTGGAGGTGCTGGGCGAGCTGCTCGGCGCGCGAAGGGACGACGACGCTCGCCGCGCCCGGCTGGCCGGGCCGCGCGACGTCGGGCGCCTGCGGGGTCCGGGGGTTGCTGAGGCTGGGCAGACGGAAGCTCATGGCCATGACGCAGGCGCCGATCACCAGGGCGGCCTGGCCGGCGGCGAACACGAAGACGAGGGCGGCGGCGCTCATGGCGGTCTGCGGGTTCATCCGCTGGGCGATGCGCTGGGCCTCGAGCGTGGCGATCCAAGGATCCAGGACCGCCAGCATGAGGACGATCAGCAGCCACGCGACCAGCGGCGTAAGCGCTGCGGCGGCGAGCGCGCGGACCCAGCCCACGAACAGGCCGCGGGTCGCGGGTATCAGGGCCAAGGTGATGAACAGCGGGCCGATAGCCGTCAGCACCCCGATGGCGAGGGTGGCGGCCGATATGGTGCCTGCGCTGACCATGAAGATCACGCCCGAGGCCGCCGCCGTGGTTTCTGCGGCCGCCGCCTGGGGACTGGAATAGCCCTTGGCGTTGGGGCCGGCGATCTTGCCGTAGGCGGCGCCGGTCTGGCTGAACTCTTCGTAGGCCGCCTGCAGCCCCTCGATGGGGCGGGCGGCGAGGCTGGAGCCGCTGTCCTCCATGAAGGGTTCGGTCACCAGGGCGGCGATCTCCACCGGCGCGCGGTCAGCCACGTCGAACACCAGCGACTGGAAGGTCGACCAGCTCGTGACGAGGGCCAGGATGGCGCCGATCTTCAGCGCGATGATCGGCGCATCCGAGATGCGGGCAGTCCCTTGCGCGAACAGCAGCCGGTAGCCGACCAGCGCCACGTAGATGGTGAGCAGGGCCGTGACCGCCGTCTGGAAGACGGGCGAACCCGCCAGCGCCAGATAGCCGCCCTGGGCGTAGACCTTGGTGTGGCAGTCGACGGTAGCCAGGACCCCCCGGACCACGCCGTCGTCGACGATCGCCGCGCAGGCGTTCATGCCGCGCTCCGTCCCTCGCGGACGTCCTTGTTCGCCATGAAGGTGGGCAGCCAGGCCGCGGGCTCGTCGCCCACCTGCTGGCGCAGGGCGTCGAGGCGTCGCACGGCCCGCTCGGTCCCGGCCAGGACGGCCAACTCGCCCGAAAGGCCCGCAAGGTCGAGGCGCGCCACGACGCTGTGGTCGCCGCGCTTGATGAGGAAGCAGCGCGAGGTGTCGGGCAGGCTCTTCACCAGCTCGAACTCGTGCTCGGTCAGGCCGAAGCCGTCGACATAGTCCGAGGCCTTGGCCCGGGCGTTCGGGAAGAAGATCTGCGTCGCCGCCTGCTCGATGATCGCCGAGGCGATGCGGCTGTCCAGCGCGTCCGAGGCGCTCTGGGTGCAGAAGCCCACCAGGCCGTTGCGCTTGCGGATGGTCTTTTCCCAGTCCTTGATGCGGCGGACGAAGACGGGGTCGTCCAGGACCTTCCAGCCCTCGTCGACGATGAACATGGCGGGATTGCCGTCCAGCCGCTGCTCCAGCCGGTGGAACAGGTACATCATGGCCGGGATGCGGATGGTGGGCGCATCCAGCAGCTTCGTCATGTCGAAGCCCAGGATGCGGGTCTCCACGTCCAGAAGGTCGGCTTCGTTGTCGAACAGCCAGGCGTGTTCGCCCTCGTCGCACCAGGCGGCCAAACGGGCCGACAGGTCTCCGGCGTGCGGCCGGCGGGCGCCGCGGAAGAGCTCGCGGAGATAGCGCAGTCGGCGGTGCCCCGGCGGCTGGGCGAAGTTGGCGTCGATCGCGTCGGCGATCATCAGCCGGTCCTCGGCGTCCAGCGTCTCGCCTTCCGATGTGAGCAGCTGGGCCACCCATTCGGCGAGGAAGGCGCGGTTCGCCGGTGTCTCAGGCAGGGCCAGGGGATTGAACCCCGTGGGCTCGCCCGGCGAGAGCACGTCGTAGCGGCCGCCGATGGCGCGGATGAAGGGCTCGGCGCCGCGATCCTTGTCGAAGTAGGCGATGCGCGGCTTCAGCCGTTCGGCCTGGGCCAGCAGGAAGGTGAGCAACACCGTCTTGCCCGACCCCGAGGGGCCGATGACGGTGAAGTTGCCAAGGTCAGCGTTGTGGAAGTTGAAGTGGTAGGGGCCGAACGCGGTGGTCTCGAGTACCGCAATGGCCGGTCCCCAGTGATTGCCGTCCGCCTGCCCCGTCGGGTGATTGTGGAAGCTGGCCAGCCCCGCGAAATTCCCGGCGGAAATCAGGGCCTTGCGTCCGATGTACGCGAAGTTGGCCGGGAACTGGGCCCAGAAGGCCGGCTCGAGGTTCACATCCTCGCGGACCGCCACCGCGCCGGCCTCGGCCAGCGACGATTGGATGTCGGCCACACTGGCGTCCAGCTCGTCGAGGGTGTCCGCCTTCGCCAGGATGGTCAGGTGGTGCTCGCCATAGGCTGCGCGTCCGGCGCCGATGTCGTCGCGGGCTTGGGCCAGTTCGGCGCGAAGGCTGTAGGCGTCATCCTCCGCGGCCTTGAGGCGTCGCAGCGCCAGGCCCATCCGGTCGAGTGCGACCTGCCGGTCCACGAAGGCGAAGCTTTCGGTAAGGACCATCTCCATGGGCAGGCGGAGCACGCCGTCCAGCAGGCCGGGCGCCGTGCGGGCCGGGTAGTCCTTCAACGACACCATGGCGCCGAAGCTGGCCGGGCCGGTCCCGGCGCCGAACTCCATGGCGTCGAGGCCGAAGCTGAGGCGACGCGCGGCGATGGCGTTCGACAGATCGCCGACCGGCTCCAGGACCGGCCGCAGTTCGCCGTTCAGGATCAGGCTGAGGAATTCGGCCGGCTCGGACCGGCGCGCGCCGCCGGCGGCGGTGTAGAGGCCGAGCGTGCGGGCGCCGTAAGGGGACAGCGCTGCGGCGAAGGCCTCGCGGGCCGCATGCAGTTCGCGCAGGTCCCTAGCGACATCGGCGTCGCGGGCCCGCGGGCCCTTAACGAGCCGCTCGAGGAAGCCTGCGCCGCCCTGCGTCGGACGGAACACCAAGGTCAGGAAGATGTCGTTCACATAGAGCCGGCGGCTCGCCAGCTGCTCGCGCCAGCGTTCGTCGAGGGCGGCGCAGAACGGCTCCTCGGGCGGCGGCGGGAAGGCCGGGGTCACCCGGCGGCGGACCACGTGGTGATAGACCGCGAGCCTGGAGCTGGCCGCGCCGCGCAGCACCGTCTCGCGGATCACCTTGCGATAGTTCAGCTCCTCGTCGGGCGCCGTCTCGAAGGGAAAGCCGGCGAGGTGGAGGGTCTGGACCAGCAGGCCGTCGCGCGTGCGCAGTGTCACGTCGTCGGCGTGGCCGAGATAGGGCAGGCGGCTGCCGATGGTCGCCTCTCGGGGCGCCAGCACCTTCGCCGCCGCGGTGGTGAGGAAGGTTCCGCTCATGGCCGGTACGAGTTCCCGCCCCAGAAACTGAAGTTGCGCACCCGCGGACAGGTCCGCAGCCGCGTGACCCAGAGGTCGAAGAAGCGGGGCTCGCGAAGGGACCCGACGTAGCCGACGGCGTGGATCACCAGGGCGATCAACAGCGCCCAGAACGAGCGCGTGATCAGGAAGGCCTCGGCCGTGATCACCAGGTTCAGAACCGCGTAGGGATAGGTGACGCCGCCGATCATCTGGGGCCGGGTGAGGGCGTTGAAGACAGGATCGGAGGCGAGCCGGCTCATGGCGTCACAAGCCCTGCGCCAGGCTGCGGATGCCGGCCACGATGGTCACCGCGCCGAAGATGATGAAGATGCCCACCAGGGTGACGACGCCCCGGCGCCAGTCGAACCGGCCCGTCAGCATCATGTAGCCGATCACCGCCACGGCGATCACGGCCGCGGTGGTCGCCAGATTGCCCAGCAGGGTGCCCTGCACCCAGTTGAGCGCGGCCAGCAGGGGCGAGGAGCCGGCCGGATCTCCGACCTGGGCGTGCGCGGGGGCGGCCATGGCGGCCGCAAGCGCGGTGAACGGAACAAGCTTTTTCATAGGCCTCACTCAGCGCCCGGCGCCCACGGCCGAAGCGGCCGCCAGGCGCGCCAGGATCGCGCGCACATAGGATTGCGTCTCCTTGTACGGCGGCACGCCGCCATACCGTTGCACCGCCTCGGGACCGGCGTTGTACGCCGCCAGTGCGAGTCTCACGTCGCCGAACCGCTTCAGCTGCTGGGCCAGGTAGGCCGCGCCGCCGTCGATGTTGCCTTGGAGGTCCGAGGGGTCCACGCCGAGGTCGCTAGCGGTTGTTGGTAACAGTTGCATGACACCGCGCGCGCCTTTTCGCGAAACCGCCGCATGATTGAAACGCGACTCCTGCCAGGCCACGGCCTCGACGAGGGCGGGGGACAGGGCGTGGCGCTCGGACGACTCCCGGATGAGCCGGATCACCTCTTCCGGAGCCGCCGCGACGGGCGTCGGCGGTTCGGGCGGGAGGATAGGCGCGGCGCCTTCCAGCGTATGCACCGCGGGGCCCGAATAGGTGGTGACGGCGCCGTCGTCGCCGATCTCCAGCACCTGAGCGCACACCGGTGACGCTGCGGCCAGGACCAGACCGAGCGCGCCACTGAGGACAGTAGAAATTGCCTTCGCGAGCGCCATGATCCGCCCCAATCCCGAGCTTTAAGACTAGCCTATCCGCCGGCCGCACGGCCAGACCGCATTGTCGCACGCGCCACGTCCCCGGCTTGTCCGCGGCCGCTGAGACGGGATCGCCACAGCGCTGCAATAGACCTGTCACAAGTGTGTCGGCGAGGTGTCATCCCCGGCGCCTATGACGGGCCCCGCAGGTGGGGACGAAGAGTTCGGGGATCGGCCTCGAGCGGAGTTCCCGCGCGCAAACAATTCGCGTCTGGCGGGAGATCACGATGAACGGCGCCAAGCTGAAAACCCTTCTCATTGCGTCGGTTGGCGTGCTGGCCCTGGCGGGCTGCGGCGGAGCCGACAATGTGGCCTCGCCCGGCGAAGGCGCCTTCCCGCCCGATAGCGGCGGCAGCACCGGCGGCGGCACCGGCGGCGGCACGGGCGGGACCGGCCAGGCGGCCGCCGACTGCCCGACCGGCTTCTCCAACGTCGGCACGATCCTGAACGGCACGCTGCGCGCCTGCCAGCTGCCGGCGAAGGTCACCGGCAACCTGCTGGTGCCGTCTCGCGCCGGAACGATCTACACCATCAGCGGCCGCACCGACGTCGGCGACGACCGCGGCGCCGATCCGAACAATCCGATCGCGGGCGCCCAGCAGGGCATCCTGACCATCGAGGCCGGCGTGACGATCTACGGATCGAGCGGCGCCGACTTCCTGGTGGTGAACCGCGGCAGCCAGATCTTCGCCGAGGGCACTGCGACCAGCCCGATCGTCTTCACCAGCCGCTCGAACATCGAGGGGCAGACGGGCGAGGACAGCATCGGCCAGTGGGGCGGCCTCGTGATCGTCGGTCGCGCGCCGATCGCTTCCTGCCCGGCCGGCACGACGCCCCCGAACATCAACTGCGTGGCCACGATCGAGGGCGCGACGGCGCTCTACGGCGGCAACACGCCGACCGACAACTCGGGCCGGTTGCGCTATGTCCAGGTCCGGTACCCTGGCTTCGAGGTGCAGCCGAACCGCGAGCTGAACGGGATCACCCTGGGCGGCGTCGGCAGCGGCACGACGATCGACCACGTCCAGGTCCACAACAGCTCGGATGACGGCATCGAGTTCTTCGGCGGCACCGTGAACGTCAAGCACGTCGTGCTCACGGGCATCGACGACGACAACCTCGACACCGACGAGGGCTGGCGCGGGGGCGCCCAGTTCGTGATCGTGCGGCAGCGCGCGAACGGCGGCGACCGTGGCTTCGAAGAAAGCTCGGCCGGCGTGCAGACCGCCCTCAACTCGCAGCCGAAGATCGCCAACTTCACGGTGATCGGTTCGACCCGGACGGGCGCTGGCGACCTGCAGGTTCTGAACTCCGGCACGGGCGGCCGCTTCATCAACGGCATCTTCACGTCGGCCAACCCGAGCACGGCCTGCATCGACGTGGACGACAACTCCACGGTGGCGGCGGCGCCGCGCTGGGACTCGGTGGTGCTGGCCTGCGCCACGGCGTTCCGCAACGACAGCAACGTCGATGCGGCGGCGGCGGCGGCGCTGTTCAACGCCGGGACCAACAACTCCTCGACGCATACCTCGACCCTGAGCGGCTTCGTGAACGGGTCGAACGAAGCGGGCCGCGTCGCGACCGATCCGAAGACCATCTACTCGTTCTTCGACACCGTGACCTACATCGGCGCCGTTCGGGACTCGAGCGACACCTGGTGGCAGGGGTGGACCTGCGGCCTGCAGAGCGGAAGCAGCTGCTGATTGATGAGCCTGGGCGGGGCTTCGGCCCCGCTCTTCGCGTCCGTCGGAACTCTAGAGGCCACTGAAATGAAAAAGTATCTCCGCCCGGCCGCCGGGCTGCTCCTGTGTACGACGGCGCTGATGGCCCCGGGACTTGTCTGGGCCCAGGACGCCCAGGAGACCGAGGTCGAGGGGATCGTCGTCCGCGGCCGGTTCATTCCCGAAGTGATGCGCGAGACCTCGGAAGTGGCCTCGATCGTCACCGCGGAGGACCTGGTGCGCCAGGGCGACGACACCGCCGCCCAGGCCCTGACCCGCCTCGCTGGACTAAGCGTGGTGAGCGGCCGCTTCGTCTATGTCCGCGGCCTCGGCGAGCGCTATTCTTCGGCCCTGTTGAACGGTTCGCCGCTGCCCAGCCCTGAGCCGCTGCAGCGGGTGGTGCCGCTGGACCTGTTCCCGTCCAACATCCTGGCTGGGGTGACCGTCCAGAAGACCTATTCGGTGAACTATCCCGGCGAGTTCGGCGGCGGTCTCATCGATCTGCAGACCCTGGCCGTTCCGGACGATTCGTTCATTTCCATGGGCGTCAGCCTGGGCATGAACACCGAAACCACGCTGAAGCGCGGCCTGACCTACTACGGCGGCGGCGACAGCGACTCCTTCGGCGTCGACGACGGCACGCGCGAGCTGCCGCTCCTGATCCGCCGCGGCATCGAGACCGGTAAGCGGATCGATTCCTCGAATTTCGACTCCGCGACGCTGACGGCGATGGGGCGTAGCTTCCAGAACGCCAACATCAACCTGCTGCAGTCGACGAACGACGTGCCGATCAACGGCAGCGTCGACATCGCGGCGGGCACGTCCTGGAACTTCGACCTGGCCAAGCTCGGCGTGCTGGCGATCTTCGGCTACGACAACAGCTGGTCGACGCGCGACGCCGTCCAGCAGGCCGGCATCCTCGACCTCGACGGCCTGTCGGTGCAGGAGGACCTTCGCTCGTTCTCGACCCAGAACGACGTCGTCCTGAACGGCCTGACCCAGGTCGCTCTCGAGTTGGACCGCCACACGTTCAAATGGACGAACCTCTACGTCCGCAGCGTCACCAAGGAGACGCGGTCTGTCGAGGGCGAGAGCGCGCTCGCCAGCAACTTCATCCGCGACGACCATACAGCCTGGTACCAGCGCGAGCTGATCGACACCCAGCTGACCGGCGAGCACGAGATCACCGACGATCTCACGATCCGCTGGCGGGGCGCCTATGCCCGGACCGAGCGCGACGTGCCCTATGAGCGCCAGGTCCGCTACCGCCTGATCAACGACGAGTACCTGCACAACCCGCAGCTCGACGCCAACTTCATTCGCTTCAGCGAGCTCGAGGACACCGCCTCCAGTGCGGGGATCGACTTCGCCTATCGCTGGGAAAACCCGGTTATCGCCGACTTCACCCTGAGCGGCGGCTATGCCTGGTACGACAACGAGCGGTTCTCGGACTCGCGGGTGTTCCGCTACACGATGAACTTCACGCCCTCGCTGAACTTCCAGCGCCAGCGCGTGGACTTCATCTATTCGGACTACAACATCGGTCCCAACGGGCTGATCCTTCGAGAGGTCACGGGCACCGACGGCGCCGCGGCGTACAACGCCAGCCTGGTGACCCACGCGGGCTACATCCAGGGCGAAGGCGAGATCCTGCCGGCGGTTCGGGCCACGCTCGGCGTGCGCTTCGAAACCGGCAAGCAGGACGTGCGCGCCGTCGACCTCTTCGATCCGGCGCCGCTCGAGGGCCGGACGCTCGACAACGACTACTGGCTCCCGGCCGGGACGCTGACCTGGAACTTCGCCGAGGAGCAGCAACTGCGCATCGGCGCCTCCAAGACCATCGCCCGCCCGCAGTTCCGCGAGCAGGCCCCACAGGTCTACCTGGACCCGGAGACGGACCGCAGCTTCATCGGCAACCCGTTCCTGTTCGACAGCGAGATCGTCAATCTCGACGCCCGCTACGAGCGCTATTTCGACCGCGGACAGTTCGCGACGATCGGGGTCTTCTACAAGGACATCGACCGGCCGATCGAGTCGGTGGTCAACGAGTCGGGCGGTGGCCTGCAGCAGAGCTTCCTCAACGCGCCGAAGGCGGTCGTCTACGGCGCCGAGGCGGAGTTCAAGAAGTTCTTCGAGTTCGAAACCGGCCAGACCTGGCTGGACAATGTCCGCTGGCTGGTGGCCGCCAACTACACCTACACCAAGGCCGAGGTGAAGGTTGACGACGGCGACGTCGTGTTCCCGCGAACGGCCCTGGGTCAACCGGCGCCGGCCGCGAACTTCATCATCGATGGCAGCCCGCTTCAGGGCCAGTCCAAGCACCTCGCGAACGCTCAGTTCGGCTTCGAGAGCCTGGATGGCATGACCCAGGCGACCTTCCTGGTGAACTACGCCAGCAAGCGGGTAACCGCCCGAGGTCAGGCCGGCGCGCCCGACTTCGAGCAAGAGCCCGGCGTCCTTCTGGACTTCACCTTCCGCCACAAGTTCGAGATGTGGGGAACGGAGTTCACGGCCGGCTTCGAGGCCCGCAACCTGCTGGGCGAGGAGTTCGACGAGTTCCAGGCGCGCGGCGGCGACGAGATCAAGCTCAACAACTACGACCTCGGCCGCAGCTTCTCGGTCAGCCTCTCGGCGCGATACTAGGGGTCCCCCTGCCGGGGACACACGGTCAGGCCCGGCGATCGCCGGGCCTTTTCCGTCTCAAGGGGCCTAGACGCCGCGCTCCGGCGCGTCATCCGGACCGGTCGAGCCGGGCGGCGTGCGCAGCAGGCGGGCCACCTCGTTGGGGGAGAGCCGAAAGAGAAGTCCGATCGCGCGCATGGAATGGCCGCGGCGATGCATGTCGCGGGCGAACCTCAACTGATGTTGGGTGAGCGGCGCCGGCGCCGTGCGCGGCCGGCGACTAGTCAGGGACTGGCCGGGCCGGCGCGCCTCATGATCGGCCAGCAGCGCCAGGGCGCGGGGCATCGCGCCGTCCGGCGCGAGGCTCTCGACGCGTGAGCCGCCCACGATGCGCAAGGTGACGCCGGCCTCGAAGAACCGACGTAGCAGTCGCGCCAGTTCGCCGGTCGTCAGTTCGAAGGCTTCCAGCCCGTGCACGAGGATTTCATCGCCGCGTTTCAGGGCCCACAGGAAATGCAGGATGTTCTTCTGGCTCGCCGGCGTCGGATAGGCCTCCTCGAGGAAGGCGTCGCAGCCGGCGGCCTCAATGAGACGCCGCTGCACATTGGGCGGCGGAAGGTCCGGCGAAGTTCGGAGGACGCCGTAGCGCATCCTGCTGAGGCCCTCCCGATCGGGCGACAGCGGGTGGATCCTGCGCGCGCCCCCTTGAGCGGACGCGACTATGTGGCCGGGCTCACGACAGGACGGTGAAGCATTTGTGCGAAAGGCGTGTCGCGGACGCGACGAGCAAGCTGTGCAATTGTGTCGCGCAGGCGTCGTAAAACTTTCATAGAGGACTGCTATGGGATAAGGTTTTCCTCCAAAGAGCGGTGTTCGAACCGCCTGGAGTGGAGGAAAATCTGATGCGCACGATTGTTTGCGTTGTCGCTCTGGCCGCCTTGTCGGCCGGTTCCGCTCTCGCCACAGAAACGCCGGACGCCAACCGGCACGCCAAGGAGGCGGTCGCCCTCGAAGGCAAGGCGGAGCGTACGCTCTATATCTGCGAGAACGACACCCTGACCCGCCGCGCCTTCACGCGCGAGTTCGGGACGGTCGAGTTCGTGACCGCTGAGGAGGCGGCCGCCAAAGGGCAGGCTTGGGACGCTCCCAAGTGCATCACCTCGTACGAGGCCCGGCGGCTGAAGCAGCTCGCGGTGGCGAAGTAGCAACGACCCTTCGCCCGGCCGCCAGGGCGCGGCCGGCGAAGTCCGCGTTACGGCGTTTCCTGGGAGCCGCTCCCGAAGGATTCCTCGACCGGCGGCTGCGCCAGTTCGCTGGGGGGCAGCGGCGGAGGCGGGGTTCCCGCGCGCGCCGCCATCACCATGGACCGGGCGGCCTCCACGATCGCGTCCGGCCGGTCGGTCGGCATCCTGTGGGCGGAGAGGACCGTCTGCTGGTGGCCGGGTCCGAAATCCAGCGCCATCCGGACGTGCTGCAGCTCCCAGACGGACTGGGTCTGGCCATATCCCAGGGTGGGCGCCGTGACGGCCGTCTCGGACGCGGTGAGGATGTAGGCGGGCACGTCACCCACGACCCCGCGCGTGCGGAACACCTGGGCGGAGGTGGGGCCGTAGATCGAGTCGAGTTCCGACAGCCGGTTGCGCCAAGCCTCTGCCGGCCAGGGGCGACGGTCGGGGCCCGGCGCAGAAGAGCAGCCGCTCCACCGGGGATCGGTCGCCGGCGGCGCAGGGGCCTCCTCCGCCAGCGACAGGCAGCGCCGGACGCCCTGGCGAATGCGCTGCAGGCCGTCGGCCGCCGGCGACGGCGCCACCCTCTCCACCGTGGGATCGGCGAACACGAGGCCCTGAACCTCGCCCGGCCTGCGCGCCGCGAAGAGCCGGGCGTAGAGCGCGCCTGCGGAATGACCCACAAGGACGAAGGGGCCATACATCCCAGCGGCGTCCAACGCCTGATCGAGGTCGCGGGCGATGGCCGCGCCATCGCGGGGTAGGGGGCCAGGGTCGCTGAAGCCTGTTCCGGCGCGGTCATATGCGCAGACCCGGGTGAACCTGGCGATCTCGGGCTGGACCATCGCCCAGGACCCCACGCCGCCGCCGTAGCCTGCTTCCAGCAGCACGAGAGGGGTTCCGCGGCCCGTGCAATGGAAATTGAGCCGCCGGCCGTCGGGCAGCGTGGCCAGGTGTCCCGGCCGCTCGCCGGCGGCCGCGCGCCCGTCGCCTCCCTCCCAGTCGCAGGCGGACAGGCTGGCGGCTGCGCTCAGGGCGAGCGCGAGGGCGCTTGCGGCCCCCTTTCGTCCTATCGACCCGAATCGCAAGAACGCCTCGCTTCTCTGGGGCTGTGGTAAGCAGACTGATCACACCCGCACGGCGAGCGGAACCCGGCACGGCTCTTGCTGACGTCCGGTTGTAGTTTGACCCGGGAATTCCGCTCGCGACAATTGCGCGCCGCGGGCATCCTGTTACCTAGGCGTTGTGACGAGTTGACGGAGGGGTGCGGTGGAAACCGTCTACGATTGGATCACCGTGGCGATCTTCGGGGCGCTCGTCGTCCTGTTTCTGCACAGGTCCGTGCAACCGGGAGAGCCGCAGGACACCATCCTGCACTACCTGCCGCCTTCGGTGGGCTGCGCGGTGGCCAACTACGTCGGCAATGAGGGCCACGGCCTGTTCTCGTTCCTGATCGTCGTGGCCGTGCTGATCTACGTGGCCCTGGTGCTCAAGCCGTTCGGCCTGAAGTTTCCGCCGACGAAGCGGTAGTCTCGTCAAGCTGTCGAATCTGTGACGATTGTTCACTCGAGGGGTGGCTGAGAGGCTCGGGTTCCGGAGCCAGCCTTGTGTCGAGCGGTCACGGTCTCACGGACCCAGGGTGAAGGCTGACCCGAGAGGCGGACGGCCCAGGCCTCTGGAGTTTGGCCGAGGACGGCGTATCGGCCGCTGGGCCGACGTCGTCGGGGGCCGACCAAGGACTTCACGGACCGCAGCCCGGCGTGCCGACGATGTCCTGTGTCCGCCCCGGGCGCCCTCCGACCTTGCAAGGAAGCAGCGCCTCTATCCGCCGCCTATGCAGTATCCGTCGGCTCGTAACGCGCCACACCCATCCCAGCCTCCGCCAAAACGGAGGCCCATGAATCGCGCATCCTTCACCGCGTGACCCTGAACTGCAATTGAACCTAGGCGCTCGCGGGCGCCGAGTGCTTTTCTGTCAGCCGCAGCTTTTCGGCTAGCGCGTGCACCAGTTCGAACGCACAGAAGATCAGCAATGTCGAGACGATATAGCGGTAGCGGATCACGGGCTGCGTCAGCACATAGGGCAGCGACGACAGCAGCAGTACGATCGCCACATAGATCCAACCGCCGAAATTGCGGCGAAGGCCGAGAGCCAGTCCGGCAAGGCCCATAGCGGTGATGAGCCAGACGAACCCGGACTTCACCTTGTCCTTGGTCGACACCTCTCCCTGCTCGAATGGCGACCAGACCCAGGGGTCGGGAAACCAGAACTCCTGGAAGTGACGCGCGGCCAGCTGTGCCGACTCGCCGGGATTAGCCTTAATCCAATCCATTGTCTCGCGGGTCATGCTGCCGGAGTACTCGACCTCGCCGATCGTGCGGACCTGGCGAAGGGCCTCGACGGACTGCATCGGATGCATCTCGGCGTGGCGACGAATGAACTCGGCCCGCCGGTCCTTTGCCTCCAGGGCTCCGGGGAAATACGCCTGGGCGAACTCCAGTCCGAAATTGCTGCGGGTGAATACCGGATGGCCCAGCACCCTTTCATTGCGAAGGGCCCACGGCGCCAGGAAGACAACAAGCCCCACTGCAAAGACGGCCCCGACGGCCGGCCAGCTCCGCCACGGCACCCGCCGGAGTACAAGCCATCCGGCCGCGCCATAGACGCCGAGCGCCGCCGACTGGTTGGTGAGCGCGAGGAGCCCCATCACCAGCGCCAGGGGCGCCAGTTCCATCACCTTCACCCTCTCCTTCTGGGCCAGCCAGAGCACCCAGTAAAGCACGCCGAACGCCAGGGTGGCGGCGAGCATGCCTTCGAACCCGCGGAAGATGCGGACCTCAAGCATGGCGTTGATCGGGACAAGGCACACGAAAGCAAGCGCAGCCAGCCGCCATAGAGGCGGAAGCTTGAGCAGAGCGAAAATCCTGTACGCGAAGTAGAACGAGGCGAGGCCCAGAGCAGTGACGACCAGCGTGAGGGTCATCTCGGCCGCGGGTGTGTCCCCCAGGGCGCGATAGACGAGACCCTGGAAGATGGCCCACGGCGGCGAGGCGTGCGCGGTGGGCCCTACGCCATGGCCATAGGCGTCTGCGAGCCTTCCGGTACTGGCGAACGTCACCGCGACATTGCGGACTTCATTGTGCGGCAGGCGCTCGAGGCGGTCGCCATTGTCCGGTACGAGAGCCGCAAGGGGAAGGGCAATGTCGTTCGCCGAATGTTCGCCGACGTGGATGCGGACGTCTACGTCATGGTGGACGGCGATGACACCTATGATGCAGCCTCCGCGCCCCGCCTTGTCCAGAAGCTGATCGATAACCAGCTTGACATGGTCACTGGGGCGCGCAAGGCGGACTGGCAGACCTACCGGCGCGGCCATCGCTTCGGCAACGTCATGCTGACGACACTGGTGAGCATCATGTTCGGTCGCGAGACCGAGGATCTGCTTTCGGGCTACCGGGCCTTCTCTCGGCGCTTCGTCAAGAGCTTCCCCCTCTTGACCACCGGGTTCGAGATCGAGACCGAGCTCACCGTCTATGCGCTCGACATGCGCCTGCCGGTGGGCGAGATCGAAACGCCCTACAGCGACCGCGCCGAAGGCTCCGTCTCGAAGCTTTCGACCTTTCGCGACGGCTTCCGCATCCTCGCTCTAATCGGCCTTCTGGTGAAGGGTGAGCGGCCTCTGGCCTTCTTCAGCGGGTTTGGCGGTCTACTGCTCTTGCTCGCGATCGGCATCGCCGCGCCGGTCGTCCAGACGTATTACGCCACAGGACTGGTGCCGAGGCTTCCGACGGCGGTGCTCGCCACGGGCCTGGTCATTCTGGCGGTCATGTCGTGCGTTTGCGGCCTGATCCTGGACACGGTGACCCAAGGCCGCAAAGAGGTGAAGCGGCTGAAGTACCTCGAGTACGAGGCTCCGATCTTCGATATCGCCCGCGACTGACCTCGCTTCTTCGTGTCCCGCCGTCGCGAACTCCTGAACTTCGCCCTGGTCGGCGTGGCCGCGGCCGGGGTGGACGCCGGCGTTCTCGCCGTGGCCATTCATCTGCTGGAGTTCGGCCCATATGGCGGGCGCGCCGTGTCCTACCTCGCTGCGGCGACCTTCGCCTGGGCCTGCAATCGGCACTTCACTTTCCGCGGCGCAGACCGGGGCGGGATAGCCTGGCAGTGGCTCCGGTACCTGGGCTCCGGTCTCGGCGGCGGCTTCGTGAACTTCCTGGTTTATAGCGCCGTGGTCGAGGCGGCGCTGCGCCTGGAGGCTGCGCCGATCGTCCAACTGCTTTCGCCCTATTTCGCGGTTGGCTGCGGTTCGCTGTCCGGCATGGCGGTGAACTTCGCGCTGGCCAGGCGACTGGTGTTTCGGCTCCGCTAGAGCTCTCTGACATGCACGAGGGCTGCGGCCGGCAATGCCGGCGAAGCCAAACGGGGACCGCGAATGCAGGAGGTCGTTGCTGAGACGAGATGGCGTCCCGTAACCGATGGACGATCTAGAAGTGAGTGTCAGGTACACTGGCCAAGCCGGCGATCTTACAGGTGATCTGGGCTTCAGGCCAAAGCCGAGAACCCGAGAGCATCTGCGCCCGCCTACCGCACCGCGCCCGTGTCGCCGAGCAGGCACGGCGCCGTCCGCAGGATGATCTGAAGGTCCAGCCAGAATGACCGCCGCTCGACGTATTCGAGGTCGAGGGCGACGCGGCGTCGAACCTCCTCGGGCGTGTCGACCGGGCCACGCGAGCCGTTGACGGCGGCCCAGCCGGTCAGGCCCGGCTTGATGCGGTGGCGGTGCGCGTAGGTCTCGACGAGCTTCGACGCCTCGGCGCCGCCGCTAAGCATCCCGATCGCGTGGGGGCGCGGGCCCACGATCGACATCTCGCCGGTGATGATATTGAAGATCTGCGGCAGCTCATCGAGGCTGGTCCGGCGGATGAAGCGACCGACGCGCGTGACGCGATCATCGCCGGCCGTGACCTGGCGCGCGGCGTTGTGGTCGGTGGACTCGACCCGCATCGAGCGGAACTTCCACACTAGGAACTCTTCGTTCAGGTAGCCATGGCGCCGCTGCCGGAAAAAGACCGGCCCAGGACTGTCGAGCTTGATGGCCAGAGCGATGGTGGCCATCAGGGGCGCGAGCGCCACGAGGCCCAGGATGCTCAGCGCCAGATCGAGGGCGCGCTTGGCGGCGAGATAGCCGGATTTCTCGCTCGGGCCGGTGAGCTGCATCAGGTCGAAGTCGGCAATCCGGCCGACCGCCTGGAACTCGGCGTCCTCGTCCGTGTCCTCGAGCAGAAGGGAGATGGGATTGGGTATCGGCGCCAGCCGCTCGATCAACTGGGCGATCCGGGCGTTCGCCCGGGGCGGCACCGTGATCACGATCCGGTCGACGTAGGGCAGGATCCGATGGTCCACCAGGTCGGCGGTTCTGCCCAGCACCGGCACGCCCAGCACGTCGGGCCCGACCCGGTCGCGCCGGTCGTCGAAGACGCCGAGGATGTTGATGTCCCGGGTCTTGAGCGCGCGGCGGATGAGGTGCTGCGCGGCGGGCGTGCCGCCGACGATGATCAGGTTGGGCGTCAGCAGACCGCGTGCGCGAAGCGACTTCAACACCTGCCCCCAGACGAGGTGGGTCGCCAGCAGCGCCGTCGCGGCGCTCGCCACCCAGGCCGCGCACCCGATGGCGGGGAAGGCCGGATCGAGCAGGCCGCACGCGGTGCCGGCGGCGCCGCCGGCCGCTGCAGCGGCGATGAGCAGGCG
>JBMOOD010000022.1:0-80114 GCA_049323595.1 Pseudomonadota bacterium
CGAGCTTGACGCTCAGACCAACGCCTGACTCCATGCCCACGTCGGCCGACTGCGCCGCCCACGATCACGTGGAATAGGCGCCCGCCATCGCGTGGAATGAGCGCCCACGATCACTGGAATGCGCAGGTGGAGTATCTGAGCCGGCGCGGCTTCCGCGTCAGCGCCGCCGGAAACGCCGCCGAACTGCGGCGATCGATAGCGGAGGACCCGCCCGCCCTGATCCTGCTCGACATCAATATGCCGGGCGAAGATGGCCTGACGGTGTTGCGCAGCCTGAGGGGGGAGCGCGCCGGCGTACGCGTCATCATGCTGACGGCGGCCGGCGAAGTGGTCGACCGCATCGTGGGACTGGAGCTCGGCGCAGACGACTACCTTGCCAAGCCTGTGGACCTGCGCGAGCTCGCCGCCCGCATCCGCGCTGTCCTGCGCCGCGACGAACAGCCGATGTCAGCTCCGCCGTCCGAGCCTCGCCAGCGCCATCCCTTCGGCAAGGCCTGGCTGGATGTCGATGCCGCGCGACTGGAAGCCGAAGATGGAACCGAGATCCCGCTGACGGCGATGGAGTTCAATCTGCTGAAGCTCTTCGCCCGCAACCGGGGCCGCGTGCTGAACCGGGACCAGATCCTCGAGGGCGCGCACGACCAGCCCTGGGATCCCTTCGACCGTAGCATCGACATCCGCGTCTCGCGCATTCGGCGCAAGATCGAGCGCAACCCGCAGAAGCCGGAAGTGATCCGCACGGTGCGCGGCGTCGGCTACATCTACGATCCGCCCTGAGCGTCCTGCTGAAACAATCGAAACGATCCGGCGCACGTCCGCGACGCTGATCTGAAACAGGCCCGGTCCAGAACCGCTCCGATTTCACGGAGCGCCTGGATGCCCAAGTCCCCACATCCTTTCGACCTCGCCGCAGCCCACGCCAAGGCCTTTCGCCAGTCCTCGGCCGAGCGCCCGCCGCGTCCCGCGATCGAGGCGACGGCGCTCGAGGCCCGGTTCGGCGGACCGACCCCCGAACACGGCGAGGATGCGACGTCGGTCATCGGGGCGCTCGTCCGCGCGGCGGAGCCCGGGCTATCCGTCCCTTCCGGGGGCCGCTTCTTCGGCTGGGTGATCGGCGGCTCGCACGAAGCCGGCGTCGCCGCCGATTGGCTGACCAGCGCCTGGGGCCAGAACGCGGGCATCTACGCCACGTCGCCCGCCGCCGCCGTGGCCGAGAAAGTCGCCGCGGGCTGGCTGCTCGACATCCTGCGGCTGCCTGAGGACTGCTCGGTCGGATTCGTTACCGGCGCGACGATGGCCAGCTTCACCTGCCTGGCCGCCGCGAGGAACGCCGTCCTTGCGCGCGCCGGTTGGGAGGTCGAGGCCCGCGGGCTGCAAGGCGCGCCGCCCGTGCGGATACTGGTGGGGGCGGACGCCCACGCCAGCGTCCTCGCTGCGCTCCGCTATCTCGGCTTCGGCGCCGCAACGGCCGAGCGCGTGCCCGCGGACGCACAAGGCCGCATGATCGCGGCGGACCTCGACCGCGCGCTCGACGCCGGCGAAGGCCCTGCGATCGTCATCGCTCAGGCGGGGCAGATCAACACCGGCGCCTTCGATCCGATGGTCGAGATCGCCGCGGCCTGCCGCCGGCGGGGAGCCTGGCTTCATGTGGACGCGGCGTTCGGCCTCTGGGCTCGCGCCGTGCCGGAATATGCCGCCCTTACCGAGGGCCTCGACCAGGCCGATTCATGGGCGACCGACGGCCACAAGTGGCTCCAGACCCCTTACGACTGTGGCTTCGCCATCGTACGGGACGCCGCGGCCCACCGTCGGGCCATGGCGATCGACGCCAGCTACCTCCCCAGCGGCTTCTATGAGCCGTCGGCTTACGCGCCTGAACTGTCGCGCCGCGCCCGTGGCTTTGCGACTTGGGCCATGCTCCGCACGCTGGGCCGGCGAGGGATCGCCGACCTGGTCCGCCGGCATTGCGCCTTTACCCGGGAGCTGGCTGAGCGGCTCGCCGCCAGACCCGGCGTTCGCGTCGAGAACGACATCGTACTCAACCAGATCATTGTCTCCTTCGGCAACGATGAGACGAGCCGCGCCGTCATCCGTCAGCTGCAAGCTGACGGTGTCTGCTTCGCCGAAGGCGCGGCCTGGCGCGGCCGCTGGGTCATGCGTCTGTCGCTCATGGACGCGGCCCTGACCCAGCGCGACGTCCACCGGCTCGCCGCCGCGATTCTTGCGGCCTTCGACGCCGTCTCCGCTGCGACCGCCCCTCGTCACTTGGCCGAAGCCCTGGCCTGAAAGGAACCGCCATGAAGTACGACTCGATCCTGGAAACCGTCGGCGAGACGCCCGTCGTCCGTCTGTCGAAGCTCGCCCCGGCGCATGTGAACCTCTACGCCAAGATCGAGAGCTTCAACCCCATGGGCTCGGTGAAGGACCGCTTCGCCCGCGCCGTCATCGAGCACGCCGAGCGCACCGGCGCCCTGAAGCCGGGCCAGACCGTCGTCGAGGCCACCAGCGGCAACACCGGCGTGGCGCTCGCCATGGTCTGCGCCCAAAAGGGCTATCCGCTCGTCATCGTCATGGCGGAGAACTTCAGCATCGAGCGGCGCCGACTGATGCGCTTCCTCGGCGCCAAGGTCGTGCTGACGCCCGCGGCTCTGAAGGGCAGCGGCATGCTCGCCAAGGCTGTCGAGCTCGCCGAGACCCACGGCTGGTTCCTCGCCCGCCAGTTCGAAAGCGAAGTGAACGCTGACATCCACTCGGAGACGACGGCGATCGAGATCCTGGAGGACTTCGCCGGGGAACGGCTGGACTACTGGGTGACCACCTTCGGCAGTGGCGGCACACTCAAGGGCGTGGCCCGGATTCTCAACGAGGTCCGCCCGCAGACGCGCGTGATCGTCGCCGAACCCGACAACTCGCCGATGCTGAGCGGCGGGCTGCCGCAACCCCCGTCGGAGGGCCCTGTCCCCGCCAGCCACCCGTCGTTCCGTCCCCACCCGATCCAGGGGACATCGCCCGATTTCGTGGCAAAGCTGGCGGCCGACGCCGTGAACGAGGGGTTGATCGACCAGGTCGTGCCGGTCAACGGCGGCGACGCGCTGCGGCTGGCGCGGCAACTGGCCATCCAGGAAGGCGTTTTCGCCGGGATCTCCTCAGGCGCCGCGCTGGCCGCCGCGCTCAAGCTGGCCGAGACCGCGGAGCCCGGCGCGACCATCCTCTGCATGCTTCCGGACACTGGCGAGCGCTACCTGTCGACGCCACTGTTCGAAGAGACGCCGGTCGAGATGTCGGCCGACGAGGAGGCCATATCGAACTCCACGCCCAACGGCCGGTTCGGCGCGCCCGGAGCCCATCTCCCGCCAGCGGGCGCCGCCGCGCCGGCCAGCCCGCAGGTCCTCGATCCGGAGGCCGAAGCCTTCGTAGACGAGGCGCTGCGTGACTCCGCCTCCCCCGTCGTGATGTTCGCGCTGGAATGGTGCGAGTTCTGCTGGTCGGCGCGCCGCCTCTTCGAGGCCCTCGATGTTCCGCTTCGGTCCGTCGACCTCGACTCGGTCGCGTTCCAGCCAGGCGATCTGGGCGGCCGTATCCGCCGCGTCCTGCAGGCGCGGACGGGAAGCGCCACCATCCCCCAGATCTTCGTCCAGGGCGCCCTGCTCGGGGGCGCCAGCGACGTGATCTCCGCCGCCGCAGCCGGAAAGCTGCAGGACCGGCTGGAGGGCGCAGGCGTCCGGGTTCACGCCCCTGCGGGGTTCGACCCCCTCGGCCTGCTGCCGAAATGGCTGAAACAGACGCCCGCAATGGCTTCCCCGGCCTCGCAGGGCCATCGCTCGGCCGCCTGAAGCGCCGGGCGCGAGCAGGGTCCAAGGGGCGGAGACAGCACTCAACATCAAGGGGGCGTTACATTCTTCATCGGCCCTGTGCGCCGGGTGGCGCAACCCACGCCAGCCGCAGGGCCGCCGCCTCAGCATGTTGGATCGACCGCGATGGTACCGCCCCCCCGGATCGAACGGGGGACCTCCAGAGCCACAATCTGGCGCTCTAACCAACTGAGCTAGGGCGGCGCCTATCGCGAGCGGGCTCTTCTAGTCGCGTGCGCCGGCCCAATCAAGCCGCGCGCTCACGGATCGTGAGGGCCCGGCGAGGCCGCGCGCCGCCGTTCGACGGCGCGATCACCTGCGGCCCGGCGGCAAGCCGCGCTCCCGGCCGGGCAGCGCCGTTGCCGATCAAGCGCCGCATAAAGAAAAAGCCCCGACCGCTGTCGCGGCCGGGGCCATTCTCGGGATCTGAATCCCGCCTACCTAGGCAGGCGGAACGCGATCGGGATCCGCACCGTACCCCCATCGACCGGCTGACCGTCCAGGGTCTTCGGTCGCATGCGGAACAGGCGGCTCAGCTTCATCGCCGCATCGCCAAAGCCCATATCGCCGGGCTCCTCCGACACGATGCTGCAGTTCTCCAGCGTGCCGCGGGCATTCACTGAACAGCTGAGCGTCGCGCGGCCTTCCACTTCCATCCGCTGGGCGCGGTCGGGGTAGTAGCGGGCCATGTCCTCACCCGACGGACGCCGGGCCCAGTCCGGGCTGGTGATGACCGACGGGCGCGGCGGCTCGGGCGGCGGGGCCCGCGGGGGCTCCGGCTGCTCGATCCGACGCTCGACCGGCGGCACCGGCAGCGGCGGAATGCTCGGCACATCCGGCACCGCGACCGGCGGGCGCGGCTGCAGCTTGGGCGGCGGCGGCGGCGGCGTGTTCGGCGGCGGCGGAGGCGGCGGAGGCGGCGGAGGCGGCGGCGGCACGGGCTTGATGAGGGCCACGTCCGTCACCTCGTCCGAGTACTCCCGGTACTTCGGCTCGAACCGAGACTTCCACAGATACACACCGAGCGCAGCGTGCACGGCGAACGCCAGGACGAGCGCGACGATCAGGGCCGGGCTGCGCTTCGGCTTCGGATCGTCGAACGGGTTATGGCGAAGGACTTCTTCGTGGTGAGTATCAGACATGCATCACCACCTAACTGTCGTCTTCGCCGACGAGAGCCACGCTGTAGAAGTTGTTGTCCTGCAGCATGTTCATCACGCCCATGAAGTCGCCATAGAGCACGTTCTTGTCGGCGCGGATGAAGATCCGCTCCTTCTCGGGATTGCGAACGCTCCCGAGAGCCTTGCGAAGATCGTCACCCAGTGCGGCCAAGTCCGTCGGGAAGTCCTGGATGTACAGGCGTCCTCCCTCTTGGATCGAAATGTAGACCGGCTTCGGGGGATTGGTGCCTGGCGGCGCGACCGCCGGCGGGAGCTCGACCTTGACGGTCACGCTCGCCAGCGGCGCAGCCACCATGAAGATGATCAGAAGGACCAGCATCACGTCCACGAAAGGTGTGACGTTGATGTCGGAGTTCTGTTCTTCCTCGTAGCGTCCGCCCCCTCCGCTCGAGAGTTTGGCGGCCATCTAGCTCAGGCTCCCTTGTCGAGCTGCCGGGAGATCGCGTTCATCAGCTCGGCCACGAACCCTTCCGAACGCGCGCCGTAGGCGGAAATGCGGGTCTGGAAGTAGTTGTAGAAGATAACCGAGGGGATGGCGGCGAACAGGCCCAGACCGGTCGCCAGCAGGGCTTCGGCGATGCCGGGCGCCACGACGGCCAGGTTGGTGGTGTTGGTGTTCGCAATGCCGATGAACGAGTTCATGATCCCGTAGACGGTGCCGAACAGACCGATGAACGGCGCGTTCGAACCGAGCGAGGCCAGGAACTGCATGCCGCCGGAGAGGCGGCGGGCGAGCGAGGCCTGAACGGCGCTCACCGCATGTTCCGCACGGCTGAGCGTCGTGTCGCGGTGCTCGCCGGCGATGGAAAGGCCCGCCTGACGCGAGAGCTCCACTTCCTGGGCGGCCGCCGCGGCCATGTCGGCCAGCGGATTGCCGTCGTATTCCTCGCTCAGCGCGATGCGGCTCATGTCGCTGATCGACTTGGCGCCGCGGAACGACTCCATGAAGCCGTCCGACTGCCGCTGGAGCGAACGGAACTCGAGCATCTTGGTCACGAGGATCGCCCAGCTCAGCACCGAGGCGAGAACCAGGCCGATCATGATCACCTTAACGACGGGGTCGGCGTCCATGAACATGGTGCCGACGTTAAGCTTGCCGGCATGCTTCATGGTCGGCGGATCGGCCGGCGCTTCCTCCGCAGGGGCCGCGGGGGCCGCCTCGGGAGCCGGCGCGGCAGCATCGGCCGGAGCAGCGGCGGCGGCGGGATCCGCAGCCGGAGGAGCGGCGTCCTGCGCGAACGCCGGCGCGCTCGCCATCAGCGCCATGGCGCCGAGGAGAGCGGTGAAAGAGGTCTTCAGTTTGTTGTCGAGCATCTGTCGCCAGTTCCTGGTTGGTCTAGCACGATTGGCCGGGGGTCGTCGCGCGAGAGCGTCTCCACCCTAGTTGAAACAAGCCCGGCGCCCCAGTCCGCGTGGTCCGCGGGCCAGCACGCCAGAGGCGCTGTCGCTGCGCCCGACCCGGAACGCGGACTCCCAACTGTTCGCAGGGATTGGCGTTTCAAAGGTGCGGACGGCCTTGAAGTCCCGGGAGGGGTCCCCAAAGTCTTACCGCTTTTTTAGACGAGCGGCCCGGACCCTTTGGCAACCCCTTGTGCAAGCGTCAAGGGGCAGAAGCTTCCCCCACATCGTCAAATTACTGACGCATGGGGTACGATTGTGCGCTGCACACACAACAAGCGTCGCGAGCCGGGAGATTCACCACCGTTTGTCGCGCGCAAATGCTGCGATGCAGCAATCGCATCTACCGACGATTGACGAAAAGTGCTTGGGAGGTGGTGCCTGGGGGCGGATTCGAACCACCGACACGCGGATTTTCAATCCGCTGCTCTACCAACTGAGCTACCCAGGCCCGGGTCCCGCCGCGCGGGAGCCGCGTCTATAGAAGAGCCTTCGCGGGAAGTCCAGCGAGGCGATGGCGGCCTTTCGACAGCGTCATTCTTCCTCGAAACCGGCGTCTGGAACGCCCTCGTCCTCCTGCGCCGGGACCGCGTAGGCGCCGGTGAGCCAGCGCTGCAGATCCACGTCTGCGCAGCGGCGCGAACAGAAGGGGCGGTACTGCGGATCGGCCGCCTTCCCGCAAATTGGACAGCCTTCGCTCACGCCGCAGACACCCCGAGGCGATCACGGGGCAGGTCGGCGGTCGCCGTCAGGGCAAAGCGCGCGCCGAAGCGCTGGGCCAGTACTGGCAGCAGGCGCTCTGCAGCCCGCGCGACAGCAGGCGAGCAGGCGGCGTTTAGCCGCGCCCCCGGCTGGGCCTGGGCCTCGTCTTCGAGCCGGCGCATCAGTTGTTGCGCCAGGCTCCTGTCGCTTGGAACGCCGGAGTCGTCGCACAAGACTTCTCCAACGGGACGGGTGCGGCGGGGGATCGACAGTTCCATCGTCCCGAACCGTCCCACGGGCCCGATGGCGACGCCTGGATTGTCCGGCCCGAACGCCGCCCGCGCGGCCGCCATCAACGCCTTGCCGTCGTGGCCCCTCCCCGCCAGATCGACGATGACCAGCCCGCCAAGGCCCTTGAGCCTGAGGAGACGGGCGCTCTCACCGAGCGCCACGAGGTTCGTCTGGCGTGTCACGCGCTTGGCGTCGGCGCCTTTCCGCTCGCCGACGTCGACATCAATGGCGGTAAGCGCGCGCGTGGGCTCGATCGCGATCGTCCCGCCGCCCGGCAGAGGATGAACTGTCGCCATGACCTCGGCCTCGGCTTCATCGGCAACCGCACGGGCAGCCTTTCCGACGGTGAGATCAACGTCGCGGACGATGGACCGCAGGATCTCCGCGGCGTCGGGCGGCCCTTCGAGCATGCGGGGCGGCCCCTGCCCCTCACCCACGACTCGCACCACGGCAAGTTTGCCTCGCCTCGGTTCGCTGCGGATCTCGACCGTGAGGGCGGAACCCCGGACGGGACGAGCCTCAGACTTGAAGGGTAGCATCGCCTGGAGACCGCCGCCGAGGTCGAGGAACGCGGAGCCGATGGCGGGCTCGACACTGGCCACCCGCGCCACGAGACGGGCGCCTAACATCAACCTCTGGTCGTCGTCATCACGCCTGATGATCAGGCGCTCGGGACGTCCGTCGAGCGTAACGACGCCCCGGTCCTCGCCTGTCGAACGGTCCAAGTAGATCCGACGCTCGCTCATGCGCCCGTATAGCCCAGACCGCCCAGGAGGTTCGCGCTCTCATAGAGCGGCAATCCCACAACCCCCGTGTATGACCCCTGAAGCGAGGCGACGAAGGCGCCGGCGCGCCCCTGGATCGCATAGCCGCCCGCCTTGCCGATTCCTTCGCCGCTCGCTAGATACCGGTCGACTTCGCCAGGCGTCAGCCGCTTGAAGCGCACGCGGCTTTCGACAAGCCTGGACGCCAGCCGCCCATCCGGCGCAACAGCGGCGATTCCCGTCAGGACGCGGTGGTTCCGGCCGGACAACAGCTCAAGGCACTCGCGGACCTCCCGATCGTCTGCCGCCTTCGGCAGGATCCGACGCCCGACGGCGACCACCGTGTCCGCGGCCAAGACATGCGCCCCTGCATGCCGCGCCGCCACGTGCGACGCCTTGGCTTCGGCCAGCCGCACTGCCAACCGACGCGGCGTTTCGTGAGGTAGAGGAGATTCGTCCAGCGCGGCGGCGTCGATGGCGTCCGGCTCGAAGCCTAGCTGACGCACGAGGTCCAGCCGGCGGGGACTGGCGGACGCGAGCACGAGGCGCTGCTTATCTGACAAGCGCGGCCTCAGTCACTCTAGCGGACGCGGAAGGTGATGCGACCCTTGGTGAGATCGTAGGGCGTCATCTCCACGAGCACCTTGTCGCCCGCCGAGACGCGGATGCGATTCTTGCGCATCTTGCCTGCGGTATGGGCGATTATTTCGTGGTCGTTCTCGAGTTTCACGCGGAATGTGGCGTTCGGCAGCACTTCACTGACCGTGCCCGGAAACTCGAGCAGTTCTTCTTTCGCCATGCAGGCTCCCTGAGCAGACACGAACACGGCTCGCGCCGTATGGCCGCGAGCCGCATTCCGCAACCCAAAAATTGCAGCGCATGTCGTGGGGACTGGTCGACGAGCCCTGGGTCAGGTGAAGCGCTCGCGAATACGCGCGCCGAGCGCATCTCGAACCTGGCGGTAAGCTTCAAGCCGATGTTCACGCGAGCCCTCGACCAATGTGGGGTCCAGGGTCGGCCAATACTCGATCTCCGCCGAGCGTCCGCGAGCCAGCTCCACAGCGCTGTGCTGCGCCTCGGGCGTAAGAGACACGACAAGATCAAAGGACTCGTCTTCCAGTTCCGCGAAGGTCTTGCAGCGGTGCCGGGTCATATCCACGCCAAGCTCCCTCATCACCTCGGCGGCGAGGGGATCAACCTCCAACTCGTCCTCGTCCGGATCGAAGCGCGCCCGCTTGAGGCCGCAGCTGTCCACGAATATCCGTGTGCCGACGATGTGCTTCAGCAGCGCCTCGGCCATCGGTGACCGGACCTGGTTGAAGTTGCAGCAGAACAGGACCGCATCCGGCAGCCGTTCGCCCCGCTTCGGCATCGGCGTCAGCCCCGCCAGTGCAGGGCGCAGATCAGCGTGAAAAGGCGGCGGGCGGTGTCGAGATCGGTCTCGATCTTGCCCGCCAGGCGGGTCCGTAGAAGCTCCGAAGCCTCGTTGTGGAGACCTCGCCGCCCCATGTCCAAGGCTTCGATCTGAGCCGGTGTGGAGTTGCGGATCGCCTGATAGTAGCTGTCGCAAATCAGGAAGTAGTCCTTGATCAGCGTCCGGAACGGGGAAAGCGACAGGATATGCCGCCTTTCATAGGTCGGCCCGCGCACGTCGAGCACGAGACGATTCTCCAGAAGGCCCATGCGCAGGTCGTAGGGACCACCCTCGGCTCCCTCCGGGTGGAAGAAGTTCTCTTCGAGAAGATCGAAGATCGCGATCTGTCGCTCCTGCTCCTGATCGCGCGAAACAGCCGCGAGCGACTCCTCGTCGAGCTCGACGGACTGTAGCCGGTGGGTCTTGCGCTGGTCGTCGGCCATGGCGTTCGAAGTGGAGCTTTATTGCAAACCGGGGCCCGCCGTCATCCCACCCCGTCCAGCCGGACTTCAGATATGCAAATGCGCCCGACCCCGGGGGGTCGGGCGCATGCAGGCGAAGCCTTTGGAAACGATGGTGCCGCCGGGCAGGATTGAACTGCCGACCTCAGCCTTACCAAGGATGCGCTCTACCACTGAGCTACGGCGGCGAAGGCGGGCGCTATAGCGGGCTCGGGCCGCCGAGTGAAGCCCCAAATCGAGAGCAAGACGCTTGACGGGCGGGACCGCTCGCCGCACCTGCCATGCTCATGAGCGAGCGCAAACCTCAGCCAGGGGCTGACACCAAGTCGCGGGAGGAGATGCTGGCCCAGGCGCTGAGAGCCAATCTGCGCCGGCGCAAGGCCGCAACCGCCCCGGGGTCTGCACCGAACCCGCAAACAAACCCCTCAGAGTGACAACTTTGCGTGTGTGAAACGGGCGGGCTAGATAGCGCAACCGGGGCCCGCGAAGGAGCGCGCCCCAGCGTTCTTCGAAGGATTGGGTTTGGATCGCATCGCCATTACCGGCGGCGTGCGTCTGGAGGGGGAAATCCCCATCAGCGGCGCCAAGAACTCCGCCATCAAGCTGATGGCGGCGAGCCTGCTCACGGAAGAACCGCTGCGGCTCACGAACATGCCGCGGTTGGCGGACACCCGCTTCCTCGGCCGGCTGCTGCAGCGTCTCGGCACGGAGGTCGAGGAGTTGGAAGGCGCCGAAGGGCCGGAAACCCTTCTGACGACTCGAGAGATCGTGAGCGGCTTCGCACCCTACGACCTGGTCCGGCAGATGCGGGCCTCGTTCAATGTCCTCGGCCCGCTCCTGGCCCGCAGCGGTCAGGCGAAGGTTTCGCTGCCGGGCGGCTGCACCATAGGCGCCCGCCCGGTGGACCTCCACCTGAAGGCGCTCGAGGCCCTGGGCGCCCGCATCGACCTGCACGAGGGTTACGTCTACGCCCAGGCCCCTCGCGGGCTGCGGGGCGGCGAGGTGGCATTTCCATTCGTTTCGGTCGGGGCCACGGAGCATGCCTTGCTGGCCGCCGTGCTAGCCGAGGGTGAGACCGTGATGACGAACGCGGCTTGCGAGCCGGAAATCGCCGACCTGGCCGATTGCCTGAACAAGATGGGAGCCAAGGTCTCCGGCGCCGGGACGTCCACGATCCGCGTAGAGGGCGTCAGCCGTCTGTCCGGCGCGTCACACGCTGTGCTGCCGGACCGAATAGAAACGGGGACCTATGCGCTGGCCGCGGCGATGGCGGGCGGCGAGGTGCGGCTCACCCGCACGCGCAGCGACTTCATCCAGGCCCTGATCGACAAGATGATCGAGGCCGGCGTAGAGGTCACCTCGCACAATGACGGCTTGACGGTGAAGCGCAACGGGACGCGGCTCAAGGCCGTGGAGATCACGACCGACCCCTACCCCGGCTTCGCGACGGATCTTCAGGCGCAGTTCATGGCGCTGATGACCCTGGCCGACGGCGAGAGCGTCATTCGGGAGACCATATTCGAGAACCGCTTCATGCATGCGCCGGAACTCGGCCGGCTCGGCGCGGAGATATCCGTCCACGGCGGCGAGGCGCGCGTGCGTGGGGTGGATGCGCTTGAAGGCGCCCAGGTGATGGCGACAGACCTTCGGGCGTCGGTCAGCCTGGTGATTGCGGGTCTCGCGGCGCGCGGAGAGACAATCGTCAATCGTGTCTACCACCTTGACCGGGGTTTCGAGCGTCTGGAAGAGAAGTTGGGCGCTTGCGGCGCAAAGGTGCGCCGCCTGAAAGGCGACGGCGCCGACGCGGAGGTCGACTAGGCAATGTCCGACCCTGCGCCACTCCGTCTTCTGGCCGAAGATCCTGAGGATCTCGCTGTCGTTTCGGCGGCGCTTCAGGATGCCGTCGCCAAGGTCGGCGACATTGTCTTCGAGCCCCGCGCGCGGCGCCTGACGATCACCTTCAACCGGTATCGCTGGGAATCGGGCGCGCAGCAGCGCGTCCGATCAGCATTGCAGCTGGGCGGAGTTCTCGGCGTTCAAACCCGCCGGATACGGCGAGAACGTCCAAATGCGGTGGTGGAACTCCTCGCCCTGACTTTCGAGCCAGCAGAGTCGCCAGGGGGCGCACTGACGCTGACCTTTTCCGGCGGTGGCGACCTTCGTGTGCGCTTGGAGTGCGTCGACGCCGTTCTGGCCGACCTTTCGGCCCCCTGGCCCACCCCGAGAACTCCGGCGCACGAGGACTGAGCGGCATGGCCTTGCCGGCCCGCCATCGCTAAGAGAGCCTCCATGCGCCGCTTTCGTTCCCAGGATCCGGATTTCCAGCTCGATTTCGCCGCCTTTGTGGCGGAGCGGCGCGACACCCCAGAGGAGGTGGACGCGATCGTCCGCGACATCCTCTCGAGCGTCCGCGCGGAGGGTGTGGCCGCCTTGCTGCGCTACGTGCGTCAGTTCGACCGCGTGGAACTCGCCGAAGCAGAACTCCGCGTGACTTCTGATGAAATCGCCAAGGGCGCAGAGGCCTGCCCCACGGAGGTTCGCGAAGCCATCGCCTTTGCCGCGGCGCGGATCCGCGCCTACCACGAGCGGCAGCGCCCCGCGGACCAGAGGTTCGTCGATGAGGCCGGCGTCGAACTCGGCTGGCGCTGGACCCCGTTGGACGCTGTGGGGATCTATGTCCCCGGCGGCCGGGCCGCCTATCCCTCGACAGTCCTGATGAACGCCGTCCCGGCCGCCGTGGCCGGCGTGGGACGGATTGCGATGGTCACACCGCCGGGAAGGCTGCAGCCTGCCGTGCTCGCTGCGGCGCAGATTGCTGGCGTGGACGAGATCTGGCGTGTCGGGGGCGCACAGGCGGTGGCGGCGCTGGCCTACGGCGCGGGCCCGATACGTCCCGTCGACAAGATCGTCGGCCCGGGGAACGCCTTCGTGACGGCGGCGAAGCGGAGGGTCTACGGCGTCGTCGGCATCGACGCACTGGCAGGCCCGTCCGAAATCGTCGTCGTCGCCGACGGACGGAACAATCCCGACTGGATCGCTGCGGACCTGCTCTCGCAGGCGGAGCATGACCCCGCCGCCCAATCGATCCTAATCACCGACGATGAGACGTTCGCGGCGGCCGTCGAGGCCGCCGTGGCGGCGCAGATCAGGACCCTTTCGACCGGCGAGGACGCTGCCGCGTCCTGGCGCGATCATGGGGCCGTGGTGATCGCGCCCCTCGAGGAGGCGCCCGGGCTCGTGGACCAGATCGCACCTGAGCATGTCGAGTTCGCGCTGGATGAGCCGGAACGCCTCGCCGATCAGGTGCGCCACGCGGGCGCAATCTTCCTGGGCCGCTACGCGCCCGAGGCGGTGGGCGACTATGTAGCCGGCTCGAACCACGTGCTGCCGACCAGCCGCGCCGCGCGGTTCTCGTCCGGCCTGTCGCTGTACGACTTCCTCAAACGCACTTCGATCGTGAAGTGCGATCCGGCATCGTTCGGCGCCTTGGCGCCCGCCACGATCGCGCTTGCGGAGGCGGAGGGACTCCCCGCGCACGCTCGATCAGCGGCGATACGACTGGGCCAGAGCCGGTAGCATGTTGGCCGCCCAGGCGCCGCCCGCGGCAAAGGCCGCGGCCGTCCCATCGGAGCCTAGCCTCACCGAGCGGGTCATCACCTCCGCCAGCGCCGCGATCGATCACCTGCTTCGCCTGGATCCGCGAGACGTCGTGATCAATCTGCTCTTCACCGGCGCGATCCTGCTGGGCGCCATTGGCCTGACCTGGCTGCTACGCCGGGTGATCGACCGCGCCCTCGCACGGGTCGCGATCGGCGCGCCAGGACCTGCGGAAACCGAAGAGGCTCGCGCCCACGAGGCGGCTCGCTTCTCGTGGGGGCTGTCTCGTCTCGCCATTGCGGTAGGGGCGGCGATGCTGATTCTCGGCGTCTGGGGCATCGACGCTCGGGCCTGGATGTCGGGCGAGGTTGGCGGACTGCTGGTGCGGCTGGCGCTCGTCGCAATACTCGCAACGGCTCTTGTGGAGGTGGCTGGTTTCATCATCCACCGCCTCGTCGAAGGCTTCGCGCGGCGCAGCGCCGACCCACGCCGAGCGGCCCAGTTGCGGACGCTTGGCCCCATCCTGACCGGTTCGGCCCAGGCCGTCCTCGTGGTCGTGGGCGGGCTCACCATCCTCACCGAACTGGGACTGAAGGTTGGTCCTATACTGGCCGGCGCCGGCGTGCTGGGCCTCGCCGTCGGCTTCGGCGCTCAGACCCTCGTGAAGGATTTCCTCACCGGCCTGTTTCTGATCGCCGAGGACGTGGTGTCCGTGGGCGATAGTGTCCGCATCGGGGATTTCAGCGGCGTCGTCGAGGCAATGACCTTGCGCACCATCCGCCTGCGCGACGTGAACGCGACGCTGCACGTGTTCCCCTACAGCGAAGCTCAGGTCATCCACAATCACACCAAGGTCTTCTCCTCGTATGTCGCGGAGATACCGGTCAGCTATGACAACGACCTGGATCGCGTTCTGGCGGTTGTGCGGAGGGTCGGTGATGAGATCCGGGCCGACCCTGCCTTCGCATCGCAGATCACACAGCCGTTCGAGGTGCTGGGCGTCGATCGCTTCGCCGACAACGCTGTGCACCTGAGGGCCCGCTTCATCACCCAGCCGCGCGCGCAATGGGCGATCGGACGGGAGTTCAATCGGCGCCTGAAGGCTGCGTTCGACGCCGAGGGGATCCTCCCACCGGTGAAGAGCACGCCGGTTGTTCTCGCCGCGCCCAGCCCCCGCGAGGCGAACTCGCCCCTGAACTCGCCCCCTCAACAGATCTGAGGGGAGAATGGACCTACGCGAACACCATATTCGCCTGCGGGATCCGTTGGCGAAGTCGCTTGATGAAGCGGCATGACCGATGAGGCGTCCCTCACGGCCTTCATCGGTCACAGGCGGGTCGCCAGCGGGCCGATCCTGCTGGTCGCCGAGGCGCTGGCTGCGATCGACCCGGCGGACGGATCGCCCCTCGTCTTCGACGACGTCACCGGCGGCCGCGTCGAACTGGATCTTCGATTCGGCGCCGCGCAGGCTGCGAACGAATTTCGCGCACGCACTGCGCCGCTTCAGCCGCCGTCGACGACGCGCGTACGCGGACGCGGACGCCCGCGTTTGGGAGTCGTCGCCCGCGAAGTCACACTCCTTCCCCGCCATTGGGATTGGCTGGCCGGCCAGCCTGGCGGCGCGTCGGCGACCCTGCGCCGCCTCGTCGACGAAGCCCGCCGCGGCAGGGGAGAATCGGACCGAAGCCGCGTCGCCCGCGACGCCGCCTACCGCGTCATGTCCGCCCTGGGCGGCGACCTCCCAGGCTTCGAGGAAGCCAGCCGAGCCCTGTTCGCCGGCGATGCCGAGCGCTTGAGCTCAGCCCTCGCCGGTTGGCCGCCGGATGTCCGGACCTACGTGCTGAGCTTCATTCAGGCGGAGGGGTGACCGGTTCGGCCGCCGGCGCGCCAGCCGCTGGCGGGCGCGCCTTGCAGTCGATCACGAAGGTGAAGCTGGCCCCGACGCCCAGTCCGCCCTGATAGCGCCGGTCACAGCCGTCCATGTGCTCGCCCAGCACCTTGAGGACGTCCGCGTTGGTCGCCTGCCTGGGAGCGCCGGTCAGCGCTGAAAGCGGACTGCAGCCGCCGATGGCGAGTGCGGCCGCGGCGGCGCATGTCCGCGTCATATGTCGCTTGTCGTTCATGGCGTGAGTCCCAGCAAGTAGCCGCCACCGGACCGCTTCGTCAGCACCTGGCGGCGCATGCGCGGATCGAAGGAGATGTGGACCCAGGTCCCCTCCTCGATCAGCTGATCGAAGGGAAGATCCGAGTCGGTCAGCCGGCGGCAGATCTCCTTGGGCCGCCCATAGCCGAAGCAGTTGAAGTCGACGGCGTGGCCGGTCAGGTGGGCGGATTTGCGCGCCCCGCCGACGACGCGGTTCAGTTCCGGGGAGCGATAGCCGCTGGAAACGGTGATCGGCCGGTCGCCCAGCAGGCGGCGCACCTCCTCCATCCGTGCGGCGGTGGCCCGCAGTGTCGTGACCACCTCCGGCGGCGGTCGGTTGTCGATCTCTCGGTGCAGCGTGCACGAGAGCTCTTCCAGCGCGAAGTGCGCCGTGAGCTTGGTTGTCATGTCGGGGTCCTTGTCGAGGATCAGTCGATGGACGCGACGGCGAGCGTCTGCGTTTCGAACGGCCGCACGGCTTCCAGTCGGTCCATGCGGGTGGCGTTGGCGCTCCAGAGTTGCGCGAGCGCCCAGGCGAGCAGCGCCGCCGCCAGGCCCCACGACCGGCTTTTCAGCCCCTCCACCGCCTGAAGCGTGGACGCGGCCGTGGCCTTGATTTCGGTGAGCCGCTCTTCACAGCGCGCCTCGTGGTCCGTGAGCCGCTGCTCGAGGGCGGCGAGGCGTTCGGATTGGGTCGTCATTTCTTCCCCCCGGAGCTGCCCTCCAAGGTCGCCGACACGCCCTTCGTCTTCACCGTCTGATTCTTCGACTCAGTCCCCTGCTCTGTCTTTCCGGTGAAGAGGCCGATCGGAAGGCTGTTCAGCAGCGCGACGATCTGCTCGGTTGAGGTGATGGGCGCCTGCCGCAACTGCTGGTCGACGCCGCGCAGCGTGTCGCCGAGGCCGGATTGCGTGGCGATGTTGGCGCGCTGATTGGCCTCTGCCGCGAGTTGCTGCTGTTGCCCCTGGAAGCCGAAGCCCACCTTCTGCGCCCTGTCCTGCAGCGCCAGATTCGCGTTTGCGATGCGCGCCTGCGTGGCTCGTTCCGCATCGCCCGCCGCCGCGTTCAGCGCGGTGTCGAACGCGCGGCTTTTCAGTCCCGACAGCGTAGTGGCGCGCGCCCGCGCCAGCTCGCCCTCCGTCATGCTCTGGGTCAGGGCCGCGCCCGAGCCGCCGAACGCTCCGGAGCCGGCGAGATCCAGCGCCTGTTGCGCACGCACCTGCCCGGCGTTCGCGTCCAGGTCGGCGGCGCTCGCATCGACCACCTCGGACAGATAGGGATTTAGGTATCGGCCCACCCAGTCGTACGCCTTGCCGCCCGAAGCGAAGGGTGTGTTCGCCTGCATGTGGGGTGACAGCCAGTTCGTGTCGGCCGGGTTCGCGGGCATGCCTGGCGCAGGCTGGGCCAGGGGAGTGCCCAGGCTCGCTGCGCTCGCCGCTGCTTGCTGGTGCAGGGCGTGAACTGGGGCGATGTTCTCGATTGGGTTGAGCCCGAACAAGCCGCCGATGCGATCCGCGGCCTGCTGCACAGGTTGCGCGGCCCAGTCGGGGACCAGAGGGGTCGTCGTATTGTTGAAGGTCCCGGTGCTGTTGGTCGTGGACTTGCTCTTGTTGCCGTTGAGGCTGAAGCCGAAAGGCACGTTTGAAATCTCCGGCGTTGGGAAGTGTGGGTCGAGTGGAGGCGCTCAGAGCCGCCCCGCCGTCGCGACGTCGAACATCGGCGTCCCGATCCGGCATCCGGTCGGGCCGCTGTCGCCCGCGAAGCGCAGGCGGAACAGGCGTCCGCTGGTCAGGAAATCCGCCCGGCCCGCGCCTGGAGCGATGGCGACGGCGGTCGGCGCGCCTGGCGCGCTCTGCGGTTCCATCCGTGACGTCAGCGTCACGGTGACGGGTCCGGCCTGATCCTTGAAGTCCGGCCAAAGGCCGCGAACGATCAGCGTCGATTCCGGATCGAGATAGCTGTCCGCGGTCTCGATGAACCACTGGAAGGCGCCGCCGTCGGCCGAACGCCCCTTCTCGTGGAGGAATACGGACCCGTCGTAGGCGGCGCCGATCGGATAGGCGGAGGGACCGGCGTCGACGAACGCCGTCCTCGCCATGACGCCCCGGTGCCAGGCCCCGGCGTCCGGGCCGCTGACCGCCATCGCCAGGTAGCGGCTGTTCTCGTATCCGTCGCGCCGATCGGGATAGTCGAACCGCACTTCGCCGAACTCGGCGTTCGATGACGCCACGACCTTGTCACCCTGGCTCGCGGCCAGCTCCTGTGCGAAGTCGCGGCGAATGGGACACGCGATCGGCTCCGGCTGTCCGCCGGGCGCGTAGCTGTAGAACTGTCGATCGGGGCTGGCCCAGAAAGCTGTCTGCCCGACGACCACCGCCGCGTTCGGCCCGATGAGGCCGCAATTGCGGCCCACCCGATCGAACCGCCAGGGCTGGTTCAGGGCCCCGACGAAGGTGCCGAGGAACAGGGCGTCCCCCGTCCAGACCAGCAGGAAGGGCCCGCACATCCGGCCGGCCACGATCCGTCCGCCGCCTGTCAGGACGTACTCCCGCGCGGTCGAGCCGTTCGCGCTCGTGCTCCACTGCGTGTTGTTGCGGATGGAACTGTGCCGGATGCAGAGCGGGTTGAAGGTCCCGGAAACCTCCTCGTTGCAGCCGAGGGCGAAGACCTGATAGCCGCCGTTCAGCGGCGCCACCAGCATATGGGTGACATTGGCTGGCGCATTCGCCAGGGCCGCCGCCGCCTGCCCGGTGTCGTTGGTCCACGCGAAGATGGTCTGGCCGCGCGGGCTGGCGAGCAGGTGCTGGCCCCACGCGCCGAAGGACCAGGTCAGGGGGAAGTAGTCGGTCACGGAAGGCAGGCCGTAGCCGCCGACCCCGTAGGCGCCCGTTCCGTAGCCGGCCGAACCCGCGCCATCGATCGCGCCGGGCGAAAATCCGCTCATCGGCGTAATGTCGAACAGCTCGCCGCCACGCCAGAGCTGAAGCCTTTCGTGGACGCCGAAGCCGATATTCAGCACACCGGCGTTGTCGGTCCATGGAAAGACCGTCCGGCAAACGCCTGTGAGCGGCTCGCTCATCAGACGCTCCCAGCCGCCGATCGTCTCCGCCCGTCCAAGGCGGAATCGCGCGTTCGATCCGTCCGCCCACCGGCCGCCTGCGGCCAGGCTCGTGTCGTCGCCGTTCAGGCCCGGCGGCAGTTCGAGGGGTATTTTCATTCGGGTCTCACTGTGATCGGCGCCTCCGCTCAGGCGCGCTGGCGCTTGTCTCGGGAGCCGACTGGCTCCATTGATCCGCGTCCTGGATCAGCGACGCTCAGGGTCTTCGTGTCCGACGCATCTCTCGCCACAGCGGTCATCCGCGCTGAACCCGACGCGTTCGACATGGCCAAGGTGAAGCTCATGGGCCGGCAGTCCGCCGGGCATGGCTTCCTGCGCGCCGCCGTTCGGGCGCGCGGCGAACGGCCGATCTACGGCTTCGTCCCGCGGGCGTCGGGGGCTAAAGCCTTCGAGGCGATCGTCCGCGACATCGATCCGGCTGCGTCGTTCGAGTGGATACACTCCGACCAGCTCAATCGCGTCCAGGACGTGGGCGTGCTCTACCTCGGCGATGTCACCGTGGCCGCCCATGCCCGGCTGCGTCAGCGGGCAGGCCTGGCGGCCTTCTCACTGTGCGGCGTCACCCATACGACGGCCAGCCACGGGGCCATGGACGAGATCGGGGCGCTGTTGCGCGAGGCCGTCGCGCCCTGGGACGCCTTGATCTGCACCTCGACGTCCGTCGTCGAAACCGTCCGGCGGGTCCACGAGGCCGAGATCGATTACCAGCGTTGGCGCTTCGGCGCCGATGTCCGGACCTCGCCGCCTCAACTTCCCATGATCCCCCTCGGGGTGCACTGCGACGACTTCGTCTTCAGCGAAGCGGATCGGGCCGCCGGTCGAGCCGCCCTCGGTCTTCAGCCCGACGAGATCGTGGGCCTCTTCGTGGGCCGCCTAGTGTTCCATGCCAAGGCGCACCCCTACCCCATGCTTCGAGCGTTCCAGGCGGCCACGGAGCGGACCGGGCGGCGCATAGCCCTGATCTTCTCGGGATGGGCGCCGAATCCGGATGTCGACGAGGCCTTCCGCGCCGGCGCCGCCGCCTTCGCGCCCGATGTCCGGGTCATCTTCGTGGATGGACGCGAGGCCGCCATGCGTCGCCGCGTGTGGGCCGCCGCCGACCTGTTCGCCTCGCCATCCGACAACATCCAGGAAACCTTCGGCCTCACCCCCGTCGAAGCGATGGCCGCAGGGCTCCCGGTGGTGGTCAGCGACTACGACGGTTACCGCGACACCGTCCGTGACCAGGTCGACGGCTTCCGCATCCGCACCTGGGCGCCCGGGCGCGGCGCCGGTCAGGCCTTCGCGCGGGCGCACGAAAGCGGCGCCTTCACCTACGATGTCTATTGCTGGGCCGCCGCCGCGACCACCGCCGTGGACGTTCCTGCCTTCGCCGACGCAGTCTGCGCCCTCGTCGAGAATTCCGACCTGCGGAAGCGGATGGGCGAAGCCGGCCGCCGCCGCGCGCGGGAGGTCTACGACTGGCCGGTCGTCTACCGCCAGTACCAGCAGCTATGGTCCGATCTGAACGCGCGCCGGCGCGCCGCCATCGTGGATCCCGCCTTGAGCGCATGGATCGACGCAGCGCCCCGCGCCGCCCCGGCCCGCCAGGACCCGTTCCACGTCTTCGGTCACTACCCGACGGAGGAGATCGGCCTGGCGACGCGACTGTCGCTGGCGCCCGGGGCGACCCGCTCCACGCTCAAGGCCGCGCTGGACCACCCGCTCTTCGGCGCCCTCACCACCCCAACCCACGTCGTCGAAGCCTACTTCGCAGAGCTCGAAGCCGGCGATATCACAGTCGCCGAAGCCGCCGCCCGCCTCCGCACCAACGCCCCGACCGCCGCAAGAACGGCGGGCCTGCTGTTGAAGATGGGGCTGGCGGGGGTGGCGTCGTCGTTCGGCCGATAGGAGCTCCATCGGCGTTGGGTTCTCGATGAACACATATGACTTGCACAAAGGTACGGAAGGTCTGGAAGCCTCTTTCAGGCGCGCGGTCGACCTTCATCGATCAGGGAATCTGACGGAAGCCGAACAAGCATATCGAAGAATTCTTACGATAAAGCCCGACCTGCGGGTTGCCCTTCACAATCTAATGGCGCTTCTGCGGCATCAGGATAGAACAGAAGATCTCGTATCCATATATGAGAAACTCTTAGAAATCGAAGACAATGACAAAATTCACGGAGAACTCGCTTTAGCTCTCTTATCCATTGGAAGATACGAAGAGGCCTGGGCGCACTACGAGCGTCGACATACAAAATCCATACCCCCGAAGTCCATTGATGTCCCAGAATGGACTGGAGAATCCTTATCCAACAAACGTCTATTTGTTTGGCACGAGCAGGGATTTGGCGATCAGATACAGATTTCTAGATATTTCTCCCTATTAACGGATCAGGGATGCGACGTTGTTTTTGCATGCCTTACCCCCCTACATCGGCTGCTTTCAAATGTTTGCCGTCCCGTCGATCGCACATGGGAACATTTGACTGAGGCTGACTACTGGATCAATTCGATGTCTATACCATTCAGATTTGGGACCACTGCCTCTACGATACCAAATCCCGTTAGGATAGATATTGACACATCCAACGACGGCAGAATTGGAATCCTCACCAGAGGTTCTAGCGGTCACGTATTTGACAGGTACAGATCAATTCCCGAAGGAGCGGAGCAATCTTTCATCGAAGCGACTGGCGCCATTGATCTAAGCCATATTTGTGAAACTTCGAGGGACTTTTATGAGACGGCTGAGAGAATTTCAAGTTTTTCACTGATTGTGACTGTCGATACAGCCTTGGCTCATCTGGCCGCCTCGATGCGAAAGCCGACATGGATACTATTATCTACTGCCAAGACAGATTGGCGATGGGGACGCGGCGGCACGACTTCGGCTTGGTATCCCGCGGCGCGGCTACTGCGGCAGCACAAGCCGGACGATTGGCGCGGTCTGCTGGACGCTACAGTTCATGAGGCCGTTACTCATCTACGCCGAGGTATCTTTTGAGATCATAGCAATCATGCGGCCGGCGGAGCCTAGGGAATTCAGGGAATCGTAGCCGCTTCCTCCCCCAGGAGGAGCGCCACCATTGTGACTGGCTCCGCCGTTGCCCTTCGGAAAGTCGCCGAGATCGTTGAATCCGGCACCGCCGCCTCCCCCATTCGCGCCGCCGCCGTTCCCGCCGTGCTCCCCCGCCGCACCTGTTGCTCCAGATCCTCCGGATCGGTTGAGGTCGCCACCAAGGCCGATCCCTCCCGCGCCTCCTCCTGGCCCTGCGGTCCCGCCGGTCGCCCTAAAGGCGACACCGCCAGTGGTCGCAATTGCGCTATCGTGGCCGCTCGCGGCGGGAGAAGCTCGATCGGCCACGACGAATGTTGCGATTTGACCGCGCAACAGCCGAAGCCGCTTGTAGGCGGCACCACCGCCCCCACCGCCTCCTCCCGGCCCCCCGCCGGCACCACCACCGTACAGCCACACATCCACAACGCTCGAAAAGTCGAACGGGCCGAGGGTTCCCGTTGCTGGACCGGCTCGGTCGACATACTGAATGACCCGATCGAGCCTCTCCTTGACGATGCCGAGCGCGGGGTTCCGTCCGCCGAGTGGATTCCGTCCCAAGCCAAATCGCTTCCGAGCCATCAATAGTCCGCCCACTCTGCGACGAAGTTGACGCTCTTCGCCTGGCCCTGGGCGACGTAGAGCCGTTCGTTCGGCGACAGGATCGCGGCATTGTCGTCGGAGAATCCGAAGTCCGTGCTCGGCGCCTCGGTCGTCTGCGCCATCGTGTAGGTCGCCATGAGCGCGCTGTCGGCCAGCAGCTTGGTGGCGCCGTCGTCCAGCGAACGGAACAGCTGGAGTTGGTTGGCGGTCGTGATGCTCTCGCAGGGGATGGCGTGCAGGCGCGTCAGCCGGCCGCCGTTGGCGCCTGCCGTGGCGACCAGCACCGTGTTGGTCGGGCTGGATGTGTAGGTCGAGTTTGCGGCGGCGATATTCACCACGTTCGATCGCGGCGTTTGCGGCGTGACGATGCTGTTTGGCGTTACGGCCATGTCCTGATCTCCTAGAGCGCGATGGCGAAGGCGAGCGCGAGGCCCTTTACGGCGCTCGCGTAGTCGGTGAGGTCCGCCGTCGACAGCGCCTGCCAGCTGGCGTCCGTCCCGTCGGTCTTGACGAACTTGCCGGCGTTGCCGGCCTGGGCCGGCAAGTTGCCGGCGTTGTACGACCAGGCCGTCGCAGCGACCCAGTCCTTGATCGACGAGCCGCTGTATCCCGGCGTGGTCACGGAGGCGCCGTCCGTCGCGGCCCAGACGATGTCGCCCGGATCGACCGTGACGCCCGCGCCTGCGCCGGTGGTCAGCGTCACGGTCCCTTCGCAGGCGTTCCAAACAAGGTACGCCTTGCTGACCGGGGGGATGGTCACCTTGAAGGGCCCCGCCCCGCCGGTGAACTTGATCATCGCCGCGCGAGCCTCGTCGTCGCCGGCGTTGGCGGTCGTGAGCGCCGTGTCGGCGATGAGCGGCTTGGTGAGCCAGCCGGCCACGGCATAGTCCGCGTGGGCGAGGACGGCGTTCAGCTTTTCGCCCCACAGGTTGATGTTTTCGCCGGTGAACTGGAGTTCGAACCGGAGCGATGGCGACCAGGAAGAAGGCATCAGACGATCACGGCTCCCGTGTCTTGGCGGATCCAGTGGACCCCGTCCGAGTGGGCGAGGATGTTGAGGTCGGTGACGAGCACGAGCGTGCGCGGGTGGTCCGCGGCCGGCGGCAGACCCGCCTGATCGGTGGCGAAGACCGGCGTGGGCGCGCCTGGCTGCAGCAGCGACAACAGACCGTCCTGCAGCGAGCGTAGGGCCGCGCGCACGCCCTCGGGCAGCCCCGGGCCAACGGGCGTCAGCATGCAAGTCCCCGCGGCGTCGACAGCGCGCTCAGCTCGGTGCTGAGGCGCTGCGGCGCGCGGCTACGGGCCTCCTTGGCGTTCAGCTCGCCGATGGCCCGGTCCAGCTTGGCCTCGTAGGCCGCCGCCAGCTCCCCGTCCCGCAGGAAGGGGCCTGCCTCGCAGAGCGTGGCGAACAGGTAGACGTCCGGCGCATCGGTGAGCAGGGCGTTCGTCGGCGCCCCGTCGCTGAGGGCGAACGCCTTCAGCATGCGCAATGTCAGGGCATAGGCGTCGGCGCACGGGCGGTCGAACGCGATTGTGGCGCCGTCCACCGTCCAGGCCCCGGGCGTCCCGCGGAGCGAGGATGCGCCGATCAACGCAGCTTCGAGGAAGGGCAGCTCGAGACGGCCTTCCTCTCTCTCGATCCACAGACGCAGGGGTTCGGTGAATCCGGGCGGCAGTGCGGCCTTGCGGGAGCCGACGGTCGCGCTGACAGCGACTTCTGCCTCCGCGAGGCGTGTGCGCAGCAGACGGTTCAACCGCGCTTCCGCGAGGGATATGAACTCAGGAATACGCGCGGTCAGATCCGCACGGACAAGCCAGTTCGCCGCCGCAGCCTGCAGCTGGGCGTAGGTGGTGATCGCCATGTGAGCGTCCGAGATTTTGGGTGGGCCCGGGCCGGCGCGCGGCAGGGCGGAATGCGGAGTGAGGCTTCTGTCGAGGGCCGAAGCAGGTCGCCGCTCGTCGCAACCGCGGTCGGCGAAGTCTCGAGGAGCGGCCGTCAGGCCGCCGGGGCTGGATTGTCGAGGTTACCCGTCAGTCCGCTCCAAGCGCGGTGAGATAGGCGAGGAGGGCGCCGTGGATCGCGGCGTGTTGCGCTTCGGTGATGGCGCCCGAACCGAAGAACATCGCGGCGAGCCTCCCGGTGGAATAGCCCGTGCCGGCGCGAAGACCGACCAGCGTGGCCGCCGTCGGCGTCGCCGCGGTGGCCGCCCCGGTCTGCTCGGCGCCGTTCACATAGGTGGCGACATCGACCGGCGAGGTGCGTCGGATCGCGAAGGTTCCCGTGGTCAGACCTGTCGTCCGCACCGTGTCCGAGGCCCGCATGATCCGGGAGATCCACTGTGCGCCGTCGGGCGTGCGCATGGAGAGATTCCCCAGGCCGCTGCGCCCCAGATACGGCTGCGACCCGACCGGGTTCTCGGCCAGGTAGCCGCCAAGGCACATGCTTGCGTCCGCGTCCCACAGGGCGCTTTCGGTCGTGATGTCGAAGCCGGTGTCCAGGTGGGCCGATGCGCCATCGCCGACGTAACCGCGATCCGTGGTGAAGGCCGGGCCGTTCACCGGGGTCAGATTGTAGACGTCGGCCCTCCAGTTCTGCCGGGCCGCCTGCGCATCATGCGCAGCCAGCACGTAGAATCCTTCCAGCAGCGTCCAGACGCCGGCATCCTTCAGCGCCGCGATCAGATCGTCCAGGAGCCCCTTCCGCGCGACGTCGGGCTCCACGGTGAAGCGCGCGAACAGCGCTTCCGCCTCGGGGCTGAAGCCCGCTTGCGGCTCACCGGCGACGCCGACGTCCGTCCGCGCCTGATGGCCGGGTCCGCGACGTCCGAGGTGCAGGGTCATTCCTACAGTCCCTGCCCCGTCGTGACGTACAGCGTGGCGGTCCCCGATTCGGTGATCGCGGCGATGTGGGTTGCGGGCCCCACCGTACCGTTCGGCAGGGTGATGACTTCGATGGCGCCCGCCGGTAGCGGAATATCGGACGTCGCCGCCGTCACCGCGGCCGCGCCGGCGGCCCAGAAGACGGTCGCCGATCCGGCGTTGAAGAGCCGCAGCTGGTGCGCGCCGGTCGGCTGTGCCTTGATCGCCGCGCTCGCGGAGGAGGTGGTGGCTGAGATCGTCGCCGTGGCGTCGTCAACGGGGATGAACGGCTTCATGCGGTGCCTCATGGCAAGGGCGCCGGGCCGTTGGAGCGGCCCGCCTCAGGTGGAGGAGAGAGAGGTGAGGTTGCGGAGCGGCGGCGCACGGCCGCCGCTCCGACGTTTCAGGCGGCGCTACTTGTTCGCCAGGCGGCAGGCCAGCTGCGGCCGGATGGTCTTGTAACCGTAGAGCACGTCCAGTCGGCACGGGAACTTGTCCGTGTTGATGTCGTACTGGCGCACGATCCGCATCGAGACCCCGTCAAAGACCTCGCGGCTCGCGAAGTCGACGCCGCGCGGCATCACCAGGTCGGCCGTCGCGAAGGCGAACGCCCCCTTCTGGTAGGCCATCGACAGGCCATGCGGGGTGTTCGCCGTGCCCGCGATGCTGATGGCTGCGTTGTCGGCCGGAGAACCCGAGACGTTCTGGCCAGCGCCCGACGTGACGATCGCGGGAGAGATCGGCCAGTTGGTCGTCGTCGCGCCGGCGCCGACCACGAACTGCTGCAGCACGCCCGTCGACTGCTTGGTCTCGGGATGGACGCGGAAGACGCCCGCGATGGTGAACACGTCACCCGCCGCCGGCGCGCCGGCCCCCGTGTCGACGACCAGCACGCCGCCCGACTGCGCCGCGCCGTTCACGAGGTACGAGCCGTTGGCGCCGCTACGGACGTGCGCCGGCCACAGCGTGTTCTCCATGAAGTCGAACCCGGCGGTCCGGCCCATGAAGCCTTCGCGGTTCTGCTTGCTGATGGTGGACTTGTCGTTGAACAGCCCCTTCAGGGCATCCACCAGGTCGACGTTGTCCTGGGTGTTCAGGTTGCAGGTCCGGGCGTTCAGCGGCGCCAGATTGTCCACCAGCACCTTCCGGGCCTCCAGCACCTTGCCGAAGGTCGCCGGCTGGCCGTGGTTGTTCACCTGGTTCCAGACGTCCTTGTACATGCTCATGGCGTCCGCCTCGATGTTGGCGGCCAGCACGCTCATGGCGGGCTCGATGATGCGCTCGGAGAAGTCGTCCAGACTCATCGTCAGGTCCACGGACGTGAAGTTCAGGTCGACACCTTTCTGGGTCTGGACCTTCAGGTCCACAGAGCTCTCGGTGGTGTCCTGGGCGGCCAGGGCCGCGCCCGAGCGGACGGTGTACTGGTTGGGCAGGCGGATCTTGAGCGTGTCGCCCACCTTGGCGCCCTGCTGGGCGAACCGTTCGTCGTAGTCGCGCGTGATCGTGCCCACGAAATTGAGCTTCTGGTGGAGCACGCGCAGCGCCTCCCGCGTCACCGCGGTGGCGGTCAGGATGGTGTTGGGCATGGATTGTCCTTTGGGGAGAAGGGATGGGCCGGTTCGCCTCCAAGGCCCGCGAGCGGGCGTGCTGGGAGATCTTCGGCGAACGAGGGGTCCTTCGTGTCCTCCTGCCTGGAGACGGTGGACCCATTCTGGATCGGTCGAGACGACAGCTTGCGCCGCCTCAGACTTCACCCTAGGGTTATGGGAACAAAGTCGGAACTTGGAGCCGCCGATGCGACGGTACATCTTGCCCGGAGGACTACTTCTGGTCGCCGTGGCGGTCCTGCCGATGGCCGCCGTGGCGGGTTGGAATGAGACGTGGCCCGGTCTGCCACTTTCGGTCGCGAACTGGATCTATGCGTTGGGCGCGGTTGTCTGGAGCATTGAGGCGGTGCGGGCCAAGCCACCCCTCTGGCCCCATTTGATCGCGGTGTGGGCGCCGCTGGCGGCGCCGGCCGCCGTCATGTGGCGCGCGCTTCAGCACAGCGACGCTGGGGCTTTGGGCTTCTTCGCATTCGCGCCCGCGATATTCGTACCGCTGTTGGCGAGCATGCTGTCCACGTTTCTGCTGCTGTTACGCCTCACCTGGTCGCCCCCGGATTCGGAGGACTTGCCGAGTCAGTAGGGCTGGCCTCGCAGCGCAGGACTGAGGTCGATGGGCTCAGCCCGGATCCGGGGCGCATCGCGCAGTCGTTGGCGGTAGCCAGGTGTCTGACTATCACCGGGCCGCACCCCGAACAGGCGCTCCACCACGTCCGCGGCGTAGCTGTTTGAATTGGCGCCCCAGCCGTATCGTCGGCGGCCTTGGTTGACCTCTTCCGCGTGCGCCCGGGCCGGGGCGGCGGCCTGTTGCGCCGTCTGGCCAGGCAGAAAGCCCTGAAAGAGCACGCGCCCACCGCGCCCGTAGTCGCGGCTCTTTCGCGCGGAAGTGACGCCGGCGGTCACGGTCCATTCGTCGCTCAAGGCCGCGCCGGCGTTGTCGTTCGGCCCTCCTCGCGCGATCAGTTGGTCCCGGCCATCGTCGTACTCGACGTACATGTGGTCCGGCGTGAGCTGGCCGAGCGGCCCCGTGATGCGGGGGATGTCGTACGCACGCACCGTCACGCGCGTACCGTCCTTTCTCGGCGCGCGTGCGAGCAGAGCTTGATCTTGCGGCGTGAGGTGCTTGGGGACGTGAAGGCCGGCGGCCGCGCGCGGATCCACGTCGAGGAACTTGGCCATCAGCGCTCCCCGGCCTGGGCATTGCGCCTACGCATCCACTCCTTGGTGCCGAGCTCGTCACGGACACTGCCGCCGCCCGGACCGCCGCCCGCCAGCACCACCGCCGGTCGCACGTCGGCGCGGACCGTCGGAGCGGACGCCGCCTCGTCGGCTTTCCAGGCCTTGTGCAGGAGCTTCCAGAGCCTCGGGTCGGCGGCCTCAGCGAGTTCCTCCAGCGTCACGCCGAAGGCCTGCGCATACTCCACGAGCCGGGCCGCAACGTCCGGCGACCAGCCGTCGATCTCCTCGCGCAGCCGCGCGCCCGTCTTCGCCATCGCTTCTGCGGCGGCCCTCGCCGCCCGCAGTTGGTCGCGCTCGTCGGCGTGGCGCACGGCGTAGTCCAGTTCCTCCCGCGCCTTGGCGACCGCCTCGAAACGTCCCCACAGCGCCTGGGCGCCCTCCGGATCCTCCGCGGCGAAGGCGTCCCAGTCGACACCCTCGAAGTCGCTCAGCTGCTCGTCCAGCAGGGCCAGGCGCACGCGGTCCCGGTTCGCGCTGCGGCCCGCGGCCGCCTCCCGCGCGAAGGCTTCCCGCTCGGAATCCAGCGCGCGACGATGCTCGGCCAGCTCCTGCGTCTTGCGGGTGTAGTCCGCCTGCCGCAGGAACGCGCCCTTGAGCGCCGCCGGCAGTGTGTGGACCTCGCCGTCTAGTTCCAGTTCGAACAGCTCCGGCTCCGGCGCCGGTTCGTCGATCTCCTCAGCCTGCAGGATCGCTTCATTCAGGCGCGCGACGTCTTCGCCCGCGACAATGGGATCGTTGTCCATGGATGTCCTTGAGTTTGGCGCCAGGGGGCGCGGTTCGTCCGAGGCGGAGGAGCACGCCCCCCGCCACCGATTGGCCTGCGGACTGCAGTCGCGCCGGCAGAGGGTGGGTTCAGTACAGGCTCAGGCCCGGCCAGCCGAAGACCACGTTGCGCCCTGTGAACAGCAGAGGCTCGGGGACGAGCAGAGCTGCGAGGGCGATGCCCAGGCCGCGGTGAGGTCTCATCACCAGGCCCAACAAGCCCAGGGCGAACCCGTACCAACAGACGGCCAGGAACATGAGGTGATGCGATACGGCGCAAACACTCGGACCGAGCAGATCATCGCCTCCCGAGAGCTTCAGGGCGAACGGAATCCCTCAGCAGCGGCCCGCGCCCTGCGGAGCATCGACAAGCGATTTCGCGTACTCCAGATGGTTGCGCGACACTCCATCAGAACAATAAGAGAACGTCAGCGCTTGTGGTCCATGGCCTGCATGGCCTTCAGACGGTTCGTCTCTGCTTCGAACGCCTCGATCTCGAGCTTCCGCGCCTCGTGCGCCCGGTCTTGTTTGAGCGCGCCGATCTCAGTGCGTGCGGCGGTCAGCGCCTGGCCGATCTGGGCGAGCTGCTGACGCGCGGCCACCAGTTCCGGCGCCTCCCCCTTCATTTGCGCAGGGAGCAGCGCCGCCAACCGCCCGGCGATCTCGTCCGCGCCGGGCCAGTCAAGGTTCCGCGCCAGCAGGTCGCCCAGCAGCGGCGCGGCCATCGGGTACGCACGGATCAGTTCGATCATCTGCGTCGCCGCTTCCTCGCGGCGACTGGTGAAGCTCGGGCCCGCGCGGACCGTCAGGTCGTACTTGCCGGCCGTCAGGTCGTAGATGCGCCCCACCGCCTTTAGAAGCTCGGCGCCCGGCCCCGCGGCCTGGCCGCCCGGCGCGACGCCGACGCTCTTCGCCGCCCCGTCCGGCCCCAGCACCCGGATCACCCGCGGCGTCGCATAGACCTTGGGGATCAGGTCCAACAGGATTCGGCCGGCGTGCCGGATCGCCCGGCTCAGGTTGTCGATGTAGTGGAAGGTCGACGTATCGCCCTCCCTCTGGCGCGCCATGATCGCGCGGCCAGAGGTCTCATTCGACCGCGCGCCCAGGCTGGCGTCGTAGAGGCCCATGATCGACTTCATGTCGTCGGCGGCGTTCATTGCCTCCTGCAGCGCCCCGGCGGGCACGCCCGCGAAGGGCTGCCGCATCGGCGGTTCGGGCCCATCGTATTCGATGTAGGCGTGGCTCTGGACATTGGCCGTCGCCCACTTGGCGGAGTCCGTCTCGAACGCGCCCTTGCGCCCGATGAACGGCGCCTTCGGCGCCAGCGCCACCAGCTCGGTGGAGGTGGTGCGCCAGTAGTTGAACATCCGCTGCGGGTCCTTGGCGTCGCGCACCAGGCTGCGCAGGCGCCGGCGGCCGTCCACCATCAGTTCCTCGCCATAGACCGGCACGATCGGGATGTAGCGCCCCGCCCAGTCCACGGTCTCCACGACCTCGGCTCCCGTCAGGATCCGCTGGGTGACCTTGTGGCTCGCCACGGTCCGCGGACGCCCCACCACCGAGACGCCGAGCGCATCGAACATGGACTTCTGCGCCTTGTAGAGCCCCTCCTCGATCACCTGCCCGTCGCTCAGCGCCAGGATGGTCCTGGCCGTCCGCTCACGCCGCCAGTATTCGGCCACCAACACGCGGTCGCCGTCGAGCCAGGGGCCGTCCCGTCGACTGGGGTCATCCGCCTCCCAGTCCACCGGCTCGGCGCCCTTCCACTGCGCTTCGAACGCCGCCCTTGGCAGGCTGTCGACCACGAAGGCGGTGTTCCAGTCCGCCGAATCCGCCGCCGTCGATTCCGGGTCGCCATAGACCGAGAAGGGGTTCGCCACGCGCTCGAACGCCAGGTCCTGGTCGAAGCTGTCGTCGGTCGCGTAGCGGGTGTTGATGCGGAAATAGCCCACCCCGCTCGTCACCGCGAAATCCAGCGCTGTGTCGTAGGCCACCTCCGCGTCCGAACTCTGTTCCACGTGGCGGATGAGACCGTTGAACACCTCCGCCGTCCCCGGATCGGCGCCGGAGTCCACCGGATGCACGCTGATCGCCGGCTTGTTCTGGCGCGCGTCGTTGACGACCTGGCGGATGAAGGCCGGCAGGCGATTGATCGTCAGGCACGGCCGGCCTTCCAGTTCGCGCTCCCGCCGAACCCGCTCGGGCCACTGCTCGCCCAGTCTGGCGAAGCGCAGGTCGTCGAGCGCCTCGCGGCGGTTCTCGGCTTCGGCGTCGGCTGCGAGTTGGAAGGCCGCGCGCGCCTCGGAAAGGATGTCGTCATCGGACAAGGCAAGGATCCCATGTAAAGGCGTCCGCGCGGGCGCCGGCCCGGCGGGTGAAACAGCCGCGTCTTCGCGGCTTCCGAACGTGGCTGAAGCTCCTAGCGCCGGCTGCCGGGGACTCACTGCCGCAGCGGCGGCCCGTCCCGAGGCGCAACAATCAACGCTGACAGAACTCTCTCAAATTTCCCGGCGAATGTCAAGAACAAATCAAGAACATAGAGGGTCATTCCTCGTCGTCGGCATCCAGCTCCGCCACGAGCTTCCGCAGGCGCGCGACATCGTCCGGAGTCATGGCCTGCTCACGCGCCAAGTGCGCCACCATGGCGGTGAGCCGCCCACCGAACAGACGCTCCAGCAACCCCTGGCTTTCCGCTGTCATCCAGGCCTCGCGGCTCAGAAGCGGCGCATAGACCACCTGGCCCCGCCGCCGCTCCGACTTCAGAGCGCCCTTGCGGATCAGGCGGTGAATGAGGGTGCGCACGGTGGACTCGCCCCAGCCCCGGGCCGGGCCCACCGACGTCACGATATCCGCAGCCCCCGCGCCGCCTTCGCCCTGCTCGACCGCCGCCCAGACGACGGCCATCACCTGGCTCTCGGCCTCCGAGATGTTGGGCGCGGCCATGCCGCGTCAGGCCGCAGCCTGGCGGATCCGGCCCTCGAGGTGCCGCTCACAGACGATCGCGACCGTGGTCGCGAGCAGCCCCAGCATGATCGCCAGGGTCGCCTCGGCCAGACCTGGCGCAAAAACGGTCAGATCGGGCGCCGGCCGGACGTTCGCCGTCCCGATGAAGCCCGCGAACAAGCCATAGGCGGCGATGAGCAGGCCCAGCGGCGTGGCGCCCGACCGAACGATCCGGAGCCGCGCCAGCGCGGCGGCCAATCCTCTCGCATCGCCACGTCCCACCCTGCCTAGGCCCATGGCCCAGACCACCGCCGAGCCCACGGTAGCCAGGGCCAGGAGCGCCATCACAATCTGCACCTCCGGCGCGGCGTCGGCGACGACGCCTGCGAACGTCAACCGCTGTTCGGGCGGCACGAGCACATAGCCGGCCTCGCCGAGCGGACCGCTTACCAATGTCCCTGTCTCGCCGCTGGCCTCGCCGGCCGCGAACGTGCCGATCGCCGCGATCAATCCTGCCCGCGCCTTCTCCATCTCCACCCTCGTTCTTACGTTTGTAGCAAACGCAGGTTACATTCGTGAAACTTGGAGTCAAGGCGCCGGAACTGAAGCCGGTCTCCCGCGACATTCCGACGCCGGTCGAGGGCGATCTGCCGCAGTGAAGCTTGGCCGTCCGTCGCTAGACTGGCGAGCTTCTGGACGCGCGCTGGAGGAGCCGCGGTGAGAGGGACCCGATCCCAGGTCCGGCCGTCGCGACCAGCGCCCAGCGATCCGGGTCGCGGGACGCTGGCGCGCCGCAGGCTGTCCTTGGTCGACCGGCTCGATGAGGCCGCCCAGCCGCTGCATGACGTGATCGTCGTGAAGCTGGTCCTGAATGTCATGACCGGCCTTGGCTCGTCGCTCATCGCGCCCTGGCGCATCTGCCTCGCCTGGACAGTGATCGGGCTGCTGATCGAAGGCTGGCTCTGGCTTGCGACCCGTCCCCAGGCGCGTCTGGGCGGCTTCGACCGTCCCGGCCGCGCCAACTTCCTCATGGCCTATGCCGCCAACAACCTATGGTGGCTTGCCCTCGGGGCCCTCTTCTGGATTTCCGGGGCCCCCGTGGCCCAGGCGACGGCGGCCGCACTGTTCCTGACGGTCGCCGCCGTAGGCGTCATGCTCTTCTACAACGTCCCCGCCGTGTTCTTCCTGGCCGGCGCGGCGCCAGCCGTCGGCGCGCTTGCGGTGCTGGCGCTGGCCAAAGGCCTCGAACTTGGGGAACTCGCGCCGGTCTGGATCGTCCTCGCCCTCGGCGCGCTCTTCAGCGTGGGGCGCGCCCTCGACACGCCCTCGGCCCAGGAAGCCCAGCGCCGGCTGAACGCCGCATTGGACGACTACGAGACCCTCGCCGCCAATGTCAGCGATGTGATCGCGCGCACCAATCTCGATGGCGCCTACGAGTATGTCTCGCCGGCTGCCGAGACCGTGCTCGGTTACCATCCTGACGAACTGATCGGCACGTCCCGGTGGAGCATCACCCACCCCGACACCGACCGCGAGGCGATGCGAAGGGCCTTTAAGCGCCTTCTGGCCGATCCCGCGCGCTCCGAGGTCATGACGGTGCGTGTCCGCCGCAAGGATGGCCGCTGGATCTGGCTCCAGTCGAGCGGCCGACTGATCCTTGAGGATGGCGTCCCCGTGGCGACCATCGACGTCAGCCGAGACGTGACCGTCCAGGTCGAGACCGAGGCGGCGCTCCAGGAAGCCAAGGCCGAAGCCGAGTCCGCGACCCGCGCCAAGGCCGAGTTCCTCGCCAACGTGAGTCACGAGATCCGCACGCCCATGAATGGCGTCCTTGGGGCGCTGCAGCTGCTGGATCGCGAACCGATCTCCGACGAAGGCCGAGAGCTCATGCGCCAGGCGGGCGACTGCGGCCGCATGCTCTCCCAGCTGCTCAACGACGTGCTGGACTTCTCGAAGATCGAGGCGGGTCAGCTCGACCTCTCGCCGGAACCCATGAAGCCTGGCGAAGCCCTGCAGGCGGTCGTGGGTCTCCTCGACGGTCAGGCTCGCGCCAAGGGCGTCGCGCTCCGTTCACGCATCCGCGGCGGCGACCTCTGGATCGACGCCGACCCTGTCCGGCTTCGCCAGGCGATGTTCAATCTCATCGGCAACGCAGTGAAGTTCACGTCCGACGGCAGGGTCGAGGCCCGACTCGAGGTGCGCAATGCCGGCGAGGGCGTGCGTCGCGTGCGACTGGAGGTCGAGGACACGGGCGTGGGCATGACGCCCGCGGCCCAGGAACGGCTCTTCGACCGCTTCCACCAGGCCGAGGGCGACACGGCCCGGCGTTTCGGCGGCGCCGGTCTCGGCCTGTCGATCACACGCGCGCTGTTGCGGATGATGGGCGGTGAAATCGCCTTCAAGAGTGTCGCCGGCGTCGGCTCCACCTTCTGGTTCGAGTTCACGGCCCCCGCCGCCGCCGCGCCAGAGGCCGCCGCCGACGCCGAGGCCGACGTGCTCGAAGGCGTCCGGATCCTGCTCGTCGAAGACAACCCCACCAACCGCCTCGTGGCCCGCACCCTGCTTACCCGCCTTGGCGCCGAGGTCACCGAGGCCGAGGACGGGGTCGCAGGCGTGGACGCCGCACGCCGAGACGCCTTCGATCTCATTCTCATGGACATCCAGATGCCCCACATGGGCGGCCTGGAGGCCGCTCAGGCGATCCGGGGCCTGAAGGGCCCTGAGGGCAAGGTCCCTATTCTCGCGCTGACGGCCAACGCGATGACGCACCAGCGCGCCGAGTACCTTGCGGCCGGCATGAACGGCATGGTGGCCAAGCCGATCTCCGCGCCGGCGCTGATCTCCGAGATCGCACGCATACTGGTCGAGGATGATCCCCGGGGCCCCGGCGCGCCCGCCGCACTGGCGGCGATGGACTGACGCTGCGCCGCCTCCTATCGGGCAGGTGCTCAGTAGGCTCGCGGTCCGGACGCCATGAACCGTATGTAGAGGATCGCCGCCATGAAGATCAGGGCGGACGACAGAGGGCGCGCCTCGACGACATCGATGACTTGCCGCACAAACTCCGGCATCGACGGTCTCCTGCCGTGACGCCCCCGACGAAAATTCCTTTAACATCAACGCTCCTAACGAGCGATCAACCCTCAACGTTAACTTCAGCGGCGCTCACGCCATCCACGAAAGGCCACCGCCGGCTGCACGTCGCGCCGGCCCGGAGGCAGGCTCCGCCGTGGGCCCGCCTGCCCGGTTCAGCGCGAACTCTCCGAACGCGTCGGCGCCATGGCTCGCCTTGTCGTGCAGCGGCCCGCCATAGCTCAGCGTCGCCCGGCTCCACCGCTTGCGATAGGCGCGCAGGCGCTCCAGGCCCCGCGCGCACCGCTCGGCGTCGAACCAGCACAGAGGGATCATCAGCCGCGCGGCGTTCACCCGCTCCTCGGGATCGGCGGCCGCGCCGACGCAGATCCCGGACAGTCCGAGGCTCTCCAGGGTCTCGTATCGCGACCGCCCGGTGGCGAGCTCGCGCACCATGACGTCGTGCGGCAGGTGGTGCGCGCCCCACAGGTAAGGCTTCCCGGCGATCGCCCCGCGCACGATGGCCGGCAGGCCCTCGCCGCTCGTCTCGTAGTAGTCCACGACCCGGACCTCCCGGCCGGCCCGCTGGAAGAACCAGATCGCCGTGTAGTCGTCGATGCCGAGGTCCCAGGCGGTGTCCACGCGGAGGGATGGATCCACCGGCACGCGGCCGATCCGCCCCGCCCGTTCGGCTTCGCCCAGCAGGCTCGCGTAATACGCGCCCGGCGAGGCCGCATCGAAATCCACCAGGTACTCCGATGCGAAGCGCGCCTCGCCCTCCTCCGGGCCAAGCTCGGCGACCAGCTCGGCGCGCTCTCGGGAAAGCTCGGCGTCGGTGAAGACCTGCGTCTCCGTCGCCGGCGATTTCACGCAGACCCAGTCCGGATCCTTGCGGCGGCTCTCGAAGGAATGCGTGGCGTGGTTGCGCCCCCTCGGCGTCCACAGGAACAACGCCCAGCCGTCGTTCTCCAGCAACATGGGCCGGATGAAGGTCCAGCCCTCGGGGCGCGCCAGCGACCATTCCGACAGCACCACACCGGCGACCGAGGCCCCGACCAGACGGTTCACGTTATCCGATCCCACCACCTGCCAAGTCGAACCGTTGCCCAGCCGCACCTTCATCTCGGCGTCCAGGAACTCAGGGTTCATCCCGGGCGGGAAGGCTTCTTCGATGCGGCGACGCCCGGTGTGCGGATTGACCGCGTCCCAGATCACCTTCCGCCCCTGCGAGGCTTCCGGCAGCATATGCCAGTAGCCCCCGACCCGGTTCTGCGTCGCCCAGGCCGCCCAGTGCAGGGCCACCTCGTCCTTCCCCCATCGCCTGTGCGCCACGACGTCGGCCCGCTTGCAGCCACCGATGAGCGCCGTCCAGAGGGTCTCCTGGTGCGGCCTCGGCTTCCATCCGACCGGCAGGCCGAACGCCGGCTCGCGCTTGGGCCTGCTCAAGCCTCGCCCTCCGGCACGACCTCTCGCACCGAGACCCGCCCGTCGGCGTCGGTGACCCGCTCGAAGTGCCGCACGCGGAAGACCACCTCCTGCGGCTGGGCCTTCTTCGCCTTGGCCTCCGCCTTGCGGCCGCGGCCCGAGGTCGCCAGGGCCGCGCGTTTGAGCAGGGTCGTGACCTTCAGTCGGTCGGCCGCGGCCGTCTCCCGGGTCGAGGCTTCGGCGACCTCGAGCGCGCGTTCTGCGAAATGGTCCGCCGCCATCTCGCGGGCATCTTCGACTTCGCGATCGAACTCGGGATGCCTCACCCGCCAGGCGCAGACCGTCGAGAACTCGGGCAGCTTCTCTTCGGCGCAGATGCGGGTCCAGCTTTCGCCCCGCGCCAGGCGCTGGCAGATCTCGCGCGCCAGGCCGCGCGTGTATTGGGTCGGCTTCCTCATTATGGACTCCTGTCGAGGCCGGCTCCGCGAACCTGTGCAGGCATGCGTCTTCGCCGGCCGTGGGTGCGGCCGGTTCGCGGAAGTCAGCGGAAATTCAGCGGTGGTTCGGAGCCGGCGCTCAGCGCCGGCGGTAAGTCGGCCTCGCCGCGCCGCCGATACGAGGCGCAGCGTCACGGTGCCGGAAGGTGATCCGCCCGCGATCGGTGTCGTAAGGGGTCATTTCGACCGTCACCCTGTCACCCACCATCGAGCGGATGCGGTTCTTCTTCATCTTGCCGGCCGTGTAGGCCAGGATCTCGTGGTCGTTCTCGAGCCGCACGCGGAACCGGCCCTCAGGCAGCAGCTCGATGATCTCGCCCTCGAACTCGATGAGTTCTTCTTTCGCCATCGGCTTCTCTCTTCGACTACCCTAATCGCTGAAACGCGAAACGGGCCGGCCTGTTCGGCCGACCCGTCGCTTTAGCGGGCGTCACGCCCGATGTCGATCAGACCGCTTGAAGCTGGCCGGCCGACATCTTGCCGCTGCGCTTGTCGCGCTCGAGCTCGAAGCTCACCGTCTGGCCTTCATTGAGCGTGGCCATGCCGGCGCGCTCGACGGCCGAGATGTGCACGAACACGTCGTTGCCGCCGTCGCTCGGCTGGATGAACCCGAAACCCTTTTGCGGGTTGAACCACTTCACGGTTCCAGTCGCCATAGATCGTCCCTTTCGGACATGAGTTCTCGCACCGGAGATCGGCGCTGAGATCAAATTATCGGAGAGGGTCGAATGCCGAGTCCGAAGCCGAAGTACTGACCTCAACTCGGAAGGCGGGCGAGCCAAAACGAGATTTGATTTATCTATCATGGCGTCTCAGGGCCAGGAGTGCAAGATCGAACCTCGAAAAATCCCCGATCCGCGGCGAAATGTGCTATAATGAATTTATGCGTATGATGCCTGAGCGGGCGGTGCTCACCGTCCTCCCCCACGATGGCGGCTGGGCCGTCGAACTCGACGGCCAGGTCTTTGGTCTCTCCACGGACAAGGATATCGCCCGAGCGGCCGCCAATCGCCGCGCCCGCGAAATGCACGACGAGGGCCGCCCCTGTCAGGTGCGCGTCAGCGGCGAGCACGGTTACTTCAGCGCGCCGTAGGCGTCACAACCGTCTTCGGCGCCAATCCCTGACGATCTCGCGCGCAGCGTTGTGGCCCGGCGCGCCGGTCACCCCGCCCCCAGGGTGGGTCCCGGAGCCGCACTGGTAGAGCCCGCCCAGGGGCGTGCGGTAATCTCCCGTCCCCAGCACCGGCCGCGCCGAGAACAGCTGATCCAGGCTGAGCCGGCCGTGCATGATGTCGCCGCCGACGAGCCCGAACGTCCGCTCTAGGTCGAGCGGCGACAGGATCTGGCGGCCGATCACCGAGGCGGCGAAGCCCGGCGCATGCCGTTCCACGGTTGCGATCATCAGGTCGGCCACCTCGTCACGACAGTCGTCCCAGGATCGGCCGTCCGGCAGTTCCGGCGCCACGTGCTGGCAGAATAGGCTCGCCACATGCCGGCCGGTGGGAGCCAGGCTGTCGTCCAGCGTCGACGGAATCAGCATCTCGACGATCGGCTCGCGCGACCAGCCGTGGCTGCGCGCGTCCATGTAGGCCCGGTCCATGTAGGCGAGGCTCGGCGCGATGATGACCCCCGCCGTCAGGTGGTCGCCGGGCTCCGGCTTCACCGAGAACCGCGGCAGTTCGGACAGCGCCACGTTCATCCGGAAGGTGCCTGAACCGGAGCGATAGCGCCCGATCCGCTCCCGGAAGTCCGCTGGCAGCACGCCGGGGTCCACCAGCCGCTCGAAGGTCAGCCGCGGATGCAGGTTCGACACCACCGCCCGCGCCTTGAGCCGCTCGCCGCGCGCCGTGGCCACGCCGACGGCCCGCCCCTTTTCCACGATCACCTCCGACACGGCTTCGTCCGTGCGGATCTCCACGCCCCGCTCCCGGCAGCAGGCCGCCATCGCCTGGGTGATCGCCCCCATGCCGCCGATCGCGTGGCCCCAGGCGCCCTTCTTGCCGTTCACCTCGCCGAACACGTGGTGCAGCAGCACATAGGCGGAGCCGGGCGTGTAGGGGCTGGCGTAGTTGCCCACCACGCCGTCGAAGCCATAGGCCGCCTTGATCGGCTCGCTCTCGAACCAGCCGTCCAGCCAGTCGCCGGCCGATTGCGAGAACAGCGCGAGCAGGTCCCGCTTGGCTGTCAGGTCCAGCTTTGAAAGGCGCCGGCCAACGCTGGCGCTCTTCAGAAGCTCCGGCAGCGCCGCCGCAAGGCCGCCCTCCACCAGGTTCGGCGGCGTCTCGAGCACCAGCTCGCGCAGGACATCGGCGATCGCCTCCAGCCGCGCGCCATAGGCGTCGAGCCGTTCCGCGTCACGCACCGAAAACCGCGCCGTCTCGACTCTGGTCACGCCGTCTCCGACGCAGAAGGAATCACCGTCCAGCGGCAGGAAGTTCGAGAGCTTCCGTTCCACCACCCGCAGGCCGTGCCGCGCCAGTTCCAGGTCCGCGATCACCTTCGGGTTCAGCAGCGAGACGGTGTAGCTCGCCACCGAATTCCGGAACCCCGGATGGAACTCCTCCGTGACAGCGGCGCCGCCCACGACGCTCCGCCGCTCGAGCACCGTCACCTTCAGCCCAGCCGCGGCCAGGTAGGCGGCGCAGGTCAGGCCGTTGTGGCCGCCACCCACTACGATCACGTCCGCCGTCATTCGTCCCCCGACTGCTTCAGGCCGCCAGCGGAACCACACCCGGCCCGCCTTTCCAAGATTTCACTTCTGTCGGCGCGGAAAGGCGCCGTACGCCTCCGTCCATCTGATCGAAGGGGCCCCCATGTTCCGCACCGCCTGTTCCGCTCTGGCGCTCGCCGCCGCCCTCCACGGCGGGCTTGCCGTCGCCCAGCCCTCCGCGCCCGCGCAGGCGACCGCCGCCGCCCAGTCCGAGGACGCTCGCCTGGCGGCCTTCTTCCAGGCGGCCTTCCTGGAGGCGGCTCGCCTGAGCCCTGAGACGCTCACGGCCCTCGGCATGAAGGAACGCTACGGCGAACTCGGCGACTATACCTATGCGGGTCAGCAGAAGGCCGTGGCGCTCGCCGAGTCCCAGCTTGCGCGCATGAAGAACGAGTTCGACAAGGCAAAGCTCTCCGAAGACTCCCGCCTCTCCTACGAGCTCTTCGAGAAGTCCGTCGCCACCCAGCGCGAACAGCTGAAGTGGTACTGGCAGAACTACGCGGTCTCCTCGAACGGCAGTGCGCTGAACGGCCTGCCAGTGATGCTCATCAACAACCACCAGGTCGGTACGGTGGCGGAGGCGGAAGCCTATGTCTCGCGCCTGCGGGCCATCGAACGCGTCGCCGGCGAGGTCGCCGCCGAAATCGACCAGCGCACGGCCAAGGGCTTCCTGCCCCCCGCCTTCGTGTTCGCCCGCGTGATCCCCGATACGCAGAACCAGCTCAGGGGCGCTCCGTTCGACTCCGGCGCGGACCATCCCGTCTGGGCCGACTTCAAGAAGAAGGTCGAAGCCCTGGAGGCCGACCCGGCGGCCAAGACGAAGCTCCTTGCCGACGGCCGGGCCGCCCTCACGGGCGAATGGCGCCGGGGCTTCACCCGCTACCTTGAGGCCCTGGACGCCATGTCCGGGAAGGCCACCACCGTCGCGGGCGTCTGGGCGCTGCCCGACGGCGAAGCGTTCTACGCCAGCCAGGTCGAATTCTTCACCACCACCCCGCTCACGCCCGACCAGATCCACCAGACGGGCCTCGACGAGGTCAGCCGCCTGCGGGCCGAGATGGAGGAGATCCGGAAAAAGGTCGGCTTCGCCGGAACACTCGAAGGGTTCTTCACGCACATCCGCACCGGCGATCAGTTCCACTACCCGAACAGCGACGCCGGCAAGCAGCAGTATCTCGCCGACGCCAAGAGGCTCATCGCCGACTACATGGCCGTCGCCGATCGTCAGTTCGAGCGGCTGCCCAAGCTTCCGCTCGAGGTCCGCGCGGTCGAACCCTTCCGCGAAAAGACGGCCTCCACCGCCTTCTACAACCCGGCCTCACCCGATGGTTCGCGTCCGGCCATCTTCTACGTGAACCTGTCCGACATGACCCAGGTGCTGAAGCCGCAACTCGCGGCCATCGCCTATCACGAGGGCGCCCCCGGCCATCACTTCCAGCTCGCCCGCGCCCAGGAGCAGGAGGACCTGCCCCTCTTCCGCCGCTACGCCTACCAGGGCGCTTATATCGAGGGCTGGGGCCTCTACGCCGAAAAGCTCGCCAAGGAGGCCGGCTTCTACCAGGACCCCTATGACGATTTCGGCCGCCTCTCCCTGGAAATCTGGCGCGCCGTGCGCCTCGTCCTCGACACCGGCATCCATCACAAGCGTTGGACCCGCGATCAGGCCATCGCCTACATGACCGCCAACACCATCAGCTCGCCCCTCGACATCGAGCGCGAGGTCGACCGCTACTTCACCAGCCCCGGGCAGGCCACCAGCTATAAGATCGGCCAGCTCAAGATCCTCGAGCTGCGCGAACAGGCGAAACAGGCCCTCGGCCCCAAGTTCGACCTCAAGGCCTTCCACGAGGTGGTGCTGGAGGCCGGCCCGCTCCCGCTGGACGTGCTGAGTACCCGGGTGGACGCGTGGGTGGCGGCGGCGAAATAGGGCCGCCCCCATCCGGCCTCGACGACCTCAATAGTCCATGAAGTTGTCGAGGCCGAGCACCTGGTGGATCTCGCCGATGGCCTTCGTGGCGCGCACCTTGGCGATTCGCGCCACGAGCACAGTCTCCCGCTCGTCGTCCTCGCACCAGTATTCCGGATGAGCTTCCATGGCCGCCACGGCGCGCACCTGCACCTCGCCCAAGGAAACGGACGGAAGCGGCTCGAGATCGTGCTCGATGCGCGACAGTCCCCGCCCGAACAGGCGCCCTATCCAGGATCCCGTGGGTCCGAGTCGCCGGACGCCGCGGACCCGCCAGCGTCGCCCGCCGGCGTCGATCAGCTCCATGCCGTCCTGCATGTTCTTCTTGAGCGTGTCCGGTCCGCAAACGGTCAGCGCATTCAGATCCTCGAAGCCCCAGATGTCCACGTTCGTCGTGAACCCGAGCAGTGGGAACTGAATATCGGCGTCTTCGTCGGTCATCTGCGCTCCTCCGAACAAATTAGGAACACATCTGACCGACCGTGAGGTCAAGAGCACGAAGCGGAAGCGCTACTTCTTGCGTCCCGAGAGGTTCTCGATTCCGTCGACGGCGTATCCGGCAAGCCCCGTCGGGATGGCCTTCTGCCAATCGGTCGTGCCAATCCAGATCCGACGAACCGGGTCGTATCGCGGCTTGCCCTGCCAACTGCCGGTCAGACGCCGATGCTGTTCCTTCGGCAGCACCTTCAACACGGCGTAGTTGTTGCGCCAATCCTGAACGTTACGCGGCGTCCCGTTGAGCGGCACCGTGTGGTGGATTTCCTCTCCTGGCCGCGCGAGCCCCTTCGCGCGCAGCGACTTTCTGGCGGCATTAGCCGTCACGGAACCCTTCTTCAGGACGCCGACACCTTTGCTCAACACGCGAAAGCCCTTCACTCCCACCCCCACGGGAAGAACGTCAGCGACGGCCATCGCGGTGTTGAAGGCAGCTCCGCCGTAGTCCCCATCCTGCAGGTCGGCCACAGCTTCCCAAGCCGGCCCGACCACTGGAATGAACGACTGAGCGGTGGTCGGGCGCGTTATATCGGGGCCGTTCTGGAAGTCCTCGAACGCTTCACGCGCCAAGTCGATCGGCGAGGCTTGTCTAGTCGGGCGCGCCTCGCGCCTCGCCCGCTCCCGGGCCATTTCCCGATCATAGGCGTCACCGGCTGGGTCAGGCACGGTCCTAGGCTCACCGCGCGGCATACGGGCCATCTACTTCTCCTTGCTGAAACGAGACGAATTGTCGCCAATCTCGGCGTCTGCGGCACTGCGGCGGGCGCTAGCGCAACGGCAGCTTGAGGCTATTGCGAACGGGGTCCGCGCCGATCTCATCCCGCACGACCGGCGACCGCTCCAAATTTGAACACGAGCAGGGAAGCGACGCCCGAACCTCGCGCCGTTCGCGAATCCGCGAGCGTCGATCCGCTATTCAGGCGTCGCGCTCTGTGGGCGCACCGATCAACGCTAAAAACATCCTGCCGGATTCCCTGGAGAATGTCAAGAACAAAAGAGGAACATTGTAGCCCCGCCCGGCCGCCTAGTCGACCGCTGTCACCTCGATCTCGGCGCCATTGACCTGCGCCGCCTCGCCCACGGATTTTCCCATCAGCGCCCGGGCCAGGGGCGACACGTACGAGATGCTCCCTCTCCCCGGATCGGCCTCGTCCTCGCCCACGATGCGGAAGGCTTGCTTGCGTCCATCCTCGCGCTCGATCTCCACGGTCCGTCCGAACTGGACGACCCCCGCCCGAGGCTCGGGTTCGGTCAGCTGCGCGCTCGCCCGCCGGGCCTGCCAGTACCGGAGGTCCCGGGTGGCCCGGGCCATGGCCGTGCGATCCTGGGCGACGCCGCCCTCGCTCTGCGCCGTGGCATAGGCGGCGCGCGCCGCGGCGAGCTCCGCCTCGATGGCGGCCAGCCCGCTGGCAGTGACCAGGTTGGGATGCGGCGAGACCGGGCGGTCCGGCAGGTCGGCGGCCCGCGCCTCGTAGTCCTCTTCGCGGGTGAATGCGACGGCCATCGCGCCAACCTAGGCGCTCGGCGACAGGCCTCCAAGGGGTCAACCCGCCGCCAGGATGTCGAGCGCCACCTTCAGCACCGCCTCAAGCCGCGCGGTCTCGCGATCTCCGTCAGCGATCTCCCGCGGGGTCTTCTCCTCGCCGCAGATCAGGTCGCAGGCCGCCACCAAGTCCGCCTGGCGATGCAGGCGCAATCGGAACTCCGCCAGCTTGCGGCGCGCCAGCTCCGTGCCCTCGCCGTGCGCGCGGATCTCTTCCGGGTCAGGCGCGACGAAGCCGCTGCGCACCCGCGCGTCCAGCGTCGAGGGGATCGCCTTCTCCATCTTCACGCGCCGGTAGGCCCAGCCGTACCGTTCCCCGGCCGCCTTCGCTTCCGGCCCGATGCGGCCCTTGCTGGCCAGCCATTCCAATCCGCTCTGGCGGCGGTAGGGCGTCAGGCGCTTGCGGGAGGTCGGCTCGGCGATCGCCTGCCCCCGCGCCCGCGACAACCGCACGGTCTCGGCGACGCCCTCCGCCACAGCCTGCGCCTCCGCCCGGGCGACCGCCTGCCGCTCCTGGCGCAGCAGGCGGTCGCGCGCCGCCCGCGCCGGATCCTTGACCCTCGCGCTCATACCCGGACTCCCCGGGCCACGACGGCGTCCGCCAGGCGATAGACCGCTTCCGAGGCCTGCGCCTCGCCCTCGATCACCACCAGCCCGGCCGCACTGTGCGCCAGGAGCTCGCGGAGGAAGCGCCCACGCTCGGCAGGGCTTCGACGGGTCAGGGCTCCGGCGACCAGCGCCGCCGCATCGTCCCGCCGGCTCATCGCAGCACCGGATAGCCGCCCGACGCGAGGACGGCTTCGACGTGTCGGTCGTGCCGCGCAAAGCGCGGGCGCATCGCCTCACTGGGCGCGTGCGCTCTGTGACGTCGAAATGTCTGCTCGAGCTCGGCCCCACGTCCGGAACTGACGCCAAGCTCGGTGCAAGCTCGCGCCTTGGACGCCCCGCCGTGGCGGAGCGCGGAATAGGTCTGCTGATCCATGTTCGCCATATGTTCTGTATATAAACTACAGCGACTTGAGTCAAGGGCATCGACATGTAACATACAGCCATGGACAGCCGCGCTGCGCGCCTCCGGCAAGCCCGCCTCGACAAGGGTTTCGAAACGGCTGCGGCGGCGGCCGACGCTCACGGCTGGAGCCGCAACACCTACGCCGCCAACGAGAACGGCAACGCCCCCTTTTCCTACCGGCGCGCCAAGGAATACGCCGCCGCCTTCGGCGTCACCGCCGAGTGGCTCTACGACGCGGCGGGGCCCATGGCCGCGACGGCTTCAGCCGGGCTCGTGCCGGTGATCGGGCATGTCGGCGCCAATCCCGAAGGGACCGTCCTCTTCGCCACGGGGCAGGACCCGGCTGAGCTCGCGCCGATTCCGCCGGGAGGCACTGAGCAGGCGCGGGCGCTACGGGTGGCCGGCCACTCGATGCGCGGCGTCGCCGATGACGGCGCGCTCATCTACTTCGAGGATCAGCGCACGCCGCCCACCCCGGACATGCTGGGCCATGTGGTGGTGGTCGAGACCGATACGGACGAGGTCCTGGTCAAGCGCCTGCTCCGCGGCTCACGATCCGGCCTCTATGACCTGGAGAGCATCGCCGGCCCGATGCGCCACGACGCCCGCCTTCGATGGGCCGCCCACATCACCGCCATTATCCCTCCGTTCCAGGCCCGCCGGATCATACGGGGCGCAGCCTGAATTGTATCTTATATACGGTCGCCGCTTTCGCGTGTCCGTATATTTCCTATGGATGTTCGGATGTGCAATGAATACGCCTTCGAGCGCTCGCTCGAGGAACTCCTGCGCCAGTTCGCCCAGCTCGAGCTCCCCCTGGGCTGGGATGGCGGCGCGCCCAATCTCGAACCCCGCGCCTCGATCCGGCCGACCGAGCCGTCCTACCTGATCGTGGGGAGAGACGGCGGCGCCCGCCTCACGCAGCTTCGCTGGGGCTTTCCTGGTCCGCGCGGTCCGGTGATCAACTTCCGGTCCGAAGGGCGCAGTTTCCCGACCGGGCGGTGCCTCGTTCCCGCAGACGCCTTTTTCGAGTTCACCGGAACGAAGTCGCCGAAATCGAAGTGGCGCTTCACGCCGGCAGAGAGACCGTTCCTCGCGATCGCCGGACTGATACGTGACGATCGCTTCACCCTGCTCACATGCGCGCCGGGGCCCGACATCGCGCCCTACCATGACCGGCAGATAGTAATACTTCCGCCCGAACACTGGGCCGCTTGGCTGGACACCAGCCGCCCTCAGCCGCCGATCGGGCCTCTTCCGGAGGGAAGCCTGAAGGTGGTCCAGATCCGCTGAGCGCCCGCTACGGCAGGTCCTCGGCCAGGATCGCCATCTCGAACATGAACGAGCCGTCCTCGTCCTCGTCCTGGAACACGACGCCCACGAACTCCTCGCCGATGTAGACCTCGGCCGAGTCCTTCTGCTTCGGGCGCGGCACGAGGTTGATGCGCGCGTTCGCGAAGGTGCCGCGCAGGTGGCCTTCGAGTCTGCGGATGGTCTTCTCGTCCACGCGTACGCTCCTGGAGGTCGGTTTCGGGCGCGAACCTACAGAAACCCCCGCGCGGGGGAAACCTCAGATCACGTAGTCGTACACAGCGTCGGCGAGCGTGTGGTCCATGCTCTTGGCCGGCTCGTCGCAGGTCGGGCAGTTGACCAGGCGCGCAGGCACGCCGGCCGCCGTGCAGTGGGCCGGCACCGGCTTCAGGACGACCGAGCCGGACGCGATCTTCGCGTAGTCTCCGATCTGGATGTTGCCCAGCACCTTGGCGCCCGCGCCCAGCAGCACGCCCTTGCCGATCTTCGGGTGTCGGTCCCCGCGATCGGCGCCTGTGCCGCCCAGGGTCACGCCCTGCAGCATGGAGACGTCGTCGCCGATCACCGCCGTCTCGCCAATGACGATGCCGGTGCCGTGGTCGACGAAGACGCCGCGACCGATCCGCGTGGCCGGATTGATGTCCACCTGGAAGAGTTCGCTGGACCGGCTCTGCAGATAGAACGCCAGCGTCTCGCGGCCTTCGCCCCACAGCCAATGGGCCACTCGGTGCGTCTGCAGGGCGAGGAAGCCTTTGAAGAACAGGAACGGCTGGACATAGCCCTTGCAGGCGGGGTCGCGCTCGAAAACCGCCTTCAGATCGTCCTCCGCGATTGCGACCAGGTTCGGATCCGAGGCATAGGCTTCCTCGATGGTGTCGCGCAGGCTCATGGCCCGCAGCTCCTGGTCGCCCAGCTTGCGCGCGAGCTGGTAGGACAGCGCATCACCCAAGGTGTCATGGTTCAGGATCACCGCGGCCAGCAGGCTGGCCAACGCCGCCTCACTCTTGGCGGCGGCGTAGGCTTCGTTGCGCAGGGCGGCCCAGACAGGGGGCGGTGTGGCGGGATCCACCACTTCAAGTCGCTGACTCATCATGTCCTCCCGACCCATAGGCTTTCTCCTCAGCCTAGCATGGCCCGCGCGAGCGCGGGCGCCAGAAGCCCTTCACGGGCCATATGGTAAGCCTTCAACAGCATCGCCACCGTCAGCACGTCCTGGAGATGTCCCGCCGCCGCGGCGTCCAGGGCCTCGCGGAACGGGACCCGGACCATCGCCAGGTCCTCGGTCTCGTCCGGCGCATGCTCAGGCGGCGCGGCCGAGAGGCCGGTGGCGATGTAGCCGATCGCGCGCTCATCCGTGACGGAGTTGGAGAGTTGCGCCCGCAGGACTTCCTGCCACCTCGCCGCCTGAAGTCCGGTTTCCTCTGCCAGTTCGCGTCTGGCGCTTTCCAGCGGATCCTGATCCAGCGCCCCGCCGCCCTCGGGAATCTCCCAGCTGTAGTCCCCAGCCGGAAAGCGGTGCTGGCCTACCAGCACGGTCGACCCGTCGTCGAACAGTGGAAGGACCGCGATCGCCAGGTTCTTGAAGCCGACCAGCCCGTAGGTCGCCGAGGCTCCGGTGGGCGCGGTCGCGGCGTACTCGGTCACCCGTATCCACGGGTTCTCGTAGATCTGGCGCGCTTCGCCGCGGACCCACGGATCCCCGCGAGGCACAAGCCAGGCCGGTGAGCGCTCACTCATTTTTGCGATCGCCTTGCAACTCCGCTTCCCGCCCCCATAAGAGGGTTCCTGTATCGAGATCCTTAAGTCGCGAGAACCCGCCGTTGGCCTCAGCGCTTCCTCCGCCGCCCGAGTTTGGCGCCGCCCTTCCCTTTTCCACCACGCCCGAGGTGCTGCGCTTCCTGGCGCTTCGAAGGTCGACGCCTGCCTTGACGCTCGTCGAGCCTGGCCCCGACGATGACCAGCTCGCCGACCTCCTGCAGCTGGCCGTGCGGGTCCCCGACCACGGGAAGCTTTCGCCGTGGCGGTTCGTGATTCTGCAGGGCGCCGGCAAGACGGCCTTCATCGAGGGCCTGGAGAACCTGGCCCGGGAACGTCCGGATGCCAGCCTCGCCGGGAAGCTCGCCAAGCTTAGGGTCCCGCCCCTCGCCGTCGCCGTGGTGTCAACGCCGAAGGCGGGCGCTATTCCCGAATGGGAGCAGATCCTGTCGGCCGGCGCCGTCTGCGCCAACCTGCTCTACGGCGCCCTGGCGATGGGCTTCGGAGCGAACTGGATCACGGACTGGTACAGCTACGACGCGGACGCCGGCGCGCTGCTGGGCCTTTCGCCCGGTGAACGGGTCGCGGGCTTCATGCTGATCGGGTCGCCCCGGGAGCCCCCACTGGAACGGGAAAGGCCGGTTCTGGCGCCCCTCGTCACCAGGTGGTCGCCGTAATCCAGCGGCCGAAAACACAGCGGCCGGACGACGCACCGCGCCGCCCGGCCTGAGGTGACACGCCCGAGGAGAGTTGGGCAAGGTCAGATATAGGCCTGTAGGCAGCTTTTGGGAAGCCCGAATAGGCATCGCGCCGACTCTTCGCGCGCCTTTCCCCTCACGGGAGAGTAGGAGGTGGGTTGTCACCCAGGCGCGAATGCTGACCGCCACCGATGGTCACCGTCAGCGGATAGGCGCTCTTCTTCAAGGGCGCAAGTATTCCCAAGCTCTCGTTTTCAGTCTCACGCGCCGTGAGAACGACGATATGCTCACCCGCGCCCGCGGTAAGCTGGAACACCTTGGTCCGGAATCCAAAGTCCTTCCGGCGGCGCGCCGGTTTGCCAGAATACGTCGATCGGAATCCCCCCGCGCGGGTACCAGTATCCGCCGATCCGGAGCCACACGGGTTCCAGTTCCGCGACCAGGCGCTTGCCGATCGCCACCGTACAATCCTCGTGGAAGGCGCCGTGGTTGCGGAAGGAGCCCAGGTAGAGCTTGAACGACTTGGATTCGACCAGCCATTCGGCGGGGAGATAGTCGATCACCAGATGGGCGAAGTCAGGCTGTCCCGTCACCGGGCATAGCGATGTGAACTCCGGCGCGGTGAACCGCACCAGGTAGTGCGCATCCTTGTGCGGGTTGGGGACGCGCTCCAGCACCGCGGCCTCGGGACTTTCGAAGCCCCGGACGTCGCGACCGAGCTGGGTCAGGTGTGTCTCTTCCATGCGCAGCGCTTTAGACGCTAGTAGGGCCCCGAACAACGACAGGGAGAACAGCCGTGCCCCAGGGCGATTATCAGGACTTCGTAGTGGTGGTCACCGGCGCCTCGACGGGGCTTGGACGGGCCATTGCGGTCGAAACGGCCGCGCGGGGAGCGAAGGCGGTCGTGATCAACTACGCCCGCAACCGCGACGATGCCGAGGAGACGGCGCGCATCGTTCGCGAGCATGGGGCGGAAGCGGTTCTGGTTCAGGGCGACGTGGCCAAGGACGACGACTGCCGCCGGATCGCTGCGGCGGCCGAACCCTTCGGGCGGGTGGACGCGCTGTTCAACAATGCCGGAACGACCAAGTTCGCCGGCCACGCTGATCTCGACGCGGTTTCCGCGCAGGACTTCCTCGACCTCTACGCGGTCAACGTCGTGGGCGCGTATCAGATGATCCGGGCCTGCCGGGCCCTGCTCGAGGCGGCGCCTCGGCCGGGCGCGGTCGTCAACACCGCCTCGATCGCCGGCGTCACCGGCATCGGCTCCTCCGTGCCCTACGCCGCCTCCAAGGGCGCGCTCAACACCATGACGCTGTCGCTCGCGCGGGCCCTCGCGCCGAAGATCCGCGTCAACGCGATCTGCCCGGGTTTCATAGACACGCCCTGGTTCGGCAAGGGCCTGCCCGAGTCGGCCGTCGACCGCATCCGCGCCAATGCGGCGGCCGGAACGCCGCTCCAGGCCGCCTCGACGCCCGAGGACATCGCCGCGGCTGCGGTCTTCCTCGCCTCACCGGCGTCGCGCCACGTGACGGGCGAGACCCTGCTGGTCGACGCCGGCTCGCACTTGGGCTTCGCGCCGCTCGTGGCGCGCTGACCGCCTCCGCGACCGGACTCCGCCCATTTCTCAGGCGCCCGTCGAGTTGGGCGCCCAATTTGCCGGCAGCCGTCCTGAGGCTTGGCCGTCGCACGTTCGTCACGTTGATCTGACCCCCCCGGCGAAGACCATGACCCCTGCCCGACGGCCACGGCCAGGGGACAAGAGAGGGGATATCGAATGAGAACGCTCAAGATCGCGCTGGCGGCCGCTGTCGGCTCGCTCGCGCTTACCGGAACCGCATACGCCCAGGATGAAGGCCCGTCCTTCTCCTTCAACATCGGCGGCTACAGCGAATACGTCTTCCGCGGCTACAGCCAGACGGACGAAGACCCCGCCATCCAGGGCGGCGTCGATGTCGGCATGGGCATGTTCTATGCGGGGGCCTGGGCCTCCAACGTGGACTTCGGCGACTCGACGGACTTCGAGTTCGACCTCTACGCCGGTGTGAAGCCGGCCGTGGGCGCCGTCACGCTCGATCTCGGCGTGATCTACTACGGCTACGCTGACCAGCCCTCGGGCGCCGACTACGACTACTGGGAATTCAAGGCCGCCGGCTCGGTGCCGGCCGGTCCGGCGTCGCTTGGCGTGGCGGTCTACTACTCGCCGGAGTTCTTCGGAAACACTGGGGACGCCTGGTATTATGAGGCGAACGCCGCCGTCAGCATCCCGGATACGCGCTTCTCGGTCAGCGGCGCGATCGGCCGTCAGGAAGTCGACCTTGCCGGCGACTACACGACCTGGAACGCCGGTGTCGGCTTCGCCGTGACGGACAACATCACCTTGGATGTCCGCTACTGGGACACCAATGTGTCGGAAGCCGCCTCGGGCGGCCTCGCCGATGCGCGGGTTGTCGCGGGCCTCAAGTTCGCCTGGTGACATCCGGCCCTTCAGGGTTCCATGGGAAGCCGTCGCGAAGTCTCGCGGCGGCTTTTCCGTTTGCGCTCACGGCCTTGCGTACCTAAAAGGCCCGCCGCGTCTCCCGGCCAGATGATCGCAGGCTAGGCGAGCGGCGGCGAAAGAACCTCGCCGCGCCAAGTTTTGCTGGCGGCCCGACAGGCGCGGCTTATGGTTGCGAATCAGCGCGGAAGCGGAGTGCGGCGCATGGAGCGGATGGCCGTCCGGGCCCAGACCGTCGTGTTCGACATCCTCCTCGCGGCGCTCGCCTTCTCGATCGCGTTCTTCGTGGCGCCCACGCAGCCCGAGCTCGGCTTCGGTCAGGCCGGCGCCCTGGGCTTCTTCGAACTGGTCGCCCTCTACGCCGCCATCGCGGGAGTCTTCAGCCTGATTTTTCGTCGGGAGCTGTCGCCCTGGCGCTACGTCTCGATCCCCGACGCCCTGGTGCTGGCGCGCAGCGCCGTCCTGACGGTCGGGGTCTTCCTCCTCGCCGTCTTCGTCCTGGACCGGGCGGAAGGCCTGCCTCGCTCTACGCTGGTGATGGCGCCCCTCTTCCAGATGGTGACGGCCATGGGCGTGCGGATCCTGCGGCGCGCCCTGCATGAGCACGCCCTCGACACCTTCTCGCCGCTCAAGGCGGTCGCGGACCGCATGGCGCAATCGCCGTCGCTGCTGCTGATCGGTCCGCCTTCGCTGGCCGACACCTACCTGCGAGACGCCGCCCGCAGCCATGACCAGACGTACACGGCCGTGGGGATCATCAGCACCGACCGGCGTGACGTGGGCGCCAAGGTTCGCGGCGTCTGCATCCTCGACGCCATCGACAGGCTCGACGAGGCCCTTGCAGACTTGCGCCGCTGGAACCGCTATCCACGCGCGATCCTCTTCCTCGAGGAGCCCGGCAAGCTCCGGGGACTGACCGCCGATGTGCTCGGCCGCCTCAAGGCCGATGGCATCCGCCTGTTGCGCCTGCCGTCCATCGTCGAGCTCGCCCAGCACGACGGCCTCACCCTCGTGCCCATGCGCGACATCAACATCGAGGAGTTGCTGGCCCGCGAGCCGATCGAGCTCGACCGCCGCGCCGTCAGCCGCCTGGTCCAGGGCCGCCGCGTCCTGGTGACCGGCGCCGGCGGCTCCATCGGCGCCGAACTCTGCCGCCAGGTCGCGACGGTGGGCTGTGGCCACCTCACCCTGCTCGACTTCTCGGAGACCGCCCTGTTCGAGATCGAACGGGAAATGCGCGAGACCTTCCCGCACATCTCCACCAAGGCCGTGCTCGGCGACGTCCGCAACGCCCAGCGCATATCGACCATCTTCAGGCGCGAGCAGCCCGACCTGGTCTTCCACGCCGCCGCCCTCAAGCACGTCTCGATGGTGGAGCGGCACCCGGCCGAGGGGCTGCAGACCAACGTCATCGGCACCTGGAACGTATGCGAGGCGGCCAAGGCCTGCGGCGCCGGCCAGATGGTCCTGATCTCCACCGACAAGGCCGTGGACCCGACCAATGTCATGGGCGCCACCAAGCGCCTGGCGGAGGCGGTGATCCAGGCTCAGCAGACCACCAACGACAACGGCACGCGCTTCTCGGCCGTCCGCTTCGGCAACGTCCTGGGATCGTCGGGATCGGTAGTGCCCATCTTCAAATCCCAGATCGAGCGGGGCGGGCCGGTCACGGTCACCCATCCCGACATGACCCGCTTCTTCATGACCATTCCGGAGGCGGCCCAGCTCGTTCTGCACGCCACGGCCGCGTGCCACGAGGACGACCGACGCGACTCCCGCCTCTTCCTGCTGGAGATGGGCGAGCCGGTGAGCATTCTCGATTTGGCTCGCCAGATGATCGCGCTGTCCGGCCGCCGCGACGTCGACATCGAGATCACCGGCCTGCGCCCCGGCGAGAAGCTTACCGAAGCCCTCCTCGACGAGACGGAGATCTCCCTGCCGGCGGCGCCGAAGGTGATGGAGGTGGTGACCAATTCGGCTGTGCGCGTCACCGCGGGGCATCTCGAGGCCTTGGCCGCCGTCGTCGAGACGGGCGAGGCTGAAGACATCCGCAGCGCGCTGTTCGAGCTCGTCGCCCAGGTCCGCGGCGAGAAGCCCAGCGGTCCGCCCAATCTTCGGGTCGTGGCTGGCGGCTGACGCAACGACGCGCCCAAACGAGAAGGGCCGCGGCGGTCGCCGCGGCCCTTCGTCTCTCCGGTGCGAACCCGATCGTTACTCGGCGGCGACCACTCGCTCCGGCGCACCCGCGGTCTGCAGACGGGCCACCAGCGCCTCATACTCCTCCCAGAGCGCCTTCGGCGTGTGCTCGCCGAACCGGTCGTAGAATTCCGGAATCAGGGCGGCCTCCTGGCTCCAGATCGCCGGATCGACCGTCAGCAACAGGTCGAGCTGAGCGTCCGTCAGACTGAGACCTGAGGTGTCCAGGCTCGCCTTCGCAGGAACGCGGCCGATCGGAGTCTCGACAGCTTCGGCCCGACCCTCGAGGCGGTCCACGATCCACTTCAGCACTCGGCTGTTCTCGCCATAGCCCGGCCAGACGAACTTGCCCCGCTCGTCCTTGCGGAACCAGTTCACGAAGTAGATGCGCGGCAGCTTCGCCGGATCCTTGGCCGTCTCGCCCATCTTCAGCCAGTGGCCGAAGTAGTCGCCCATGTTGTAGCCGCAGAAGGGCAGCATGGCGAAGGGATCGCGCCGCAGCTCGCCGATCCTGTTCTCGGCCGCCGCAGTGCCTTCCGACGCCACGTTCGAGGCCATGAAGACACCGTGCCGCCAGTCGCGGGCTTCGGTCACCAGCGGCACGGCCGAGGCGCGGCGGCCGCCGAACAGGATGGCCGAGATCGGCACGCCGGCCGGGTCCTCCCACTCGGGCGCCACGACCGGGCATTGCGAGGCCGGCACGGTGAAGCGAGCGTTCGGGTGCGCAGCCGGCTCGTCGCTGTCCGGCGTCCAGTCACGGCCGCGCCAGTCGATCAGGTGCGCCGGCGCCTCTTCGGTCATGCCTTCCCACCATACATCGCCGTCGTCGGTGAGAGCCACGTTGGTGAAGATGCAGTGGCCCCAGAGCGAGTCGATGGCGTTCTTGTTGGTGTGGATGCCGGTCCCCGGCGCCACGCCGAAGAAGCCGGCTTCCGGATTGATCGCATAGAGGCGGCCGTCGTCGCCGAATCGCATCCAGCAGATATCGTCGCCGATGGTTTCGGCCTTCCATCCGGCCAGGGTCGGCTGCAGCATGGCCATGTTGGTCTTGCCGCAGGCGCTGGGGAACGCCGCCGCAATATACTTCACTTCGCCCTGCGGCGACGTGAGCTTCAGGATCAGCATGTGTTCGGCGAACCAGCCCTCGTCGCGGGCCATCACCGAGGCGATCCGAAGCGCAAAGCACTTCTTCCCGAGCAGGGCGTTGCCGCCGTAGCCCGAGCCGTACGACCAGATCTCCCGGGTCTCGGGGAAATGGACGATGTACTTGATCTCGTTGCAGGGCCAGGCGACGTCCTTGACGCCGTCCACCAGCGGCATGCCCACCGAGTGGACCGCGGGCACGAAGAACCCGTCCTCGCCAAGCTCGTCCAGGGCGGCCTGGCCCATCCGAGTCATGATCCGCATCGACACGGCCACATAGGCACTGTCGGTGATCTCGACGCCGAGCTGGCTGATCTTCGACCCCAACGGACCCATGCTGAACGGCACCACGTACATCGTGCGGCCGCGCATCACGCCCTTGAAGAGGTCCTTGAGGTCCGACCGCATCTCGTTAGGTTCGAGCCAGTTGTTGGTCGGACCGGCGTCCTCGGGCTTCTCGGAGCAGATGAAGGTCCGGCTCTCGACGCGGGCGACGTCACGCGGATCGGACGCCGCGTAGAACGAGTTGGGGCGCTTGTCGGGGTTCAGGCGCTTCAGCGTGCCGCTCGCCACCAGCTCTTCCGTAAGCCGGTTCCATTCCTCCTCGGACCCGTCGCACCAGACGACCCGATCGGGCTGCGCCAGCTCGGCAATATCACGCACCCAGGCGATCAGCTTGGCGTGTTTCGTCGGCGCGGGCTCGAGTCCCGGGACGGTTTTCTGGCTCATCGACTCCAACTCCTTGGGCCCCAAAATGGCACAGTGCGCGCCCGCGCTCTCCTGCTCGTGGGCATTTCTCATAAAGAGAGAATCCGCGTCTGCATACCTTGCGCCAACGGCAGCTCGGAGACCCTCCGAGGATCGAACGAATGGCAGGCGATTCGGCTGCGCAGCGCAGACGCGCTGCCCGCCGCAAGGCCGCTCCTTGCCCATGGAGAAGTACGTGCGGGTCGCTCCCCCACGACCCGCACGCCGACACCGCTCCCCAGCGACAGCCGCCGCTCCTGGCGCTGTCAACCACGCGGCGCCCATGCATAGACGCCGCCGGACCCCGGCGCCCCCCGCTCGAAGCCGCGGATTGGCGCGGCGGCGGGAATGAGGCATTGCTGCATGGAGGCTTCCATCCCGAGCGCCCATGGTCCCGCCCTGCCCGCGCCTGACCGCCCCCCTCCGCCAGCCGGCCCGATCCCGGAGCGCGAGCGCATGAACGCCATGGCCGAGCCCGGCCGCCGCAGCGCGCCCACCGACCCCCTCATCGAGATCTATCTCGAGCGCCGCGCGAACCTGGTGCGCTATTTCGCGGCGCGCACCGGATCGCAGGCCCTGGCCGAGGACCTAGCTCAGGAGCTCTACGTCAAGCTGGCCGCCCGGGATCCGGCCGTGACGGCCGAAAACCCCGTCGCCCTGATCTATCGGATCGCCACGAACGTGATGCTGGACCGGGCCCGCGGGGACGCACGCTCGGCCGACCGTGATGCGGAATGGCGACGGATCGCGCATGCGACGGTCGGGGAGGTCGACGTCGCGGAGATTCCACCGGCCGATGAGGCGGCCGCATCGCGCCAGCGGCTGCGCCAGCTCGTCGATGCCGTCGCCGAACTGCCGCCGCAGATGCAGAGGGCCTTCCGCCTGCACAAGCTGGAGGGCCGCAGTCATGCCGACACCGCACGGATCATGGGCCTCTCGGTGAAGTCCGTGGAGAAGCACATTTCGGCCGCGCTGAGGGCGCTGACCGCGAGGCTTCAGCCATGAACTACCAGAAATTGTGGGGCGGCGCTGGGGGGCGCGCCGCAGCGGCGACGTCTATGCCAGCGAAAGGCCGCAAGCCGCGGCCCGGGAAGACGGGATGATCTGGGTTTGGCGACACGGCGAGGAAGCGCGGCGCGAGGACGCCGCCGCCTGGGTCGTGCGCCTGGAGGCCGGCGATCTGACCGAGGCCGAGTCGGTGGAGTTCGACACCTGGCTCTCGGCGGCGCCGGAGAACGCCCGCGCCTTCGATGACGCCCATGCCGTCTCGATGGCCTACGCCGCGGCCGCCGAGCCGGTCCGGCTGGAGCTCGGTCGCCGGCGCGCCCCGCGCCCGGCCTTCGGGCGTCGCGCCTTCCTGGGCGCAGGCGCCGCCGCCGCGGCTGCGGTGATGGCGGCCGTCGTGGTCCCGGAGTTTGCGACCCCGCAGGCGAAGATCTACGCCACCGCCAAGGGCGAGCGCCGCAGCGTCCGTCTGGCCGAGGGCACGACGATCGACCTCAACGGCGGGACCCGGATCTCCGTCACCCTGGCGCGGAGCGGCCGTCACGTGACGCTGGACGAGGGCCAGGCCGTGTTCGACGTGGCCCACGACGCCCGCCGCCCGTTCGTGGTCTCCGCCGGCGACCGCGACGTGCGGGTCGTCGGCACCCAATTCGACGTCCGGCGGCTGGACGGCAGGCTCTCCGTCACCGTGGCGCGCGGCGCGGTGGAGGTCCATCCGACGGACGGCGCTCCGGGCCGGGCCTATCGGCTGCGGCCGGGGCAGCGCCTGGTCCATCTCGAGGGCGTAGCGGGCAGCCAGATCGCCGCCGCGGAGGCGGAGCAGGTGCTGGGTTGGCGATCCGGTCGATTCGTTTACCGCGAACAGCCTTTGAGCGAGGTGGTCGCCGACCTCAACCAGCAGTTCGAGACGCAGATCCGGATCGAGGACGCAGACCTCGCCGCCGAGCCCGTCTCCGGTGTGCTCGTCCTCGACGATCAGGGTGCGGTAATCCGCCGCCTGGCCTTGCTGCTTCCCTTAAGAGCGGTACGTTCCGACGCGGGCGTGGTCCTGCGACGCGATCCTGCGTCGGACCGCTGATGAGGGCGTGGAGTCATAGCCAGGCGGAGCGGGTCTCTGCGAACGGTGCTGGGCGGCGTCGCCCTCGCCTGCGCGGCGGGGCGTGCTGAAGCCGCGGACGCGCGCCTGCGTCTCGACATACCGTCCCGGCCTTACGCGGACGCCCTCATCGACCTGGGTCTCCAGGCGAACGTCTCAATCCTGGGAACGTCCAGTTGCGGCGCGGGCGGGCGCGTCGCGATCTCCGGGCGCTACACCCTGAGGCAAGCGCTCGACCGACTGCTCGCAAACGCCCCGTGCGACTACGTCCTGGTCGATTCCCGAACCGTCCGGATCGTGCCAACCCAGCCCAGGGGCGAGCCATCGCAGGCCGCCGCTCCGCCTCGCGATCCGGTCTTCGTATCCGAGATCGTGGTCACGGCCACCAAGCGCCCGGCCGCTCTCAGCCGCCTGCCCGCCGGAGTCAGCGCGATCTCCCGCGACCAGATCGCCGCGACGCGGGCGGTGGACGTCGGGCAGACCACAGGCCAGCTCGCGGGGGTGCTGACCACGAACCTTGGACCCGGCCGCGACAAGCTGCTGATCCGGGGCCTCTCTGACGGGGCCTTCACCGGCCGCACGCGATCGACCGTGGGCACCTACCTCGACGACGCCCCCGTCAACTACAACGCGCCGGATCCCGATCTGCGGCTGGCCGACATCGAGCGGATCGAAGTCGTGCGCGGTCCGCAGGGCGCGCTCTACGGCTCAGGTGCGATGGCCGGCGTCTTCCGCATCGTTACGGCCAAGCCCGACCTGCACCGCGCCACGGCAGGCGTGTTGGCCGGCGCCGCGGCGACCGACGGGGGCGACGAGAGCCACGAGATCGAGGGCTTCCTCAATCTGCCGCTCCTCCAGGGTCGCGCAGCGCTGCGCCTCGTGGCCTATGAGGACGTCCAGGGCGGCTACCTCGACAACGCCAATCTCAGCGTGGCCAATGTCGACAAGACCCGTCGGGACGGCGCGCGCGTCGCGTTGCGCATGCGCCTCAGCGACAACTGGCGGCTCGACACGCTGGCGGCGACCCAGCACCTGCGCTCGGACGACAGCCAGTACGTCACCGTCCCGACCGTGGGGGCGTCGGGCAGCCTGCCGGGCGCGCCCCTGGAGAGCGATGGCGTCGCAGGCGCCCCCGGACCACGGATCAACCTGGTCAGCGAGACGCACAACAACGACTTCTCCTACATCGGCGCAACGCTACAGGGCGACTTCGGCTGGGGCAGCGTGACGTCGTCGCTCAACTATGTGCACCACGTCTTCTCCAGCCAGTACGACGCATCGGCCGTCTTCGACGAGGAGCCAAGCCTCGGCGCAAGCCGGGAGGACCTCGGGGTCTATGTCGAGGCGACCCGCTCCAACATGCTGGTGCAGGACCTGGTGGTCCGCTCTGCGGACGCCGGCCGGCTGGACTGGCTGGTGGGCGTCTACGGCGCGCGCACCACCGAGAAGTCCCCGTCCGATCTGGCGGTCCTGTCGCCCGGAGCCGCCCTGTCGGCCGTCTACATGGAGAACCGGAAGGACCGGCGTCGGGAGTACGCCGCCTACGCAGAGGCGTCCTATGACTTCGGCGGAGGCTGGAGCGCGACCTTGGGCGGCCGATACTTCGAGACGAAGGTCCACACCACGGCGGAGATCGACGTCACCTCCCCAAGGAACCGTCGGTTCTTCGACCAGGTCCGCACGTTCAACGGCTTCTCGCCCAAGCTTTCGGTCCAGCGCGAGTTCGCCAACGGCGATCTCCTCTACGCCCTGCTGAGCGAGGGCTACCGGCCGGGAGGGTTCAACTCCAGCGGCCTCTTCCCCATCCGGGACAACCGCACGACGTTCCGCCCGGACCGGCTGCGCAACTACGAGATCGGCGCAAAGCTGCGGCGCCTCGACGGCCGCCTCGTCCTGCGGGCCGCAGCCTTCTACGACGACTGGGCTCGCATCCAGACCGACCAGTATCGGCCCTCTGGCCTCTCCTACACGTCGAACGTCGGGGACGCCCGGATCGTAGGCGTGGAGGCTGAGCTCGAATACGCCTGGGCCTTTGGCCTGACCCTGCAGTTGAACGGCCTCCTCGCGGACTCAGAGATCCGCAACCCGAACCCGGACTTCGCAACACAGGTGGCCGGCGAGTTGCCGGGCGTGCCCAAGACGTCGGGTGGGGCGCTCGCCATCTACCAGCGTCCCCTCTCCGGGTCGCTCATGCTGCGCCTGACCGGCGAGGCGAGCTACGTCGGCCGCTCGGACCTGAGCTTCAACGCCGCGCTCACGCCGCAGATGGGCGACTACCTGCGCACCGCGCTCTCGGCGGAGATCGCCACCGACAGGTGGCGGTTGCAGGTCTATGCGACCAACCCTCTCAACGATGACGGCGACACCTTCGCCTACGGCAACCCGTTCAGTTTCGGCCGGGTGCGCCAGGTGACCCCCCAGAGGCCCCGCACGATCGGCGTGCGGATCGGCGCCACTTTCTGAACAAAATTCTAACGGCCGGGCTGGGGGGTGGCTTCGCGCGGCGCCGTCATACCTCATAAGGGGTTCAGGGACGGGGGTTTCGCGTGGTTCGCCTGTCGGCGCTCGTTTGCGTGCATAACCAGGACGCTCGGCTGGCCGAATGCCTGCGCAAGCTGTCGTTCTGCGACGAGGTGGTGGTGGTCGCCGATCGCTGCACCGACCGATCGCAGGAGATCGCGCGGCGCGCCGGCTCCGTAGTGATCGACGGTATCTTTCCCATGGAGAGCCAGGCGAAGGCCGCCGGGGTCGCCGCCTGTTCCGGTGACTGGATCCTGGAGATCGATCCCGACGAACTGGTGGACGCCGCCCTGGCGTGGGAGATTCGCGCCGTACTTCAGCTGCGCCCCGACGGCGATTGGTACCGGATACCGATCGACAACTATGTGGGCGACCAGCGCGTGCGAGGCGGATGGGCCGGCGAGTTGAGCGCCCGTGTCCAAGCGCGCCTCTATCGACGCGGCCTCAAGGCCTGGGAGGCGCGCCGCCTGAACGCCCCCGCGACCGTCGCCGGGCGGCCCGGCGGCACGCTGAAGGGCGCGATCCGGCGGATTCTGGGGCGTGACGCCGGCGAACTCATGGAACGCCTGAGCCGTCTGAGCGGCATTGCCGCGGAGGACCTCGCCGATGCGACGCGGCCGCCGCGGATCCTCACCGGCGTGGCGGCGGGCGCAGGGACGTTCCTCCTCGCCTACCTGGGCCGAGGCGGATGGCGGGAGGGGCAGATGGGCTTCTACGTCGCCCTGCTCTCGGGACTGTTCCCGATCGCGGCCCGGGTGCGGGCCCTCGACGTGCTGGCCGCCCGCGCGGCCTCCGAGGCGGCCGAGGCGGCCCGGATCTCCCGCCTGCCAAGGATCCGCGTCGGCGCGCGCTGATCGCTTAAGGCCCTTGCAACCCGAGGTTCCCTAGGCAGGGTGGCGAATCTTCCCGGCCCGAAAGGCGACGTCTTGACAATCCTGGTCACCGGCTCCGCCGGCTTCATCGGCTTCCATCTGAGCCGCCGGCTCCTGGAAGCGGGTCAGACGGTGGTGGGCCTCGATAGCCTGAACGCCTACTACGACCCCCGCCTCAAGGCCGCCCGCCTCGCCTTGCTGGAGGCGTACGAGACCTACCGCCACGCCAAGCTCGACCTGGCCGACGGCGAAGGCGTCGCCGCCCTCTTCGCGCAGGTCCGGCCAACACAGGTGGTCAACCTCGCGGCCCAGGCCGGCGTCCGCTACAGCCTCGAGAGCCCCCGCACCTACGTCGACTCAAACGTCGTGGGCTTCCTGAATGTCCTGGAGGGCTGCCGCGCCCACCCGCCCAGCCATCTCCTGTTCGCGTCCACCAGTTCGATCTACGGCAACCACGCCAACATGCCGTTCAACGTCCACGACGCGGCCACCCACCCGATCACGCTCTATTCGGCCAGCAAGCTCGCCAACGAAGCCATGGCGCACGCCTACGCCCACCTGTTCGGGATTCCCGCCACCGGCTTCCGCTTCTTCACCGTCTACGGTCCATGGGGCCGGCCGGACATGGCGCTCTTCAAGTTCACCGATGCGATCCTCAAGGGACAGGCCATCGATGTGTACGGCGAGGGCCGCATGCAACGCGACTTCACCTATGTTGACGACATCGTCGACGGCCTGATCGCCGCGCTCGACCGCCCGCCGGAGCCGAACCCCGCCTGGGACGCCGCCCATCCGGACCCGGCCACCAGCGCCGCGCCCTGGCGCATGCTGAACCTCGGCGCGGGACGCCGCGTGGAGCTCATGCGCTACATCGAGGTCCTGGAGGAAAAGCTGGGCCGCAAGGCCGAGATCAACTTCCTTCCCATGCAAGCAGGCGACGTCGCCTCCACCGAGGCCGACACGGAAGAAACCCGCGCCGTCCTGGGCTATGCGCCCAAGGTCCCCGTCGAGGTTGGTGTCGGCCGGTTCGTCGACTGGTACCGGGAATACTACGGCGTCTGAATCGCAACGGGCGGGAGCGGTCTCACCGGCTGGTGCGTTTCCCCCCAATGGAACGGGAACACGAACAGGCCAAGCCTGCAGTTTTCTGGGCCGTCGCCGCGGGCGTCGCCGGGACGCTCCTCGTCATGGCGCTACTCGGGCTCACCATCGTCTACACGGGCGCCTATGACCCTGCAGCGACACGGGACCATACGCCTCTGGAACGGTGGGCGCTAAGCACCTCCATGCGACAGGCGGTGCAGGCCCGGGCCGAAGATCTGCCTGACCTGGGGGCCGCCGACCTGGAGCGCGGTGCGATCGCCTACAAGGAGATGTGCGAGCACTGTCACGGGGCTCCCGGGGCGCGGCGCGCGGCCTGGGCGGAAGGCATGCTGCCACAACCGCCGGATCTCACTCACGCCGCCAACGAATGGAACGCCGGCGAGATCGCCTGGATTGTGCGCCACGGCGTACGCATGACCGCGATGCCGGCCTTCGGCCCGACACATGACGACGCCGCCATCCGGGACATCGCCGCCTTCGTGGAGCAACTACCGACCCTGACGCCCGCCCGCTACGCCTCGCTCAGCGAAAGCGGGAAGACCGGCCAGGACCACGGCGGCGAACACTAGGAGCGCCTGCATGTCGTACCTTCGCTTCGGCGCGATGATCGCCACCTCGACGGCGGTGATGTTCGGGCTGATGTACCTGAACACCTACGCCCTCGATCACGTCTTCTTCAGCGAGACGCGAGTCTACATGGCGTTTGTGATGGGCGCCTGCATGGCGGTGATCATGCTCGGGTTCATGATGGGCATGTACAAGAACAAGCTGGCGAACATCGCCATCTTCGCCGGCAGCGCCGTCGTCTTCGCCGGCGCGCTGTTCTTGGTGCGAAGCCAGGCGACGGTGGGCCAGATCAGCTACATGCGCGCGATGATCCCGCACCACTCCATCGCCATCATGACGAGCGAGCGGGCCCAGATCACCGACCCCCGCGTTCGCAAGCTGGCCGACGAGATCATCGAGGCCCAGCGCCGTGAGATCGCCGAGATGAAGTATCTCATCGCCGACCTGGAGAAGCGGCAATGACCCGGGTGTTCGTCGCCGTCCTCGCCCTGCTTGCGGTCGGCGCCTGCGAGCGCAACGTCGCGCCAAGCCGCGCGCCGCCCGCCCAGCATGTCAAGGGCAGCCAAGGCGCCCCGATTCTGACCGCGGCGGAGGCCGTCACCCGCGCCGACGTCACCCGCACAGACCTCGAGACGCTGACCGGCGCGGACATCGAGAAGGTCCTGGCCGCCGGACCCGGCTGTCGCTTTGCCTATAGCCGGACCAGTTCTCCGATCCTGGTTGTCCGCGCCTCTGGACCCGAGAACGCCGGTCAGGCCGTAGTGAAGGTCCACGGCGGCCTCGTCACCCTTCGTCCGGCCTCCGACCCGGGTTTCAGCGCCCTCAGGGCCGGCGCTCACCTGATGGCTGACGGGCTTGATCTGACAGTGGCGCCCGAAGCCGAAGCTCCGGCCGAGGCGCCAATCCGCGACGCCACCCTTCGTTTCCGCCTTCGACAGGGGCTCGAGGTCGGCTACCGCGGCTTCTACGCCTGCGACGCGGTGGACGGGACGTCCTAGACCGGCTCCTCGATCGACCTCGACGGCGGTGAGAACCACTTCGGCCCCGCTTCGGTCATGTGGAAACAGTCCTCCAGGCGCACCCCGAACTCGCCCGGCAGATAGAGCCCCGGCTCGTCCGAGAAGCACATGCCGGGCGCGAGCCTCGTCGTCTCGCCGCGAACGAGGTTGACCGGCTCGTGGCCGTCCAGGCCGATGCCGTGGCCGGTGCGGTGCGACAGGCCCGGCAGCTTGTAGTCCGGTCCGTAGCCCAGCCCGGCATAATAGCTCCGGACGGCGTCATCGACGCTGCCACAGGCGGCGCCGAGCCTCGCCGCTTCGAACGCGATCTGCTGCCCGCGGCGCACCTCGTTCCACACCTTCCGCTGCTTGGGGGTCGGCTCGCCGAATACGAAGGTGCGCGAGACGTCGGACTGATAGCCTTCCACGTTGCAGCCGCAGTCCATCAGCACCACCTCGCCCGCCTTCACCGCCTGCGGCTTGCCCGAACCGTGGGGATAGGCGGCGGCCTCCCCCAGCAGGATCAGCGCGAACTCCACCCGGCCGCCGAGCGCCGTGGTCGCGCCGTTCATGATCGCCCCGATGTCCTGCGGGGTCATGCCGGCCTCGATCCTGGGGATCGTGTGCCGATAGGCCGCCATGGTGATGTCGGTCGCGTGCTGCATCAGGGCGATCTCGCCCGGCGATTTGATCATCCGGCAGCCGCGCACCACCGCGGCGCCGTTGCGCAGCGTCGCCGTCGGCAGGTTCCTCGCCAGCCCGTCGACGATGAAGTAGCGGTTCGTCTCCTCGATACCGACGACGCCCGAGCCGTACCCCCTCTCCCCGAGCCAGCCGGCGACGAGGGCCAGGGGATCCTCGTGCTCCTGCCAGGTTCGCACCTGCGCCGGCACGCCGAGGCTCTCGCGCACCGAGGGCTCCTCGAAGAACGGCGTGACCATGCAGACCTCGCCCTCGGCCGGAATGAGGGCGCAGGTCAGCCGCTCGCTGCGGCTCCAGCGCACGCCGGTGAAGTAGATCAAGCTCGACCCCGGCTCCACGAGGAGGGCGGAGATCCCCTGGTCGCGCATCAGGCGCTGGGCCTTGGCGATCCGATCCTGCCGCTCGGCGGCGGAAATGGGGGGCGGCCGACCCGGCAGCACGGCCAGGCCTTCGGCCGCCCAGGCGGTGGCCCCAGAGCCGGCCATGGCGAATCCGGCGGCGCCGAGCGCGAGCAGCTTGCGTCGATTCATGACCGCAAGCTGCGCCAGGTCCCGGCGGCGCTCAAGCACCCCGGCGGCGGGCCTCTCCTCGCCAAGTGGCGCTTTTCCCCGCTCACGTACGCGTGAAACAAGCGCCGCGCCTGCTTTTCCGCCCCCGCAGCGCCCACTACCTCTGGCGCGAGGGTCGGCGGAAGACCGGCCCAAAGGAAGGACTCCCCATGAAGCGCCTGATCCTGTCGGCCGCCGCCGCCCTTGTCTTGTCCGCGCCGGCCCTCGCCAGCCCCGTCAAGGTCACCACAGCGGGCCTCAACCTCGCCGACCCCGCCGACGCCGCCGTCATGCTCCGGCGCGTCGACCTCGCCGCCGCCGAGGCGTGCGGCGCCGACCGTGGAAGCGTGCGGGACGTCCAGACGGCGATCCGCCGGACCGACTGCTACGCGGCGGCCAAGGCGCGCACGCTTCGGGCTTTGAACGCGCCTGCGCTTGAGGCCGCCTCGCGGGCCGGCGGGTTGACCCAGCGATAAGCTACTTGGGCGCCGGTTTCGCGGCCTGCACCTCGATCTCGACGAACATCCCTGGCCGCACGAGACCGGCGACCTGAGAGGTGATCCGGGCCGGCTTGTTCTTCAGCGGCCCGAAGACGGAGGTGTAGCCCTCCATCATGCCGGCGAAGTCCATCTTGCCGTCCTTGGCCGGGTCACCGACCAGCAGGACGCGCATCATCACGACATCTTCGAAGCCGTAGCCCTGCCCCTCCAGTATGGCGCCGATCCGCTTCAGCACGCTCAGCGTCTGGGTTTTCGTGTCGCCGAACGGCGTCTCCGGCGGCGCGCCCGCCACGGTCTCGGGCGTGATGCCGCTGACGTACAGCATCTCCGAGCCCGCCGGCACCTTCACGGCGCTCGAGATGAAGCTGTTGTTCGGGTTGACGTGCAGGTTCTGGGCGTGAGCCGGGCCAACGGCCGCCAGGCCCAGCGCCAGGGTGGGAAGGACGAGTTTCAGCATGCCGTCTCCATGATCCAGGCCGCCGACGCGCGCCCCCGGCCGGGGGCCCGAAACAGTTGTGGCCGCGGGGGCATTGAGGCGGCGGCTTCCCGAGGGGTCAAGGCGGCCCTCCTCCCCGCCGCTCTCCCGGTGCTCGGACCTACGGCGCGCACAAACTTCAGGCGACGGGCGCCTGATTTCGCCGCAACTGACGCGTATGAAAAAAGTACTCGCGTCGAATTACGCCGCCCGACAATTCATCAACTTTGTAGATTCTTGATCTCATGAAGCATTCCGAAGCAAAACGCTTCCGAATTGCACATTGAACACGCAACTTCGATCGCCCCATCATTTTGCATGTTTCCAGATTGCGGCCGGAGACCTGCTTCCCGAACGTTGTCGCGACGCTCTGCGATGGGAACATCGAAGGCTGAAGATTGGCCGCGGGGCGCACGTCGAGGGGGAGCCGCCAAGAGGGGTCCGACATCATAACGAGGGGACCCAATCATGAATTCAGCATCCAACCGCGCGAGACCGCGCCGCCTCGCCGTGTCTCGAGCGCTCGGGACGCGGCGGCGCCTGTGGCTCGCCGGCATCTGCACCGCCGCCATGACGATGGGCGGAACGGCCCATGCGCAGGACGAACTTCAGGAGCTGATCGTCACCGGGTCGCGCGCCAAGCCCCGGACGGTCCTGGAATCGCCCGTGCCGGTGGACGCGTTCAGCGCCGACGACATCGAGGCGGTCTCGGTGACCGACACCCAGGACCTCCTGAAGACGCTCATCCCCTCCTACACCCTGACCCGCCAGCCGATCTCGGACGGCGCCACCTTCATCCGCCCCGCGTCGCTCCGGGGCCTGCCCTCCGACAAGACGCTGCTCCTCGTGAACTCGAAGCGACGCCACCGTTCAGCCCTGGTGGTCACCGGCGGCAGCGGCGTCCAGGCCCAGGATGCGGCCCAGATTCCCGCTGCGGCGATCAAGTCGGTCGAGGTCCTGCGCGACGGCGCCGGCGCCCAGTACGGCTCGGACGCCATCGCCGGCGTAATAAACTTCATCCTGAAGGATGGCTCCGAGGGCGGCAGCCTCTCGGTCCAGGCCGGCCAGTACTACGAGAAGGACGGTGAATCGATCATCGTCTCCGGTAACCAGGGCCTGCCGCTGGGCGAGAACGGCTTCGTCAATATCTCATTCGAGTACTCGACCGAGCAGCCGACCTCGCGCCACCAGACGTTCTGCAACCGGGGCATCCCCAATCAGAGCGCCGGCTTCTGCGTGCCCCTGTTCCCGACCGAGACGACCGGGCCCGGAACGCCGTTCACCGCCGCCTACGCCCAGACGGTCAACTATGCCGGCCTCTTCCAGAAGGTGCCGCAGAAGTGGGGCCAGCCCGAGGGCGAGGCGACCCGCGTTTTCGCCAACGCCGCCTATGAGTTGGGCGTCGGTGAGATCTACGCCTTCGGCAACTATGGCTACAGCCGCCAGAAGGAGGACTTCAACTACCGCAACCCCGTGGACGTCGGCGCCTCCACCAACAATCTCGATGACTACGTCCGCATGGCCAACGGCCAGCTGTTCCGGGCGAACCAGATCTTCCCGCTGGGCTTCACGCCCCAGTATATCGGCAAGATCACCGACTACAGCGTCGTCGGCGGCTACAAGGGCGAGATGGGCGCGCTCGGCTTCGACCTGTCGGCGCGCTACGGGTATGATGAGCTGTCATACGACTTGCTGGACACGGTGAACTTCTCGCTCGGCGAACAGTCGCCCACCGACTTCCATCAGGGCGATCTGCGGTCGGACGAGTGGGCCCTGAACGCCGACTTCACCTATGAGTTCGCCGGCTTCACGCCCGAACCGATCGCCGTGGCGTTCGGCGTCGAATACCGCAAGGAAGGCTACAAGATCGTCGAGGGCGACGTGCCCTCGTATATCGCCGGCCCATACGCCCAGCAGGACCCCTACGACTTCTGTACGGACGAGGCGACCGTCTCCCAGCGCACCCTTCGGCCCACCGCGCCCCAGAACGCCGGCATCGTCTGCAACTCGACGACGCAGGTCATCGACGGGCGCACTTTCACCAACCCGGTCTATGCGGTGCTGGGGGTCGGCTCGAACGGCGCTCCGGGCTTTACGCCCCTCTATGCCGGACGGCTGACGCGAAACTCCAAGGCCGCCTATCTGGACGTCAGCACGGATCTTTCGGATCGGGTCTTCATCCAGGGCGCCTTGCGGGTGGAGGACTTCTCGGACTTCGGCTCGACCCTCGACTACAAGGTCGCCGCCCGCTTCGAGATCAACGACATCTTCGCGGTCCGCGGCTCGGTCGGCACAGGTTTCCGGGCGCCCACAACCGGCCAGAACTTCACCACCATCGTCTCCACGGTCGTGAACAACGGCCAGCCGGTGGCCCAGGGCCTGTTCCCGGCCACCAACCCCGTGGCCCAGTTCCTGGGCGCCGAGGAACTGGAGCCGGAGACCTCACAGAACTTCTCCGTGGGCCTCACCGCACAGCCGTTGCCGGGCATGACGTTCTCGATCGACGCCTACTACATCCAGGTCGACGACATGTTCTACGCGATCACCCCGATCACGGTGACGCCCGCGGTCCAGGCGGCGCTGATCGCGGCCAACGTGCCGGGCGCGAACACCATCGGCCAGGTGAACTTCTTCCAGAACGCCTTCGACGCTGAAATCCAGGGCGTCGACGTGGTCGCCACATACGCTCACGGCTGGGAGAACGGCCAGTCCACCAACCTCAGCATGGCCTTCAACTGGAACATGCCGGTGGTCGACAAGGTGAAGGTGGTGGTCGATTCCACGGGAACTACACGCCGCTTCTTCGACGGCGAGTACGTCTACGACTTCAAGCACTCCGAGCCGCGCTGGCGTGGCTCTCTGACCGGCGTCCACAAGGCCGGGCCGCTCACCGGCCTCGTCCGCTTCAGCGTCTACGGGCCCTACAAGAACATGTTCAGCGCGAGCAACCCGGTGATCCAGAAGTGGGATCCCGAGGTCTTCGTCGATGTCGAGGGCAGCTGGGACGTGACCGAAAACGCGCGGATCACGCTCGGCGTCCGCAACATCTTCGACAACTACCCCGACCCCGACAAGACGGGCGAGTCGGCCACCAACGGGCGCATCTACCGCTCGGACATGATCGTCGACTGGCAGGGCGGGTTCTACTACGCGAAGATCGGCGTCACCTTCTGATCGCACCATGCGATCCCAGGAACGGGCGGCCCGCGGGCCGCCCGTTTTCGTGTCGGCTGCCGGCAACGAAAAGGGCCGCGCCTTTCGGCGCGGCCGAGTTCAGGGAGGAAACGCCCCGAAGGGCAAGGTCGAGCTTGGCTGTGCTCCCTGCGGCGGGGAAGACCGAAGCGCCCGGCGGCGACAGCCGGCGACGCGGCGCCTAATTCCTTCGCGGCCCGCCGCAGATTTGGGCGCCCTCAGAGCCTGAGGTCGGCCACGTCCTTTGCGAGCAAGCCCTTCACGTCGAACAGGACCGCCCCGGGACTGCCGAGCGCCCGGATCCGGGCGGCGCCCAGTTCCGCAAACTCCCGATGCGCCACGGCCAGCACGAGGCCGTCGTAGGCGCCTTCATCCGGCGCTCCGACGAGATCGAGCCCGTACTCCTCGCGCGCCGCCTCGGGCGCGATCCACGGATCCCAGATGTCTACGCGGGCCCCATAGTCGGCGAGCTCCCGCACGATATCGATCACGCGCGTGTTGCGCAGGTCGGGGGTGTTCTCCTTGAACGCCAAGCCCATCACCAGCACGCGCGCGCCTTTCACCGGCACGCCGCGGCGGATCATCTCCTTCACGAGCTCGCGCGCGACATAGGCGCCCATGCCGTCGTTGATCCGACGGCCCGCGAGGATCACCTCCGGGTGGTAGCCGACGACCTCGGCCTTGTGGGTCAGGTAGTAGGGATCGACCCCGATGCAGTGGCCGCCCACGAGGCCCGGCCGGAAGTTCAGGAAGTTCCACTTGGTGGCCGCCGCGGCGAGCACCTCCTGGGTGTCGACGCCCAGGCGGCGGAAGATCAGCGCGAACTCGTTGACCAGGGCGATGTTCAGGTCGCGCTGGGTGTTCTCGATCACCTTGGCGGCCTCCGCCACACGGATCGAGCTGGCCCGATGCGTGCCGGCCCGCACGATCGAGGCGTAGAGGGCGTCGACAAAGTCGGCCGTCTCGGGCGTCGACCCCGAGGTGACCTTCACGATGTCCGCCAGACGATGGTTCGGATCGCCCGGGTTCGCCCGCTCAGGGCTGTAACCGGCGAAGAAGTCGCGGTTGAACTCAAGGCCCGACACGTCCGCCACGACGGGCACGCAGTCCTCCTCGGTCGCGCCCGGATAGACGGTGGATTCGTAGATCACCACGCCGCCCTTGCCGATCGCGCCTCCGACCGTGCGGCTGGCCGCCAGCAGCGCCGAAAGGTCCGGTCGCTTGTGATCGTCTATGGGCGTCGGCACCGTGACAATGAAGACGTTGCAGCCGGACAGGGCGGCCGCGTCGGTGGTGAAGGTGATCCGCGTGGCCGCCCGGAGCGCCTCGGGCTGAACCTCCAGGGTCCGGTCTTCCCCGCGGCGAAGTTCGCCGATCCGCTCGGCGCTCAGGTCGAAGCCCACCACCTCATGTTCGGCGGCAAAGGCGACGGCCAGCGGCAGGCCCACATATCCCAGGCCGATCACGGCGATGCGGGCCGGCCCGCCGGCGAAGGGATTCAGCACCATGGGCCGCGCTCTAGCATGCTTGCGCCAGTTCCCGCATCGCGACGAACAGGTGGTAGAGCGAGGTGGCCGGGGACGGCTCCTCGACAAATCCGCCGTCGGGCCGCATGCGCTCCCGCCAGACCCCGCGCACCGGGGTGTCCAGGTAGAGGGCGAGGCTGTTGGCGGCCTCCAGCGCGGCGGCGTCCTCGCCCAGGATCAGGGCCGCCTTCAGGTGCTCGGTCTGCGGCCACAGCCGCGCGCCGGCATGGCGGACGCCCAGTCCGTCGTCGAGCGCATCCACCACGACCCCGCGGGCCGCGTCGAACCCTCGCCGTCCGACCGCGAACAGCCGCTGCGCCGCCGCCCGCGCCCGCGCCTCTCCGCGCGCCCGGCCCCAGCGCTCTAGCAACCAGGCCCACTCGAACTGATGCCCCGGCTCGATCAGGCCGTCATCCCCGGTCAGGGGCCGCCAGTCCGCATCGTAGAACTCGCGCAGCGCCCCCGTCTCTGCACAGATGAAGCGATCGAGCGCGAGCTGGGCGAGTTCGTCGGCGAGCGGGGACCATGCCGGGTCGGCGGATTCCCAGGCCAGCGCGGCCTCGAACAGGTGCATCTGCGCATTGGCCTGGAAGGGCTGCGGCCCCACTTCGCGAAAGCCGCCCGCCCCATTGCGGAACACCGCCAGGCGTCCGCGGACGGCCTCGGCCTCGACCGCGTGGTCCTGCCCGTCCGCGCCGGCGGCCTGGAGAGCGGCCAGGGCGAGAATGACGAAGGCCTGTTCATAGAGCCTCGCCTCAGGGTCCGTGGGGCGGCCGTCCAGGTCCAGGCAGGCCGCATAGAGGCCGTCCGACCTCCGCGCATGGCGCTGGAAGTAGGCGAACCCCTCCCGGGCGGCCCGGACCCACGGTCCCGGCACGCCGTCCCGCGCCGCGGTGGCGTAGACGAACGCCTGTCGCGCCAGGACCCGCGTGCGCCTTCGCGGGTCGTGGGGCGCGCCGTGCCAGGTCAGAGCCTCGCGGAAGGCGCCGGTGGCCGGGTCGACGCCCACCGTGGCCCACAACGGCAGGGCCGCCGTCCGCAGCCAACCGTCATAGGCGACCGAGGCCTCCGCGAGATCGCGGAACCGGCGCGGCGCGGTTCCGGCGAGGTCGCGGACCGCCTGGGCGTGCTCCAGATCGCACACCAGCACGGCGTCCGGCTCGACGATCACCGCAAGCCGCGACGCGCCCACGACGGCCACCCGCATGCCCGGGGCGGCGCGCGCCAGCACGTCCGAGGACTCCGTCGCCTGAGCGTCGCCCCATAGGCTGAGGCCGCCCGCGTCGCGGGGCATGGCGTTCCACACCGCATCCCAGGCCCCGAGGTCCGCCCACGGCAGATCGACCGGCGCGACCAGCCCGCAATCGATCCCCTCCATCACGGCCCGATCGAACGAGATGGCCGGAGCGTCCGCGAACGCCTCCCCCAGCCGCAGTTCGCCCTCCACCGGAACAACCGCCGCCAGCGCCGCATCGACCGCCCGCGTCACGGAGGGAGCCCGCCGCTGCAGCTCCGCGAGAAGGACATCCGCCCGGCCGATGAAGATCCCGCAGTTCCAGAGGGCGCCGCGCTCGATCAGGGCGGCGGCCTGCGCAGGGGGCGGCTTCTCGATGAAAGCTGCGATGGGTTTGAGCGGGCCTGCGCCCTCGCCGGGCGCGATGTATCCCATCCCGGGCGCCGGAGAGTTCGGGCGTACGCCCAGGGTGGCGACACCGCCGCCACGCACCGCCTCGATCACCGAAAGGACCGCGTCGCGGAACGCCGTGATGTCGGGAATGTGATGATCGGCCGGCAAGGCGACCAGAACGGCGTCGGGCTGGCGGCGCAGAGCCCAGGCTGCGGCGGCTGCGATCGCGGCCGCCGTTCCCCGGCCGGCCGGCTCCAGCAGCGTCGTTCCCACATGGACGCCGTCCCGCTGGTTCCGAATCGTGTCCGCGTGGCCCGCAGAGCCGCAGATCACGATCTCGCCCACTTCGCCGACGAGCGCCGCGGCGCGCTGCAGCGCCGCCTGGAACCCGGAGCGGTCGCCGATCAGCTTCACGAATGGCTTGGGGCGCCAGGGCCGCGAGACCGGCCAGAGCCGCTCGCCCGCGCCACCGCACAGCACAACGGGATAGACGGGCGTCGGGATGGCCCCCTCCTTGGCGCCGGGATCGGTCGCGTGCCCCCTCCTCACCCGCCAGGAACAGGTACGCAAGCGCCTTGGCCGAAACCTAGGTTGAGGGAGGCCGCGATTGACCCTGCCGGGGCCGGGCGGTTAAAACGCGCTAACTATAGGGGCTGTGTGCGCTTTTCTGCGATGCTTGGAAAAGGCGGTCAGAAGAGGAGCGCGTTCAGGCCAAAGCCGATGCAGGTCCACAGGGCCACGGATGCGCAAGCGCCGAGGGTCAGGCCGACGCCGACGGGAAGGCGGCGGCGAGTGGGCGCTTCGGCGACGGTTCGCGTGACCAGTTCGACGGACACGTCGGATGGCATTTTTCTACTCCGACACTGCCCGATTTCCGGGCCGTGTCACATTAAGTACCGACGACGGTGAACAAGTCGTTTGGCAAAAAGGCTAACGAGACGCCTAAGTCGATGTCGGGGTCGGGGACGTCCGGTTGGTGTTGGGCAGATTGGGACGTTGTTTCGGATGACCGACGTCATCGCCAGACCCGTTAGACCCACGGCGCCGGACGACGCCGCGACGGTCGCGTTCCTGCCGTCGGCGCCTTCCGATGTGGCGACGAGCGCCGGCAAGCGGGCCCTCGATATCGCCGGCGCCGCCTTCGCGCTTCTGCTCTTCCTGCCCTTGCTGCTCTGCATCGCCCTGGCGATTCGCCTGGAATCGGGCGGCCCGGCCATCTTCAAGCAGCGCCGCACGGGGTATCGCGGCCGCATCTTCACCATCTACAAGTTCCGCACCATGACCGTCGCCGAGGATTGCGCCGACGTGCGTCAGGCCACGCGGGACGACGCGCGGGTTACCCCGCTGGGCGGGCTCCTGCGCAAGCTCAGCCTTGATGAGCTGCCGCAGTTTCTGAACGTCCTGAAGGGCGACATGTCGCTGGTCGGCCCCCGACCGCACGCCCTGGCCCACGACGGCCACTACGGCGACCTGATCCCGGCCTATGTCGACCGGTTCAGGGCCAAGCCGGGACTCACGGGGCTGGCGCAGGTCAACGGGCTGCGCGGAGAGATCCACGCCATCGACTGCATGCGGGACCGTGTGGCCGCCGACAACCTCTATATCGACAGTTGGTCCCTCGGACTCGATCTGGCCATCCTGGCCAAGACGGCTCTGATCATCTTCCGGGACCCGCGCGCCTACTGACGGGGCTTCGGGCGCAGGCGCGCCACATTTCCTTAACCGTGACTGCAACCGAACGGTCGTCGCGACCGAATATGGTGAAGATCGCGCGTCGGGAGGGAACCGGAGCCGTGGCGCGGCTCTTGCTCCACATACCGCGTGGTCCACGGGGCGATCGGGGAACATGTCCGGATTTGAGACGCGCTTTGGAGCGGAAGATGACGCGGAGCGGATCCGCGCGGCGTTCTATGGGTTCGTCGGACGGTACGCCGACGACGCCGATGGGGACGCCAGGATCTCCACGGAGATCGACGGCCGAGGCGCCCGGATCACCGTGCGGCTCTGGAGCGAAGACGCCATGCGGGCCTTCCTCTGTGGCCTCAACGACGATCGACGCGGTCGACGGCGTTTCCATGAGTAGTCTCGCCGAACTTCGCGCACATGACGACGCCTGCGACTGGGCGGCCTCGGAGACGCCGAACCCACCGGCCGCCCGCAGGCCGACGCCGGCCGCGGGGGTCGCCACGAGCCGCCGCAAGCGCGCCTTCGACATCGCCGTCGCGCTCGTGGTCCTGCTGCTCTTCCTGCCTCTGCTTCTCACCATCGCCGCAGCGGTGCGGCTCGAGACCCGGGGACCCGCCCTCTTCCGCCAGCGCCGCACCGGCCTGAACGGGCGAGTGTTCACCGTCCTGAAGTTCCGCACCATGACCGTCACCGAGGATGGCGAGACCGTGCGTCAGGCGACTCGCGGCGACGCGCGCGTGACCACGCTGGGCGCGATCCTGCGCAAGTTCAGCCTCGATGAGTTGCCTCAGCTCATCAACGTGCTGAAGGGAGACATGTCGCTGATCGGGCCGCGGCCGCACGCCTTGGCCCACGACGAGGCCTGGGCGGCGGTCGTTCCCGGCTACGAACGCCGTTTCCGCGCGCGGCCGGGCCTGACCGGCTATGCCGCCGTCTGCGGATTCCGAGGCGAGGTCACCGAAGTGCAGGCCATCCTCGACCGGGTGACGTCGGACAACGAGTACATCGACACCTGGACCTTCATGCTCGACATGAGAATCGTCTGGCGAACCATTCCACTGATCTTTTCCGACGCCCGCGCCTACTGAGCGCCTGCGGGCGGCGCGTCGGCCGCCGCGGACTGGACGTGGCGCGTCATCTAACTTTAACGCCTCCTAACCACAGAAGTGCGGAATCGCGTGACTTCGAAGGCCCCATGGGGAAGGGATCTCTCTTGAAGGAAGCAGCTCTCCAGGGCCGCGTTCTCGCCGTCGACCTCGACGGCACGCTGATCCGCTCTGACATGCTGTTCGAGACCTTCTGGTCGGCGCTCGCCCGGAACTGGGCGACCCCCGTCGTCGCGGTCGCCGGACTGACACGCGGGCGCGCCCACATGAAACAGCAGCTCTGCGCGCTGGCGGAGGTGGACGTCGCCCTGCTGCCCTACAACGAGGCCGTCGTGGACTACGTCCGCCGATGGCGCGAGGCGGGCGGCCGCACCGCCCTCGTGACCGCTTCTGATCAGAGCCTTGCCGAGCGCATCAGCGCGCACCTGGGCATCTTCGACGAAGCGCACGGCTCCGACGGGTCCAGCAATCTCAAGGCGGCGCGGAAGGCCGAATTCCTGGAGCAACGCTACGGCGCCGGCGGCTTCGCCTATCTGGGCGACCACAGCGTCGACCTGGCCGTCTGGCGCAAGGCCGCCCAGGCGATCACCCATACGCCGTCGAAGGCGCTTCGCGCCCGTGTGGACGCGCTCGAGTGCGAGAGCGAACACCTCCTGACAGACCCGATCTCGCCGAAGGCCGTGCTCAAGGCCCTACGCCCGCACCAGTGGCTGAAGAACGTCCTCGTCTTCCTGCCCATGATGCTGGCCCACCAGCTCGACCTGCTGACCATGGCCCAGGCGCTGCTGGCCTTCGTCGTCTTCAGCCTGGTGGCCTCGAGCGTCTACCTGCTCAACGACCTGCTGGACCTCGCCGCCGACCGCGCCCATCCGCGAAAGAGCAAGCGCCCCTTCGCCTCCGGTGCGATCCCGCTCGTCTGGGGCACCTGGCTTGCGCCGCTGCTCCTGGTCGGAGGCTTCCTGCTCGCCCTGCCGCTCGGGCTCGAGTTCGTGCTCGTGATGCTTGGATACTACGCGACCACCACCGCCTATTCGCTCTATCTCAAGCGGCGGATCATCATCGACATCTGCGTCCTGGCGGGGCTCTACACGATCCGCATCCTGGCCGGCGCCGTGGCCACGGGCATTCCGCTGTCGATGTGGCTGCTGGCGTTCTCGATCTTCTTCTTCTTCTCACTGGCGGCGGTGAAGCGACAGGCCGAGCTGGCCGACGCCGTGGCCGCCAACACCATCACGCGCGGGCGCGGCTATCGCGGCGCCGACCTGCAGCTGATCACCAGCATGGCGATCGCCTCGGGGTACGTGTCGGTGCTCGTGATGGCGCTCTACACGAACTCCGATGCGGTGCGGGAGCTCTATCCCCGTCCCTACATGCTCTGGGGCATCTGCCTGGTGCTGTTCTACTGGATCAGCCGCATGGTGATGGTGACCCACCGACGGCGTATGCACGACGATCCCGTGGTCTTCGCCGTGAAGGACCGGATCAGCCAGATCTGCCTGGTGCTGGTCGCCGTCATCGTCATCGCCGGCGCCGTGCCGTGACCCTCCAGACCCTCGTCGTACGCTACGCCGCCTTCGCGGTGGTCGCGACCGTGGCCAATCTGGTCGCCCAGCGCCTGGTCCTCATGGTCGATTCCTCCGCGGTGGGTTTCGCCGCGGCAGTCGCGATCGGCACCCTGGTCGGCCTCGCGATCAAGTACGTCCTCGACAAGCGCTGGATCTTCTACGACTTCTCGACCGGCGTCGACGCCCACGGCAAGAAGTTCGCGCTCTACACCGCCATGGGGGTCGTCACGACGCTCATCTTCTGGGGCGCCGAGACCGGGTTCTGGCTGGTCTGGCGCACCGACCTGATGCGGGAGCTGGGCGCCTGCCTGGGCCTGGCCGTCGGCTACGTGGTCAAGTATCAGCTCGACCGCCGCTTCGTCTTTGCGCCAGCCGGCCTGGAGGCGGGGAAGCGCCCATGATGCTGGAAGGTTGGGGCCGGTTTCCGCGCCGGGATTGCCAAGTCGGGCGTCCCCGGACCGCGGAGGAGGTGCGCGCTCATCTCGCCGCCGGCCCGCTGATCGCCCGGGGCAACGGACGCGCCTACGGCGACAGCGCCATGAATCCGGCCAAGACCCTCGACATGCGCGGGCTCAACCGGATGCTCGCCTTCGATCCGGAGAGCGGCCAGCTCGTCGCCGAGGCGGGTGTGCTCCTGGGCGATGTGATTGACACCTTCCTCCCCCGGGGCTGGTTTCCGATGGTCACACCGGGGACGAAGTTCGTGACCCTGGGCGGGGCGATCGCTGCCGATGTGCACGGCAAGAACCATCGACGGGACGGGTCCTTCCGCACCTGCGTCGACTGGATCGATCTGATGGGCGCGGACGGCGAGGTTCGCCGCTGTTCGCGGACGGAAGATCCCGACCTGTTCGACTGGACCCTGGGGGGAATGGGTCTGACGGGCGTCGTGCTTCGCGCCGCCATACGCCTGCGGCCGGTCGAGACGGCATGGATCCGCCAGACGACGATCGCAGCGCCCAATCTGGCGTCCGCCATGGAGGGCCTCGAAGCGGGCAGCGAGGCCGCCTACGCCGTCGCCTGGATCGACTGCCTGTCCAAGGGTCGGGCGCTCGGGCGGTCGCTGGTCACCCTGGGTGAGCACGCCAGGATCGACGATCTGCCTCCCCGCCGCCGGGACACCCCCCTCGTGGCGCCGCCCAAGCGCAAGCTGACCCTGCCGATCGATGCGCCGTCGTTCACGATCAACGGCGCCTCGGTACGGCTCTTCAACGCCGTCTACTTCCGCAAGGGGGCGTTTGGGGCCGGAGCCGCCCTGGTGGATTGGGACACCTACTTCTATCCCCTCGACGCCATCCTGCAGTGGAACCGGATGTACGGCCGCCGCGGGTTCGCCCAGTTCCAGTGCGTGCTGCCCCTGGCGTCGGCCCGCCCGGGGCTGGAAGCCCTGCTCGCGGCGATGTCCTCGGCAGGCCAGGGCTCTTTCCTTACGGTCCTCAAGCGGCTGGGCCCGCAGCAGAGCGCCTTCTCGTTCCCGATGGAGGGCTACACCCTCGCCATCGACTTCCCCGTCAATCGCCGCAGCCTCGCCTTGATGAGCGAGCTCGACCGCATCACCATCGACCACGGTGGGAGATTCTATCTTGCGAAGGACAGCCGGATGACGGCCGAGACGCTGCGTCGGGCGGATCCCCGCGTCGACGGTTTCCTCAGCATGCGCGGCGAGGCCTCGCGCTCCGGCGCCTTCGCCTCCGGGCAGTCGGAACGGCTCCGGATATGACCAAACCCACAGTTCTCGTCCTGGGGGGCCGGTCCGACATCGGCCTGGCCGTCGCCCGCCGCTTCGCCGCCGCGGGCCACCCGATACAGCTCGCCGCGCGGAACGCCGCGGGCCTGGAGGCCGATCGCGCCGACATCGCGCTTCGCCATCAGGTTCCGGTGTCGCTCCACGAATACGATGTCCTGGCCTCTGCGCCCGACGCCTGGATCGACGCCCTGCCGGCCCTGCCCGGCATCGTGGTCTGCGTGGTGGGCCTGCTGGGAGACCAGACGGAGTCCGCCCGCGACGCGGACCGCGCCGCCGAGGTCATGCGGACCAACTACGAAGGCCCCGCCCTGATCCTGGGCGCCTTCGCCAACCGCTTCGAGGCCCAGGGATCGGGCGCGATCGTCGGAGTGAGCTCGGTCGCCGGCGACCGGGGGCGCGGGTCCAACTACGTCTATGGCTCGGCCAAAGCCGGCTTCACGGCTTTCCTGTCGGGCCTGCGCAACCGGCTGGCTGTAAAGGGCGTGAAGGTCGTCACCGTGAAACCCGGGTTCGTGGCCACCCGGATGACCGAAGGCATGCAGTTGCCGCCCAAGTTGACGGCGAAACCCGAAGACGTCGCCGCCGTCATCGAGACCGCCGTTGGGCGTGGCCGCGATGTCGTATACGTGAAACCGGTATGGGCCCTGATCATGCTGATCATCCGGCACTTGCCGGAAGCGGTGTTCAAGCGCGCGCGCCTATGACGCTGAGCCGCAACGCCCAGGCCACTCTGGCGCTCGCGGCAGTGTCCCTGCTGGCGGCGGTGCTCATCCTGGAACGGTGGATGGTCACCGATCTGGGCGTGCGTTCGTTCGGACGCGTCTGGGCGTTCTACGTCAACTACTTCGACTTCGGCTTCGTGCGCCGCGGCCTGGTCGGCACCGTGCTGCAGGCCACGCCGTTGCCGGACCTGTTCTCGAACGCCTACCACTTCGCGCTCGCCGTGCAGCACGTCGCCCTGGCCACACTGGTGGCGCTCGCGGCAGCCTACTTCCTGCGCTCGAAGGGCGAGCAGCGGCCACTCTTCAAGGCGGTCGTCTTCCTGTCTCCGGCTTTCATCCTGCAGGCGGCCTATACGACGGGATCGCTGGACATCTTCGTCCTGATCATCGCCTTCCTGAACATCCTCGTCGTCCGATCGCGGGTCCTGTTCTGCGCCCTGCTCTTCGTCGGGCCCCTCGTGCACGAGCTCTTCGTCTTCACCGTGCCCGCCCAACTCACCGCGTACTACCTGCGCCATGAGGGCGAACTGGCGGGCGACTTGCGGCGCACGGTCCGCCTCATTCTGCCGCCCCTCGCCGCCATCACGGCCAGCCTGCTTGCCATCCTTCTGTTTGGCGCGACCGAACTGCCCCGGGAGGAATTCGAGGCCACCATGGCCCGGCTGATCCCCGACGCGGTCGACAAGGTCGACCTGTGGAGCGGCTATTTCGAGGTCGGCTCCTCCGTCAGCGAGAACTCGCGATCGCTGGGTTTCCTCGCCTCCAACCTCGCGACTCACGCCTTGTATCTCGTCGTTCCGCTCTCGTATGCGGCGGCGCTTCTCCTACTCGTTCTCCGGAACGAGCCCAGGCTGTTCCCAAGACTGCTGCTGATCGGGTCCGCCGCGACGCCGTTCCTGGTCTATGTGGTGGCGACGGACTTCTACCGCTGGGTCGGGATGAGCGCGAACATGAGCCTGCTGCTGCTGATGCTCTATGCGTCGCGGCAGGCTTTGCGGGTCAGCAGGACCGCCCTGGCGATCGTGCTGGCCTTCTCCCTCTTCGCGCCGTTCGGCGGCGCCGTGATCGACAATCCGCTTCCGATGCATAAGTTCGTCGTCAAGAAATTGTCCGACGCTCCCAGCACAGATTAACCGATCCCTCAGGGCCTCCGACTAGGGTCCCCCCGAGAAGGTGGGGAACCGAATGGCGGACGACACGGGCGCACATCGCGCCATGGCGCAGACCGACGCGCCCTCCTCGATCCATCGCCGGGGTCCGCTGCGACCGGAGCGGCTGCAGAGCGTGCGGGTTCGTCTGTCGGGCGCCAGTGTCGCGCGCCTGTTCCAGGCCGGCGACGCGGCCGCCCTGCTGGCGGCGTCCTGGGTCGCGGCGCGCGCCATGGAGCTGCCCCAGGTCCTCTGGCTCGGCGGACCGATCCTCGCTGTCCTGCTTCTGGTCGCCACGGGCGCGTATGCGATGAACGGGCGCGAGCGGTCGCGGCGGCGCTTTGGCCGCCTGCTCCTCGCCGCTGCAGCGG
>JBMOOD010000023.1:0-4307 GCA_049323595.1 Pseudomonadota bacterium
ATGCGGAAGCCATCGCCGTTCTGGCCGAGACCGACCGGGCCATTGCAAGAATCGCCGCCGGCGACCGGGCCGGCGCGCTCTCGGCCCTGGAGGCCGCGGCGGGCAAGGCCAAGATCCTCGTGGGGCGCAACCCGGCCAACGCCCTGATCCCGGCTGCGGCCGAGGTCCATGTGATCGACTCTGCGCCTGATGACGAGGGTCGGATCGGCCGCATGCGGCGCAGCTTGCAACTGGCGGTGATCGCTGACGATCTCGCGAAGGCGCGCCTGATCCTCGACTCGCTGCGAAGCGAAATCCGCGTCAGGACCTACCACATCCCGCTCGGGACCTACCCCGACGCGCTCGCCCAGACGGCGGCCCTGCTCGATCAGCAGAAGAACGCCGAAGCGGCCGAGGTGCTTAACCGCGCCCGGTCCACCTTAGTCATGGTCGATGAGGTCACGCCGCTTCCCCTCGTGGTCGCTCAAGGCGCGGTGGAGGCTGCGCGATCCGACAAGGATCCGCAGCGCAAGGCGCAGCACCTCACCGCCGCCCGTGAGGCGCTCGAGCGCACCGAAGACCTGGGCTACGGCGACAAGGAGACCCGTAAGGCGCTGCTCGCCGAAATCCGCAGCCTCGAAGGCGGCGTCCAGCAGGGCTCGAACTTCGAAGCGGCGCTCGAGCGGATGCAGGCACGCATCTCCGAAGCCCTGAACAGGCTGAGTGGCGAGCGCAAAGAGGCCGGCTCCTAAGGCCGCGGCGCGAGCCGCTTGCCTAGCGTCGGGGTTTCTTGATCCCGGTCAATTTGGGCCCGCGTCATGGGTTCAGCCTTGCCCGAGTTGAACAGTGGAGAGGCTGATCATGGCGCGGGCCATCGGCATCGATCTCGGCACGACGAACTCGTGCGTCGCCGTCATGGACGGCAAGGATCCCAAGGTCATCGAGAACACGGAGGGCGCGCGCACCACGCCTTCGATGGTGGCGTTCCGCGACGAGGAGGTCCTCGTCGGGGCGGCGGCGAAACGCCAGGCGGTGACCAATCCGGAGAACACGCTCTTCGCCATCAAGCGGCTGATCGGGCGACGCTACGACGATCCCATCGTCCAGAAGGATAAGGCCATGGTGGCCTATACGATCGTCCCGGGCCCGAACGGCGACGCCTGGGTCGAGGTGGGCGGCAAGCGCTACAGCCCGAGCGAGGTCTCCGCCCACATCCTGCGCAAGATGAAGGAGACCGCGGAGAAGCACCTGGGCGAGCCGGTGACCGAGGCGGTGATCACCGTCCCGGCCTATTTCAATGACTCCCAACGCCAGGCCACCAAGGACGCGGGCCGGATCGCCGGCCTCGAAGTTCTGCGCATTATCAATGAGCCGACCGCGGCCGCCCTCGCCTACGGCCTCGACAAGGGCAAGGCCGGACGGATCGCCGTGTACGATCTGGGCGGCGGCACGTTCGACATCTCGATCCTCGAGCTGGGCGAGGGCGTCTTCGAGGTGAAGGCCACGAACGGCGACACCTTCCTGGGCGGCGAAGATTTCGACAAGCGCGTCATCGAGCACTTGGCGGACGAGTTCAAGAGAGACCAGGGGATCGACCTTCGTAGCGACAAGCTCGCCCTCCAGCGGCTGAAGGAAGCCGCCGAGAAGGCCAAGATCGAGCTGAGTTCGGCGGTGCAAACCGACGTAAACCTGCCCTTCATCACCGCCGATCAGGTCGGGCCGAAACACCTGAACATCAAGCTCACACGCTCCAAGCTGGAGTCCCTGGTCGACGACCTAATCCAGAAGACCCTGGAGCCCTGCCGGGCCGCGCTTAAGGACGCCGGCGTCGACGCCAATCAGATTGACGAAGTCATCCTGGTGGGCGGCATGACCCGCATGCCCAAGGTCGTGGAGGCGGTGAAGCAGCTGTTCGGCAAGGAACCGCACAAGGGCGTCAATCCCGACGAGGTCGTGGCGCTCGGCGCTGCGATCCAGGCCGGCGTCCTCAAGGGCGACGTCAAGGACGTCCTCCTGCTCGACGTCACACCCCTTTCTCTTGGCATCGAAACCCTGGGCGGGGTGATGACCAAGCTCATCGAGCGCAACACCACCATTCCCACCCGCCGAAGCCAGGTGTTCTCGACCGCCGAGGACAATCAGCCGGCGGTGACCATCCGCGTCTTCCAGGGGGAGCGGGAAATGGCGGCCGACAACCGTCTGCTCGGGCAGTTCAACCTGGAGAACATCGCGCCCGCACCCCGCGGCGTCCCGCAGATCGAGGTCACTTTCGACATCGACGCCAACGGCATCGTCAACGTGTCCGCCAAGGACCAGGCGACCGGCAAGGAACAGAAGATCACCATCCAGTCGTCCGGCGGCCTTTCGGAGGCGGATATTCAACGCGCGGTCCGCGACGCCGAAGACCATGCCGAAGAGGACCGGCGCCGGCGCATGACGGCGGAAGCGCGCAACCATGCCGACGCCCTGGTTTTCGCCGCTGAGAAGGCCGTCGCCGAGGCGCCGAGCGGCCCCGAGCGCCAGGCGGTCGAGGAGGCGATCGCCGCTGCGCGAACAGCGGCGCAGGACGAGGACGCCGATGCGATCCTCTCGCGAAGCGAGGCGCTGCGCGCGGCCACGGAGAAGCTCACCCAGGCGCACCCCTCGTCGGGCGCTGGGCGTTCGGGGTCCGATGACGACGTCGTCGATGCGGAGTTCGAGGAGGCGGACGGCGCTCGGTCCTAGGGGTCAAGGACCTACGCTCGCGTACCGCCTGGATGAACAGCACGATGGACAGCGAACCACCTACTCTCGACGACGGCGACGTGCCCGCCGCCGGCGCGCCAGCGCCCGATGAGCCGGAGGCGGTCTCGAGTCTTCGCGAGCGTCTCCTGCGGGCGCTCGCCGACGCCGAGAACGCTCGGCGACGCGCTGAGAGGGCCCGCAACGAAGGCTGGAAGGCTGGCGTGGCCGAGCTGACGGGTCGATTGATCCCGGGGCTCGACGGCCTCGACCTGGCAGTCCGGGTCGAGCCTCCGGACAACGAACGCGGCCAGGCGTTCGCCAGAGCCGTTCGCGACGGTGTTCGGGCGGCGCGCCGCGAACTGCTCGACGCCCTGGAGAAGATCGGCGTGGTGCGGCTCGATCCGCTCGGTCAGCCGTTCGACGCGGCGGCGCACGAGGCGGTGGCGACGCGGGCTGACGCCACCGCGCCGCCGGGCCATGTCCTTGAGGTGCTGCAGGCGGGCTATCGGTTGCCGGAGCGCCTGATCCGACCCGCCCGGGTCGTCGTTTCTGCGGCGCCTCGCGATGCGCCAGGACCGTCGTGATCTGCGGTTCCCGACGACTAGCGCGTCGCGGCGGGCGCCCTAACTCAGGAGCAAGATGCGGCAGGAGAGAGTCTCATGAACCTCGAGAAATTCACCGACCGCGCCAAGGGCATGCTGCAGGCGGCCCAGAGCGTGGCTGTCCGCCACAACCATCAGCGCATCGCGCCGGAGCATATCCTCAAGGCCCTGCTCGAGGACCCGGAGGGCATGGCCGCTGGCCTGATCCGCTCGGCAGGCGGAACTCCCGAACTGGCGGGACGCGAGATCGACACGGCTTTGGGGAAGCTTCCGGCCGTGACGGGCGCCGGCGCCTCGCAACCCCCAGGACTCGACAACGACGCCATCCGGCTCCTCGACCAGGCAGAGCAGGTGGCGCAGAAGGCCGGCGACAGCTTCGTAACGGTCGAGCGGCTGCTGCTCGCCATGGCCATCGCGACGAGTTCGACCACGGGCCGGGCGCTGGCCGCGACCGGCGTCAAGCCCGAGGCGCTGTCAAAGGCGATCGACGCGCTGCGCGGCGGCCGTCTTGCGGACACCGCTACGGCCGAAGATCGGTACGAGGCGCTGAAGAAATTTGCGCGGGACCTGACCGAGGCTGCGCGCGCAGGCAAGCTTGACCCGGTGATCGGCCGTGACGAGGAGATCCGGCGCACCGTGCAGATCCTGGCCCGCCGGACCAAGAACAACCCTGTCCTCATCGGCGACCCCGGCGTCGGGAAGACCGCAATTGTCGAAGGTTTGGCGATCCGGATCGCGAACGGCGACGTGCCCGATACGCTGCGCGACCGCAAGCTGATGGCCCTCGACATGGGCGCCCTCATCGCGGGCGCGAAATATCGCGGCGAGTTCGAGGAGCGGCTCAAAGGAGTGCTGGATGAGGTGAAGGGCGCCGAGGGCGGCATCATCCTGTTCATCGACGAGATGCACACCCTGATCGGCGCCGGCAAGTCGGAAGGCGCGATGGATGCGGGCAACCTCCTGAAGCCTGCCCTGGCGCGCGGGGAGCTGCACTGCATTGGC
>JBMOOD010000024.1:0-141247 GCA_049323595.1 Pseudomonadota bacterium
GGGACGGGGCCGCGGCGGCGGGCGCTGGGCTGGGCGCCGGCGATGGCTTCGGCGCTTCCGCGGCCGGCGGCGCGGCGGCAGGCGCCGGCGTGGGCTTCTGAGCCTCCGCGGGCTTCGGCGCGGTCTTGCCGGTCAACGCGTCGAACACTCGCAAGAAGATGTTACGCATGTCGTCCCTCTCCATCAGGATCTCGTGGTAGGCGCCGGGCACGGTGATCAGGCGCCCCTGGGGCAGGTTGCGGGCCGCCGCGGCCTGGGCGGCGTTGTCGACCAGCTTGTCCTCGCCGGCCGATACGATTTCTACCGGTATGGTCACGCCGCGCAGGCGCTCGGGCTGGGCCAGCCAGGCGGTGGCGCGCAGCGCGAAGTCCACCCAGCCGTAGGTCGGCGCGCCAAGCGCCAGGTCGGGATTGGCGCGGATCTGGGCGCGGTGCCGGGCGAAGCGCCGCTCGTCGTGCGTCAGCACGTTGCCTTCGAAGGTGTCGTCGAACGGCTTGCCGGCTTGGCCGAGCGCATAGCGGCCGGCGCGACCGATCGCGAGGTTCAGCCGGGCGAGCCCACCCGCGGCCAGGGGCGAGAACCCCCCGAGCTGCAGGCCCAGCATCGGGGCGGACAGGCAGGCGGCGACGAAGCGCGTCTCTCCATGCGCCAGGGCCAGGAGCGTCAGGCAGCCGCCCATCGAGTGGCCCACCGCGATCCAGGGTCTGGGCAGCCGGTCCGCATAGGCGTCGAGCAGGCGGCGGTAGTCCTCGAGGAAGGCCTTGTAGCCCTTGGCGTGACCCTTCAGCCGGTCCGGCAGATCGCGCGCGGAGAGGCCCTGGCCGCGCCAGTCGTGGGCCAGCACCACGAAGCCCCGGTCCATGAAGTCGCGGATGGTCTCGAAGTATTTCTCGATCGGCTCGGTGCGGCCGCCCGACAGCACCACCGAGCCACGGGCGCGTCCGGGCGGCGTGAACAGTGCGGCCCGCAGCTTCGCGCCGCCGGCGCCAATGAACCAGTCGGCCTCGGCGCCGGGCGGAACCGGATCCTCGGGCGTGTCGATCAGGGGCGCGGGTTCGAACATCGTCGGAACTACACGGCGCGCTCGAACAGCGCCCGGATCTGCGGCGTGAGGGTCATGGCCAGGCCCATGTCCGACAGCTTCATCCGGCCCGTCATCACCGCCCGCGTTGCATCGAGCTGTCCCTTGCCCAGGCTGACGAGGTCCGCGCGGCTTATCGAGACGGTGAGGTCCGCGGGCCGGTCCTCGTTGGTCACGGCCGCGCCATCCAGGTGGATCACGCCCTCGCCTTTCAGGTCGAGCTTGACGGTGCGCGGCAGGGCTTCGCCGGACTCCGCCGCACGGCGGATCCGATCCGTCAGTTCCTCGAGAGTGGCCATGCCCGGTCGCGACGCTCCTGAGTCGGCAAAGGAGCTTCGCTTTACGCGCAGTCCGTGTAAACCGCCCGTGTCAGGCGAAGGTTAAGCGAGTCTAAGGCTTGACGAATTTGAGCGTCATGCGGTCGCTTTCGCCGATGGCGTCGTACCTTGCACGATCGAAGCCGGGGTCGGGCGGCTGGCCACGTGGCGAGGAGCGGCGCACGGGCGGAAGCGTCCAAACGCCAAATGGATGGTCGCGGGTGTCCTTGGGATTCGCGTTGATCTCGCTCGTCGCTTCGAGCCGGAAGCCCGCCTCCTGTCCCAGGCGGATGGCCAGGGCCTGATCGACGTAGCCGCTTTCGGCCAGCAGGTCTGGCACGCCGCCCGGTTCGGCTCGGTGTTCCTCCACGCCTAGGACGCCACCCGACTTCAGCGCGAGGAAGGCGTCGCGGAAAGCCTTCTCCGCGATCCCGGCGGCCATCCAGTTGTGCAGGTTGCGCAGGAAGAGGACGAGGTCCACCGAGCCCGCCGGCGCCACCGGGCCGCTCGTGGGACCGAAGGCGGTGACTTCCACCTGGCCGTAGAGCCGCGATTTCCTGGCGTACCGGGTGCGATAGGCCTCGACCATCTCGCGGGTCGCCTGGTCCGCGTCCTCGCCGACCTGCAGGTGGGCCGCATAGAGCTTGCCGCGGGTCGCGTTCAGGAACGGTGCGATGATCTCGGTGTACCAGCCGGCGCCTGGCCAGAACTCGACCACCGTGTCGCCCGGCTCCAGTCCCCAGAACTTCAGGCTTTCAATCGGATGACGCCATCGGTCCCGGGCGCGGTCGGCCGGCGTGCGCCACGCGCCGGAGACCGCCTCTTCGAGCGTCTTGGGCGGGACGACCCGCGGCTGGCCTGGCGGTCCGCCGCAACCGGCAAGAGCCAGGGCGCCGGCCAGCATGGCGCGTCGGGAGGGGTTGTGCATGGGCGCGCGCAGCTCCTGTTGCGAGCTCCCCCCGGCGCCCTTCGAATCCCTGCTAGCGGTTGGCGCCCCCCCCGTCAAAGCCACGCGGTCAGCCGGCCTTGACGAAGCGCAGCGTCATGCGGTCGCTCTCGCCGATGGCGTCATACTTCGCCCGGTCGAAGTTGGGGTCCGCCGGCTGGCCGAACGCCGAGGTGCGGCGGACGGGGGGCAGAGTCCAGACGCCGAAGGGATGATCCTTGGTGTCCTTCGGATTGGCGTTGATCTCGGACTTGGCGGCGAGTTTGAAGCCGGCCTTCTCGGCCGCGGCGATGACGGCCGACTCGTTCATGTAGCCGCTCTTCAGGTCCGGATCCTGCGGCCGCGGATCGGCGCGGTGCTCCTCGACGGCCAGCACGCCGCCCGGCTTCAGAACCGCATGGGCGTCCTTCAGCACCTTTTCCATAAGCGCGGGCTGGGTGGCCCAGTTGTGAAGGTTGCGGGCGGTGATCACCATGTCCGCCGAACCCGGCGCGCCGAGCGGACCCGAGCTGGGCCCGAAGTTCACGACATTCACCTTCCCGTACTTGGCCTCGTCCGCGTACTTGGCCTCGAAGGCGGCCCGGGCTTTCTTGGCGTTCTCGGACAGGTTCGGGTTTGCGAGGTCCGAACCTGTCGCGACATAGGTCCCGCCCGTGGCCTTGGCGTAGGGCGCGAGGATTTCGGTCCAGTAGCCGCTGCCCGGCGACAGCTCGATCACGGTCTGGTTCGGCTTCAGCCCCCAGAACGTCAGAGTCTCGACAGGGTGGCGGGCGGCGTCGCGCGCCTTGTGCTCGGCCGAGCGCTGATCGCCGGCCACGACGGCCTCGAGCTTCGGGTCGGCGGCGACCGCGGGGGCGGCGATGGCGACGGCCAGGACGGCGGCGAGCGCCGGAGCGAAGCGGAGCATGAGGGAATCCTCCTGATTGGGTTGCGCAACCCTAGGCATCGGGAGCGGCGCCGCAAGCCCTTGAAACGTGGTTCTCCGCGCCTAACTCATGGGCTGGAGGCGCTGGATGTCCGGGCCTCCTGGGCCGCAGGCGGGGCCGCAATGGGTCGCCGAGGGTCCAACCTGAAACGCAACCTTGCTTTTGAAGAAGGATGTGACCGCATGCGTACGATCGACTTTTCCCCCCTCTATCGCTCTGTCGTGGGTTTCGACCGTCTGGCGAACCTGCTGGAGACCGCGGCCGCCGACGCCGCGACGGGCTACCCGCCCTACAACATCGAGCGCACCGACGAGAACGCCTACCGCATCGACATCGCGGTCGCGGGCTTCCGTCCGGAAGAGCTCAACGTCGAGGTGAAGGAGAACCTCCTCACCGTGGCTGGTCGTAAGGCCGCCAACGACGAGACCAAGCAGTACCTGCACCGGGGCTTGGCCGAGCGCAATTTCGAGCGCCGGTTCCAGCTCGCGGACTATGTGATCGTGACCGACGCCAATCTGGCCGACGGCCTGCTCTCCATTTCGCTGAAGCGTGAGCTGCCCGAGGCTCTGAAGCCGCGGACGGTGCAGATCACCACCGGCAAGTCCAACCTGATCGAAGGCGAGAAGGCCGCGTAACGGCCGACGCCTCTCAACATTCGGACCGGGCGGCGCTCCTTTGGGGGCGCCGCCCTTTCTATTTCGGGAGACGGACGCCCCGCAGGTCGGCCTCGGCCAGGACGGCGCCGTCCAGGATCGCTCCGTCGAGGCGCGCATAGGCCAGGATCGCGCCGGTGAGGTTGGACGGGGTCGATCGGCCCGGCGCGAGGGGAAGCGGCCCCAGGTTGGCCTGCGAGAGATCGGCCCGCGCGAGGTTGGCGCCCGCCAGCCGCACGCCGCGCAGGTCGGCGCCCCGCAGGCGCGCGCCCCGCAGGTCGGCGTCGATGAGATTGGCGCCCTGCAGCTGCACACCCGAGAGGTCGAGCCCGGACAGGTTCGCCCCGCGCGCCGCCAGGGCCGTGAGCTTGAGGCCCATCAGCGCCTCGCCGGCGGGGCGCAGGTCTTCCCCCTCCAGGGTCGCCGGCGCGCCCTCGGCGCCGCCGGATACGACCCAGGCGTCATGGGCCCGAGCGCTTTCGACAAGTCCGTCGATCCGTTCCAAGGCCTCGCGGGTCGGTGGCGCGCCGACGCCGTCCAGCCGCGCACCCTCGATCTTCGCCTCGGCCAGGGCAGAAGTGTCCAAAGCCGCATGGGAGAGCGTGGCGCCCTCTAGGTCGGCGCCGCGCAGCGTGGCGCCCATGAGCGTGGCGCGGGTCAGGTTCGCGCCCTTGAGGACGGCGTCCGGCAGGGCGGCGTGATCCAGCGAGCAGTCCGAAAAGTCGGCGCCGGCGGCGGCGACGCGTTCGAGACGGGCCCGGTCCAACATCGCCCCGGCGAGAATCGCGCCGTTGAGCTGAGCGTCGCGCGCCTCCTCGATGACGGCCGGGTAGCCCTTGGTCGGGTGGGGTCTGGCGACCTTCCCGGGCCCCATGTCGGCGTCCGTCAGGTTCGCGCCTGAGAGATTAGCGCCCGAGAGCGAGGCGCCACGGAGATCGGCGCGTCGCAGATCGGCCCGACGCAGGTCAGCGCCCCGCAGATCGCAGCCCGACAGGTCGGCCCCGGCGAGGCGCGCCCCCGCCAACCGCGCGCCGTCGAACACCGATCCGGAAAAGTTTGCGCCCGAAAGCTCGCGCCCCGACAGGTCGAACCCCGTGAAGTCCACGAAGGGCAGGCTCACCAGCTTGCCGCCGCGGCCGGCGATGTGCCGCGCATGGCCGTCGAGGAGGATCGACACCTCACCCTCACTCAGGCGGCGCCGGCCGGGAAGGGCCGCATCGTCGGCCCGCGGGTCCAGTCCGATCAACGGCGAGGCGGCGGGGCCCGACATGGCTAGATCACGTCTTCGAGGCCGCGGGAGCCGAAGCGCGCAATGCTCGTGAAGTCCGCCTGCTTCAGCAGGGCCTGCGTGAAGTTGGAGCGGCTCAGGTCCGCATTGACAAAGACCGCGTGGCGCACGTCCGCGCCGGTGAGATCGGCGCCCTTGAGCTGGGCATTGGTGAGATTGGTCGGCAACACACGGTCCGCGCCCAGCAGGAGCGGCCCCAACATCGCGTCCCGCAGGTCGGCGCCCGAGAGCTTGGCGCCCACCAGCCTGGCCCCGCGCAAGTCGGCCCGCCGCAGGATGCAGTTGCGCAGGTCGGCGCCCTCGAGGTGCGCGCCCTGGAGCTGCACGCCCTCCATGTCGAGCCCGTAGAAGGTCGCGCCCTTGGCCGAGAGGGCGGTGAGGTTGTAGCCGCGGATCGACTTCAGCGCGCGCAGGTCGGCCTTGTCGAAGGACGACGGCTTACCCTCTCCGCCCCCGGTTTCGCACCAGCGGGCGTGTTCGCGGATCATCTCGTCATATGGCAGTTCCGACAGGGCCTTGCCGGCCGGCTCGTCGGTCAGCGCACCTTCCATGTTGGCCGCGGTGACGTTCCAGGCGACGGTCTTGGCGCCGACGAGGATAGCGTCCCGAAGGTCGGCGCCGGCGAGATCCGCTCCGGAAAGGTCGGCGCCGGAGAGGTTCGCGCCCTGCATCGTGGCCTGTTTGAGGTTCGCGCGGATCAGTTTGGCGTCCTTCAGCACCGCGTCGGTGAAATCAGCCCGCACGGCCATGGCCCCGGACAGGCGCGACCGCTCCAGATTGGCGCCCGCCAGGATGGCGCCCTGCAGTTCCCCGGAGGTCGGCAAGCCGGTCTCGAGCTTGCGGATCCCGAGCTGTCGGTCGGCGGCCGCGAGCGTCCCCTCGCGCAGGTCGGCCTCGAAGAGATCGGCCCCAGTGAGGTTGACGTTGCGCATGCACGAACCGCGCAGGTCGGCCCGGCGCAGTGACGCCTCGCGCAGATCGGCGCCGGCCAGGTCGGCGCAGAACAGGGTCGCGTTGTCCAGCCGCGCGCCGCGCAGGGTGCAGTCGTTCAGGATGGCCCCGGTGAAGTCGGCGTCGCACAGGTTGCGACTGCGCAGGTCGGTGCCGCTCAGGTCCTTGAAGGCGAACACGGCCCGCGCCCCGCCGGGACGCGCGCTCCACAGGCGGTCGTGCTTGGCGCAGATCGCATCGACCTCGGCCTGGCTCAGGCGCGCATTGACGAGCGTTCTGGCGTTGTTGGCGGACATCCGTTCACAGGGATCGAGGAAAGGCGCTGTGAACCATGATAGGCCCGCTGGATTAACGGCGACTTTCCGGGGGCTTGGCTGGGCGATACGCCGCATAGAGCGGGGCAGCCTCGGCCTCCATCAACCCTTGGTCGGTGACCACGCCAGCCGCCTGCAACCTGCGAGCGCCACCCCCCGCTGCGAACACCGACGAATCGGAACAGGCGTAGACGACCCGCACCAAGCCCGCAGCCACGAGCAGCTCGCTGCAGGAGCGTCCGCCCGATGAACGCTCGGCGCAGGGCTCCAGCGTGACATAGGCTGTCGCGCCCCGGGCCGCGTCGCCGGCCACGCCGAGGGCCACCTCCTCGCCGTGCGGGCGGCCGCCCTCCCCGGTCACCCCCTCGCCGACCACGGCGCCGTCCCGGACGACCACGCAGCCCACCGCGGGATTCTCGGCCGTCCGCCCGACCCGGGTTCGGGCCAGGGCGATGGCGCGGCGCATGAAGTCCTCGTCGGTCATGGGCGCAGATTGTACAAATTCGCCGGGCGGGGAAGCCCGTGGGCCGATCCCCGCCTCGACGCGGGCGCTCAGGCGGTAGAAGCTGCAGAGCTTCGCAGGGCGGTGGCTGGAATGCGCAGGCTGATGATCATCGGGGCGACGGCGCTGGCGGCGCTGCTCGTCTGGACCGTCGTCGTGGTCGTCGGAACCCTGGAAGGATGGTGGCGCCGTCCCCTCGCGCCCGTGGGCGCTCCCCAGGCCTTCGCGGTGGCCGCGATGGACCGTGTGCGGGCGGAATCGCCGGGCAACCTCGCCTTCGTGCTGATCGAAGACGGACGTCCGGCCGTCGAGCAGTGCGTGTCGATCGGGCGTCCCGTGGACCGCGACACCCTCTTCCAGGTGGCCTCGCTCAGCAAATGGGTGACCGCGCTGGGCGTGATGACCCTGGTCGAGTCCGGCCGCGTCGACCTGGACGCGCCGGTCGACACCTACCTCAAGCGCTGGAAGCTGCCGCCCAGCGAATATGACAACCGCGAAGTCACGGTGCGCCGCCTGCTCAGCCACACGGCCGGCCTGACCGACGGCCTGGGGTACCTGGGCTTCGCGCCGGGCCAGCCCCTCCAATCGCTGCCGGAGTCGCTCACGCAAGCGTCCGACGCCTCGCCAGGCAACGACGGCCGCGTACGTGTGGGCCTGCCGCCCGGTGAGAAGTGGGCGTACTCGGGGGGCGGCTACACGCTGCTGCAGCTCCTGATCGAGGACGTCACAGGCGAGGCGTTCGAGGCCTATATGCGTCGTGCGGTCCTCGGGCCCTTCGGCATGTCGCGCTCGGCCTTCGTCCTGCCCGAGGCGGGGGTGGACAACCTAGCGGAATTCTACGACGTCGGCGGCAAGCCCGCGACGCACTATCGCTTCACGGCCACGGGCGCCGCATCGCTCTATACCAGCGCCGCGGACCTCACCCGTCTGATCCAGGCGCACCTGCCGGACTCCCGCGGCGGTCCGCCCGGCCGCGGTGCGCTCACCCCAAGGACCCTGGCGGAGATGCGCAGGCCGCATGCCTCGCAGTTGGGGGCCGACATCTGGGGCCTGGGGGTCATCCTCTACGCCCCCAACGGCGCCGGCGGCCACGTGATCGGACACGACGGCAGCAATGGCCCCGCGATCAACACCGCCGCGCGCTTCGACCCCGCCACAGGCGATGGAATCGTCGTGTTGGAGTCCGGCCATCCGACGCTCGCCTCACGACTGGCCGGGGAGTGGGTGTTCTGGAAGACCGGCGAGGTCGACAGCGTGACGCTGCTCCTAGAAGCGCGGCGCACCCTCACCATCCTCGCGGTGGGCTGGGCCGTGATCGTCGCGGCCGCGGTGGCGGCAGGCCTTTGGATGCGCCGTCGTCAGATCGCCGGGATCGGCGTGGCGCGCGCCTCGTCCAGATAGCGCGCCGAGGTCGGCTTCAGCGCGTCGTCGAGTTCGATCACCAGCGGATTGCCCGTGGGGATCTCGACGCCGACGATGGCGTCGTCCGAAACGCCGAACAGCAGCTTGACGATCGCGCGCAGCGAATTGCCGTGGGCGGCGACCAGCAGGGTCTCCCCCGCCTTGAGGCAGGGTACGATCTCGGCGTCCCAGTAGGGCTGCACGCGGTCCAGCGTCGTCTTCAGGCTCTCGGTGACCGGCAGATGCGCGCCGGCGTAGCGGCGGTCCTTCGTGAAGTCGTACTCGCCGCCGGGCGCCAGGTCGGGCGGCGGGATGTCGTAGGAACGGCGCCAGATCTTCACCTGCTCTTCGCCGTGGCGCTTGGCCGTCTCGGCCTTGTCGAGCCCGGTCAGGCCGCCGTAGTGGCGCTCGTTGAGCCGCCAGTCCTTCACCTCCGGCACAAACGTCTGGTCCGCAGCGGCGAGGGCGAGCCAGGACGTGCGAATCGCGCGCGTCAGCACCGAGGTGAAGCAGCGGTCGATGGCGACGCCGGCGGCCTTGATCAGCTCTCCACCCTTCTTCGCCTCGGCCTCGCCCTGGGCGGTCAGATCCACGTCCACCCATCCGGTGAAGCGATTCTCGAGGTTCCACTGGCTCTGGCCGTGGCGCAGCAGGATGAGGGTCGGCAAGGCGGGCTCCTTCTCGGGAGGCTTCGGCTAGGGCATGGAGTGCGAGGCCGTCAAGCATTCCCGCCTCGCGCGGCGCGGGCTATTAGGGCCCATGCTCGATCGCTTCTACCTGCCATTGCTTGGGATCGCCGCGGCCGCGGCCGTGGCCCTGGCTCTGGTGTGGCCGCAGGGGCTGGGGGATCGCTCGCCCGCGCCGTTCGGCCATGAACCCCTCCAGCGCACGCCAGAGATGCAGGCGAAGATGCAGCGCCAGCACGAAGCCGCCCAGCAGCGCGCCAACCAGGCGCGAGAGGCGGTGCGGGCCATCCAGAACCAGGCGATCGACGTCTCGCAATGACGCGCCACGACGCCATCGCCGTCGGCCGCCGCGTGCTGGAGACCGAAGCCGACGCCCTGGGCCGCCTGGCGGCGAGCCTGGCCGAACCCTTCGCCGAGGCCGTCGAGGCCCTGTTCGCCGCGAAGGGCCGCATCGTCTGCACCGGCATGGGCAAATCCGGCCACGTGGCGCGCAAGATCGCCGCGACCATGGCCTCCACCGGCTCGGCGGCGATCTTCGTCCATCCCAGCGAGGCCAGCCACGGCGACCTGGGCATGATCGGCCCGGACGACGTGATCCTGGCGCTCTCCAAGACCGGCGAGACGCGAGAGCTGGCCGATGTCATCGCCTATTCGGCGCGCTTCGCCATCCCGCTGATCGCGCTCAGCGCCGCGCCCGACGGCACGCTGGCGCGGGCGGCCGACATCGTGCTCCTGATCCCCGACGCGCCCGAAGCGACGGCGGCGGTGAACGCGCCCACAACGTCGACGACCTTGCAGATGGCGATGGGGGACGCCCTGGCGGTGGCGTTGCTGGAACGGCGGGGCTTCAAGCCCGACGATTTCCGGGTCTTCCATCCTGGCGGCAAGCTGGGCGCCCTCCTGCGCACCGCTGCCGACCTGATGCACGGCCGCGAGGAACTGCCCCTGGTCGCGCCCGAGACGCCGATGCGCGAGACCCTGCTGGTGATGACGGAAAAGCGCTGGGGGATCGTGGGCGTGGTGGATCCCCGGGGGAAGCTGCTGGGCGCCATCACCGACGGCGACCTGCGCCGCCACATCGACGGCCTCCTGGATCACACCGCCGGCGAGGTCATGACCCCCGGCCCAAAGAAGACCGCCCCGCCCGACATGCTGGCCGGCGAGGCCCTGGCGCTGATGAGCGACCCGCCGCCGGCGGTAACCGTGCTGTTCGTGGTGGAGTACGGAAAGCCGGTGGGCATCCTGCACGTCCACGACCTGCTGCGGGCGGGGGTGATGTAGCGCAGGTCCCAGAACGCGTTACGGCCGTTAAGGCTTACGTGGTGGCTTCCGCCATATGCGCCCGCTAAACACGCGCCAATGCGATCGTCCGGAGTTCCGATGCTGCCCGCCCCCCGCGCCGACCTGAAGCCCAACACCTTCGAGTACGAGATCGCCCCGCTGGTGAAGCCCACCGGCTTTCGCGAGTACGACGCCCGCTGGCTGTTCGGGCCGGAGATCAATCTCCTGGGCGTGCAGGCGCTGGGCCTGGGCCTGGGGACCCTGATCCACGAGATGGGCCAGAAGCGGATCGTCGTCGGCCACGACTACCGGTCCTATTCGCTCAGCATCAAGCAGGCCCTGACCATCGGCCTCGTCGCCGCCGGCTGCGAGGTGCTGGACATCGGCCTGGCGGTCTCGCCGATGGCCTATTTCGCCCAGTTCGACCTGGACGCCCCCTGCGTGGCCATGGTCACCGCCAGCCACAACGAGAACGGCTGGACGGGCGTGAAGATGGGCGCCCAGCGGCCGCTGACCTTCGGCCCCGACGAGATGGGCCGGCTGAAGGAGATCGTCCTGGAGGGCAAGTGGGCCCAGCGGCCCGACGGCTCGGTGGCGCACATCGCCGGCGTCGCCGAACGCTACATCGCCGACGCGGCCTCGCGGGCGTCGCTCGACCGGCCGCTCAAGGTGGTCGCGGCCTGCGGCAACGGCACGGCCGGGGCCTTCGCGCCGGAAGCCCTGCGCCGCATGGGCGTGGCGGTGGTGATCGAGATGGACTGCGACCTCGACTGGACCTTCCCCCGCTACAATCCGAACCCCGAGGACAGCGTGATGCTGCACGCCATGGCCGAGGCCGTGCGCACCCACGAGGCGGACCTCGCCCTGGGCTTCGACGGCGACGGCGACCGCTGCGGGGTGGTCGACGACGAGGGCGAGGAGATCTTCGCCGACAAGATCGGCCTGATGCTGGCCCGCGACCTGTCAGAGCTGCACAAGGACGCCACCTTCGTGGTCGACGTGAAGTCGACCGGCCTCTTCGCCACCGACGAGGTGCTGAAGAAGAACGGCGCCACGACGGTCTACTGGAAGACCGGCCACAGCTACATCAAGCGCAAGACCGCCGAGCTGGGCGCCCTGGCCGGCTTCGAAAAGAGCGGGCACTTCTTCATGAACCCGCCGATCGGGCGCGGCTATGACGACGGCCTCGTGGCGGCGGCGGCGATCCTGTCGATGCTGGACCGCAATCCGGGCAAGAAGCTCAGCGACCTGAAGAAGGCGCTGCCGGTCGCCTACACCTCGCTGACCATGAGCCCGCACTGCGCCGACGAGGAGAAGTACGGCGTGGTCGACGACGTGGTGGCCGAGTACGCCGCCCTGGCCAAGGCCGGCGGCACGATCCTGGGCCGCAAGATCGCCGAGCTGATCACGGTCAACGGGGTCCGGGTCGCGCTGGAGGACGGCTCTTGGGTGCTGGTCCGCGCCTCGTCGAACAAGCCCGAGATCGTGGTGGTGGTGGAGAGCACCCAGTCCGAGGACGACATGCGCCGCCTGTTCCGCGAGGAGGTGAAGCCGCGGCTGGCGAAGCGGCCCCAGGTGGGCAAGTACAACCAGGAAATCTGAGGCGGCGTGGATTTTGCTGCGCCGCAGCGTGTTGTGCCGTTGCGGCAGGGTGCGTCGCGTGTTGAAAGGCGGCGCCTTCGAGGAGAGCTCTAGATGCGCGTGGCGATGATCGGGACGGGGTATGTGGGCCTCGTCAGCGGGGCCTGTTTCGCCGACTTCGGCCACGAGGTGACCTGCATCGACAAGGACGCCCGGAAGATCGAGCAGCTCAGGACCGGCGGCATCCCGATCTACGAACCCGGGCTGGAGGCGCTGGTCGCCTCGAACGTGAAGGCCGGCCGCCTGTCCTTCGACACCGACGCCACCAAGGCGATCAAGGAAGCCGACGCGGTCTTCATCGGCGTCGGCACGCCGTCCCGGCGCGGCGACGGCTATGCCGACCTGTCCTACGTCTATGCGGCGGCCGAGGAAATCGCGGGTCTGGTCGACGGCTTCACCGTGGTGGTCACCAAGTCCACGGTCCCGGTCGGCACCGGCGACGAGATCGAGGCGATCTTCAAGCGCGTGCGGCCGAACGCCGACGTGGCGGTGGTCTCCAACCCCGAGTTCTTGCGCGAAGGCGCCGCCATCGAGGACTTCAAGCGTCCCGACCGCGTCGTGGTGGGGACCGAGGACGAGCGCGCCCGCGCCGTGATGCGCGAGCTCTACCGACCGCTGTACCTCAACGAGACGCCGATCCTGTTCACCAACCGGCGCACCAGCGAGCTGATCAAGTACGCCGCCAACGCCTTCCTGGCGCTGAAGATCACCTACATCAACGAGATGGCCGACCTCTGCGAGGCCGTGGGCGCCGACGTGCAGCAGGTGGCCAAGGGCATCGGGCTGGACGGCCGGATCGGCGGCAAGTTCCTGAACGCGGGGCCCGGCTACGGCGGCTCGTGCTTCCCGAAGGACACCATCGCCCTGGTCCGCACCGCCCGCGACGCCGGCTCGCCCGTCGAGCTGGTCGAGACGACCATCAAGGTCAATGACGAGCGCAAGCGGGCCATGGCGCGCAAGGTGGTCAAGGCGCTGGACGGCGACGTGAAGGGCAAGACAGTGGGCGTGCTGGGCCTGACCTTCAAGCCGAACACCGACGACATGCGCGACGCGCCCTCGCTGGCGATCATCCCGTCGCTGCAGGACAAGGGCGCCAAGGTGCAGGCGTTCGATCCGGAAGGTCACGAGGCCCGCCAGCTGCTGCGGGACGTCGACTTCAAGGACGATCCCTATGCGGTGGCCGAGGGCGCAGACGCCCTCGTGATCATCACCGAATGGGATCAGTTCCGCGCCCTCGACCTCGACCGCATCAAGCTGCTCATGAAGCGACCGGTGCTCATCGACCTGCGCAACATCTACAAGCCCGACGACATCCGGAACCGCGGCTTCACCTATTCCAGCGTCGGCCGATCCTGATGACCGCCGCCCGGCTCTTCCACGTGAGTGAAGACGCCGGGATCACGCGGTTCGAGCCCCGCCCGCCGCCCTCCCCGGACGCCGGGGTGGCCGGGAAAGCCGTCTGGGCCATCGCCGAAAGCCACCTGCCGAACTATCTGCTCCCGCGGGACTGTCCCCGGATAGGCTTCCGGGCGGGGCCGGGCACCTCGGCGGCCGATCGCGAGCGCTTCCTGGGGCGCGCCGAGCGCGTCATCGCCTTCGAGGCGGCTTGGCTGGAGCGCGTGCAGGCCTGCGACCTCGCGATCTACGAGATGCCGCCATCGGTCTTCACCGAGGCCTTGCCGGAAGCCGGCTACTGGATTTCACGAGAGAGCGTCACGCCGCTTGGCGTCAGGCGAATCGGCGATCTGTTGGGCGCGCTGGCGAGTCTGGGCGCAGAGGTGCGCCTGCTGCAGGACTTTTGGCCGCTCTGCGACGCCGTAGCGGCGTCGAGCCTGCAGTACTCTATCATCCGCAAGCGGAATGCTGCGCCGCGCAGGTCCAGGGAACCCTAGAACCCGGCGCCGGCCATCCGCAGGAAAGTCTCGGCCACATAGACGGCGCCGGCCCAGAAAGCCGCGCCGAGAACGCCGACGAACGCGAGACAGGCGATGCAGCGGACGGGCCGCTCGACCTGCCGCGCCGCGCCCGAGAAGGCGAGGTCGCGCCGCATGTATCCTCCCAAAGCTCTAGTCTTCTGTCACTGTCGACCGGGTCGAGCCGGCCGAACATGATCAAGCTGACATAATCATTACGCTTTGGAAAGGTTCATTGACGCCCTCCCAGCGGGCCCGCGGGCTATGCCGCCACCTTCTTCACCACGCCGACCAGCTCCTTGACGATTTGGCTTACCAGCTTCTCGTCGTCGCCCTCGGCCATGATGCGGATGAGGGGCTCGGTGCCGGACGCGCGCACCACCAGGCGCCCCGACCCGTTCAACCGTTGCTCGGCTTCGGCAAGCGCCGCCTTGACCTGATCGCTCTCCAGCGGCTTGCCGCCGGCGAAGCGGACGTTCTCGAGCTTCTGTGGGACGGGCTCGAACTGGCGGGCCAGGGCGCTCATGGGCTTGCCCGCCTCCTTCAGGACCGCAAGCACCTGAAGGGCCGCCAGGAGCCCGTCGCCCGTGGTGGAGAAGTCCGACAGGATCAGGTGCCCCGACTGCTCCCCGCCGACATTGAAGTCGCCCTGGCGCATCCGCGCCATCACATACCGGTCGCCCACCTGGGTCCGCTCCAGCGTCAGCTTGCGCGCCGCCAGGAACCGTTCGAGACCCAGGTTCGACATCACCGTGGCCACCACGCCGCCGCCGCGCAGCTTCTGGCGCCGGGCCCAGTCGTCGGCGATCAGGGCCATGATCTGATCGCCGTCGATCACGCGTCCTCGCTCGTCGCAGATCACCAGGCGGTCGGCGTCGCCGTCCAGGGCGATGCCGATGTCAGCGCGGTATTCCTTCACGGCCTTCTGCATGGCCTCGGGGTGGGTGGAGCCACACTCTTCATTGATGTTGAAGCCGTTGGGCGCGACGCCGACCGGAATCACCTCCGCGCCCAACTCGTAGAGGGCCGCCGGCGCGACCTTGTAGGCGGCCCCGTTGGCGCAATCGATCACGATGCGCATGCCCGACAGGTTCAGCCGGCGCGGGAAGGTCGCCTTGGCGATCTCGATGTAGCGGGCCTGGCAGTCGTCGATCCGCTGCACGCGGCCCAAAGCCGTTGGGGCGGCCAGGTTCTGCTGCAGGCCCTCGTCCATGCGCGCCTCGATGGCCGCCTCCTGCTCATCGGAGAGCTTGTAACCGTCCGGCCCGAACAGCTTGATCCCGTTGTCCGCAAAGCCGTTGTGCGAGGCTGAGATCATCACGCCCAGGTCGGCGCGCAGCGAGCGGGTCATCATGGCCACGCCTGGGGTCGGAAGCGGGCCGAAGATGCGTACGTCCATGCCCACGCTCGTGAAACCGGCCACAAGGGCCGGCTCGATCATGTAGCCCGACAGCCGCGTGTCCTTGCCGATCACGACGAGATGCCGCCGATCGTCCTTCGACATGAACAGCTTGCCCGCCGCCATGCCGACCCTCAGCGCCACTTCGGCCGTCATGGGGTGGCGGTTGGCTTCGCCGCGGATGCCGTCGGTGCCGAAGTAGGCGCGCTTGCTCATGGAGGAACTCGTCGAGGGGAAACGATCCGAAACAGACTTTTTGGGCGGGTCAGCCTCGGCTGATGCTAAAGCCCCGCATTCCGTTCGGGATTCGCCCTTAGCACAAAGGAAGCCTGAGCCCCATGTGCGGCATTATCGGCATCGTCGGAACGAGCTCCGTCCAGGAGCGGCTGATCGAGAGCCTCAAGCGGCTCGAATACCGAGGCTACGACTCCGCCGGCGTGGCCGGATTCATGGGCGGACGGATCGAGCGGCGCCGCGCCGAAGGCAAGATCCGCGCCCTGGAGGCGGTCCTGGCGGAGGAGCCGCTCAAGGCGACGGTGGGCATCGGCCACACCCGCTGGGCCACCCATGGGGCGCCGTCCGTCCGCAACGCCCACCCGCACCAGGCGGGCCGTGTCGCCCTGGTCCACAACGGCATCATCGAGAACTTCGCCGAGTTGCGGGAGCGCCTGGCCTCGGCCGGCCACACGTTCGAGAGCGACACCGACACCGAAGTCATCGCCGCCCTGCTCGATTCCGAGCTCTCCATGGGCAAGCCGCCCTTGGAGGCCTTCAAGGCCACCCTGGACCAGCTGGCCGGCGCCTACGCCCTGGCGGTGCTCATCGAGGGCGAGGAACAGCTCATCATGGGCGCCCGGCGCGGCAGCCCTCTGGTGGTAGGCCACGGGGACGGGGAGATGTTCCTGGGCTCCGACGCCCTGGCCATCGGCCCCTTCACCAACCGGGTCTGTTACCTGGACGAAGGTGACTATGTCGCGATCGATCATCGCAGCGCGCAGATCTTCGACCAGGATGGACGGCCGGCGCAGCGTCCGGTTCGCATCGTCTCCGCCTCCGCCGCCCTCGTCGAGAAGGGCAACTACCGCCACTTCATGGAGAAGGAGATCCACGACCAGCCCGAGGGGTGCCAGCACACCATCGCGGCCTATGTAGACACCCTGACTGGGCACACGGCGGTGCCGGGCGGCGTCGATTTCGCCGCCCTGTCCCGAATCCAGATCGTGGCTTGCGGCACCTCCTACATCGCGGGCCTCCTCGGCAAGTACCTCATCGAACAGCTCGCCGACTTGCCCGTGGACGTCGAGATCGCGTCGGAGTTCCGCTACCGCCAGCCGGCGTTGAGCGCGAACGCCCTGGTGATCGCGATGTCGCAGTCGGGCGAGACCGCCGACACCCTCGCCGCCCTCCGCTATTGCCAGGCCAGGGGGATGAAGAGCGCCGCGATCGTGAACGCCACCGAGTCGACGATGGCGCGCGAGGTGGAGGTGGTCTGGCCGATCCACTGCGGGCCCGAGATCGGCGTGGCCTCCACCAAGGCCTTCACCGCCCAGATCTGCGTCCTCACCGCCATCGCGGTGGCCGCCGCCCGCGCCCGCGACAGGATCGATGCGGCCGAGGAACAGCGGATGGTGCGGCTGCTGCTGGAGGCGCCCCGGCTGATCGCCGAGTCCATCGAGCTGGAGGACGCGGTCCGCAGGATCGCCCTGGAGGTCGCCAAGGCCCGCGACGTCCTCTACCTGGGTCGCGGCCCGATGTATCCGCTGGCGCTTGAGGGCGCGCTGAAGCTCAAGGAAATCAGCTACATCCACGCCGAGGGCTACGCGGCGGGCGAGCTGAAGCACGGCCCCATCGCGCTCGTCGACGAACAGACTCCGATCGTCATCCTCGCGCCGTTCGACAGCTATTTCGAGAAGTCGGCCTCGAACATGAACGAGGTCATGGCCCGGGGAGGTCAGGTCGTCTTCATCACCGATCCCGACGGCCAACGGCATGCGCCGGCCGGGGCGAAGGTGGTGGTGACGGCGCCGCGCTGCGACCCGCTGATCGCGCCCCTGGTGATGTCGGCGCCGATCCAGCTCCTCGCCTACCATGTGGCGGTCCAGAAGGGCGCCGACGTGGACCAGCCCCGGAACCTGGCGAAGTCCGTGACGGTCGAATAGTCCGGCCGCTATCCCGGACATGGAAACGGCCGCTCCATCCGGAGCGGCCGTCTCGCGCATAGTCGCCGTGAAGCGGCTTGGCTGGCCTTATTCGGCCGGCGGGGTCGCAGCCATGGAATCGGCGGCCGGCGCAGCAGCGTCGGCGGCGGCGCCTTCGGCCGGAGCCGCGGCATCGGCCGGCGGCGTGGCGGCCATGGAATCGGCGGCCGGGGCGGCGGCGTCCGCAGCCGGGGCCTCGGCGGCCGGAGCGGCCTCTTCTTGCTGTTGGCAGGCAGCCAGGCCCAGAGCCAGGACGCCGGCGGTGGCGATCGTCAGAATGCGAAGCTTCATTGAGTTGGCTCCCCTTGGGGTGAATCCCCGACGCCCGCGACCCTACACAAGTTCGTGCGATCTCAAAATCGTGATGCGCCCCGGTGTCTTCAAAAGTTCTCGCCCCGCGGCGGCGGAACGCATTAGGGACGATCTGCGTAGCGTGGTTTCCGAAGGGTGCGGAGAGGTTCATGGGCAAGCGCGTGAGGAAGGCGGTTCTGCCGGTGGCGGGGCTTGGGACACGGGTGCTTCCCGGCGCGAAGACGACGCCCAAGAACCTGCTGAACGTCGTGGACCGACCGATCCTTTCGTACATCGTCGAAGAGGCGCGCGCGGCCGGGATCGAGCACATCGTCTTCATCGTGGGCCGCGGTCAGGCGGCGATCGAGGACTACTTCGACGCCAATCCCGAGGTAGAGCAGGCGCTCGCGGCCAAGGGCAAGACCGACATCCTGGAGGACGTGCGCCGCGACCTGCCCGAGCCCGGCCAGATGAGCTTCGTCCGCCAGATGGCGCCATTGGGCCTGGGCCACGCCGTCTGGTGCGCGCGCCATGTGATCGGCGACGAGCCGTTCGCGGTGATGCTGCCCGACATGCTGATGATGGCGAGCCCGCCGGCGCTCAGCCAGGCGGTGGCGGCCTATGAGCGCGTCGGCGGAAACGTCGTTGTAGTCGAGCCCGCCCCGGAGGGCGAAGCGCACAAGTACGGAATCGTGGCGCTCGAAGGTCAGGACGGGCGGGTCAACCGCATGACCGGCATGGTCGAAAAGCCGGCGCCGGGGACCGAGCCCTCGAACCTGTTCATCTCGGGCCGCTACATCCTGCAGCCGGAGATCTTCGAGATCCTGGAGACCCAGGAGCGCGGCGCGGGCGGCGAGATCCAGCTCACCGACGGCATGGTCAACCTGATGAAGTCCCAGGATTTCCACGCCCTGGAGTACGAGGGAACGACCTACGACTGCGGCGACAAGATCGGCCTCCTGCGCGCCAACGTCGCCTTTGCCCTGGCGCGACCGGACCTCAAGGACGCCGCGCGCAAGGCGATCTCCGAACTGCTCTGAGGAAACCGGGGCGACGGCCCGGGACTTTGAATACGCCGCCGCGTGCGCTAGCCCTTGCGCACGGGGGGCTCTCGGCGGGAGTGGGAGCGAATGCGAGTATTGATCCTGGGCGGCGACGGCTTCTGCGGCTGGCCCACGGCGCTGCACCTGTCGGCGCGCGGGCACGAGGTCGCGATCGTCGACGACGGTTCGCGTCGGCGCATCGACGCCGAACTGGGCGCGGGATCGCTGACGCCGATCGAGAGCCTGGAGGTGCGGATCGACGCCTGGCGAGAGGTCACCGGGCGGACCATCGAGGCCCACGACCTGAGCGTCGGGCGCGACTTTGACGGCCTCGTGGGCCTGCTCCGTAGCTGGCGCCCCACCGCCATCGTGCACTTCGCCGAACAGCGGGCCGCGCCCTATTCGATGAAGTCGGCGCAGCACAAGCGCTACACCATCGGCAACAATCTGAACGCCACCCACGACGTGCTGGCGGCGATCGTCGAGAGCGGGCAGGACATCCACCTCGCCCATCTGGGCACCATGGGCGTCTACGGCTACGGCGCCGCGGGCGCGGCCATCCCCGAGGGCTACCTCACCGTGAAGGTTGAGACGCCCGGCGGCTGGCAGGAGCGGGAGATCCTCTATCCGGCGAACCCCGGCTCAATCTATCACCTGACCAAGACGCAGGACGCGCTGCTTTTTCAGTTCTACGCCAAGAACGACAAGCTCCGGATCACCGACCTGCACCAGGGCATCGTCTGGGGCACCCAGACCGCCGAGACGCGCCTCGACGACCGGCTGATCAACCGTTTCGACTATGACGGCGACTACGGCACCGTATTGAACCGGTTCCTGATGCAGGCCGCGGTGGGCTATCCGCTGACCGTGCACGGCGCCGGCGGCCAGACGCGGGCTTTCATCAACATCCAGGACACGGTGCGCTGCATCGAGCTGGCGCTGGCCCACCCGCCGGCGCACGGCGAGCGGGTGAAGGTGATGAACCAGATGACCGAGTGCTGGCGGGTCCGCGACCTGGCCGGCATGGTCGCCCGGCTCACCGGCGCCGAGGTCGCCTCACTGCCCAACCCGCGCCAGGAGGACGACGAGAACGACCTGGTCGTGGAGAACGCCCACCTGCGGGGCCTGGGCCTCGATCCGATCACGCTCGAGGAAGGCCTGCTGCTCGAAGTGGCCGAGATCGCGCGCCGGTTCGCCGACCGGGCGGACCTTTCCAAGATCCCCTGCGTCTCGGCTTGGAACGCCGACCGCGCGGCCGCCATCGCCGGCGGCGGGGCCGCGCGCGTGGCCGCGGAATAGCGGTTGCGGCTGTTCGTCTTCGGCTACGGCTTCTCGGCTCGGGCCCTGGCCGCCCGCCTTGGGCCGAAGGGCTGGCGGATCGCGGCAAGCTTCCGCCGGACCGAAGCGGCAGAACGCGCCCGATCCGAAGGCGTCGAAGCCATCGATCTCGCCGACCGGTCCGGCCTGGCGCGCGCCCTCTCCGATAGCCAGGCGGTGCTGATCGCCGCGCCGCCGGGGCCCGAGGGTTGCCCCGGACTGAACGCCCTGGTCGGCCCCCTGGCCGACGCGCAGGCCTTCCCGGACTGGGTGGGCTACCTCTCGACCACCGGGGTCTATGGCGATCGGCGTGGCGGCTGGGTCACCGAGCGCAGCCGGCTGGCGGCGCAGTCCGTCGAGGGCGCCCGACGCGTCGCCGCAGAGCGCGACTGGCTAGGCGCCGGCCAAGGCATGGGCCTGACGGTGACCGTATTCCGGCTGCCCGGCATCTACGGGCCGGGGCGCTCGGCCCTCGACCGGCTGCGCGAGGGCCGAGCCCGTCGCATCGTGGCGCCGGGCCAGGTGTTCTCGCGCATCCATGTCGATGATCTCGCGGCGGGGCTGGAGGCCTCGATCGCCCGGCCGCGGGCAGGCGGCGTCTACAATCTCTGCGACGACGAGCCGGCGCCGAACAGTGACGTGATCGCCTACGCCGCCCAGCTGCTCGGCATCGCGCCCCCGCCCGAGGTGTCGCTGGCCGACGCCGGCCTCACGCCCGCGGCGATGCGCTTCTACGCGGAGAGCAAGCGGGTCTCGAACGCACGCGCCAAGGCCGAGCTGGACTGGCGTCCGGCCTATCCGACCTATCGCGAAGGCCTGGCCGCGATCCTCGCGGCCGGCGGCTGAGTCTGCCTCAGCGCTTGGCGTCTTCCGCCGCGCCGGTGACGGCGCGCCCGGCGGCCTGGGCGTCCTTGCCGAGGCCGGAGACGGTGTTGCAGGCGGAGACCAGGAGGGCGGCGGCGGCCGCGGTGAGCACGATCAGCTTGCGCATGGACATCCCCTCTTGAGCTTTGGCGCCTTCTGGAGCTTTGGCGTAGGTCGCGCGCGCCGGGCTTTCCGTCAAGCTTGCGGCGGGATTGCGGCGTCACGGGCCAGACGCTCCAGGCGAGCCTGCATCCGTCGCACGTGGCTGCCGGGCCAGTAGCCGCGGCCGCAGGCGGGACAGACGCGGAATGGCCCGGGAAGCGCCTGCGCCATCGGCGGCAGATCGGTGACCTCCTCCGGCGTCGCGTCCCGCAGCCGGGCGTTGTCGATGGTGCAGCGGGTGAAGGGGGCGAATCCCCAGTCCAGGACCAGTTCTCGAGACAGGCCGTGCGCTTCGGCCTCCACCCCCAAGCCGCGGATCAGCACCGACTCAGGCGCCGCTGCGGCCAGGCGTCGGTCCCGCGTGAGCAGGATCCGGCCTTCGCGGGCCGCCAGCTTGAGAAGGTCGGCGTCGGGTTCGCCGCCGGCGGCCAGGTAGGTGTCGTAGCCCGCGGCCCTCAGCAGGCGCGCCAGGCGCACGAGCATCTCGTCGCACAGGAACCGCATGGCCTCGAAATCCGCGTGATATGGCGGCGTTCCTTCGCCCGAGAGGAGAAAAGGCGCCCATCTAGGCGGCGTCAACGGCTTCGACGCCAGTTCGTCATTGCGCTGCAACATAAATGGGGAGAATGGATTTTGCAGTGCGAAGGGCCGCCGACGCGGATTGGCCCAGAGTGGAGCAGAGTGATGATCGAGTTGCGCACCTTCCCCGGACTGTTCGTCGGCCGGCGCACCGTGCTCCATGCCGAAGAGACCCCGCGCGACGAGGGCGACCCGGCTTACGCCTGCGGCGCCTGCCGCCAGGAACTCGTGCGCGCCGACCGCTCGTTCTTCGACGACGTGGTCGTCCGCTGCCGCTGCGGGGAATTCAACCAGCTCTGACGCCGCGCAGAGGGGGTCCGATTTCGCGGAGGGCCCGGTCAGCCCCATATTGAAGGGATGGACGGCGCCCTTCTCGGCCAGGTCATCCTCGCGATCCACCTGGTCGTCATCGCCTTCAACGTCATAGGCCTCGCGGTGATACCGCTGGGCGGCGTCCTCGGATGGACCTGGGTGCGGCTGCGCTGGCTGCGGCTCCTGCACCTGGCCTCGCTGGCGGTGGTGGCGGTCCAGGCGGCCTTGGGCGAGGCCTGTTTCCTGACCATCTGGCAGGCCATGGCCACGGGCGAGGCCCCGGAGCCCCTGATCACCCGCTGGGTCAACAGCCTGATCTATTGGCCGCTGCCGATGTGGATCTTCACGACCGCCTACATCGCGGTGTTTCTCTATGTGCTGGCGCTCTGGTGGCTCGTCCCGCCGCGGCGTCGGCAGGGCTGACGTCGCCGCGGCGGAGTCCGATCAGGCGAACCTGGCCGGCCGCCGGCGGAGCAGCACGCCGGCCGATCCGAAGCCCAGGATCATGAGCGCCCAGGTCGCCGGCTCCGGCACGGCGGCGCGGAAGGTCGCGCCGTCCGGAGCGAAGTCGCCGACGAAGGCGTTCGAGCCCGGCGCGCTGCGCGTCCAGGCGCTGTAGCGATAGTCCTCCACCGCGAAGCCGTTCGAAGGCAGCAGGCTCAAGGGAACGACGCCCTGCAGCGAGTCCCCCGAAACCGCGACGGCGCCGGGCGCCAGGTTGGCGAAGGAGAGCGCGCCGCCGGCTCCGATCAGCACCACTGTGCCCGTCAGGTTCGGCCGCAGCACCACCACGGCGTCGTGCAGGGCGTGCCCGCCGATCATCGGCTCGGTGCTCTGAAAGAGCCCCGGCGTGCCGCCGCCGCGGTTCACACCGAAGGCCACGAACGCACCGGCGGTCGACCCGACGGACCCGTACAGCACCATGCTCAGGGTGACATCGTCCGCACCCAGCAGGGCGCCTGCCTCCAGGATATCGAGGTCGCCGTTCTGTGGGCCGGTATAGGAGGACAGGAAGTCGCCCGCCGCATCCACCACGGCGGCGTCCGCGACGGCTGGCGCCGCGCCGGCCACGAGCCAGGCGGCGAGGGCCAGGGTCAGATTTGAAAGCTTCGACATGACTCAAACGCTCCGGTCTGCGCCCGCACGGCGCCCAGCGCGCCGAACGACGTTCGCCAAGCTTGCGGACGGCTGGGCGGGCGCGCCATGATGGAACCCTGAGGATTTGCCGATGGACGGCGCGGGGACCGCGGGTTGCTGGACGATGCGCCAAGCCAAAGGCTGACCGTCGGCGACCTCGCCCGGCGCGACGACGTGGTGCTCGGCGCCGCCCGGATCAGCCCCTCGATGCGGCTGATCCGCGGACCCGGCGGCGAAGCTTCCCTGGAACCCCGCACCATGCAGGTTCTGGTCGCCCTTCTGGACGCCCGCGGTCGCGTCGTGACGCGCGATGCGCTGTTTCGCCGGTGCTGGGGCGACGCCGTCGTCGGAGACGACAGCCTCAACCGGGCGATCGCCGACATCCGCCGTGTGGCGCGCACGGTCGCCGTCGGCAGCTTCGCGATCGAGACGGCGCCCCGGACCGGCTATCGCCTTACCGAGACGGCCTCGGCGACCGAGCCGCCGACGGAGGAAGCGGCGCCCGGGCGAGCCGCGTGGGCCCGGCGCGGCTTCCTGTTTGCGGCGCCTGCGGCGATAGCGGCGGGAGGCATCGGCTGGTGGGCCCTCACCCCGCCGTACGCGGACCATCAGGTCTCGAGCCTGATCGATCGAAGCGACGCGGCCATGCGGCTGGCGACGCCGGAGTCCTGGGCCAGCGCTGCCGAGCTTCTGGAACGCGCCGTCGCCGTGGAGCCGCGCGACGCCACAGCCTGGGGGCGGCTGGCGCTGGCGCAGGGCGCCCTGGTGGAGGTCACGCCGCCGGGCCAGGCCCCGGCCGCGGTGGCGTCGGTGCAGGAAGCGGCGCGGCGCGCCCTGGCGCTCGATCCCCGCCAGGCGGACGCCCTCTCGGCGCTCGCGACGCTGCCGCCCTATTTCGGCGACTGGCTGGCGGCGGAGCGGCGCATGCGCGAGGTCCTGAAGATTGCGCCCGGTCACCTTCGGACACTGGACGCCCTCGCCTTCCTCCTCGTCGGGGTGGGACGGGCGCGGGAGAGCGCGGCGTGGCGGCTGAAGTTCTCCGCACGCGAGCCGCTGCACGTCGAGCACCAGTACCGACTGATCTACGCCCACTGGATCCTGGACAGGGTGGAGGAGGCCGATCGGACCACCGACCGGGCGCTGCAGCTCTGGCCCAAGCACATCGCGGTCTGGTTCGCGCGCCTGTGGCTACTCGCCTTCACCGGCCGTGCGAACCGCGCCCTCGCCCACCTCGAGGACTCCACGGCCCGTCCGGACCTGCCGCCCTGGATGGTCGAAACGCTGCGGGTCTCGGTGACGGCGATCGGGAGCGGACGGGCGGGCGACCGCGCCGCCGCCGTCGACCGGCTATTGGGCGAGGTGTCCCGCAGTCCGAGCAACGCGATCAACGCCCTCCTCCTGCTCAACGGCATGGGCGAGATCGACCGCGCCTTCGAGGTGGCGAACGCCTATCTCCTCGAGGATGGGCCGCTCATGGCCAGCGTCCGCTGGCGGCCGGGCCAGGTGGCGGTCAACGACCAGCGCCGGCGAAAGACACACTCCCTGTTCGTTCCCGTCGCGGCCGGCATGCGAGCCGACCCGAGGTTCGCCAAGCTGACCCAGCGCATCGGCCTGTCCGACTACTGGGCCAAGGCCGGCGTGCGCGCCGACGTGTAGCGGTCCCTCAGGGCGCAAGCTGCAGGAAGCTGGGATCGCGGAAGGGCTGGCCCGAGCGCATGCGCTCGTGGAAGCCGTCGACCCGCGGCCCCGCCCGGCCCTCGCGCGGATCGTAGACCGCCCGTTCGCCGAAGAAGCGCAGGGTGAGCGTGCGGCGCCGGCCGCCGGCGTGGGTGGCCCCGCCGCCGTGCAGCATCTTGGGGTGGAAGGCGATGAGGTCGCCGGGCTCCACGGCCCAGGAGACGATGTCGAAGGCCGCGCGGTCGGCCTCGATGTCGGGCAGGCGGGGCAGCGACGACTTCGGGTGCAGGGGCGCGGTGTCGTCGCCCAGCTCGAAGCTGGAGCCGTTGTAGAGCCGGCCGCGGTGCGAGCCGCGCACGAACTCCAGCGCATCGGCCTTGGCCACGGGGTCGAAGGTGATCCAGACCACCGCCAGGTCCTCCCCGTCGACGGCCAGATACGAGGAATCCTGGTGCCAGGGGGTGCGGCGCGTCTCGCCGCCCTCCTTGAGGAACACCTGCTCGTACATGAACCAGACGTCGGGCCGGCCCCACAGCGCGGCGACCAGGGCCGGGATCGGCGAACGCTGCAGCATCGCCCGATAGCCGGTCAGGCAGTCAGGATTATAGAGGTCCTGGAAGAAGACCGAGTCCGTGGCCTGGGGAATGCGCGAGCCGAAGGGGCCGGGGTGGGCCAGGCTCCAGTCGTAGGCGGCCTGGGCGTCCGCCAGCGCCTCGGGCGAGAGCGCGCCGGGCAGGAACACCACGCCGTCGCGGGCGTAGGCCTCGCGGGTGGCGGGCGAGGTGGGCTCCGCGGCGATGTCCGGCGGCATGACCGGCCTCCCCTCGAGGGTTGCTCCAGGGTCAACGCTAGGCCGAGGTAGCATGGCCGGCAATCGTGACCCCGCGTCAGCCCAAAGGCCGCCCATGACCGCCGTTGATCCCTCCCTCGACGCCTGGCGCGGCCTGGTGGACCTGGACCGCCTGGCCGCCTGGATGGACGAGCGGGGCCTCGAGGCCGGGCCGATCGAGGAGGCCGCCCGGCCGCCGGGCGGCACCCAGAACATCCTCCTGAAGTTCCGCCGAGGGGAGCGCTGGTTCATGCTGCGCCGCCCGCCGCTCAAGGCCCACTTCAACGGCAGCGAGACCATGCGGCGGGAGGCCCGCGTCCTGGGCGCCTTGGCCGGCAGCGACGTCCCCCACCCCGGCCTGATCGCGGCCGAGAGCGGCGAGGACATACTGGGCGCGGCCTTCTACCTGATGGAGCCGATCGAAGGCTTCAACGCCACCGTGGGCCTGCCGCCGCTGCACGCCGGCGACCCGAAGATCCGCCAAGCGATGGGGCTTGCGCTGGTGGACGGGATCGCCGCCCTCGGCCGGGTGGACCACGTGGCCGCCGGCCTCTCCGACCTGGGCCGCGCCGAGGGGTTCCTGGAGCGCCAGGTGGGCCGCTGGAAGAAGCAGCTCGACAGCTACCGGGAATACGAGGGCTGGGCCGGGCCCGGCGAGATCGAGGGGATCGAGGAGGTCGGCGCCTGGCTCGATGCGCATCGGCCGCGGAGCTTCGAGCCCGGGATCATCCACGGCGACTATCACCTGGCCAACGTCATGTATCGGTTCGATGGGCCGGAGCTGGCCGCCATCGTCGACTGGGAGCTGACCACCATCGGCGATCCACTGCTGGACCTGGGCTGGCTGCTGGCGACCTGGCCCGAGGACGGCCAGGCCAAGGCGGGCGACGTCTCGGTGACGCCGTGGGACGGCTTTCCCACCGCCGCGGAGCTGGTGGATCGCTACGCCGGCCAGAGCGAGCGGGATCTTTCGGCGATCCACTGGTACGGCGTGCTGGCCTGTTACAAGCTGGGCATCATCCTGGAAGGCACCCACGCCCGCGCCGCCGCGGGCAAGGCCGAGCGGGCCACCGGCGATCGCCTGCACGCCCAGACGTTGGGCCTGTTCCGCCGCGCGCTGCGGTGGATCGGCTGAGGATTCAGAAAAGAAGAACGGGAGGGACGGATGGCGGGACGGGTGGAGGGCAAGGTGGCCCTGGTGACGGGCGGCGCCTCGGGCCTCGGCGCGGAGAGCGCGCGGCGGCTGGCGCGGGAAGGCGCGGCGGTGGTGCTGACCGACCTCGCCGCCGAGGCCGGCCAGGCGGTGGCCGACGAGATCCTGGCCGCCGGCGGGCGCGCGGCCTTCCTCGTCCAGGACGTCACCGACGAGGCGCGCTGGGCCGAGGTGGTCGCGGAGGTTCTGAAACGGTTCGGGCGGCTCGACGTGCTGGTGAACTCGGCCGGCGTCGGCAGCGGCGGCCAGCCGATCCTGGAGCATACGCTGGAAGCCTGGCGGCGGATCGTGGCGATCAACCTCGACGGCACGTTCCTGGGGGTGCGCCACGCCGCCCCCGTAATGGCGGCGGCCGGCGGCGGCTCGATCATCAACCTCTCCTCGATCCTCGGAAAGGTGGGCCTGCCGGGCGCCTCGGCCTACTGCGCGTCCAAGGGCGGGGTGCTGATGCTGACCAAGGCCGTGGCCCTGGAACTGGCGCCGGCCGGCGTGCGGGTGAACTCGGTGCACCCGGGCTTCATCGAGACGCCCATGGTGCTGAACGCCTTCCGCGAGTCCGAGAACGAGAACGAGATGCGGGACCTGATCGTCTCGCGCCACGCCCTGGGGCGGTTGGGGATTCCCCGCGAAATCGCCGACGCCATCGTGTTCCTGGCCTCGGACGAGTCGAGCTTCATGACGGGCGCGGAGCTGGTCGTGGACGGGGGCTATACGGCGGCCTGAAGGGTCTGCCCCACCACCGTTCATCGCCCGGCTTGTCCGGGCGACCCATGAACACCGTCGCCGACGATAGCACCGCAGCGGCTCCGCCGCGAGCAATCACCCTCTCACGTGTTCATGGGTGGCCCGGACAAGCCGGGCCATGACGGGTTTTGGGGATCACATTGAGGGCGGCGGCTCCTGGAGATGTGACAGCGGCCCCTCCTCCACGAAGAACTGCGGGTAGAGATCGATCCAGTCGGGGTTCTCCCGCTCGATCAAGTTGATCTTCCACTCGCGCTTGTACCTCTTCAGCCGCTTCTCGCGATGGATCGCCGCCTCGATGCTGTCGTGCCACTCGATCCAGACGAGGCGCTTGACGCCATACTGCTTGGTGAAGCCGTCGTGGACGCCCTCGCGATGCTGGCTGACGCGGCGGAGAAGTTCGCTGGTGACGCCGATGTAGAGCGTCCCGTGCCGGCGGCTGGCGAGCATGTAGACCGCAGGCACTCAACCCTCCCCCACCGCCGTCATCGCCCGGCTTGTCCGGGCGACCCATGAACACTGCCGGCGCCGATAAGATCGCAGCGGCGCCGCGTGGGAAAGTCCGGCAAACTCGGTGTTCATGGGTGGCCCGGACAAGCCGGGCCATGACGGGTTTGGGAGGCCTTTCGCCTTGGGTCACTCGCGCTCGTCGTAGAACGTGCTGCCCTTGTTGGAGGCATCGCTCAACTGGAGGAGCCCAACGCGCCAAGCTTCTTCGATCGTGAGCTTGGGGGCATCGCTCCGCCAGACAGCGGCCGACACGCCGCGCGTGAACTCGACCGTGAGGCGCGCGATGACCTTTCGCGCTGCAGCCTCCTCGGTGGCCGCAAACGCGTGGCGCGTCGTGTAGAAGCCGCGCTGTCCGTCCGGCAAGCGGGGATCGCTCCCGTGAACCAGGAACCGGAAGAAAGGCACGCCGCCCCTAGTCCGCGTCCATCTTGAGCGCGGCGATGAAGGCTTCCTGGGGGATCTCGACCTTGCCGAACTGGCGCATGCGCTTCTTGCCCTCCTTCTGCTTGTCGAGGAGCTTGCGCTTGCGGCTGATGTCGCCGCCGTAGCACTTGGCGGTGACGTCCTTGCGGAGCGCGCGGACGGTTTCGCGCGCGATGATCCGGCCGCCGATCGCCGCCTGGATGGGGATCTGGAACATGTGCGGCGGGATCAGTTCCTTCATCTTCTCGACCATGCCGCGGCCGCGCTGTTCTGCCCGGTCGCGGTGGACCAGCATGGAGAGCGCGTCCACCGGCTCGGCGTTGACCAGGATCGACATCTTCACGAGGTCGCCCTCGCGGTACTCCTCGATCGTGTAGTCGAAGCTGGCGTAGCCCTTCGAGATCGACTTCAGGCGGTCGTAGAAGTCGAACACCACCTCGTTCAGCGGCAGGTCGTAGACCACCATGGCGCGGGAGCCGACGTAAGAGAGTTCGCGCTGCTGGCCACGGCGGTCCTGGCACAGCTTGATGATCGGGCCCAGGTAGTCGTCGGGCGTGAAGATGGTGGCCTTGATCCAGGGCTCGGAGATGGTGTCGATCTTCACCGGGTCGGGCAGGTCGGCCGGATTGTGCAGCTCGATCTCGTCGCCGTTGGTGAGCTTGACCTTGTAGACGACGGAGGGCGCCGTCGCGATCAGGTCGAGGTCGAACTCGCGGCTGAGGCGCTCCTGGATGATCTCCAGGTGCAGCAACCCCAAGAACCCGCAGCGGAAGCCGAAGCCCAGGGCCGCGCTGGTCTCCATCTCGTAGGTGAAGCTGGCGTCGTTCAGGCGCAGCCGGCCGATCGCGGCGCGCAGGTCCTCGAAGTCGGCCGCGTCCACCGGGAAGAGGCCGCAGAACACTACCGGCTGCACCTCGCGGAAGCCGGCCAGCGGCTTGTCGGTGGGCTTGCGTTCGTCGGTGATGGTGTCGCCGACGGCGGCGTGGGCGACCTCCTTGATCGAGGCGGTGATGAAGCCCACCTCGCCCGGCCCGAGCTCGGAGACCTCGGTCTGCTTCGGCTTGAAGACGCCCAGACGGTCGATCTGGTACTGGGCGCCGGTCTGCATCATCTTGACCTTCTGGCCCACCTTCAGCACGCCGTCGAAGACGCGGACCAGGACGACGACGCCCAGGTACTGGTCGTACCAGGCGTCCACCAGCAGGGCCTTCAGCGGGGCGTCGCGGTCGCCCTTGGGCGGCGGCAGGCGCTTGACGATCGCTTCCAGCACATCGTGGATGCCGATCCCCGATTTCGCCGAACACACGACGGCGTCCGAGGCGTCCAGGCCGATCACGTCCTCGATCTGCTGGCGCACACGCTCCGGCTCGGCGGCCGGCAGGTCGATCTTGTTCAGGACCGGGACGATCTCGTGGTCGTTGTCGAGGGCCTGGTAGACGTTGGCCAGCGTCTGCGCCTCGACGCCTTGGCTCGCGTCCACCACCAGGATCGAACCCTCGCAGGCGGCGAGCGAGCGGCTGACCTCGTAGGCGAAGTCCACGTGGCCGGGCGTGTCCATGAGGTTCAGGACATAGGTCTCGCCGTCGTCGGCCTTGTACTCGAGCCGGACGGTCTGGGCCTTGATGGTGATCCCGCGCTCGCGCTCGATGTCCATGTTGTCGAGCACCTGCTCGGACATCTCGCGCGCGGTCAGGCCGCCCGTCTCCTGGATGAGGCGGTCGGAGAGCGTGGACTTGCCGTGGTCGATGTGCGCGACGATCGAGAAGTTGCGGATCTTGTCGAGGGAGGTGGTCATCTTGCGGGCCCCTCTAGCACATTCGTCGTCGGGCGATAGGCGGCCCCTTTGTCGCCGCGAGACGTGGTTAATCGGGCGTTAAGGCTCGGGCGATCATCCAGGGGACTGGGGCGGACTGATTCTGAGCATTGGAGGCGAGAAGCGCCCATGGACCGACGCACACTGATCACCTCGGGACTGGTGTCGCTCGCCGCGCCCGGAATGGCGCTCGCGCAGCAGGCGCCGCCGCCGCCAAACTCGCAGCCCTCGTACCCGTCGTCTGGGCCGACCGGTGGAACAGACCAGAGCACCTACACCCAGGACGAGATCGTCCGAGGCGTCTCCGACTTCCTGGGCGTGACCGCCGAAGCGGCCGGCGCCGCCGTGGAGCGCCTGTTCGCCGAAAACGGCCGGCCGACCGCCTACATCGCCGGCGAGGAGGGCTCGGGCGCCTTCATCCTGGGCGTCCGCTACGGCCGCGGCCTGCTCTACATGAAGGACCGCCAGCCGATCGAGGTCTACTGGCAGGGCCCGTCCGCCGGCTTCGACTGGGGCGGCAACGCATCCCGCGTCTTCACCCTCTGCTATGACCTGCACGTGCCCGAGGCGATCTACCAGCGCTTCCCCGGCGTCGAGGGCTCGGCCTACCTCGTGGGCGGCCTCGGCGTGAACTACCAGCGCGCCAGCGGCATCACCCTCGCCCCCATCCGCGCCGGCGTCGGCCTGAGGCTGGGCGCCAACATCGGCTACCTGGCCTACTCGCGCCAGCGCAACGTCCTGCCGTTCTGAGGCGCGGCGGCGCTCCCTTCCCGCTCGCGGGAAGGGGGGACCGCTCCCAAGCACGCGTGAGAGAGGAAGTCAGCGGCCGTCCAGGCTCGCGCCCACGCGCTGTGACGCCGTGTCGAACAGGCCGCGACCGGGGACGTGGTTGAGCTCCAGCCGGATGCCGTCGGGGTCCTCGAACAGCACCGCATAGTAGCCGGGGGCCCAGGGCTCGTCCTGCGGCGGGTGGACGATGGTCGCGCCGATCTCGAGCAGGAAGGCGTGCAGCGCATCCACGTCCTCGCGAGATCGGGCGCGCCAGCAGTGATGGTGCAGGCCCACGCGGAACTGCACGAAGCGCTCGCCGACATGCTCCGGGTCCGGGCGGCGAATGCCGAAGCCGGTGCGGCCGCCGACGCAGTAGTAGGTGTCCGGACTGTCGGCGACCGCGCGCATGCCGAGGAACGGCAGCAGTTGGCGGTAGAAGGCCACCGAGCGCTCGAAGTCGCCCGCGGTGATGAAGGTGTGCGCGACGCCGTTGACTTCCATGGGCGGATCGAGCGCCGCCGACCGTGCGGAAGTCAATCTCCAGCCCTCAACCTCGTCATGGCCCGACTTGTTCGGGCCACCGATAAGCACCGACTTTGGCGGACGATCCCCGTCATCGGTGTTCATGGGTCCCCCGGACAAGCCGGGGATGACGAAGCTCAAGAGCGCAGCTTCGCCCCCACAGCCTTCTCCGCCGCGGCGACGATCCGGGCGGAGAGCCCTTCGATCTCACCATCGGTGAGGGTCTTGTCGCGCGGCTGGACGACCACCTCGACGGCGACCGACTTCTGGCCTTCGGGCACGCCGGTCCCCGCGTAGACGTCGAAGACGCGGGCCTCGGCGATCAGGGCCTTGTCCGCGCCCAGGATCGGACGGACGAGGTCGCCGGCCGGGGTGTCGGCCGCCACCAGGAAGGCGAAGTCGCGCTTCAGCGGCATCAGCGGCGAAAGCTCCAGCGCCGGCTTGGTCTTAACGCCTTTCTTCTTGGGCTCGGGGAGCGCATCGAGATCGAGCTCGAGGCCCAGCATCGGCCCGTCGGCGTCGATGGCCTTCAGCACACGGGGGTGCAGTTCGCCGAACTCGGCGACGACGACCTTGGGGCCGAGCTGCAACCGCGCGGAGCGGCCGGGATGCCACCAGGCGGCGTTCTGGCCCTGGACCACCTGCAACTGGGGCGCGCCCAGTTCGTCCAGCAGGGCCAGCAGGTCGGCCTTGAGCTGGAACAGCGGATCGCCGGCGGCCTTGGCCCAGTGCTTGGGCGAATGCGGCGCCAGGAGCGCGGTGACCGCCGTCCACTGGTCGGCCGGCTGGTCGCCGCGGAAGTTCGGCCCGACCTCGAACAGCGCGGCGTCCGGGAAGCCCTTGCGGGCGTTCCGGGCCGCCGCCTCGATCAGGTTGCCCAGCGCCGAAGGGCGCATGGTCGACAGGTCCGAGGCGATCGGGTTGGTCAACACCAGCTTGGGGTCGCCGCCGCCGAACAGCTCGGCCCACTCCTGGCGCATGAAGCTCCAGGTGATCGCCTCGGAATAGCCGCGCGCCGCCATCATCCGCCGCGCATTGCGCATGCGGGCCTGGCGCAGGGTGAGCGCGCCGCCCGGCGGGCGGGCGATCTCAGGCAACGGCTCGGCCGGCAGGGCGTCGAAGCCCTCGATCCGCGCCACCTCCTCCACGAGGTCGGCCTTGCCCTCGACGTCGCGACGCCAGGACGGCGGCGTCACCGCGTGCCCGTCCACCGAAAAGCCCAGCTTCTCCAGGATCTCGTCGATGCGGGCGGGGCTGACGTCGAGGCCGGAAAGCTTCTTCACGTAGCCGCGGTCGAAGGCGATGGCCGCGGGCGGCGCGGGCGCCTTGCCGGCGATGCGCACATCGGACGGCTCGCCCCCGCAGAGCTGCAGGATGAGCTGGGTCGCGAGCTCCAGGCCCGGGACCACCGACTCCGGATCGACGCCACGCGCGAAGCGGTATTGGGCGTCCGAGGTGATCCCGAGCGTGCGGCCGGCCTGCGCCGTGCGGATCGGATCGAACCAGGCGCACTCCACGAAGACGTCGGTCGTCTCCTCCAGCGCCTTGGTGGACTCCCCGCCCATGACGCCGCCCAGGCCGATCGCGCCCGAACCGTCGGCGATGACGCAGATCTCCGGGCCTGCCTCATAGGTCTCGCCGTCGAGCGCCTCGACCTTTTCGCCTTCGCGGCCCAGGCGGGCCTCGATGACGCCGCCGGTCAGCTTCTTGGCGTCATAGACGTGCAGCGGCCGCGCCCGGTCCTGCGAGATGAGGTTGGTGACGTCCACGAGCGCGTTGATCGGCCTGAGGCCCACGCTGGTCAGCCGCTGCTGCAGCCAGGCGGGCGACGGCCCGTTCTTCACGCCGCGGATCAGCCGGCCGGCGAAGACCGGGCAGGCGTCACCGTCCACGCGGATCTCGATCGGGCAGGGATAGGCGCCCTTCACCGGCTGCGTCGGATCTGGCTTCAGGGTCCCGAGGCCCGCGGCGGCCAGGTCGCGGGCGATGCCGCGCACGCCCAGCCAGTCGGGACGGTTGGGCGTGACCTCGAAGTCGATCGCCGCCTCCAGGCCGAACGCCTCGACCGCGCTCGCGCCCACCGGCAGGCTGTCGGGCAGTTCGACGATGCCGTCGGACTCCTCGGCGACCTCCAGTTCCTTGGCCGAACAGAGCATGCCGTTGGATACGACGCCGCGCACGGGCCGGGGCTCCAGGGTGATGCCGCTACCGGGCACGTAGGCGCCGATCGGGGCGTAGATGGTCGTCAGCCCCGGCCGCGCGTTGGGCGCGCCGCAGACGATCTCCAGCCGGCCGTCCCGGGTGTCGACCTGGCAGACCCGCAGCTTGTCGGCGTTGGGGTGCTGCACCGCCTCGACGATCTTCGCGACCGTGAACTTCGCCAGCTTCTCGCCGGGGTTCTCCACGTGCTCGACCTCGAGGCCGGCCATGGTCATGGCCTCCACCACCTGTTCGACGGTGGCCGAGGTGTCGAGGTGCTCCTTGAGCCAGGAGAGGGTGAACTTCATCGGATTCTCTCCCTAGCTCAGGCCCGTCGCCGGGTTCGGCGCCTGGAAGGCCGAGAAGCCGAAGTGCTCCAGCCAGCGGACGTCGGAGGCGAACATGTCGCGCAGGTCGGGCATGCCGTACTTCAGCATCCCCAGCCGATCGACGCCGAAGCCGAAGGCGAACCCCTGCCACTGGTCGGGATCGAGGCCGCAATTGCGGAGCACGTTCGGGTGCACCATCCCGCAGCCGACGATCTCCATCCAGTCCGAGCCCTGACCGATCTTAACGTCCCCGCCGGAACGGTCGCAGCGCACGTCCATCTCCGCGCTGGGCTCGGTGAACGGGAAGTGGTGGGGCCGGAAGCGCGTCTCGACCACCGGCGTCTCGAAGTAGCGGGCGATGAACTGGTCCAGCGTCCACTTGAGGTGTCCCATGTGGATCGCGCGGTCGATCACCAGGCCTTCCAGCTGGTGGAACATCGGCGTGTGGGTGGCGTCCGAGTCCGAGCGGTAGGTGCGGCCCGGCACGATCACGCGGATCGGCGGCTCCTGACCGTTGGCGATCCAGGCCGGCAGCTTCTCGTTCAGCCGCTGCATGACGCGCACCTGCACGGGGCTGGTGTGGGTGCGCAGCACCTTGCGCTCGCCCTTCTCGTCCTCGGGCAGCCAGAAGGTGTCGTGCATCTCACGCGCCGGGTGCTTGGGCGGGAAGTTCAGCGCCGTGAAGTTGTGGAAGTCGTCCTCGATGTCCGGGCCCTCGGCGAGGGCGAAGCCCATCTCGGCGAAGACTGCGATCATCTCGTCCAGCACCTGCATGGTGGGATGGACGCGGCCCTTGCGCTCGGGCGGCGGCGGCAGCGAGAGATCGACCCGCTCGGAGGCCAGCTTGGCGTCCAGGGCGGCGGTCTCCAGCGCCTCTTTCCGTGAGGCGATGGCCGCGGCGACCGCATCGCGCAGGCCGTTGATCTTCGGCCCCTGCTCCCGGCGTTCCTCGGGGCTCATCTTCCCGAGGGTCTTCAGCAGCTCGGAGATCGAGCCGGTCTTGCCGAGCGCTTCGACGCGGATGGCTTCGAGCGCGGCCAGATCGGCGGCTGCGCCGACGCGCGCCGCAAGGTCGGCTTGGAGTTGGGTAAGGTCGGTCATGAGGCGCTTGCTCTAGAGGAGGTTGATCCGGAGCGGAAGGCAGCAAAAAGCCCTCCGGCGGTTCGGCCGGAGGGCTCTTGAAAGCTACCAGATCGACGGACGATCCAGGCCTTTAGGCCAGCGCGGCGCGAACCTTGTCGGCGATGGCCTTGAAAGCGACCGGATCCTTGCCCGCGATGTCCGCAAGCACCTTGCGGTCCATCTCGATCCCGGCCTTCTCAAGGCCGAAAATAAATCGGGAATAGGTGAAGCCTTCCAGGCGGGCCGCGGCGTTGATCCGCTGGATCCACAGCGAGCGGAAGTTCCGCTTGCGGACCTTGCGGTCGCGGTAGGCGTACTGGCCGGCCTTGTCCACGGCCGCCTTGGCGGCGCGGATGGTGTTCTTGCGGCGCCCGTAGAAGCCCTTGGCCTGCTCGAGAACCTTCTTGTGCTTGGCGTGGGCGACGACGCCCCGTTTCACGCGTGCCATCGGTCAGTTCTCCTTAGAGGCCGTACGGGAGCCAAAGCTTGATGATCTTCGCATCTGCGTCGCTCATCACCTTGGTGCCGCGGTTCTGACGGATGTACTTGCCGTTGTGGCTGATGAGGCGGTGGCGCTTGCCGGCGACGCCGGCCTTCAGCTTGCCAGACGCCGTCATCTTGAAGCGCTTCTTCACGCCCGACTTGGTCTTCAGTTTCGGCATTTCACTCGGGGCGCGGACGCCCCGTCCTCTGGTCGTGTTGATGAACAGCCATGGCATGCCTTGGGGCCAGGCCGTTCCGAAGGGGCGGGCTAGTAGCGGAAACGGGGCCGGAAGGCAAGGCGGACGCGCCGGTCCTTTCCCCCGGAAGCGGGAGAGGAAGGGCCCTAGGCCGCCTCGCCGCGGCTGCCGATGCTTTCCAGCATGCGGCGAAGTTGGCTCACCTCGTCGGGCGCGGGCAGCCAGGGCTGCTCGCCCTGCGGGCCCGTGCTGGCGGGCATGGCCTCGTCGAGCACCAAGGAGCGGACGCCCCAGGTGTCGTGCAGTTCGCGGGCCAGCTCCTCCGCATCGCGGCGCCCGGTCAGCGGGTGGGTGACGATGGCGACGTCCGGCGAGGTCTGTGCTGCGAGCGCCAGGGCCATGTTGGCGCGCGTGACCGGGCCCACGACATTGGCGCCACCGTCCTGCAGCCGGCCGATCAGGTCGCTGGAGTAGTCCGCGTCGCTGCAGACCACCAGGATGGTGCCGAGATCGCCCATGTACGCCGTCTCCCGTTCGAACAGGGGCGGAACTTAGCGAGGCCGCCGCGCCGCCGCGAGCCCGGCAAGCTTGACGTTTCTGTGATCCGGCGTGTGGGCGGTTCAGGCCAGCCGCGGCGTGCGCCGGACCACCTGGGCGGCGAACCAGAGGGCGGGCAGGATCAGAAGGGCGGAGAAGGCGAACGGCGCCCCCACCGTCACCAGCGAGAAGAGTTGGCCCGCCATGACCGGGCCGCCGATCCTGGCCAGCGCCATGCCGCTCATGTTCAGCCCCAGCATCTCGCCCTGCCGATCGGGCGGGGCAGCGCGGGAGATGAGCGCGCTGATGTTGGGGAAGCAGATCGACTGGCCGATGCAGACCAGGGCGAAACCCAGCATGGCCGCCTGCCAGTTGGGCGACAGCCACTGCACGGTCAGCCCTAGGCCCATGAACACCAGGCCGCCCGAGAGGGTCGCCGCCTCGCCGTAGCGCCGTGCGAGCCGGCCCGACAGCAGGCCCTGGCACACCGCGCCCAGCAGGCCGATGACCATAAAGGCCAGCCCGATCTGCCGCGGGCCCCAGCCGAACCTGTGCTCGGTCCAGAGGCCGTAGACCGCCTCGATGCCGGCGAAGCCGACCACCACGATGAAGCTGATCAGCACCACCCGGCTGATGATCGGATGGTCGAACCCCTCGCGCAGGCCGGCGGCGCGGACGCGCTTGAGCGGGGGCGTGTCGGTCTGCGGCCGATGCTCGCGGACGAACAGGATCACGGCGAGGGTCGAGGCCAGGGCGAAGCCCGCCGCGACGAGCAGCGGCAGCTGGAAGCCCAAGGCGCCCCGGCTCGGCTGGGCCAGGAAGCCGCCGATGGCCGGGCCGGTGGAGAAGCCTGCGCTGAAGGCGGCGCCCATAACGCCCATCCGTCCCGCGCGTTTCTCGGGCGGCGTGATGTCGGCCAGAGCGCCCTGCAGCGTCGAGATGTTTCCGGCGAAGAAGCCGTTCACGAACCGCAGGGCGAAGGCGGCCCAGATGTTCGGCGCAAAGGCCAGGGCGGCGTAGCTCAGCCCCACCATGCCGATGGTGACGATCAGCACCGGCCGTCGCCCGATCCGGTCCGAGAGTCGGCCCCAGAACGGCTCGCCCAGGAACTGCCCGAACGAGAAGGCCGAGAACAGGAGGGTGACCTGCCAGGCGGGGGCGTCGAAGGCCTGGGCGAAGAAGGGCAGCAGCGGGATCACCAGGCCGAAGCCCGCGATCATCAGGAAGATCACCGCGAGCAGGACGATCAGCGCGCGGCGTTCGTCAGGCGGGGTCATCGCCGGCCCCCGGCGACTGCTGCCAGGCCCTGGCGCGCCGGCCCGCTTCCAGCGCGATCCAGATCGCCGGCGCGACGGCGAACGCCCCGATGATGAAGGGCGCATGGATGCTGGGGCCGGCGAAGCTGAGGTTGGCGCACATGGGACCCACAACCCGCGCCAGGGCGCCCATGGCGTTGTTCAGGCCCAGGATCTGGCCCTGGCGGTGCGGGTCGGCGGTCTCGGAGATCAGCGCCGCGACGTTGGGCCAGGCCACCGACTGGCCCATGGCGCTGAGCGTCAGGAGCGCAATGGTCATCGGGCCGCTGGCCGAAAGCGGCTGCAGCAGCATGCAGGCCATGGTGATGGCCATCCCCGCCGCCAGCATCCGGCCCTGGCCGTAGCGCTCCGACATCGGGCCGGTGACGAAGATCTGGGTGAGCGCCGAGGCCACGCCGACGATGGCGAACGCCCAGCCGATCTCGTGCGGGCCCCAGCCATAGCGGACCTGAGTCCATAGCCCGAACACCGACTCGATCCCGGTGAACGCAAACCCCACCAGGAAGGTCAGCAGCATCAGCGGCCCGACCACAGGGTGGCGCGCGGCCTCGCCGGTGGCGGCCCAGCGATTGGGCCGGTGGGTGGCGGAAAGGTCGCGCTCGCGGCTCTCGCGGATGATCAGCGCGATGAAGACAGCCGAGGCGAGGAACAGGCTGGCCGAGATGAGCAGGGGCAGCTGGAAGCCGATCGGCCCGGCGCTGGGCCGCGCGAACACGCCGCCCATGAACGGCCCCACGATCAGGCCCACGTTCCAGGCGGCCCCCATGTAGCTCATCGACCGAGTGCGCTTCTCGGGCGGGGTGACGTCGGCGATGTAGCCCTGGATGATCGACCCGTTGCCGCTGAACAGCCCGCCCAGCAGCCGGATGGCCACCGCCGCGGTGGCCGACGGCGCGAAGGCGAGCCCCAGGTAGCAGAGGCCGTTCGCGGCGATGGTCATGATCAGCAGCGGCTTGCGGCCGTACTTGTCCGAGAGCCGGCCCCAGAACGGCTCGCCGAAGAAGGTGCCGATCGAGAAGGCCGAGAAGATCAACGCGATCTGCCAGGGCTCGGCGTCGAACGACTTGGCATAGAAGGGCAGCAACGGGACGATGATCCCGAAGCCCAGCATGTTCAGGAAGATGATGCCGATGAGCGACAGCGCCGCCCAGGGAGGCGGCGTCGCCTCCCGCGGCGCGTGAGCGGACATGTTAACGGTGTTAAGCCGCTCCGTCGAAAACTGGCAAGCGGTGGTTGGCGCCCTGCGCGACGCCGCCGGCGAGGTGTGGTGGACGCGACACTGGCGACGGCCGCATGCGGCCCGTCGCTACGGGTTCTGCTTCTTCAGCACGGCGCGGAAGGCGGCTTCCTGCTTGTCCAGGAAGGCGCGGCAGCCCTCCGGGTCGACGAAGGCCTCGGCGTCGCCGGCGTCGAGAGCCTGCTTCTTCTCGACCAGGCCGAAGAAGGTCGCATGTGAGGCCAGGGGGACCTCGCACGGCAGCGACTTCCAGGTGGCGAAGCTCTTCTCGTACTGGGCGGTCTGCCCCGGCCAGGTCTCGACCTTGCCGATCCTGTAGCCCGGCAGGACGCTGGAGGAGCAGTGGACCTGCGCCTGGCGCGGCGTGCCCGCGATCGTCACCGGAAACGCCCAGGTCGTGCAGCCGGCCGTGTGCCCGCCGGTGATGTGCGCCGTCAGGGTCCACTGGCCGAGTGTGATCTGCTGGCCGTCCGCCACGACGCCCGCCGGCTGGACCGGCTCGTATTCGTACTGCGGCCCTTTCAGAAGGGGATCGCCGCGGCCGCCGGCGGCGATGATCGGGCCGTCGGCAGCGCTGGCGTAGAGCCTGGCGCCGGGCGCGGCCTTGGCGATCTCGGCCAGGCCGGCGGCGTGGTCGAAGTGCTGGTGGCTGTTGAGCAGGATCTTCACGCCGGCCGGGTCGAAGCCCAGCGCGCGGATGTTCGCGACGACCTGCTTGCCGGTCTCGACCGAGCCGCCGTCGAGGACGATCAGGCCGTCCTTGGAGACGAAGAGGTAGGAGGCCAGGTCCAGCGAGCCGACGTAGTACAGCCCCTCGCCCAGCTTGAACGGCGCGAACGGCTTGTCCCAGGTGGCCGGATTCTGCGCGGCGGCGGCGGATGCGAAAGCGGCCGCCCCGAGGGCGGCCGCCGCAAAGACTTTGGTGCGGCGCAAGCTCACCGCGGCGCCAGGATCATGATCATCTGACGGCCCTCCATACGGGGCTCGTACTCGACCTTGGCGACGGGCTCGAAGTCGGCCTTCACCTTCTGGAGCAGCTTCATGCCAAGTTCCGGGTGGGCCAGTTCGCGTCCGCGGAAGCGCAGGGTGATCTTCACCTTGTCACCTTCCTCGAAGAAGCGGTGCATCGACTTCGCCTTGGTCTCATAGTCATGCGAGTCGATATTGGGGCGGAGCTTGATCTCCTTGATCTCCACCACCTTCTGCCGCTTGCGCGCCTCGTTCTTCTTCTTCTGTTCCTGGAACTTGAACTTGCCGTAGTCCAGGATCTTGCAGACGGGCGGGTCCGCGTTCGGGACGATCTCCACGAGATCGAGCCCTGCCTCTTCGGCGGCCTCGATGGCCGCGGAGGTGGGCATGACGCCCTGCTTCTCTCCGTGCTGGTCGATGAGCAGGACGCGTGGAACGCGGATTTCTTCGTTCATGCGCGGCCCTTCCTTGACGGGCGGCGCTTGCATGGGGCGGCGAATAGGCAGTGCTCCTGAGCTGTTGAAAACGCAAAAAACGCCGGTGCGCACGAAGCGATCCGGTCGTGTCGAAGTATATGACGCGGCCTTATGCCGGTATCAAGGCGTCGTCGCGGGCGCCTGAATGAGAGAATTGGCCGCCTGCGCCACTTGCGCCACAGGCAGGTCGGCCAGGTTGTCGGCCCGCAGGATGGCCACGCGGCCGCGCGGCGCGGAGAGCGCGGGGTCCGAGACCTTCGAGAAGAGCACGATGGTCGGCGCCCCGCCGGCGGCGGCCAGGTGCAGCGGCCCGGTGTCGTTGCCCACGGCCAGGGCGGCCCTGGCCCCCAGGACGGCGATGCGGGCGAAGTCCGTCCGGCCCGTCAGGTCGCGGGCGCGCGGGACGGCCCGCTGGATCGCGTGGGCGAGCTCCGTCTCCTGCGGTCCGCCGATGACCACGATGTCGAAGCCGCGGGCGTAGAGGATGCGCGCAAGTTCGGAGTACTTCTCCACCGGCCAGCGCTTCTCGGGCCGGTGCGCCGACCCGCCGGGGACGAACATCACATAGGGCCGCGGCTTGTTCGCGCCGGGCACGGGCCGCTCGGCCGGCGTGGCGCGCATGACCCAGGACAGATCCGGCGGCGGGGCCGTGCCCGGTTCGGTCGGGGCGTCGGGCCAGATGCCGGCGTACATGAGCTGGTCGGCCTGGCGCTCCAGGGTGTGCATGCCGTCGCGCAGCGGGTTCTTGTGCGGCAGGGAGCAACCCAGGGCGATCCCCGACCAGGCCGGCGGGCCCGGACGCAACAGCTGGAAGATGCGGTTGGAATGCGCCGAGGTCTGCAGATCGTAGACGCGGTCGAAGCCGGCCGCCTTGATCCGCTTGCGCAGGGCCATCCACTCGGCGAAGCCCTCGGGGCGGCCTCCCGTGTCGATCGCGTTGAAGTAGGGGCAGATCCTGGCCAGGGCCTCGAACGGCGGGGTGGTCAGGAGGGTGATGTGGGCTTTCGGGTGGGCCTGGCGGATGCGCTTCATGGCCGCGAGGGCGAGCACGAAGTCCCCCAGCGCCGAGAGCTTGATCACCAGGATGCGCTCCACCCGCTTGGGCATCAGGCGCGCGCCTCCAGGACCCGGGCGTAGGCCTCCAGCGTCTGGGCGCACATGGCCTCGACGGAATAGAGCTGACGCGCCCGCTTCTGGCCCGCCTCGCCCATCTCGAGCCTTTTGCCGGGCCCCAGGTCGATCGCCCGCGCGAGGGCGGCGGCCCAGGCCTCGGCGTCGTCCACGGGCGCGAGCCAGCCGGTGACGCCGTCCACCACGGTCTCGGTGACCCCGCCGTGGGCCGAGGCGATCACGGGGCGGCCCATGACCTGCGGCTCGACCGCCGCACGGCCGAACGACTCCGGCTTGCTGGTGGGCAGGATCGCGAAGTCGGCCACCAGATAGGCCGCCGGCATGTCGTCGCAGTGGCCGACGATCTTCACCACCTCGCCGAGCCCCGCCGCGTCGATGGCCGCCTGCACCTCGGCCGCATAGCCGGTGCGGCCCTGGTCGTCGCCGGCGAACAGGATCTGGAAGTCGGCCCGCCCCTCGGCGACGAGCCGCCGGGCGGCCTCGACGATCATCAGATGGCCCTTGATGCGGGTCAGCCGGCCGGCCAGCAGGATGCGGGTGCGATGATCGTTGGGGGCGATCCCCCAGGCCTCGCGCAGGGCGTCGAGGCGGTTGGGGGTCACGAAGGTCGGGTCGAAGCGCTCGAGATCCACGCCGCGGGGAATCGTCACGAGTCGGGCCGGGTCGAGCTGATGCTCGGCGAGCACATGGTCGCGGGTGTAGTCGGAATTGGCGATCACCAGGTCGCCGCGGGTCATGACGGCGTTGTACCAGCGCTTCAGGCCCGACTGGGCCTTGTAGACGCCGTGGTAGGTGGCGACGAACGGCGTGCCCGTGACGTGCGCGGCCCACAGCGCGGAAAAGGCCGGAGCGCGGCTGCGCGCGTGCACTATCGAGACCTTCTCCTGCCGGATCAGGGCCACCAGGCGCGCGGCGTTGCCCAGCATCATCAGCGGATTCTTGGTCTGGACCGGCATCTGGGCCAGGCGCCCGCCGTCGGCCTCGAGCCGAGCGGCCATCCGCCCGCCGCGCGTGGCGACCAGCGCCGTCCCGCCCGCGCGGACGACGGCGTTCGCCACGTCGATGGTGCTCTGCTCCGCGCCGCCGGTCTCCAGTTCGGGGACCACCTGCAGCAGGGTGAAGTTGGGGGGTAGGGCCACGCGCCCTCTCTAACCTGAGTTGCCCCGCCCTGCTAAGAGGGTGGGAATGAAAGAACTCCAAGGATTCCTCGATCGGCCCGACGGCTCGCGGCTGGCCTGGCGCAGGGTGGAAGGGGCCGGCCCGACCGTCGTCTGGCTGGGCGGCTTCAAGTCGGACATGAGCGGAACCAAGGCGCAGGCCCTCGCCGAATGGGCCGCCGCCGCCGGCCGGGCCTATGTGAGCTTCGACTACTTCGGCCACGGGGAGTCCACGGGCGACTTCGCGGAGGGCACGATCACCCGCTGGCGCGAGGACGCCATCGCGGTGATGAACGAGCTCACGGCGGGCGACCTGGTGCTGGTGGGCTCGTCCATGGGCGGCTGGATCGCGTGCCTGGCGGCCATGGCCCAGCCGCAGCGGGTGAAGGCGATGGTGCTGATCGCCCCCGCCCCCGACTTCACCGAGAAGCTGATGGGCCCCGAGATTCCGCCGGAGGGCCGGGCCGCGCTGGAGGCCGACGGCGTGTGGCTGCGCCCCAGCGAATACGGCGATCCCTATCCGATCACGCGGACCTTCCTGGAAGACGGCGCCCGCTGGTCGATCCTGGGGGAGGAACCCATTCCCATCGAGGTCCCGGTCCGCATCCTGCAGGGCGGCGAGGATCCGGACGTGCCCTGGCGCCACGCGCTGGCCCTGGCCCACGCGCTGAAGGCTCCGGACGTGGTGTTCACCCTGGTCAAGGACGGCGACCACCGCCTGTCGCGCCCGCAGGACATCGCGCGGATCGTGGATGCGGTGGCGGAGGCGGCGGCCTGAGCGGGCGCCGCGCGCCCGAAACAGATGACAGGGCGGACCGCGCTCGCCACGATGCGGAAAACAGGAGGGAGGGACGATGGCTGAGATCAGCTACGTCCACGGCGCCAGCGGCCGGCCGCTGATCGGCGAGACCATCGGCAGCTTCTTCGACCGGATGTGCGCGGCGCACGCCGACCGCCTGGCCCTGGTCGTGCGCCACCAGGAAGTCCGCTGGACCCACGGCGAACTCAAGGCCGGGGTGGACGCTTTCGCGGCCGGCCTGCTGGCCCTGGGGCTGGACCCCGGCGACCGGGTGGGGATCTGGGCGCCGAACTGCGCGGAGTGGGCGATCACGCAGTTCGCGACCGCCAAGGCGGGCCTGATCCTGGTGAACATCAACCCCGCGTACCGGCTGGCCGAGGCCGAATATGCGCTGAACAAGGTGGCCTGCCGGGCCTTGGTCACCGCCGTCAGCCACAAGACCAGCGACTACCTGGGCATGGTGCGCGAGCTGCGGGGCGCCGGCCGGCTGCCGGCCCTGGAGCACGTCATCACGCTCGGCGACGACCTCCACCCGGGCTGCCTGAGCTTTCCGCAGGTCGCCGCGGCCGCCGGCCCCGCCGATCTCGCCCGGCTGGCGGAGATCGGGCCGGCCCTGCAGTTCGACGACCCGATCAACATCCAGTTCACCAGCGGGACGACGGGCTTTCCCAAGGGCGCCACGCTCAGCCACCACAACATCCTGAACAACGGCTACTTCGTCGGCGAGGCGATCGGGCTGCAGACCGGCGAGAAGCTGTGCATCCCGGTGCCGCTCTACCACTGCTTCGGCATGGTGATGGGCAACCTGGGCTGCCTGACCCATGGCGCCGTGATGGTCTATCCGGCCGAGGCGTTCGATCCCCTGAGTGTGCTCGAGACCGTGGAGGCCGAGCGCTGCGCGGCGCTCTACGGCGTGCCCACCATGTTCATCGCGATTCTGGGCCACCCGGACTTCGCGCGGTTCGACCTGACCAGCCTGCGCACGGGGATCATGGCCGGATCGCCCTGCCCCGTGGAGGTGATGCGCCGGGTGATCGGGGAGATGCACATGCCCGAAGTGACCATCGCCTACGGCATGACCGAGACCTCGCCGGTGAGCTTCCAATCCGGGACGGACGATCCCCTGGAGCGCCGGGTCTCCACGGTCGGCCGCATCCAGCCGCACCTGGAGGTCAAGATCGTGGACGCCGACGGCCGCATCGTCCCGCGGGGCGAACCCGGTGAGCTTTGCACCCGCGGCTACTCGGTGATGCTGGGCTACTGGGACGACGCCGAGCGCACGGCCGAAGCCATCGACGCCGCCGGCTGGATGCACACCGGCGACCTCGCCACCCTCGACGACGAGGGCTTCTGCAACATCGTCGGCCGGATCAAGGACATGGTGATCCGGGGCGGCGAGAACATCTATCCGCGGGAGATCGAGGAGTTTCTCTACCGCCACCCCGCCATCCAGGACGTGCAGGTCATCGGCGTGCCTGACCCCAAATACGGCGAGGAGCTGTGCGCCTGGATCGTCACCCGGCCCGGGGAGACGCTCGAGGCCGAGGCGGTGAGGGACTTCTGCCGCGGACAGATCGCCCACTACAAGATTCCACGCCACATCCGTTTCGTGGAAGGCTTCCCCACCACCGTGACGGGGAAGGTGCAAAAGTTCGCCATGCGGGAGGCGATGATCGCCGAACTTGACCTCACGCTGGAAAAGACGGCCTAGGGCGTTCCAACCAACACCCGTCGTCCCGGCCGGACGCCCGCGAAGGCGGGCGGCAGAGCCGGGATCCAGAGGCCGGCGCGCGGCGCCCCTGGGTCCCGGATCGGCCTTGCGGCCGCCCGGGATGACGAATGAGAGTGACAGGATGAGGAAGCTTTCGACGGCGGTCGATCCCGCCTCCGCGGCCTTCGCCGCCAACGCCGAGGTTAACCGCGGGCTGGTCGCCGAGCTGCGCGAGCGGGCCGGGACGGCGGCCCTGGGCGGGTCCGAACAGAGCCGCCAGCGCCATGTGAGCCGCGGCAAGCTGCTGCCGCGCGACCGCGTCATGCGCCTGCTCGATCCCGGCTCGCCCTTCCTCGAGGTCGGCGCCCTGGCCGCCTTCGGCATGTACGACAATGAGGCGCCGGCTGCGGGCGTCATCACGGGCGTCGGGCGCGTTTCGGGCCGCGAGGTGATGATCGTCGCCAACGACGCCACGGTGAAGGGCGGGGCCTATTTCCCCATCACCGTGAAGAAGCACCTGCGGGCGCAGGAGATCGCGATCCAGAACCGCCTGCCCTGCGTCTACCTGGTGGACTCGGGCGGCGCGAACCTGCCGCACCAGGCCGAGGTCTTCCCCGACCGCGAGCACTTCGGCCGGATCTTCTACAACCAGGCCCGGATGAGCGCCGAGGGGATCGCCCAGATCGCCTGCGTCATGGGCTCGTGCACCGCCGGCGGCGCCTACGTCCCGGCGATGAGCGACGAGACCGTGATCGTCCGGAACCAGGGCACCATCTTCCTGGGCGGCCCGCCGCTGGTGAAGGCCGCCACGGGCGAGATCATCACCGCCGAGGAGCTGGGCGGCGCCGAAACCCACGGCCGCCGCTCGGGCGTCGTCGACCACGTGGCCGAGAACGACGAGCATGCGCTCAGCATCGTCCGCCGCATCGTCGCGAACCTGAACACCTCCAAGACCCACGAACTCGCCATGGCCGAGCCCGAGCCGCCGGCCTACGACCCGGAGGAGCTCTACGGCGTCGTCCCCACCGACGTGCGCGCGCCCTACGACGTGCGCGAGGTGATCGCCCGCATCGTGGACGGCTCGAAGTTCGACGAGTTCAAGGCGCTCTATGGAACGACCCTGGTCACCGGCTTCGCCCGCATCTGGGGCCACCCGGTGGCGATCCTCGCCAACAACGGCGTGCTGTTCTCGGAGAGCGCGCTGAAGGGGGCGCACTTCATCGAGCTGGCCTGCAAGCGGAAGATCCCGCTGGTCTTCCTGCAGAACATCTCGGGCTTCATGGTGGGCGGCAAGTACGAGGCCGGCGGCATCGCCAAGGACGGCGCCAAGCTGGTGACCGCGGTCGCCTCGGCGGAAGTCCCCAAGTTCACCGTCCTGATCGGCGGCTCGTTCGGCGCGGGCAACTACGGCATGTGCGGACGGGCCTATTCCCCGCGCTTCCTGTGGACCTGGCCCAACAGCCGCATCTCGGTGATGGGCGGCGAGCAGGCCGCCAGCGTGCTCGCCACCGTCCACCGCGACGCCGGCAAGTGGTCGAAGGAAGAGGAGGAGGCCTTCAAGGCCCCGATCCGCCAGACGTACGAGGACGAGGGCAACCCCTACTTCGCGACCGCGCGCCTCTGGGACGACGGCGTCATCGACCCGGCCCAGACGCGCGACGTCCTGGGCCTCTCCATCTCCGCATCGCTGAACGCGCCGATCCCCGAGACGCGCTTCGGCGTGTTCCGGATGTGAGGGAGCGACCCATGTTCAAGTCAGTCCTGGTCGCCAATCGGGGTGAGATCGCCCGCCGCGTGTTCGCCACCGCCCGCCGCCTCGGGATCGAGACCGTGGCGGTCTTCTCCGACGCCGACCGCGATGCGGCGCACGTGCGCGACGCCGACAAGGCCGTGGGGATCGGCCCCGCGCCCGCCCGCGAGAGCTATCTGGTCGGCGAGCGGATCATCCAGGCCGCCAAGGCCGCCGGCGCCGAGGCGATCCACCCGGGGTATGGCTTCCTCTCCGAGAACGCCGAGTTCGCCGAGGCCGTGGCGGCCGCCGGCCTGGTCTGGATCGGCCCGCCGCCGGCGGCCATCCGCGCCATGGGCCTGAAGGACGCCGCCAAGGACCTGATGCGGAAGGCCGGCGTACCGGTGACGCCGGGCTATCTGGGCGAGGACCAGTCCGAGGCGACGCTGCTCAAGGAGGCCGGGCGCATCGGCTTCCCCGTGCTGATCAAGGCCGTGGCCGGCGGCGGCGGCAAGGGCATGCGCCGCGTCGACGCCAAGGCCGACTTCGCCGCCGCGCTCGCCGCCGCCAAGCGCGAGGCCGCCGCGAGCTTCGGAGACGACCGGGTGCTGCTGGAGACCTATGTCACCCGCCCGCGCCACATCGAGGTGCAGGTATTCGGCGACGCCCAGGGGAACGTGGTCCACCTCTACGAGCGCGACTGCTCGCTGCAGCGCCGCCACCAGAAGGTGATCGAGGAGGCGCCCGCCCCCGGCATGTCCGAGCAGGCCCGCGCCGCCGTCACCGAGGCCGCCGTGAAGGCCGCCAGGGCGGTCGGCTATGTCGGCGCCGGAACCGTGGAGTTCATCGCCGATGCGTCCGAGGGCCTGCGCGGCGACCGAATCTGGTTCATGGAGATGAACACCCGCCTGCAGGTGGAGCATCCCGTCACGGAGATGGTCACCGGCCTGGACCTCGTGGAATGGCAGTTCCGCGTCGCCGCCGGCGAGCCGCTGCCGCTCTCCCAGGACGAGATCGGCCTGACCGGCCACGCCGTTGAGGCGCGGCTCTACGCCGAGAACCCGGCCACGGGTTTCCTGCCGTCCATCGGCCGGCTGGAAAGCTTCAGCCTGCCCACCAACGTCCGCGTGGATTCCGGTGTCGACGAGGGCGACGCCATCACGCCCTTCTACGATCCGATGATCGCCAAGCTGATCGCCCATGCGCCCACCCGCGAGCAGGCGATCGCCGACCTGTGCGAGGCCTGCTCGGACGTGGAGGTCTGGCCGGTGAAGACCAACGCAGCGTTCCTGGTGCGCTGCCTGGAGACGCCGGACTTCATCGTGGGGTCCGTGGACACCGGCCTGATCGGCCGCGAGCTGGACGCCCTGACGGCGCCGGCCGAGCCGTCGCCGGAAGCACTGGCCACCGCCGGCTGGGCGTTCCGCCAGGCGGTGGAGGGCCACGCGGCCGAGACGACGCCCTGGGTGGAACTGAAGGGCTTCCGCCTGAACGCGGCGCCGGCCACCACCGCCCGCCTGTTCCACGGCGAGCATGCGGTGGAGGTGGAGATGCCGCTGGAGCCCACCCGCTTCGTTCATGTGGAGAGCGAGGAGGCGGTGGTCGTCTTCGAGGCGGGCGAGGCCTTCCTGTTCCGCGACCATCCGCCGGTGGCCGATTCCGACGCGGCCGGCGATGGCCAGATCCGCGCCCCGATGCCGGGCAAGGTGACCCAGGTGTCGGTGGAGACCGGCCAGAAGGTCGCCAAGGGCCAGCCGCTGCTCACCCTCGAGGCCATGAAGATGGAGCACGCCCTGTCGGCGCCCTTCGACGGAGTGGTCGAGGAGCTGGCGGCCGAGCTGGGCGCCCAGGTCAGCGAGGGAACCCTGCTCGTCCGATTGGCGGAGGCCTGAGGCGGGCGTAAGCTCGGGGCATGTCCGAGACCGCCCTCGCGCCCGAGCCCGTCGCCGCCGCCCTCGTCGAAGCGCTGGGCGAGACGGCCGTCTTCACCGGCGAAGCCGCCCAGGAACGGGCGGTGGGCATGTGGACGCGGCTGGGAACGCCCCGCGCGGTCGTCTGTCCCGGCTCCACGGAGGAGGTCGCCGCGGTGCTGCGCATCGCCCACGGCGCCGGAGCGGCGGTCGTGCCCTGGGGCGGCAAGACCGGCCTGGCCGGCGGCGCCCAGGCCGAGGGCGCTATCGCGCTCTCGCTGGAGCGCATGACCCGCATCGAGGAGATCGACGCGGCCTCGGCCACCATGACCGTCCAGGCCGGCTGCATCCTGCAGGTCGCCTGCGAGGCCGCCGAGGCCGAGGGCCTGATGCTGCCGCTGGACCTGGGCGCCCGCGGCTCGGCCACCATCGGCGGCAACATCTCCACCAACGCCGGCGGCAACCGCGTGGTGCGCTACGGCATGATGCGCGACATGGTGCTGGGGCTGGAGGCGGTGCTGGCCGACGGGACGGTGGTCTCGTCCATGAACCGGCTGATGAAGAACAACACCGGCTATGACCTGAAGCAGCTCTTCATCGGCTCGGAGGGCACCTTGGGCGTGGTCACCCGCGCGGTGCTGCGGCTGCGCAGCAAGCCCACCAGCCAGAACACGGCCTATCTGGCGGTGGACGGCTTCGAGCGCCTGCCGAAGCTGCTGCGGACGCTGGAGACGGGCCTCGGCGGCGGGCTCTCGGCCTTCGAGGTCATGTGGCCCGAGTTCTACGACCTGGTGACGACGCCGCCGGCCCAGGGCCAGCCGCCGCTGGCGCGGGGCTATCCCTACTACGTGCTGGTGGAGGCGCTGGGCGGCGACGAGGCGGCGGACGCCGAGCGGTTCGAGCGGATCCTGGCGAACGCCCTGGAGGCCGGCCTCATCGTCGACGCCGTGGTGGCCAAGTCGAACGCCGAGCGCGACCGCATGTGGGCCCTGCGCGACGACGTGGGCCAGACCAGCCGCAACGGTCCCCCGATCACCTTCGACGTCAGCCTGCGGATCGCCGACATGCCGGCCTATGTGGAAGAGATCCGCGGCAAGCTGCTGGGCCGCTGGCCGGCCGCCGACATCTATGTTTTCGGCCATCTAGGCGACGGCAACCTGCACGTCCTGGCCCAGGTCGGCGACTTCAGCCCCGAGACTCGGCATGCGGTGGAGGAGATCGTCTACCGCCCGCTCCAGGCGATCGGCGGATCGGTCTCGGCCGAGCACGGCATCGGGCTGCACAAGCGGCCGTACCTCGCCCTGTCGCGCAACGCCGGCGAGATCGCCCTGATGCGGTCTCTGAAGGCGGCGCTGGACCCCGAGGGGATCCTCAACCCGGGCAAGATCCTCGGATAGACGGCGCATGGCCGACGTCATCCTCGAGGCCGGCGGCCACTACCGGGACCTGGCCCTGGCGGCGTGGGACTTCGGCGACGCCGACCTGACCGACGCGGTGTTCGAGGGCTGCGCCTTCACCGAGCCGCAGGCGCAGGGCGTCTGCCTGCAGGGCGTGCGGTTCAGGGGCTGCCGCCTGGTCCGCGCCCGTTTCGCCCACGCCGATCTGCGCGAGGCCGTGTTCGAGGACTGCAGCTTCGCCGACGATGCGGGACACGCGGGCGTCCGCATCGCCTTCTCGCGGCTGGACCAGGCGGAGCTGCGGCGCTGCGACCTGTCGTTCGCCCGGCTGGAGCGGTCAGATCTCTACGGGGTGCAGATGGAGGACTGCAATCTGCGCGGGGCGGTGTTCGAGAAGCTGGACTTCAGCCGGACGATCGGCCGCGCCGACCCGACGCACGCGGCGGCGTTCCGGCGCTGCAATCTGGAGCTCGCGGATCTGGAGGGGCTGGACGCGCCCCGCTGCGAGTTCGCCGGGACCGGCCTGCGCGAGGCGGTGCTAGTGGACGCCAACCTGGAGGGCGCCGACCTGCGCGGCTGCGATCTCTTCCAGGCGCTGGTCCGCGGCGCGAAGCTGGCGCGGGCCGACTTGCGGGGCGCGGAGGTGAGCGGGCTCGACCTCCTGGAGCTGGAGAGCCGGGACGGGCTGAAGGTGACGGGCGACCAGCAGCACCGCCTACTGACCGCCATGGGCCTCGACGTCTATGCGGACTAGCCAAAGCTCCGCGCCGCCAGCCGTGGAAGCAGGATCGCCTGACCGGCTGCGCGGACGACGAAGAAGAGCGTGAAGGCCAGCCACAGGCCGTGATTGCCCAGGGGCGACAGGGCGAACAGCAGCATCACGAACACCGCCAGCGCCGCCGCCATGCTGATCACCATGCCCCGCGTCCAGCTCGCGCCGATGAACACGCCGTCGAAAACGAAGGAAGTCACCCCAGCCAGGGGCAGCGCCACGGCCCAGACCACGTAGGCGCCCGTCGTCGCGACGACCTGCGGATCGGTGCTGAAGGTGGCCGCCAGCGGCGCGCCGAAGACCGCGTAAGCGCCCGCGATCGCCACGGCGCAGGCCCACGACCAGGCCATGTTGAGCCGCACCTGCCGGTCGAACCGGACGCGGTCGCGGGCGCCCAACGCCTCGCCCGAATGGACCTGCGCGGCGCTCTCGAAGCCGTCCAGCACGAGGGCCCCTAGCATGAACAGCTGGTAGAGGATCGCATTGGCCGCCAGCACCACCGGACCCTGCTGGGCGCCCGCGCGGGTGACGAGGACGGTGGCGCCCATCAGCAGCAGGGTGCGCAGGAAGAGGTCGCGGTTGAGGGCGAACAGGGCCGCGAGTTCGGCCCTGCGCCAGGTGGTCCGCTCCCGCACGAGGGTCAGCGCCCGCCGGGCCGGGCCTTCGCGGGACACGAAGGCGGTCAGGGCCACCAGCTTGGCGGCCTCTGACACCAGGGTGGCGACCGCGACGCCGGCCACGCCCAGGCCGAGCCCCAGGACGAACGCCACGTCGAGCGCGATGTGGAACAGGTTGGCGGCCACCTCGACGACCAGGACCTCGCGCATCCGCCGCCGCCCGATCAGCCAGCCCACGAGCACGGCGTTGAGCAGCCAGGCGACGCCGCCCCAGTATCGGATGCCGATGTAGACGCTCGCCTGGGCCGCCAGTTCGCCGGCGGCGGCGAACATGCCGAGACCGAGGCGGACCACCAGCGGCTGGACGGCCAGCAGCAGAACGCCGATGAGGGCGGCGGCGGCCAGGGCCCGGGTCAGGGCCGCGGCCTGCCCGTCGTCGTCGCCCCGCCCCGCGGCTTGGGCCGTCAGCGCCACCGTGCTCGACCGCAGGAAGTTGAACACGATGAGCAGGGTCATCAGGAACTTGGCGCCGACCTCGACCGCGCCCTGGGCCACGGGATCGCCGAGCCGGCCGATCACCCACATGTCGGCCAGGCCGAACAGGGCCGTCGCCACATTGGTGACGATCGCCGGCAGGGCGATCGCCAGGATCGCCCGGTTCAGCCCCCTGTCCGCGGCGACACCTCGCTGGCTCATGGCTTGGCCGTGGCGGCAAGGGCCGCGCGGCGTCAAGGACAGATTCCGAACCTGCGCCGGTCAGGTGTTGCTCAGGACGCCACGATTCCCGCGTCGTGCAGGCGGGCGATCTCCCCGCCGTCCAGGCCCAGGACCTCGGCGAGCACCTCTTCGGTATGCTGGCCGAGCCGCGGGGCCGGCTTGACCGGCAGGCGGGCGTCCTGCGGGATGACGCTCATGGCGCCGGGCGCGGGGTAGGTCAGGCCGCTCGGGTGCGCGACGGCCTCGAACAGCGGGTTGTCCTTGTAGAGCCGCGGGTCCTGAAGCGCCGCATCGAGCGTCTGATAGGCGCCCCAGGTCACGCCCCCGGCGTCGAAGGCCGGCGTCAGCTCCGCGGCGGTCTTGGCGGCAAAGGCGCGCTCGAACAGCGGATAGAGGCGGGCCCGATGCGTGAACCGCAGGCCTTCGTCCTTGGCGAACGAGACGCCCAGCTCGGCTTCCAGGGCCGCCGCCTCGGCGCCGATGCCGAGCGCGTCCAGCGCCTTGCTCCACTGCTTCGGCGTGATGGCGAGCAGCATCAGCTTCTGGCCGTCCTTGGTCGTGAAGTCGCGGCCGAAGGCGCCGTAGACGTCGTTGCCCATGCGCGGCCGTTGGTGACCCGTCAGCATCGTCTCGGCGGTGAACCCCAGGTTTGCCATGGTGGCCGCCCCGATGTCGGACAGCGAGCAGCGGATCTCCCGCCCGCCCCGCCCCTTCATCCGCGCCACCAGCGCCGAAACAAGGGTGAAGGCGCAGTAGGCGCCCGTGAGCAGGTCCCAGGCCGCAAGCACGTGGTTCACCGGCCGCTCGTCGCCCACCGGTCCCGTCATCTGGGGCAGGCCCAGGGCGGCGTTGATGGTGTAGTCCATCCCCTGCGAGCCGTCGGCCCAGCCCATGACCCGCACGCAGATCAGGTCGTCGCGCAGGGCCTTCAGGCGCTCGTATGAGAGGAACCCGTCCACCGGAAAGTTCGTGACGAAGAGACCGCCCTCGTCCCCGGGCGCCGCCGCCAGGCGCTGGGCGATCTCGCGGCCCTCCGGCCGGCCGAGGTCGATCGCGACCGACTTCTTGGCCTTGTTGAGCCCCTCCCAGTAGAGGCTCATGCCGTTCTCGGCGAGCGGCCAGCGGCGGAAATCCGGCCCGCCGCCGATGTTGTCGAACCGGATCACCTCGGCGCCGAACTGCGCGAGGTAGAGCCCGCAGGTGGGCGCGGCCACGAAGGCCGAGCCTTCCACCACGCGAAGGCCTTTCAAGAGGTCGTACATGGTCCCTCCGCCCGAACTGGCGGCCGGTCATGGCAGCCTGACGCTCCGTCCGCCAAGCTCACCCGACCAGCGCGCCGACCTCGGCCACCTCTTCCGGCGACAGCCGCCAGTCGGCGGTCGCAGCGTTGGCGCGCACCTGCTCGGGCGAGGTGGCGCCGGCGATCACTGAAGAGACGACCGGATGGCCCAACAGCCAGGCGAAGGCCAGCTCCAGGATCGTGTGGCCGCGCGCCCTGGCCCAGGCTTCCAGCGCCTCGACCTTGTCGAAGTTGGCCTCGCTCATCGCGGCTTGGCCGCGCGCGCCCCAGACCGCCAGGCGCGTGCCCTCCGGCGGCGGCGCGCCGCGGCTGTACTTGCCGGACAAAAGGCCCGATCCCAGCGGGAAGTACGGCAGGAACCCCAGCCCGAAGTGCTCGCAGGCCGGCAGCACCTCCCTCTCCACATCGCGCTTGAGGAGCGAGAACTCGTTCTGGGCCGAGACGAACCGCGTCTGGCCGGCCGCCGTCCAGTCGGCGTCGGCGATCTGCCAGCCCGTGTAGTTCGAGTTGCCGATGTAGCGGACCTTGCCCTGGGTCACGAGGTCGTCCAGCGCCCGCAGCGTCTCGTCCACCGGCGTGTCGGGATCCGGCTGGTGGTGCTGGTAGAGGTCGATGTAGTCCGTGCCCAGCCGGCGCAGGCTGTCCTCCACCGCCTGCATGATCCATTTGCGCGACCCGCCGCGCTTCTTGGGATCCTGGCCGACCTGCATGCCGAACTTTGTGGCCAGCACGATCTCGTGCCGCCGCTTGCTCAGCGCCTTGCCCAGGAATTCCTCGGACTTCGTCCCGCCGTAGATGTCGGCGGTGTCGAACAGGGTGATCCCGGCGTCGATGGCCGCGTTCACCACGGCCTCGGTCTGCGCCTGGTCGATGCGCATGCCGAAGTTGTTGCAGCCGATCCCGACCACGCTGACCTTGAGTCCCGAATTGCCCAGCCGGCGCACCTTCATGGCGGTCTCCTCCCTCGTCGTTTGCCGCCGAACCTAGCCGTCCCACGCCGATCCGCGCCAGCGCCAAGGCACCGGTCGTTCAGACTCCTTGCCAGCCGTTCACCCTGTTTCTTGGCGATGTCTCAAACCCGGCGTCGTTAACGTCCGGGGATAACGAGAGAAGTGTTGGTCGGGTCGAGGCGATGCGCATTGTCACCATTGTCAGTCTGGCGGCTTCGGCCGTCCTCGGACTTGGCGCCCTCTTCGTGGCCAAGATCGCCCTGCCGAACGCGGCGGCGGCCAAGAACCCGCTCGTCCAGACCCAGTCGGTCGGCACGCCCATCGTGGTCGCGGCGCGGCCGATCAAGTACGGCGACAAGCTGGAAGCCGGCATGCTGACGGTCATCAAGGTGCCGCAGGACGCCGTCCCCGAGGGCTCCTATGCGACCGTGGCTCAGGCCCTGGCCGCCGATCACGGCGGCCCGCCCGTCGCCCTGTTCCCCATGACCGCGCGCGAGCCGATCCTGCCGACCAAGCTCTCCGGCCCCGGATCGCGCCCCATCGTCTCGGCCGAGGTGGCCGAGGGGCTGCGCGCCTACACGCTGAGCGTGGACGACGCCAGCGGCGTGGGCGGCCACGCCCTGCCGGGCGACCGGGTGGACGTCGTGCTCATGCGCGACCTGACCCCCCAGGGACCGGAGCGGAACTACATCTCCTACGTGGTGGTGCAGAACGCCCGGGTGCTGGGCGTCGACCTCAACGCCGATCCGACCTCATCCAAGCCCGCGACGCCGAACACCGCGACCATCGAGGTGTCGGTGGAGGATTCCCAGAAGCTCGCCATCGCCGCGACCCTCGGCCGCCTGTCGCTGGCCCTGCGCCGCTCGGGCGAGGCCACCATCGCCCAGGCCCGGCCGCTGCGCACCAGCGACTTCCTGAGCGGCGGCGGCGGCTCCGGGGCGCCGCGCGCGAGCTCGGGCGCGCCCCGCCGCGCCTTCTCCGGCATCCTCATCATCGAGGGCGAAGCCTCCAAGCGGACCCGGAAGGCCGCCGCCCCCGCGGCCGGCGCTGCGCCCGCTACGGCCCCGTCGTTCCCCTCGCTGCAACCCGCCGACGACAAGGCGGCCTGAGGCCATGATCCCGATGAAACGCCTTTCCCGCACCGCTTCGGCCGCGATCCTCGGCCTCACCCTGGCCGTCGGCGCCCTCGCGCCGGCCGCGGTCGCCGCGACAGACACCTTCGCCAGCGAACCGGTCCGCCGCCGCACGATCCACGTGCCGCGCGACATGTCGCTGTCGTTCCGCCTGCCTGCGCCGGCGTCGAAGATCGTGATCACCCAGCCCGAGATCGCCAAGGTGACGGCGACCTCGGAGTCCAGCTTCTACGTCCAGGGGATCGAGTTCGGCTCGACGAACATGCTGATCTACGACCGCGGCGGCCAGCTGTCGGAAGTGGTCAACGTGCGCATCGGCTACGACGCCGAGGGCCTGCAGCAGGACCTAACCGCCGCCTTCCCGAACGAGCCCATCCGGGTCAAGAACCTGGGCGAATCGCTCATGCTCATGGGCGAGATCTCCAATTCGGGCGTGCAGGCCAGCGCCGAAAAGATCGCCGAGAAGTATGCGCCGGGCGGCGTCATCTCCCGCCTGATGGTCGCCAACTCCCAGCAGGTGGTGCTCGAGGTCCGCATCCTCGAAGCCAGCCGCTCGGGGCTGCAGGACCTGGGCATCGACCTGGCCGTCTTCAACGACTCCTTCGCGTTCATCAACGGCTCGGGCCTCATCGGCCTGACCCCGCCGCAGGGCGCCATCGCCACGCGCGGCGGCTCCGGCTCGACCAGCATCGAGACCCAGCTCTCGGCGCTGGAGGAGAAGGGCGTCATCCGCACGCTCGCCAAGCCGAACATCGTCGCGATTTCGGGCCAGAAGGCGAGCTTCCTGGCCGGCGGCGAATTCCCCTTCCCGGTGCCCGGCGACGACAACACCATCTACATCGAGTTCCGCCCCTACGGCGTCCGCCTGAACTTCCTGCCGGTCGTGCAGGAGAACGGCTGGATCCGCATGGCCGTGGAGCCCGAGGTCAGCCAGCTCGACTACAACAACTCGCTGTCGGTCCGCGGCCTGATCATTCCGGCCCTGACCGTCCGCCGCGCCAACACGACCCTCGAACTGCGCCCGGGCGACACCTTCGCCATGGCCGGCCTGTTCCAGAACGACTACGAGAACGCGGTGCAGCAGACCCCGTGGCTGGGCGACGTCCCGGTGCTGGGCGCCCTCTTCCGGTCGGCCCGCTGGCGGCGGAAGGAGAGCGAGCTCCTGATCATCGTCACGCCGCGCCTGACCACGCCGGCAGACCGCGCCGTCCCGGCGATCGACGCCCTCCCCGGCCGGGAGGTCAGCGCGGCCGACCTGTTCCTGAAGGGCAAGTCCCACGACAAGCCCATTCAGCACAAAGCCGGTGATCCGCCGGCCGTGAAGTGACCCCACAGATGCTGCGTTCCAAGTCCAACCCTGCGTCCCCCAACCTGATCCCCGGCCGCCGCATCCTGGCGCTCGGCGCGAACCTGCAGGCCCTGTCCGAAGGACCGCTCGCCGGGGCCGCCATGGAGATGGGCAGCGTCTCGCAGCTCGAAACCCTGTCGCCCGGCGGGACCGATCTGGTGCTGATCGACGCCGACGCCTGGGACGCCCAGGCGCTGGCGTCGGCCGTCAAGGCCCTCTCGGGCATGCGCCCGGCGCCGCCGGTGCTGATGGTGGGCCAGAGCCTGCCGGCCGGCCTGGTCCGCAACCTGCTGCGTCTGGAGTCCTCCGACATCCTCGAGGCGCCGTATGCGCCGGAGGACCTGGCCGCCGCCGCCCAGGCCCTGCTGGCGCAGGCCCAGCCCGCGCCCGTCGCCGCCTCCGGGGCCGGCGCCCGCTGCTGGGGCGTGTCGGGCGCGGTGGGCGGCTCGGGCGCCACCACCATCGCCATCGAGATCGCCTACGCCCTCTCGCTCCAGGCCGAGCGCGAGCGGTCGGTCTGCCTCGTCGACCTGAACCTCGCCGACGGCGCCGCGGCCGCCTATCTCGGCGCCCAGCCCACCACGCGGCTGGCCGATTTCGCGCACGACGCCGAGCGCATCGACGCGGCCATGGTGCAGGCGTTCGTCACGCCGGTGACCAAGCACCTCGACCTGATGGCCGGGGTCCGCGACGCGGGCGCCTTCGACGCGGTGGACCGCGAGGCGATCCTGCGGCTGCTGGAGGTGGCCTGCGAAATCTACGACTGGGTGATCCTGGACCTTCCGCGCCATCGTCGCGCCTGGACGCTCGAGGCCCTGGCCGGCTGCGACGAGGTGCTGGTGATCTCCGAGCTCACCGTGCCGGCCCTGCTGGCCGCGCGCGCCTATTCAGACGAGATCGAGGATGCGCTCGGGACAGGCCTGCGCCCGCGCATCGTGCTGAACCGCCTGGCCAGCCGCATGTTCGGGCCCGCGCCGTCCATGGCCGAGGCCGAGAAGGCTCTGCAGCGCAAGGCCGAAGGGGGCGTGAGCTCCGACTGGGAAGCAGCGGCCGCCTCTGCGAATCTGGGCGGCCCCGTCGCCCAGCACCGCCCCAAGTCCAAGATCGTGAAGGACGTGCAGGCGCTGGTGGAGCGACTGGCCGCCCAGCCGCCGCGGCGCGAAACCTCGAAGGCCGCCTGATGGGTCGCTTCAGCCTCGCCCGCGCCGCGCCCGCGCCTGCGGCCAAGCCCGCGCCCCAGGCCCAGCCCGCGCCCGCCCCCGCGCCGCCGCCCGTCGCCAAGGCCGAACCCAAGGCCAAGGCGCCGCCGCCGCGCGACGCGGCCCTTGACCTGCGCCTGCGCCTGCATGCGCGCATGATCGACGAGCTCGACCTCTCCAAGCTGGACAAGCTGGAAGAGAGCGAACTGCGCCGCCAGGTGCACAACCAGGTGCTGGAGTTCGCCCGCGCCGAGCGCATGGCGCTGAACTCGAAGGAACTGGAGGCGCTCGGCGCCTCGATCTACGACGAAATGGTGGGCCTCGGCCCGATCGAGCCGCTGCTGAAGGACGAGTCGATCAACGACATCCTGATCAACGGCCCCTTCCAGGTCTATGTCGAGCGCCAGGGCGAGCTGGAGCTCACTCCGATACGCTTCCGCGACAACGATCACCTGCTGCGGATCGTCAACCGCATCGTCGCCGGCGTCGGCCGCCGAATCGACGAGAGCCAGCCGATGGTCGACGCCCGCCTGCCCGATGGCAGCCGCGTCAACGCGGCCATCCCGCCGATCGCCATCGACGGCTGCTCGGTCTCGATCCGGAAGTTCTCGAAGAAGCCGCTGACGCTGGAGAAGCTGGTCCAGTTCAACGCCATGACGCAGTCCATGGCCGATTTCCTCTACGGGGCGGTGCGCAGCCGGGTGTCGACCGTGATCTCGGGCGGCACGGGCTCGGGCAAGACGACGCTGCTCAACGCGCTCTCGGCGGCCATCAGCCACGGCGAGCGCCTGATCACCATCGAGGACGCCGCCGAGCTTCAGCTGCAGCAGCCGCACGTGGTGCGCATGGAGACCCGGCCGCCGAACATCGAGGGCAAGGGCGAGATCCGCCAGCGCGAGCTGGTGAAGAACGCCCTGCGCATGCGTCCCGACCGGGTGATCCTGGGCGAGGTCCGTTCCGAGGAAGCCTTCGACATGCTGCAGGCCATGAACACGGGCCACGAAGGCTCCATGGCCACGATCCACTCCAACAATCCCCGCGAGGCCATCAGCCGCCTGGAGCAGATGGTGGCGATGGGCGGCCTGAACATCGGCGCCGAGGCCGTCCGCTACCAGATCGCCGCCGCCGTGGGCCTGGTCGTCCAGGTCAACCGCCTGTCGGACGGCAAGCGCAAGGTGACCCACGTCACCGAGATCGTGGGCATGGAAGGCAATGTGGTACAGATGCAGGACATCTTCCTGTTCAACCGCACCCACACCGATCCCGACGGCACGGTGCACGGTGAGCATCGCGCGACCGGCCTGCGCCCGCGGTGCCTGGACGAGATGCTCCGCCGCGGGATCCCCTACGACACCGCCAACTTCGATCCGTCCAGGGCGCTCTAGCCATGGAGATCACCGCCCGAACCATCGTCATGGTGATGATCGCCGCGGCGGTCTTCGCCGGCGTTCAGGGCCTCGTCGGCCTGTTCTCGGTCGCCACCCAGAAGCGGGCGGTGAACCGCCGGCTGAAGCTGGGCGAGAAGGTCGAGAACATCTCCGCCCTGGTCGTGGAGCTGCGCAAGCAGCGCGGGCTCACGGCGGCCGGCGACCGCTCCGCCAGCCTGCGCTGGCTCTCCAACCTGATCGTCGCCTCGGGTCTGCCGTACGACCAGAAGAAGTGGCTGACCTACGTGGCGCTGGCGGCCCTGATCGGCTGCGCGGGGCTGGGATTCCTCACCAAGAGCCCGTTCGGCTTCGTGGGCGGCGCGCTCCTGGGCGGGGTGATCGTTCCGCTGGGCGTCCTGAAGTTCAAGGCCAACAAGCGCGCCTCCGCCCTGGGCTTCCAGCTGCCCCAGGCGCTCGACGTCATCGTGCGCAGCCTCGAGGCCGGCCACCCGGTGCCCGCCGCCGTCGCCCTGGTGGGCCGCGAGATGAGCGACCCGATCGGGACCGAGTTCGGCATGGCCGCCGACGAGATCGCCTATGGCGCCACCCTCGAACAGGCGGTCGAACGGATGGCCGAACGCTGCCAGCACGCCGACATCGACCTGTTCGCGGCCACCGTGCGGCTGCAGGAGCGCACCGGGGGCAACCTTACGGGCCTGCTCAAGCTGAACGCGAACACGGTGCGCGAGCGGCACAAGATGCGGCTGAAGATCAAGGCGGCGTCGTCCGAAGGCCGCGCCTCGGCGATGATCCTCACGGCCGCGCCGTTCATCGCGCTGGGCCTGATCGTGATGATCTCGCCCAAGTTCTACGGCGACGTGATCCACGAGCCGATGGTGAAGTACGGCCTGGCCGGACTGGGCTTCTGGGTCTTCCTCGGCAACCTGATCATGCGCCGCATGATCGACATGCGGATCTGAGCCCATGCCGATCGAGACCGTCATCTACATCGCCGGCCTGGTCCTGACCCTGGGCGCCCTGGGCGGCCTGTCGTGGCTGGTGATCGGCGAACTGCGCGTGCGCGCCCTGCGCCGCAGCCGTCTGGCCGGCGCCGCGTCCTTCGCCGGAGGCGCCGGGGGCCCGGTCGTCCAGAAATCGGGCGGCGCCATCGCCGAACAGCTCCTGGCGGCGGTCCGCCGCCTGGGCCAGCAGAGCGCCGTGCGCGACCCAGCCAAGGTCTCGCTGCTGCGCTCGCGCCTGATGCAGGCCGGCTTCTATGCGCGAGAGGCGCCGGTGATCTTCCTGGGGGTCAAGGCGGCGGCCCTGGCGGTGGCGACCGGCGCGGTGGTGCTCACCCTTCCCATGATGATGGGCCAGAAGGGCGGCAGCATGGGCGCGCTGGCGCTGGCGTTCGGGGTCTCCATCGTGGCGCTCTACGGCCCCGAGTTCGTGCTCAAGCAGCGCAAGGCCACGCGTGAGCGCGAGTACTCGGAAGGCTTCCCCGACCTGCTCGACCTGATGGTCGCCTCGGTCGAGGCCGGCCTGTCGCTGGATGCGGCGGTGACCCGCGTGACCGAGGAGCTGGACCGCCGCTATCCGAACCTCACGGTCCACCTGCGCTTCCTGGTCCTGGAGCTGCGCGCCGGCCGCGCGCGCAAGGACGCCTGGTCCGCCTTCGCCGACCGCCTGGGCATCGACGACGCCCGCGCCCTGGCGACCATGCTGCGCCAGGCGGAGGAGATGGGCACCAGCCTGGGCGAGACGCTCTCGGTGTTCTCCAACGACATGAGGCAGAAGCGCATGCTGCGCGCCGAGGAGAAGGCGCTCGGCCTGTCGGCCAAGTTGACCGTCCCGCTGATCCTCTTCATTTTCCCGGCCCTGCTGGGGGCGCTGATGCTGCCGGCGGCGGTGCGCCTGATGAAGGTTTTTGGCGGCGAGGGAATGTAGGCGGTCAGCCCCGGGCGCGGCGCACCCACAGCATGCGCTGCAGCGTCCCATCACGGTCGATCACCAGGTGCTTCAGCGCACCCGCCACGTGCAGGGCGATCAGCGGCCAGAACAGATTGGTCGCCGCCCCGTGCACTTCCTCGGCCGCTTCGTGCAGCCACTCCACGCGTGCGGGGAAGGGACTGGGCACGCTGACGAGCTGCAGCACCTCGATCGGGCGGCCCGTCGACCAGATCGCCAGCGGCCCCGTCACCACCAGGACCGCGATCATGAGTAGGAAGAGTCCCTGCACGGCGCGGGCCAGGATCCGCAGCCAGCGCGACGACTCCAGCGGCGCAGGGGCCGGCTGCGAGGCGCTCCAGAGGAGGCGCGCCACCAGGAAGGTGATCAGCAGCATGCCAACGGAGACGTGGAGGTCCTGCGCCGCTGCCTTTGACGCGCGGTCGGCCGCCTCCTCCATGCGTTCGCCGAGCAGGTAGAGGGCGGTCACGCCGACGGCGCTGATCCAGTGCAGCGCGATGGCCGCCCATCCGTAGGCCGTGCGGGAGTTGGATAAAGCCATGGCCGCATGGGAGCTTGGCCGGCGGGCCCGGCATTGACGACGGTCAAGCCGACTGGCCGATCGCCCGCTGGCGGCGCCGGCCCGTTGCGGCTAGGAGCCTTCGTCAGTTCTGACGAGGAGGCGCCCGATGAGCCAAGAGACCCTGCGGCCCGAGACCCTTTTGCTGCACGCCGGCTGGCGGGCCGATCCGACCACCGGGTCGGTGGCGGTGCCGATCCACCAGACCACGTCCTACCAGTTCCGCGACGCCGGCCACGCCTCGGCGCTGTTCGCCCTCCAGGAGCTGGGGAACATCTACACGCGGATCATGAACCCCACGACCGATGTGCTGGAAAAGCGCATCGCCGCGCTCGAGGGCGGCGTCGGCGCGCTGGCCGTAGCGTCGGGGCAGGCGGCCTCCGCCTTCGCCATCCAGAACCTGGCGCGCGCCGGCGACAATATCGTCAGCTCGACGGCCCTTTATGGCGGCACCTGGAACCTCTTCGCCAACACCCTCAAGGACCTGGGCATCGAGGTCCGGTTCGTGGATCCCGAGGATCCCGAGGCGTTCCGGCGCGCCACCGACGAGCGGACCCGGGCCTACTACGCCGAGACCCTGCCCAACCCGAAGCTCGAGGTCTTCCCGATCGCCGAGGTCGCCGCCATCGGACGCGAGTTCGGCGTGCCGCTCATCATGGACAACACCGCCGCGCCGCTGCTCTGCCGGCCGTTCGACCACGGCGCCGCCATCGTCGTCTATTCGGCCACCAAGTACCTCGGCGGCCACGGCACCTCGATCGGCGGCCTGATCGTGGACTCCGGGACCTTCGACTGGGCGGCCAAGCCCGAGCGCCAGCCACTGCTGAACACCCCCGATCCGTCCTACCACGGCGCCGTCTGGACCGAGGCGGTGAAGCCGCTGGGCCCCATCGCCTACATCCTTCGCGCCCGGGTGATCCTGCTACGCGACCTCGGCGCCGCGCTCTCGCCCTTCAACGCCTTCCAGATCCTCCAGGGCATGGAGACCCTGGCCCTGCGCATGGAGCGGCACTGCGCCAACGCCCAGGCGGTCGCGGACCATCTGGCGGGCCGCAAGGACGTGACCCGCGTCATCCATCCATCCCGCCAGGGCGGACCTGCGAAGGCCCGCGCGGATAAGTACCTGAAGGGCGGCTACGGCGGCCTGCTGGGCTTCGAACTCGCCGGCGGCGTGGAGGCCGGGCGGCGCTTCATCGACTCGCTGAAGCTGCTCTACCACGTGGCCAATATCGGCGACGCCCGCAGCCTGGCGATCCACCCGGCGTCGACGACGCACTCCCAGCTCAGCCCCGAGGAGCAGCTCGCCACTGGGGTCTCGCCCGGCTACGTGCGCCTCTCGATCGGGCTGGAGCACATCGACGACATCATCGCCGACATCGACCAGGCGTTGGCCGCCGCAGCGGCCTAGACGCCCAGCGGCCGGTAGGGGCCCAGGATCAGCTGCTCGAACACCCCGATCCCCGTCTGGTCCGCCTGGCCGGGGACGGAGAGCGTCGCGCGGCTGATCGCCTGGATGTGCAGGTTGCCGATGTCGTTCGGGTCGAAGTTCGCGCAATCGAGGTCCTCGCGCGCCACGGCCAGCTCGCCCTTCAGGCCGCCGTGCCGCCAGTCGCCGCCATAGCCGATTCCCCGCATAAGGAAGGTGCTGAGCGGCTCCAGGGTGACCGTCGCCGCCCCCTGCTCCATCGGGATGGTGAGTACGCCGCGCTTGGCGTGCTTGGTCCCCGGCGCCAGCTCGGTCGCCATGGTGGCCGCCTCGGTATGGAAACCGCCATCCGGGCCCGCGCCGTCGGGCAGGATCACCGCGCGGGTGTTCCAGGGCGTCCCCTCGGCGTCGGCGTTGATGTGGAAGAAGACCGAGCGGTCCTCGAAGTTCACCGGCGTCCACTGCCAGAAGAACTGCGGGAAACCGGCGCCCGGCGTCGGCTGCGGATCGGGCGCGCCGACCGGCCGAATGCCCCATGAACGGTCGCGCGTGCCGAACCAGCCGGCCACCTCGATCCGCTGGCCGTCGACCTCGAGCCAGCCCGAGACCCGGCAGTTCTGGGTCAGGCGCGTGTAGTCCATGAACAGGCGCGGCCCGACGCGGCGCACGAACCGCGGCTCCTCGATGGGAAATGCGCGGCCCTCGAAGGTGAGCTCGCCGGCGATCCCGTCGGTCTTCGCGACCCGCACCCGCAGCTTCTGCAGGGGCTCGAGGATGTCGATCGCGATCGGCCCGACCTGGATGTCCATGCGCTCCATGCCCAGGACGCGTGAGGCGTGGATGCAGCTCTCCTTGCCGTCCTTGACGATCGCGATGTGGGCGTCGGCGACGTTCAGCGCCGGATAGACCCCGAACGCCACCGCCGCGAACGCCGAGCCGTCGGGCGCATAGGCGTTGAAGAAATAGCGATCGTAGAAATTGCGGTCCGAGCCGGCGTAGGCGATCGGCTCCGGCGTCTGATGGATCGGATAGTCATCGCCCTTGGTCAGCACGCGGCCGCTCCCTTCGTGATTGACGCGCGGTCATGCTTGCGGACCGTCGCGTGTGAGTGTTCCTCTGAACGACGATAAGGAAAAAAGGGAGGCGTCGTCCCGCGTGACCTCGCGTCAGGCCGGCGACGAATTCGCGATGAGCGTCATGACCGCCGCGGACCATCGGATTCCGCAGGCCTATGCGGACACCCTGGCCGAGCCGGCCGCCTATGCCGACGGCCGCATCTTCGAGACCTACCGGTGGCTCCGGAAGAACGAGCCCTTCGGCGTGGCCGACATCGCGGGCGTCGATCCCTTCTGGGTGGCGGTGAAGCACGCCGACATCCTGGAGATCAGCCGCCAGAACGACCTGTTCCACAACGGCGACCGCAATCCCGTGCTGACGAGCCAGGTCGCGGATCAGAAGGTGCGCGAGATGATGGGCGGCAGCCCGCACCTCCTGCGCACGCTCATCCACATGGATGAGCCCGATCACCTCAAGTACCGGCTGCTCACCCAGGCGTGGTTCATGCCGCAGAACCTGCGGAGCCTGGAGGACAAGATCCGGGTCATCGCGCGGGCCGCCGTCGAGCGGATGGCGGCCAAGGGGGGCGAGTGCGACTTCGTCAACGAGGTGGCGCTGCACTACCCGCTGCACGTGATCATGACGATCCTGGGCGTGCCCGAGAGCGACGAGGGGCGGATGCTGAAGCTCACCCAGGAGCTGTTCGGCGCCACCGATCCCGAGCTGGGCCGCAAGGCCGCCGACGCCGACAAGCCGATCGAGGAGCGCCAGCTCGACTTCGGCGTCATCACCGACTTCTTCGAGTACTTCCGCAAGCTGTCCGAGGCGCGGCGGGCGAACCCCACGGACGACCTGGCCAGCATCATCGCCAACTCGAAGATCGACGGCCAGCCGATCTCCGACCTGGAGGCGATGAGCTACTACATCATCGTCGCCACCGCCGGGCACGACACCACCTCGTCCTCCACCGGCGGGGCCATGTGGGCGCTGGCGGAGAACCCAGCGGAGTTCAAGAAGCTGAAGGCCGACCTCTCCCTGATCCCCGGCCTCGTGGACGAGAGCATCCGCTGGACCACGCCGGTGAAGACCTTCATGCGCACCGCGACGGCGGACACCGAGGTGCGGGGGCGGGCGGTGAGCAAAGGCGACTGGATCATGCTCTGCTACGCCTCGGGCAACCGCGACGAGGAGGTGTTCGAGGCGCCGGACACCTTCCGCATCGACCGCAAGCCCAACAAGCACCTGGCGTTCGGCTACGGCGCGCACGTGTGCCTCGGCCAGCACCTGGCGAAGATGGAGATGCGGATCCTCTGGGAGGAGCTGATCCCGCGCCTGGAGTCGGTGGAGATCGCCGGGACGCCCGCCATGAGCGAGGCCTTCTTCGTGAACGGCCCCAAGCGGCTGCCCATCCGCTTCAAGATGGCCTGACCTTGAGCCATCCGCTGGAGCCGCGGCTGGCGGCCTATATCGCCGGGCGCATGCCGGACGCCCGCGACGTGGCCGTTTCGGCCCTGGAGCGCATTTCGGGCGGGGCGAGTCGGGAGACCTATCGCTTCGTGCTGGCCTGGACCGAAGGCGGCGCCGCGCGCGAGCGGCGACTGATCCTGCGCCGCGACCCGCCGGCCAGCCTGATCGACACCGAGCGCCGCGTGGAGTTCGAGGCCTACCGCGCCTTCGCGGGCTCGGCCGTCCCGGTCCCCGAGATGCTCTGGCTGGAGGAGGACAGCGGCCCGCTCGACCATCCGTTCTTCGTCGCCGAGGAAATCAGCGGCTTCGAGGCCTCGCCCCAGGCGCTGCTGTCGGGCGCCCACGAGGCGGTCCTGCCGACGATCGCCGAGCGCAAGTGGACGATCCTGGGCGAGATCGCCAAGGCCGATCCGGAAGGCGTCGGCCTGACCCGCTGGATGGAGGCGCCCGCGCTCGACCGGTGCTGGAAGCGCGAGCTGGACAACTGGGAGGCCCTGATCGACCGCGACCAGGCCGAGCCCCTGCCGATCACCCGCGCCGCCATCCGCTGGCTGCGCGCCAACCCGCCGCCGCCGGCCCAGAAGCTGAGCGTCGTGCACGGCGACTTCCGGACCGGCAACTTCCTGTGGGACGCGGCGGGCGGCATCCACGGGGTGCTGGACTGGGAGATGAGCCACCTGGGCGATCCCCTGGAGGACCTGGGTTGGAGCCTCCAGCCCGTCTGGTCGTTCGGCCGCGAGGGTCGCGCCGGCGGGCTCTGTGCGCCGGCCGACGCCATCGCCGCCTGGGAGCGCGCCAGCGGCCTCACGGCCGACCCGGCGGCGCTGCACTGGTGGATCCTGTTCAACTGCGTGAAGGGCCAGGGGATCTGGGTCGGCTCGGCGGCCGCCTTCAACCGCGGCGGCAACAAGGCCCCGATCATGGTCTATCCGGCCTGGTGGCTCATCAACGCCCAGGACCGGGCGATGCTGAAGGTGATGGGGCGGCTATGAACCCGAAGGTCCCCGCCGTCCTGGCTGAACTCGCCGGCCTGCTCCTGAAGAACGCCATGCCCGGCGTGCCCGAGGCCGAACGCGCCAGCGACCTGGGCCTCTCGGCCCTGCTCCTGGGCCTGGCCGCCGAGACGTGGGACCGCCAGGCCGCCATCCTGGTGGAGGAGAACCGCGCCGTCCGGGCCCTGCTGGGCGAGGCGGGCGCGGACGAGGACCTGCGCCTCTCCGCCCTGCAGGCCGAGAACGACCGGCTGCGCGCCGCGCTGGTCGAGGCCCATGCCGCCGCCGAGGCGGCCGGCGATGCGGCGCGGCAGGACGCCATCTGGGCCGAGCTGATCGCTGCGACCGAGCGCCGCAGACTTTCGACCTCGCCCGTCTAGCGCGTTAATCGCCCGGAAGCCTCGCGGTCCCCACGGTGACGCCTCAAGCAACGAGGTGGGCGAATGGCGACGACGAAGCACACATCCGAGCCGCGCGATCCCGTGATCGAACGGCTGGAAGACGGCCACTACGACCGCCTCCTCGCCGAGTTCGACGTCCAGCTCCAGGCGGCGGCCGCCATGCTGCGCCGGGCGCACGAAGCCATGAAGGCCGAGAACACCCTCAGGTCGTAGAGCCCTACCCTGACCGTCATCGCCCGGCTTGTCCGGGCGACCCATGAACGCCGTGGCGGAAGGACGGCCCGGGCGGCGACGCTGCGGATCACCACCTCGGTCGGTGCTCATGGGTGGCCCGGACAAGCCGGGCCATGACGGAGGGGGGAATGCGTTCCCCTACAGGCTGGGCGGGGTGGCGCGCCGGACCTCGGCCGGACGCTCGCCGCCGAACTTCGGCAGCAGCATGCCCGTGCGGCGCTTGTAGTCGCCGTATTCCGGGAACGTGGCCGCAAGGTCCCGCTCCTCCAGCTGGATGGCGATCAGGATGTAGGCGGTCGTCATCACCGCGAAGACCAGGTGCGCCACCGTCATGGTCGGGGCGGCCCAGAAGATCGTCAGCCAGCCGACGTAGAGCGGATGGCGGATCACCTTGTAGAGGCTGGGGGTGTGGAACTGCGGCGGCTGATAGTCCTGGCCGCCCATGGCCCGCCACGTCTGCTTCAGGCCGAACAGGTCGAAGTGGTCGATCAGGAAGGTGGAATAGAGCACAACCGGTCCTTGGCTCCCGGCCGGCAACCGGACATTCGTCGAAGAGTGCGGAGTGTCCGCTTTCTGCGACCGTCGCAACGACGGAAGCCCCGTCATGCCAGGAAGAGCGCCGGCGGCCCTACCGCACGAACACGCTCTTCATCAGCGGGTCCCGCAGGCGTCGCGCGGCGTCGGCGAAGTCCGTGACTTCGGAGAACGCGAGCGTCGGATCGACCCGTCCGTCCGCCACGAAAGCCAGGGCGTCGGTGATGTGCGGCTGGCCCTTGCCCCGGCCGGTGTGGAAGTGGATGCCCTTGGCGTACATCTCCCGCATGGGAATGCAGACGTCGTGCCAGTGCGTGCCGACCGAAGAGCAGGCGCCCTCGGCCTCCGTGGACGAGATGGCGCAGCGCAGCCCGGCCTCCGTGCCGCTGGCGTCCACCGTGACGGCGAAGCTGCGGTCCATACGGCGCGGAGCCGGTCCCTCGCGAACGGTCGCGCCATAACGCTGGGCGCGCGCCAGCCGGTCTGCGTCCGCGTCAACATATATGACCTCGCGGGCGCCGGCCGCGACCGCAAAGGCCACGGCGTAGAGGCCCACCGATCCGACCCCGCCCATCACGAGGACGTCGCCGCCGCCGCTTGCGGCCAGGTGCGGCACGGTGAGTTCGTAGCCGAACGGAAGGTTGTCGCTGGCGCTGGCGCAGGCCACCGGGTCCAGGCCCGCCGGCAGTGGCGTCAACATCTCCCCAGCGTGGGGGACGTAGACGAGATCGGAGAAGAAACTGCCGTAGTCGCCGGCGATATCCATGCCGAACATTGCCCCCGGCGGGAACGTCTCGCAGGTGTTGGGGAGGCGACGCCGACAGCGGGGGCAAGCGCCGCAGGAGACGTGCCAGGGCACCACGACCAACTGGCCCAACGAGAGCCCGTGCGCCTGGGAGCCCAGTTCCACCACTTCGGCGACGCATTCGTGTCCCAGGGCGATCGGGCCCTGGAACGGGGTCGTGCCCCGAAGGATCATCACATCGAGGTCGCAGGTGGTGGCGACCCGAGGGCGCACCAGCGCCCCATGCGGCGCCTGCAGCGTCGGCCGCGGGGCGGGACGCCAGGCCACCTCGCCCGGCGCGTCGTACCAGAGGCGCTCCATGCGGGGGGCGATCATGGGCGGACCCCTTCGCCCGCGCGTCGGACCTGAATCTCCAGGCCCTTGCGGTCGGCCTGGATCCAATACTCCACGATCCGGCCGTCGCGGACCCGATAGACCGCAGAGGCGATGTCGGTGACCGGCGCGCCAGTGGGCGTCTCCCCCTCCAGGGAGGCGAGGTGGCGCCCCCGCTGGACCCAGGCGCACATAGACCTTGTCGCCATCGACCAGGGGCTCAACAATTTCCAGGTCGAAGGCGCCGAAGAGATCCAGGAAATACCGGACGTGGCGGGCGTAGTCATGCGGCGTGCGGACCGCGTCCGGCAGCGCCTCGGACGCCACCTGATGAGCGACCACCTGGGGGGCCATGTAGAGGGCAGCACGCTCGGGATGGTCCCCCGAGCGCACCTCCCGGAAGAGGCTCCGGACCACTGATTCGGGCGTCGCCGCCGGAGCAGTGACTTTCGCCGACGCCGCGGCGACAAGCAGAACAGTGGATGCAGGCATGGCAGGCTCCATCGGTTCGTCGCCACTCTAAGCCTGGTATGAGCGCAAGTGTCCTTGTGATATGGACAATTGTATTTGCATGGTTGCAAGCTGATGGAAGACTGGAACGACCTGAAGCTGGTGCTGGCCGTCGCGCGCGCAGGCTCGCTGACGGGCGCGGCGCGCGCCCTCGGTATCGACCATTCGACCGCGTATCGCCGCATGACGGCGCTTGAGCGGCGGCTTGCGGTCCGGCTGTTCGACCGCCTGCCCGGTGGGCGCTATGCGCCTACGTCGGCCGGGGAGCGGATGGCGGCGGCGGCGGAGCGGGTCGAAAGCGAAACCGCAGCCCTCGATCGCGACCTGCTGGGGGCCGACCTGCGGCTGAGTGGGCGGTTGCGGGTGACCTGTTCGGAAAGCTTGGCCTACGCGCTGCTCACGCCCTGTGTCGCCGGCTTTCGGCGCGAGCACCCCGGGATCGCCGTGGACGTGGCCATCGACAACCGCGCCCTCAGCCTGGCGCAGCGGGAGGCGGACGTGGCCCTGAGAGTCTCCCGGCCGCGCGAGCCGAACCTGCATGGGCGCAAGGTCGCCAACGTAGCCTGGACGCTCTACGGAACGCCTGAACTCGCGATTCGGGCCGACCCGACTACAGCTTGGCCGAATGACCTGCCCGTAGTCGGCTGGGAGACGGGGGTCGTGGGCGTCAACGCCGCAGACTGGCTCGCGCGCGAGGTTCCCGAGGCCGCTGTCGTCTACCGCACCAACAGCGTCGTAAACCAGCTCGTGGCGGCGCGGGAAGGTATCGGCTTGGCCCTGCTGCCGTGCTTCTTGGCGGATCGGGAGCCTGGCCTGCTGCGGGTGCGGGAGCGGTTGGCCGAGCTCTCGCGGGAACTATGGATCATCACCCACGAAGACCTACGCCGCGCGGCCCGGGTCCGAGCGTTTATGGATTGGACCTTCGAATATCTGGCGGGGGCCCGCGCGGCTCTCGCTGGCGACGGTGCTTCAGCAGATCCCCCGAACGAAGAGCGAAGCGGTCACGCCCCGATCTAGGTTCGTCCGTGTCGCCCGCGAGGATCGACCATGCGGGCCCGACGGCGCGCTGTTCTGTGGTGCCTACAGGTCGGCACCGCGCCACGAGCCGGCCTGCGCCTCAGCCGCCCAACCCCCGCACCGTCGCCGGGTCCTCCGTCCCGCCGTAGTACCGCGCCAGCCCCTCCCGGAACGGCGCCGCCGCCTCGCCCTCCGCCGCCCGGGCGAACAGGGTGAGACACGAGCGGAATTTCAGGTCGTCGGGGCTGCCGAGGATCTGGTGGGCGGTGCGGCCCTGGACGGCGTTCACGGCCTGGGCGCAGGCGACGAGACGGGGGCCGAGGACCGGGTGGGCGAGGAAGGCGCGGGCTTCCGCGAGGCCCGTGATCCCGTAGCGGCGGGCCATCGGGCTGGAGCCCAGGCCGGCGAGCTGGGGCAGGACGAACCACATCCAGTGGGTCCGCTTTTCGCCGGCGGTGAGCTCGGCCAGGGCGCGGTCGTAGGCTGCGCCAGCGTCCTGGGCCTCGATGAAGCGCTGGAGGTCGAAAGGATCGTCCATGGAGGGCCTCGCGCGGCGGCGGCTGCACAGGACCTTCACAGGGCCCCCATCCTTTGCGCAAGGGGCCGTGCGAAGCTGGGGCCAGGCAGCGGAGGCAGGCGATGACGGAACCGGCGCGCGGCGGCGGGGCAACCCCGGACCGGAAGCCCGGCGGCGGAGGGTGGCGGGCTCTGATGTGGGGCGCGTTGGGGTTGGCGTTCCTGGCGCCGCTGGCGGCCCAGGCCCTGACGCCGCAGATGAACTGGGGCGTGTTCGATTTCGTGCTGTTCGGGGCCATGCTCGCGGCGGCGGGCCTGGCCGGCGAGGCGATCGTGCGGCGGGTGCGCCGGCCGCTGCACCGGGCGATCGGCGGCCTTCTGGTGGCGGCCGTCTTCCTGCTGGTATGGGCCGAGCTGGCGGTCGGGGTGTTCTGAAGCCTGCGCATTCGGCTTGAGCCGACCCCCGGCCCGCGTACAGATGGCGCAGCGAACCGGGGAGGACGTGGTGGTTTCGGTGATCCTGAGCGTGAGCGGCAGCGACCGGCCGGGCCTGACCGAGGCGCTGGCGCGGGCGGTGCTGGCGGCCGGCGGCAACTGGCTGGAGAGCCATCTCAGCCGGCTGGGCGGCCTCTACGTCGGCTCGGTGCGGGTGGAGCTGGAGGCCGGGCAGATCGACGCGCTGCGCGAGGCCGTGCGCGGCGTGGACGCCCAGGGGCTGGACGTGCGGATCGCCCCGGCGGTCGAGGGCGGCGGCGCGGCGGGCGGCGGCGAGGCGCTGCGCCTCAGCCTGGTGGGCCAGGACCGGCCGGGCATCGTGCGCCAGGTGACTGCGGCGCTCAGCGGACTGGACGTGAACATCGAGGCGTTCGACACCCGCATCGGCGCCGAGCCCCACTCCGGCGCGCCGCTGTTCCACCTGGAGGCGCGCCTGCGCCTCCCGCCGGGCGTCAGGGCCGGGGCGGTGCAGGCGGCGCTGGAGGCGATCTCGGGCGAGATCATGGTCGACACCACCCTGACCCCCGCGGCCGAGAACTGATCAGGCGAGAGCTGAGGGGTGGGTTGGCCGCCGCCAACCCAGTTCCATCGGCCATGGCCCGGACAAGCCGGGCGATGATGTTCATTATTTTCCGCTCACCATGATCCGGCGGGCCGCCTGGGCCGTAGATGCGGGCATGAACCGGACCGCCGACTTCGCCTGGACCCCTGCCCGCCGCCGCCGCATGCGCCTGCCCCGGTGGGCCTTCGTCGCCTGGCTGTTCCAGCAGCGCCGGCGCGTCCTGGCGGCCTGATCGAGGGTCTCATCGTCCGATCCCCGCGATCGGGCGCGTGACAATCGTCCCCGTCTCGTCTTTGCTGCGCCGCCCGCCATTTTGCGGCGCCAACAGACCGAATTTTCGAAGGGGACGGATTTTAGAGATGCCGCCACGCATGTTGCCCGAGCCGACGCCGGAGACGCGTCATTTCTGGGACGGGTGCAAGGAGGGCGAACTTCGCCTCCAGCGCTGCACCGCCTGCACCGAAAGCTATTTCCCGCCGCGGCCGTTCTGTCCGAAGTGCGGCCATCGCGAGGTCGAGGTCTACAAGGCCTCGGGCAAGGCCGTCCTGTGGTCGTACGTCATCAACCACCGCCCGCGGCCCGACATGGGAACCGAGCCCTACGCCATCGCCGTGGTGAAGCTGGACGAGGGCCCGACCATGATGACCAACATCGTGGACTGCCCGCAGACCCCCGAGGCGCTGCAGCTCGACATGCCGCTGCAGGTCTCGTTCGCCAAGCAGAACGACGACATCACCCTGCCGCTCTTCGCGCCGGCCAAGTAGGGGAAGAGCTCAGATGAAGCCGAAAACCGTCGCGGTCGTCGGGGCCGCGGAAACCACCAAGATGGGCGTCATTCCGGACCAGTCCGTGATCGGGCTGCACGCCGACGCCGCGCTGAACGCCATGGCCGACGCGGGCCTGAAGCCGTCGGACATCGACGGCGTCGCCACCGCCGGCGTCAGCCCCACCGAACTCGCCTGGTACCTGGGGATCAAGCCGTCGTACGCCGACGGGACCAGCGTGGGCGGCTGCTCGTTCATGCTGCACGTGCGCCACGCGGCGGCGGCGATCAACGAGGGGCTCTGCAAGACCGTCCTCATCACCCACGGCGAGTCCGGCAAGAGCCGCGTGGGCGCCGGCCGGTTCGGCGCGGCGCCGTCCAGCCTCAACGGCCAGTTCGAGATGCCCTACGGCCCGGTCGGCCCGCCCAGCATGTTCACCGTGCCGGTGCTCCGCTACCTGAAGACCTATGGCCTCACCGAAGAGGACCTGGCCTGGCCGGCGGTGATCCAGCGCGAATGGGCGGCCAAGAACCCGCGCGCCACCTTCAAGGACCCGATCACCGTCGACGACGTGCTGAACAGCCGGATGATCGCCTGGCCGTTCCGCATCCTGATGTGCTGCCTCGTCACCGACGGCGGCGGCGCCCTGATCCTCACCTCCGCCGACCGCGCCAAGGACTTCCCCCAGAAGCCGGTCTACATCCTGGGCACGGGCGAAAGCGTCGAGACGCCGCTGGTCAGCCAGATGTACGACGCCACCTCGTCCACGGCCTTCAGGATCTCGGGGAAGAAGGCGTTCGAGGAGGCGGGAATCAAGCACGCCGACGTCGACCACCTGATGATCTACGACGCCTTCGCCCACCTGCCGCTGTACGGGCTGGAGGACCTGGGCTTCTGCAAGCCGGGCGAAGCGGCGGCGTTCATCAAGGAGCGCAACACCGCCATCGGCGGCAAGCTGCCGCTGAACACCAATGGCGGCGGCCTCTCGTACATGCACTCGGGCATGTACGGCATGTACGCCCTGCAGGAGAGCGTGCGGCAGATGCGCGGCATCGCGCCGGCTCAGGTGCCGGGCGCGAAGATCAGCGTCTGCCAGGGCGTCGGCGGCATGTTCGGCGCCGCCGGCACGGTGATCTTCTCGAACGAAGCGCCGTGATGCGGGGCTGGGCGTGGCTGGCGGCGGCGTTCGCCCTGCTGGCTGCGCCCGCCCTCTCGGCGGAGACGCTCACCCTCACCGGCGTGATGACCGGAACGGACCACGCGACCTACCGCGAGGTCCCGTTCGCCGTGCCGGCCGGGACCACCTCGATCACCGTGGAGTTCGCCTACACCGGACGCGAGCAGCGGGCGGTGATCGACCTGGGCCTGCGCGATCCAGAGCGGTTCCGCGGCTGGAGCGGCGGGAACAAGGCAAGCTTCACGGTCGCCGAGACCTGGGCCACGGCATCCTATCTCCCTGGGCCCCTGCCGGCGGGCGAGTGGAAGCTGATCCTGGGTGTTCCCAACATCGGCGAGGACGTGCGCGCGGCATACACCGCGAAGATCACGCTGGGCCGCAACCACACCTTCAACGGCTTCGCTGCGGCGCCGCTGAAAGCCGGCCCCGGCTGGTATCGCGGCGACCTGCACCTGCACACGGGCCATTCGGACGGGTCCTGCGCCTCGCGGACGGGCAAGCGGGTCCCCTGCCCGCTTCACAAGACCCTGGAGGCGGCCGCCGCCCGCGGCCTCGATTTCGCGGCGGTGACCGAGCACAACGCGACCTCGCACCACCAGCATCTGGCCGAGCTGCAGCCCTATTTCGACGACCTGCTGCTGATCCCGGGACGGGAGATCACCACCTTCCAGGGCCACGCCAACGTCTTCGGGACCACCGCGCCGTTGGACTTCCAGCTCGGCGGCCCGCGCGCGCCGGGCCTGGACCACATCCAGGATCAGGTGGAGGCCTCGGGTGGGGTCTTCTCGATCAACCACCCGGGACTGCCGACGGGGCCGCTCTGCATGGGCTGCGGCTGGTCGGCGAAGACCGACTACCGCCGCGTGGCCGCGGTCGAGGTCGTGAGCGGCGCCCGCGCCGAGGGACCGCTCTCGGGCATGGCTTTCTGGGAGGCCCGGCTCAACGCGGGGTTCCGGATCACGGGCGTTGGCGGCTCGGACAACCATGACCCGGCGCCGGGCTCGATCCAGCCGCCTGTGGGCGCGCCCACGACGGTCGTGCGGGCCGAGAACCTCTCCCAGGCCGCGATCCTGGCCGGGATCAAGGCAGGCCACGTGTTCATCGACCTGGAAGGAGTCCCGGGCCGGCGGCTGGACGTAACGGCGCGGGCGGACGGGCGAAGCGCGGGCATGGGCGATACGCTCGTGCTCCCCCAGGGCGTCGACGCCGAGGTCGAGATCGCGGTGGACGGCGCCGCGGGCGGGCGCATCGAGTTCCGGAGCGATCCGGGGCTGCTCACCCTTCCTCCCATCCCGGTCTCCCGCGATGCGGCGCGGGTGAACGTCGCAGTGGCCGGCGACGGGCGGGCCCACTGGCTGCGCGTGGATGTCCGGGGGGCGGACGGCAAGCTGCGGCTGATCGGCAATCCGATCTACTTCGAAGGGCGGTAGGTCAGGCCGCCGCCTCGGCCCGGGCCTGCGCTTCCGCCATGGCGTGGAGGATCGCCTCGATCAGGGCGTCCGCGCGGATCGGCTTGGCGAGGTGGGCGTCGGCGCCGGCCTCCAGGCTGGCCCGCACATGTTCGTCCAGGGCGTTGGCGGTCAGCATGATGACCGGCGTGGGGGGAAGCCCCTGCTCGCGCTCCCAGGCGCGCAGGCGCGCGGTGGCCGAAAGGCCGTCCAGCTCGGGCATCTGCATGTCCATCAGGACCACGTGGAAGCGCTCGGCCTTCAACGCCTCGAGCGCCAGGGCCCCGTTCTCAACGATGACGGGCTCGACCCCCACCGAATCCAGCACGAGCTGGACGACCTTCTGGTTTGTCGGGTGGTCCTCGGCCAGCAGCACGCGCGCGCCGGCGATGTCGATGGCCTCGAACGGGTCTTCCTCGGGCGCCTCTCCCTCGCCCTCGACGGGCTCCAGCGGGACCATGACGGTGAAGACCGAGCCCCGGCCCGGCTCGGAGGTCACTTCGACCGCTCCGCCCATGAGCTCGACGAGCGAGCGGCTGATGGCGAGACCCAGCCCGGTGCCGCCGAACCGGCGGCGGATGGAATCGTCGGCTTGCTCGAACCGGCGGAACAGGCGCTCGCGCACCGCCTCGTCGAAACCGATCCCGGTGTCGGAGACCGTAAAGAGCACCTGGCCGCCGGCCATCTCCACCGACAGCCGCACCTCGCCGGCCTCGGTGAACTTCACGGCGTTGGACAGGAGGTTCGACAGCACCTGCGTCAGGCGCACCGTATCCCCGGCAAAGCGGCGGTCGGCGTCGGCGGCCACGCACCACGCAAACCGGAGCCCCTTGGCCTCCGCGGCGGCCCGGTGCAGCTCGGCGATGTGGCCGACGAGCGTGGACATGGCGAACTCGTCCCGCGCCAGCTTGATCTCGCCGGCCTCTATCTTGGAGAAGTCGAGGATGTCGGTCAGCACGCGCTCCAGCAGGCGCCCGGACGAGACGATGAGCTCCGCCAGTTCCCTGCCGCGGTCGGTCGCCTGCTGGCGGGCGAGTGTCTCGGAGACGGCGATGACGCCGTTGAGCGGCGTGCGCAGCTCATGGCTCATATTGGCCAGGAAGCGCGACTTCTCGGCGTTGGCGCGGGCAAGCTCGGCGGTGCGGTCGGCGACCCGTTCCTCGAGCGAAGCCATGACCTGATCCGCCTTCTCCCGTTCGGCGCGCAGCGCCTTGGCGAGGACGCCGATCTCGTCGTCGCGACGCTCCTCGGCGCTGACGTCGGGCCGCGCGTCGTGGCCGAACGCCTCGGGCTCGCAGGAGGCGGCCAGGCGCTGGAGTGGCCAGGTGATGGTGCGCCGCGCCAGCATCACGACCAGCGCCGTCTGCAGCGCGGTGGCGATGGCGCCCAGGGCCAGGACCCAAGAGGCGGACTGCGCCGCCGAGGCCGCCACCGCCGCCTTCGGATAGGTCAGCATGAGGTACCAGTCCGGGCCGTGCAGCCGGCCGTAGGCGACGATCTGCGATCCGTCGGGGCTGGTGATGACGCCACTGGACCGGCGGTCCCGGGCGATGGCGCGGGTCAGGTCCGCGAGCCCCAGCCGCTTCTCATACGCCGCGACGGTGTCTTCGGCCGCCTTGCCGGGCACGGTGAAGCCGGGATAGGCGATCAGCTCACCCTTGGTGGTGACCAGCAGGGTGGAGGCGCCCGGCAGCGAGGTCTTCACGGCGTTGGCCAGGAAGCCGGTCAGCTCGATCGACGATCCGAAGGCGCCGACGTAACGGTCGCCGGCATAGGCCGGCGTCAGGCAGGCCGTGGCCAGCCGCTCCCCGACCTCGTCTTGGATAAGCCGCTGGAGATTGGTGCAGCGGGTCAGGCGGTCGGGATCGTTCTCGCCCGTCGTCAGCGAGGCCATCTCCTCCTTTGAGATGTCCAGGTCGGCCGGCGCCTCGCGACGGTAGAACATCAGGCGGTCGGGGCGCTCGGGACCGAAGATGATCAGCCGCGTGTGAGGCGGCGTGAAGAAGTAGAAGTTGTCGTAGTCCTTGCGCGCCGCCTGACCGAAGTTGGCGACCAGCTCGAACGCCGCCACGAGCGCCCGTTTCTCGTCGCGCGTCATCTCCTGCGGCCGGGCGACCATCGCGCCCATGCCGTAGACGTACTGGCCGTTCAGCATCCGCCCGTCGAACCAGGGATCGGCGCTGCGCCGCGTCCCGTCCGGCCGCAAGGGGAAGTAGGCGTCGGCCAGGCGGTCGACCTCGGCGTCGGATAGCCGGTTCATGCGCCGCTCCAGCTCCTCGCCGGCGGCCGTGTGCAGCGCCGTCAGGTTGGAGAACCGGCGCTCCACGTTGCTGGTGCGCTCGCGGACATAGTCCTGGAGGAAGGCGACCTGACGGTTCGACAGCTCGCGCTGGAAGACCAGGAAGGCCCCCAGGGAAGCGAGCACGGTCAGCACCAGCGACATGACGCCGACACCGACCAGGAACCTGCGCGAAAGTGATCTCATGCCCCGCCGGGACGTCCCCAAGTCCTCGTCACGATTAGGACTTTTTCCTTTAGACGGGGTAACCGCGTTCGTTGCGTGGTCGATCGTCGCACGGCCATCGGCGGGAACGCCCTGCCAGCGCAGCCGTTGGCCGCTGCATGGCCAGATCCGCTCCCGCCGCCCGCAGGGGCATGCCCGACCCTACCCTGTCGCGGGCCGAATTCAGGCGTCGCTACCTCGAGCAGTTCCGTGATCCCGCGTTCCGCGCCCTGGACGGGGAGCTCGACCGCATCGTCGACGTCGCCTGGGACGCCTATTCGAACCATCGCAAGGCGCCGGTGACGCGCAAGGCGGGCCCGGAGTTCGCCGACCCGGACTACGACCTTTCCGTCGACTGGCTGGCCGCTCGGGAGGCCGTGATCGCCGCACAGGCGCGGCACGAGGATCGGGACGGTCCGAAGCGCTTCCTGATCGTCAATGGCTCATCGCGCAGCGAGCACACCTGCCCCGGCGAGATGTCGAAGTCCTGGCGGTTTGTGGAGATGGCGCTGGACGTCCTGCAGGCCGGCGACGACACCGAGGTGCGCGTACTCGACCTCTCGCGCCTGGCCTCGGAGTACGGCCGCGAGATCCATCCCTGCAAGGCGTGCTTCTCGACGGCGCCGGCCCTCTGCCACTGGCCATGCTCCTGCTATCCAAACCACGCCCTGGGCCAGGTCCACGACTGGATGAACGACATCTATCCCATGTGGGTCGAGGCCCACGGGATCATGCTGGTCACGCCGGTGAACTGGTACTCGCCGACCTCGCCGATGAAGCTGATGATGGACCGGTTGGTCTGCGCCGACGGCGCAAATCCCGACCCGACGCGCACCCACGGAAAGAACGTCGACGAGGCCAAGCAGATCGAGCTCGACGGCTGGGAATATCCCCGCCATCTCGCCGGCCGCCTCTTCGCCGTGGTCGTTCATGGAGACGTCGAGGGCGCCGAGAATGTGCGGCGCACCATCTCGGACTGGCTCTGCTTCATGCACCTTTGCCCGGCGGGACCCAGCGCGGAGTTGGACCGCTACGTGGGCTATTGGAAGCCCTACGCCACCAGCCACGAGGAGCTGGATGCCGACCAGGCGATCCAGGAGGAGGTGAAGAACGCCGCCCGCACCCTCCTGGAGGGCGTCTCGGCCGATCGCGCGGGTCGCTTCCTCGCCGCTGGGACGACCCTCAAGCAGCCGCGGCAGAAGTGACGCCCGCTTTGGGGAGGTGACGGACGCCGCCGGCTCCCGTATAACGCCGGGCGATGATCCTCGCCGCCAGCCAATATTCGTTTTGGTACTTCGGCTATCCGACGCCCCTGGCGCCGGCAGAGGATCGCTCGGCCTGACCTAGGCCCCGAGCACTCCCCGCCAAGCCGCCAGGGACCTGGCGGCTTTTTTCATGCCGCCGGCCCGAAAATCTCCGGAGCCCCGACATGACCCGCAACACCGCCGACCTCCGCATCCAGACGCTGAAAGCCCTCAGTCCGCCCGTTCAGGTGATCGGCGAGGCGCCGCTGACCTCCACCATGGCCGACCTGGTCTCGGATGCCCGCGCCGCGGTGCACGACGTCCTACACGGCCGCGACGACCGGCTGGTGGTGGTGATCGGCCCCTGCTCGATCCATGATCCGGCCGCGGCCCTGGACTACGCCCGCAGGCTGGCGGCCGAGCGGGAGCGGCACGCGGGCGAGCTTGAGATCCTCATGCGGGTCTATTTCGAGAAGCCGCGCACGACGGTCGGCTGGAAGGGGCTGATCAACGACCCCGGGCTCGATGGCGGGTTCCGAATCGACGAGGGCCTGCGGCTGGCGCGACGCCTGCTGCTGGACATCAACGCCCTGGGCCTCCCGGCGGCCTGCGAGTTCCTGGACGTGATCACCCCGCAGTACATCGCCGACCTGGTGGCCTGGGGCGCGATCGGCGCGCGGACCACCGAGAGCCAGATCCACCGGGAGCTGGCCTCGGGACTGTCCTGCCCGGTCGGGTTCAAGAACGGCACCAACGGCGACGTGAAGATCGCGGTCGATGCGGTGCTCGCCGCCTCCAGTCCACATCATTTCCTGGCCGTGACCCAGGACGGCCGCGCGGCGATCGCGGCCACGACCGGAAACCCCGACGGCCACGTCGTCCTGCGCGGCGGCAAGACGCCGAACTACGACGCCGCCGGGATCGAGGCGGCCTGTGCGGAGCTCCGGAAGGCGGGCCTGGCGGAGCGGGTCATGGTGGACGCCAGCCACGCCAACAGCGCCAAGGACCACCGCAACCAGCCGAAGGTGGTGCGGGACCTGTGCGCGCAGATCAGCGGCGGCGAGCGTCGGATCCTGGGAGTCATGATCGAGAGCCACCTGGTCGAGGGCCGGCAGGACCTGATGACCGGCCGCCCGCTCACCTACGGCCAGTCGATCACCGACGCCTGCGTCGACTGGGCGACGAGCGTGGCGATGCTGGAGGACCTGGCCGCCGCGGTGCGGGCGAGGCGCGAGGCCAAGGCGACGGTGGCCGCCGAGTAGCTGGCGCAGCTTCGCCGAACCGGCTTTGATGGCGCCATGACCTATCGCATCGGCGTCATCGGCCTCGGCCAGCGTATCGCCCACGTGCTGGCCGCGATGAAGGAGGTCGGCTGGGCGCTGAGCCTCGACGCCTATGTCGACCCGGCGCCCATCGGCGCGCCGATCCTCGCCGCGGCGGGGATTCCGCTGGGCCGGCCGTGCGCCGACCCGGCCGAGCTGGTCGCCCGAGGGCCCTACGACCTGCTCATGCTGGGGGCGCCCAACCACCTGCACTACGAGCACCTGCTGCTCGCGCTGGAGGCCGGCTGGCCGATCTTCGCCGAAAAGCCGATCGTGCGCACCGAGGACGAGACCGAAGGGCTGGCGCGCCGCCTCGCCGGCCTGGCCGCTCCGCCGGTCTACGTCGGCCTGGTGATGCGCTCCCTGCCCATCGTGCGCGACGTCATCGCCCGCATCGACGCCGGCGAGCTGGGTGAGGTGGTCTCGATCGACGCCACCGAGCACCTGCCCCCCGAGCACGGCGGCTACCTCGCCCGCAACTGGCGCCGTCGCCAGGCCTGGGGCGGCTCGTACCTGCTGGACAAGGTGGTGCACGACTTCGACGTCTTCGGCCGCACCGTCGGCGCCCGCGCCGCCCGGGTCGCCAGCTTCGGCGGCCGCCGCATCTTCACGGCCGAGCGGACGGACCCGCCGCGGGCCTATGAGGACGGCTCGGCCGCCTACGCCCTGCGGGACGCCGGCTGGGCCGGGGCGAACGACGCCTTCCAGTCGGACATGGACGTCAGCGACCACCAGGTGGCCCTGGTCGAATACGCCAACGACGTTCGGCTCAGCTTCCACGCCAACAGCCACACCGCGCTGACCGAGCGGCGCTGGTACGTGGCCGGAACCGAGGGCACGCTGATCGCCGACCTGGTGCGAAACAAGCTGATGGTCCGCCGCGCCCTGTTTCGCGGAAAGCCGGAGAGGATCGACTACGGCAACGTCACCGCCGACGCGCACAACGGCGCCGACCAGGCCATGGCGCTGGATCTGCTGGGGGCGCTGGAAGGGCGCGCGGCCTTCCCGGTCACGCCCCACGAGTCCCTGGAAGCCGGCCTCACCGTGATGGCCATCGACCGGGCCATGGACGAGCGCCAGGTCGTCGACTGCGCGCCGATGTGGGCGCGGTACGACGCCGCGCTTTCCTCTCCGGCGAGCGGGAGAGGAACGTCACCGGTCGAACTTGGTGGACAGCACCAGTGACGTGTTGGTCCGCTCCACGCCCTTGAGGGCGCCGATCTCGTCGATGATGGCGTCCATCTCGGCGACGCCCGCCGCCTCGGCGGTGGCGATCATGTCGAAGGGGCCGCTGACCGACTGCAGCCGCCGCACACCCGGCATCCGCTTCAGCGCCGCGGTGACGGCGGCGGCCTGCTTGGGCTCCACCGTCAGCATGATGAAGGCCTGGACGCGCCCGGCTTCGTAGGCGGGCGCGAGCTTCACCGCGTAGCCGGCGACCACGCCGCTGCGCTCGAGCTTGGCCAGCCGGCTCTGCACGGTGGTGCGCGAGAGGCCCAGGGCGCGGGCCAGTTCCGCCACCGGGGCGCGGGCGTTCTCGCGCAGCTTGGCGAGGAGGTGTTCGTCCAGGTCGTCCATTCGGCGTTCCGTCCAGAGAAGTCGGCGTTTCGCCCAATTTAACCCCGCAGATCGCCGGAGCGCCAATTGAAAGCGACTCGTCCTGGGCTGATTCTCCGAGGGCACTGGGGAAGGAGCACCACATGCGCAAAGTCGCCATCATCGGCGCCGGCAAGATCGGATCGACCGTCCTGGACCTGCTGGTCGGATCCGGAAGCTATGAAGTCGTCCTGGTCGACCAGTCGGCGGAGGCCCTCGCCGAGCACGCCGGCCGCGCGCATGTCGCCACCGTCGCCATGGCGATCGACGACCCGGACGCCCTGGCCAAGGCGATGGCCGGCTGCTTCGCCGTCGTGAACTGCGCGCCCTACCAGCTCACCACCGTCGTGGCCCGCGCCGCCAAGACGGCCGGCGCGCACTATCTGGACCTCACCGAGGACGTCGCCGCCAGTCGGGTCGTCCGCGAACTGGCCAAGGACTCCGAGACCGCCTTCATCCCACAGTGCGGCCTGGCCCCCGGTTTCATCACCATCGCCGCCTGGGACCTGATCAAGCATTTCGACCAGCTGCACGACGTGCGCCTGCGCGTCGGCGCCCTGCCGCGCTACCCGTCGAACGCCCTGAACTACAACCTCACCTGGTCCACGGACGGGGTGATCAACGAGTACTGCGAGCCGTGCGAGGCCATCGTGAACGGCGAGCTGCGCGAGACGCCGGCCCTGGAGGAGCGCGAGGAGTTCTCCCTCGACGGCGTCACCTATGAGGCCTTCAACACCTCGGGCGGCCTGGGCACTCTGTGCCACACGCTCGACGGCCAGGTGCGGAACCTGAACTACAAGACCATCCGCTATCCGGGCCACGCCCAGATCATGAAGGCGCTGCTGAACGACCTGAACCTGCGCAACCGCCGCGACGTGCTCAAGGACATCCTGGAGAACTCCGTCCCGGCCACCATGCAGGATGTGGTCATCGTCTTCGTCACCGTCTCGGGGATGAAGAAGGGCCACCTGATGCAGGAGACCTACGTCAACAAGGTCTACGCCCAGCCCGTGAACGGCGAGGTGAAGAGCGCCATCCAGATCACCACCGCCGGCTCGGTCTGCGCGGTGCTGGACATGCTGGCCGAAGGCGCCTTGCCGCAGAAGGGCTTCATCCGGCAGGAGGACATCCCGCTTCCCGCCTTCCTCGCCAACCGTTTCGGGCGCTACTACGCGCCGGAGGAAGCCATCCCTTTCCGGGCCGCCGCCGAGTAAGCTGATGACCGTGCAATCGAAGATCACCTCCGCCGCGGCGGAAGCCGCCCAAGTCCTCGCCCGCCTGGGCGTCGCCGAGAGCCTCTGGACCGGCGGGAGCCGGCCCGTCCGCTCACCCGTCACCGGCGAGGTCATGGCGCAGGTCCATGACTCGTCCGCGGCGCAGACGGACGCCGCCATCGAGGCGGCGCACGCCGCCTTCCTGGCCTGGCGCAACGTGCCTGCGCCCCGGCGCGGCGAGCTCGTGCGGCTGTTCGGCGAGGAGCTGCGCGCGGCCAAGGCCGAGCTGGGCGCCCTGGTCACCCTGGAGGCCGGCAAGGTCACCTCCGAAGCCCTGGGCGAAGTCCAGGAGATGATCGACATCTGCGACTACGCCGTGGGCCTGTCGCGCCAGCTGTTCGGCCTGACGCTGGCCACCGAGCGGCCGGACCACCGGATGATGGAGACCTGGCATCCGCTGGGCGTCGTCGGGATCATCTCGGCGTTCAACTTCCCCGTCGCCGTGTGGTCGTGGAACTCGGCGCTGGCCTTCGTCTGCGGCGACGCCTGCGTCTGGAAGCCGTCGGAGAAGACCCCGCTCACGGCGCTCGCCACCCAGGCCCTGTTCGAGCGGGCTTGCGCGAAGTTCGGCGAAGTCCCGGCCGGGCTGTCGTCGGTGGTTATCGGCGGCCGCGAGGTCGGCGAGGCGCTGGTGGACCATCCGAAGGTCCCGCTGGTCAGCGCCACCGGCTCCACGGCCATGGGCCGCGCCGTCGGCCCGCGGCTGGCGAAGCGCTTCGCCCGCGCCCTCCTGGAGCTGGGCGGCAACAACGCCGCGATCATCGCCCCCTCCGCCGACCTGGACCTCGCGATCCGCGGCGTCGCCTTCGCCGCCATGGGCACGGCCGGCCAGCGCTGCACCACCCTGCGCCGCCTGTTCGTGCACGAGAGCGTCTATGACGCGTTCGTGCCCCGCCTGAAGGCCGCCTACGGCTCGGTGAAGGTCGGCGACCCGCGCGAGGCCGGAACCCTCGTCGGCCCGCTGATCGACGCCCAGGCCTTCGAGCTGATGCAGACCGCGCTGGCCGACGCGAAGGCGGCCGGCGGCGCCGTCACCGGCGGCGAGCGCGTGGAGATGGGCGAGGCCTTCTACGCCCGTCCGGCCCTCGTGGAGATCGGCTCCCAGGCCGACGTCGTGAAGCGCGAGACCTTCGCGCCGATCCTCTACGTGATGAAGTACCGCGACCTGGAGGAAGCGATCGCGCTCCAGAACGACGTGCCGCAGGGCCTGTCGTCGTCGATCTTCACGAGCGACATGCGCGAGGCCGAGCTGTTCATCTCGGGCCGCGGCTCGGACTGCGGCATCGCCAACGTCAATATCGGCCCCTCGGGCGCCGAGATCGGCGGGGCGTTCGGCGGCGAGAAGGAGACCGGCGGCGGCCGCGAGGCGGGCTCGGACTCCTGGAAGGCCTACATGCGCCGCGCCACCAACACCCTGAACTACGGCAAGACCCTGCCCCTGGCCCAGGGCGTGACCTTCGACGTCTAAGTGAGGATGCTCCCCCTCTGGGGGAGGATCTACCGCGGCCGATTTCCGCCAGCCGGGCGGCGCGGCCGCAGTGACGATTATGCGTGTTCACTCTGACCGGCCCGGACGGCCGACCCTACCTGTCCGACACGCCCGGAACCCTCGGCGGCCACCGCCGGCTGAGGGGCTACGGCCGCCTGGACTGCCCGAGCGCGCGGCGCTGGATCGCGGCCGGCCACTATGTCCGCCACCGCGTCTTCTTCGCCGACGAGGCCACCGCCATCGCCGCCGGCTACCGCCCCTGCGCCCACTGTCTGCCCGAGCGTTACGCGGCATGGAAGCGCGATCCCGGCGCCTTCCGCCGGTGACGCGTCAAACGGCCGTTTGCCTGACGCAGCGGCCCTTGGCACAATTGGGCTTTCAGACGTTCATTTCGAAAGACCCGAAACTTTGACCCTTTCCTCTCCGGCGCCGGCGGCCAACGCCGCCGATCCACTGTCTTCCGTCGACGCCCTGATCGCGGGCCTGGGTTCGGTGGGCTACATCGCCTCGCGCCGCATCGCGACCGCCCTCTACATGGCGGCGAACCTGCAGAAGCCGATCCTGGTCGAAGGCTCGGCCGGCGTCGGCAAGACCGAGCTCGCGCTCTCCACCGCCGCCCTGCTCGGCCTGCCGCTGATCCGGATGCAGTGCTACGAGGGCCTCGACGAATCCAAGGCGCTGTACGAGTGGAAGTACGGCAAGCAGCTCCTCTACACCCAGATCCTGAAGGACCGCATGGGCGAGACCCTGTCGGACGCCCCCGACATGGAAGCCGCCATGGACCGCCTGCACGGCATGGGAGACCTGTTCTTCTCCGAGCCGTTCCTCGAGCCGCGCCCGCTGATGCAGGCGCTGAAGCAGGACGACGGCTGCGTCCTGCTTATCGACGAGGTCGACAAGTCGGACGAGGCGTTCGAGGCCTTCCTGCTGGAGGTGCTGTCGGCCTACCAGGTCTCGGTGCCCGAGCTGGGCGTGCTGAAGGCCAAGACTCCGCCGATCGTCTTCCTCACCTCCAACAACGTTCGCGACCTGGGCGACGCCCTGAAGCGCCGCTGCCTGCACCTGCACATCCCCCTGCCGGAAGCGGCCCTGGAGGAGAAGATCGTCGCCAGCCGGGTGCCCGGGATCGAGGCCAAGCTGACCCGCGAGCTGGTGGCCTTCGTGCAGTCGCTGCGGACCATGGACCTGCGCAAGGCGCCGTCCATCTCCGAGACCGTGGACTGGGCCCGCGCCATCATCCTGCTGAACGCCGACAGCCTCGACGCCGAGCTGGTGCGCGACACGCTGAACGTGATCCTGAAGTTCGAGCAGGACATCACGGCGGTCGAGCCCCAGGTGGTCGAGCTGCTGCACCGCAAGTGATGGGTCGAATCTCCATCGTCTTCCCGGACGGCCGCAGGCCGATCCGGGATCCAGAGTGCGGCGCACGGCGCGGCTGGGTCCCGGCTCTCCGCTTCGCTGCGGCCGGGATGACGGAACGGAGCGCGCTTTAGATGCAGCACACCCTGGAACAGTTCTTCCGGGCCCTGCGCGCCGCAGACGTGCGGGTCTCGCCGGCCGAGGCGATCGACGCCACGCGCGCCGTGGCCGTGACCGGCTTCACGGACCGCACCCTGTTCAAGGACGCGCTCTGCGCCACCCTGGCCAAGTCGGCGGACGAGGTGACCCGCTTCGACGAGGTGTTCGACACCTTCTTCGCCCGCGACGCCGTCTCGCTGCCGCCGCCGTCGGAAACGCCGCAGGGCGCGCCGTCCGAGGCCGACATGGCGGCGGTGGAGAGCTCGCCCCTGGCCCAGGCGGTGCTGAGCGGCGACGCCACCGCCGTGCAGCAGTCGATGGAAGAGGCCGCCGCGCGCGCCGGCGTGGCCGAAATCCGCCTGACCACCCAGCGGAGCCGCCTGACGCGCCGGCTGCTGGAAGAGATGGGGCTGGAGGAGATCGAGCGGATCATCGCGAACGCCCGGCGGCTGCCCGAAGGTCAGGGTCTGGCCGACCGGCTGGACGAGGCCCGTCGCGGTTTGTTCGAACAGGCGCAACAGTATGTGGCCCGCCAGCACGACCTCTATGCCGCAGGTTCCGCCCGCGAGCTGCGCGAGGAGCGCCTGGCGCGCAAGCAGCTCAACGCCGACGGCGGCGTCGACCCCGTCGACTACCAGCTCATGGCCGCCCTGGTCCGCAAGATGGCCAAGCGGCTAGCGGCCAAGTACTCGCGCCGCCGCCACATCGCCCACAAGGGCCACCTGGACGTGCGCAAGACCCTGCGCCGGTCGATGGGCTATGGCGGCGTGCCGTTCGACATCGCCTTCAAGGTCAAGAAGGTCGACAAGCCCTCGATCGTGGCGATCTGCGACGTCTCCAAGTCGGTGGCGGCCGCGGCCCAGTTCCTGCTGACCTTCCTGTATTCGCTGAACGAGGTGGTCGACCGGATGGAGGCCTTCGCCTTCTCGGGCCGGCTGATCAGCGTGAACGACATCCTGGACGAGAACGGCGTCGAGAAGGCGATCTTCAAGGTGCTGCAGGAGATCGGCTTCCAGCAGACCGACTACGGCCGCGCGCTGGAGGACTTCGCCGACAACCATCTTGACCAGCTGGACCGGCGCACGACGGTGATCTTCCTAGGGGACGGCCGGTCGAACTTCGCCGACCCGCGGCTGGACATCATGCGCCAGATCCACGACCGGAGCCGGGCGATCATCTGGCTGAACCCCGAGCCCGAGAGCTACTGGGGCCAGGGCGACAGCGTCATGAACCGCTATGCCCGCTTCTGCCATGTGGCCAAGCAATGCGCGACGCTGGAACAGCTGGAGCGGATCATCGAGGACGTGCTCAGGAGCTACGTCCCTCACTGACGTCCTGCGCCCGCTTCGCCCGCAGGCCGACGATGATCTGCTCGTGTCGGGCCCGGCTGATGGCGTAAGGCGCGAACACGAACCCGCCGATCACGCAGAGCAGCGCCGGCAGCGGCCCCCAGCCCAGCGCCAGGCCCGCCAGGACGTCCTCGGAGATCACGGCGTCGACCTGCCGGCCCATGTCGCGCGGGAAGCGGAGAAGGTCGAGCGCCAGGCCGCCGACCAGGGTCCCCATCCCCGCCGCCGCCTTGCCCGCGAAGCCCAGCCCCGAGAAGAAGAGCCCCTCGCGGCGGGTTCCGAAGAGGAGTTCGTGCTCCTCGGCGGCGTCGGCCATCATGGCCGGGTAGGCGATGAAGATGATCCCCGTGCCCAGGCCGGCCACGAGCTGTGTCGGCACGAGCCAGCTCAGAGCCTCGGCCCCCGTCGGCGTGAACAGGCCCGCCGCCCGCAGGCTCGGCAGCAGGGTCCACGCGCCGATCACCAGGACGAATCCGACGCCGACCGCCGCCTTCTTCTCCATGAACTTCAGGAGCTGAGGGGTGAGAGGCACGCCCGCGGTGATCCCCGCCAGAAGGCTGTAGACGAGGAACTGGATCACCTCGGGCCGCAGGCGCCAGAGGAAGACGTAGGTGTGGTTCTGCAGGGCCGCGTGGACGCCGGTGGCGCTGGCGAATAGCAGCATGGACAGGAAGAGGATCAGGAAGGAGCGATTGCGCAGGATCTCGGCGACCTCCCCCGGCAGCCGCCGCAGCATGGGCGACGGCGTCTCGATCGGCTGGGGCAGGGAGGCGGCGTAGCGCCAGATCCCGGCGCAGCAGATCAGGGCGAGCACCAGTATGATCCCGGCGACCGTCCAGCCGAACGCCGGATAGCGGTCGGGCCGCTGCAGTCCCCCTTCGCCGGCGAAGAACACCGAATAGGCGAGCGCGGTCAGCAGGACCGAGATCAGTATGCCGGCCAACAGTCGGTAGGCGACAATCCGCGACCGCTCGACATAGCCATCCGCCATCTCTCCGCCCAGGGCGAAGTAGGGGATGTTGTACATCGAGGCGAAGGCCCGGACGGTCATCTTGAAGACCGTGAGCCATGCGAAGAGGGCCAGGACGGAGAGTCCGGCCGGTGGGGCAAAGAGCAGCCCCATGGTCAGGAAGGTAAGCGGCGCGCCGACCAGCATCACCGGCAGCCGCCGCCCGAATTTGGACCGCACGCCGTCCGACCACGAGCCAATCAGGGGGTCTGCGGCGGCGTCCAGGCACAGGCTGATCGCCAGAGCCGCGCCCACGACGCTGCCCGACAACCCCAGCACCGCCGTGTAGTAGAAGAAGATGAAGCCGTTGGCGGCGAGGTAGCTCGACTCCACCACCTGGCCGAGGCTGTAAAAGAACTTCACCGAGCCGGGCGGCTTCAGCCCGCCTTCCACCGCCTCGCTTGCCGGCGCCGCAACGCCGCCATGAACGCCATCCGCAACCGCCACCTGGTTCCTCCCGAGCGGTTAGTCTTGTTGGAGGAACGGTAGGCCCTCGAGGACGGCTGGCAACTGTGACCTTACGTCATCCGGTTCGAGGAACCGCGGGCGACACGGACTCCCCGCGCCTGCCTTGCTCGACCGGGCGATGCCGCTGGTGGCCCAGCAAAGCCACTGCGGCTCGCGACAGGTAGGCGCCGATCGGGCCGCCGCCCCAGTCGGAACCATCGCCGCGCGGGCATTGTGAAGCATCAAGGAACGGGGCCAAGCTCCGCGCTCGGCTCGCCCGCGTCCGGCGAGGATCGAACCCGGACGGGAGACGCCGCGTGACCACCGACCAGATTCTGCTTTTCGTGCTGTTCGCCGGCGTCCTCGGCATGCTGCTGTGGGGCAGGTTCCGGCACGACCTGGTGGCCGCCGGCGGCCTGCTGATCGGCGTGATGCTCGGGCTGGTCCCCGATGAACTGGCGTTCGAGGGTTTCGCCAACCACGCGGTGGTGATCGTGGCGCTGGTGCTGGTCGCCTCGCGGGCCTTCGAGAACTCGGGCGCCCTTGGCGTACTGGCGCGCGTGGCGGTCCGGGAGGGGCGGCCAATCGGAACCCACATCGCCCTGGTCGGCGGACTGGGCGCCGCGCTCTCCACCGTCATCAACAATGTGGCGGCGCTGGCGATGCTGATGCCGCTCGACGTGCAGGCTGCGCGGAAGGCCGGCCGGCCGCCGGGCCGCACGCTGATGCCCCTGTCCTTCGCGACCATCCTGGGCGGCATGGCCACCCTGATCGGGACGCCGCCGAACATCGTCGCCTCCTCCGTGCGCGCCCAACAGCTCGGCGAACCCTACGGGATGTTCGACTTCACGCCGGTGGGCGGCGTCGTGGCCGTGGCCGGGGTGCTGTTCGTGGCCGTCCTCGGATGGCGGCTGGCCCCCCGGCGCGAGGACCGGTCCGCCGAGATCGACCCGGCGGCCTTCCTGGCGGAGCTGACGGTGCCCGACGACTCCAAGCTCGTCGGCCTGGTGGGCGCCGAACTGGACGAGCCGGCCGAGCAGGCGGATGTGCGCCTGGTCGCCCTCATCCGTGACGATCGCCGCCTGCAGGGTCCCGTGCGGCTGAAGACCATCGCCGCCGGCGACGGCATCGTAGTCGAGGGCTCCGCTGATGCGCTCGCGGCGTTCATCAAGTCGGTCGACCTGCAGCGCGCCGAAAGCGAGGAAGAGGGCCGCCGCGACGTCCTCGCATCTGCCGAGCCGGACGAGGAGGAAGCCGAGGAGGCGCCCCGTCGCGTCCGGCCGCCGGAGATCGTCGAGGCCGTCGTCCGGTCCGACTCACGCCTCGTCGGCCGCTCGGCCAGCGCGGTGCAGATGCGTCACCGGTTCGGAATCACCCTCCTGGGCGTGGCGCGGCAGGGGACCCTGTCGCGCGACATGATCGCCGGGAGGGCCATCCAGGCGGGCGATGAGCTCCTGCTGACCGGACCGGAGGCCGCCTCGCCGACAACGCTGGACCAGCTGGGCCTCGTCGCCGTCAACCGGGTGGACGTCGCCCCGTTCAAGCCACGGAACGCGATCCTCACGGTCGGCCTCTTCGCCGCCGCGGTGGGCGCGGCCAGCCTCGGCCTGGTGTCCTTCACCATCGCCATCGCCGCGGCCGTCGCCGCCTATGCGGCCCTGGGCCTGGTCCCGGCCCGCGAGTTCTACACCCACATCGAATGGCCGGTGGTGGTCATGCTGGCCTGCCTGCTGCCGCTGGGCGCGGCCTTCGAGCGGGTTGGCGGCACGGCCCTGATCGCCGACTCCATCGCGGCGGCGGCCCAGGGCTATTCCCCGGTGGTCGCCCTGGTGGCGATCATGGTGGTGACCATGACGCTGTCCGACATGCTGAACAATGTGGCGACCATGGTGATCACCGGCCCCGTGGCCATCGACCTGGCGCGGCGCCTGGACGCCAACCCCGACACCTTCCTGATGGGTGTCGCCATCGCCGCCTCGTGCGCCTTCCTCACCCCCATCGGCCACAAGAACAACACCCTGATCATGGGCCCCGGCGGCTTCCGGTTCGCCGACTACTGGCGCATGGGCCTGCCGTTGGAGATCATCGTGCTGGCCGTGGCCGTCCCGACGCTGCTCTGGGTCTGGCCCCTGTGACGTCCGTCCCGCGCGCGGGACGGCGCCCTCGCCTCATCCCGCGATCCGTATCAGCATCTTGCCGATGTTGCGGCCCTCGAAGAGGCCGATGAGGCCCTCGGGCGCGCGTTCGAAGCCGTCGAGCACCGTTTCCTGGTATTTGACCCGGCCGCTCTTCAGCCATTCCGTCATGTCGGCGCGGAACGCATCGTTCAGGTGGGCGAAGTCGCTGGCCACGAACCCCTCCATCCGCACGCGGCGGTAGATCATGTTGGAGAGGCCGCGGACGCCTTCGCCGCCGCCGTTGTAGGTGGAGATCATGCCGCAGACGGGGATGCGGCCGCGCACGTTCATGCGCGGCAGGGCCGCGTCGAGATGGGAGCCGCCGACGTTCTCGAAATAGACGTCGATGCCTTTGGGAGTGGCGCGCTCCAGCGCCTGGGCCAGGGGCTCGGCCTTGTAGTCGATGACGGCGTCGAGGCCGGCCTCGTCCCGCAGCCAGGCCGCCTTGTCCGGCGATCCCGTCGAGCCCACGACGTAGCAGCCCTTGATCTTGGCGATCTGGGCCACGACCGAGCCGACGGCGCCGGCGGCGGTGGAGACGAAGACCTGCTCGCCGTCCTTCAGTGCGCCCACCTCCAGGAGGCCGCCGTAGGCCGTGATGCCGGTGCCGCCCAGGGCGTGCATGTAGACGGTGAGGGGCAGGTCGGGATCGGTCTCCAGCACCTGGACGCCGGCGCCGGTGGTGTTGAAGCGCTCGCGCATGCCGCCCCCGTGACGCACGATGTCGCCTTCCTTGAAGCGCGGGTGGCGCGACTGCAGCACGCGGCCTAGTCCCCCACCGAGCAGCGGGGCGTTCAGCGCCTGGTCGGCGCTGAGGCGCGGCCGCATGTAGGGATCGACCGACTGGATCAGCCCGCCGATCTGGATCTCGCCTTCGCCGGCGTCCGGCGTGTCGACCTCGACTACGGCGAAGTCCTCGGGCGCGGGCATGCCCTTGGGACGGCGGACCAGATGGATTTCGCGGCTCTTGGACATGGCGTTTCCCGTGGGTGAACTGAGGGGCTTGGATCAGGGTGGGGCCGGCGGCTTCACCAGACGTCGACGAAGGGGCGCTTCTTGCCCGCGGGCCGGGGCGGAATCGGGCAGGCCTTCAGCCCCCGCATCAGCCAGGCCCGCGTCTCGGCCGGGTCGATCACGGCGTCGATCTCGACCACCGAGGCGACCGAGAGGGCCTTGCCCGTCTCGTACATCCGGCCGACCAGTTTCTCGAACAGCGCCTGGCGCGCTGCGGGATCGGGCTGGGCGTCCAGTTCCTTGCGGTAGCCGAGGCGGACGGCGCCCTCCAGTCCCATGGGACCGAATTCGGCGGTGGGCCAGGCGATGGTCATGGCGGGGGCCGAGAAGTCGCCGCCGGCCATGGCCTGGGCGCCCAGGCCATAGCCCTTGCGCAATACCACGGTGAAGAGCGGCACGGTCAGGCTCGTGGCCGTCACCATGAGGCGCGATCCGCGGCGGACGCCGGCCTCCACCTCGCTCTGCGGCCCCACCATGAAGCCGGGCGTGTCGCACAGCGACAGAACCGGCACGTCGAAGGCGTCGCAGAGCTGCAGGAACCGGGCCCCCTTCTCCGCGCCCACCGCGTCGATGGCTCCGCCCAGGTGGCGCGGGTCGTTGGCCATGACGCCGAGGGGCCGCCCCTCAATGCGCAGGAACCCCGTGATGATGCCGCGTCCGTATCCGCCGCGCAGCTCCAGCCACGTGCCGGTGTCCGCCAGCGTGCGGATCACCTCGCGCACGTCGTAGGCGCGCACGCGATTCTCGGGGATCAGGTGGCGCAGTCGGCGCTGGTCCTCGCAGGCCCAGTCGCGGACCGGACCCTGGAATACGCCAAGAATCTGCTTGGCCGCCGCGGTGGCCGCCGCCTCGTCTTCCACCAGCAGGTCGATCGTCCCGTTGGCGTAGAGCACGTCCGAGGGTCCGATCTCGTCCGGGGTGAAGACGCCTAGGCCCCCGCCCTCGATCATCGCCGGCCCGCCCAGACCGATGTTCGAATAGCGGGTGGCGATGGTGACGTCGGCGCAGCCGAAGAAGACCGCGTTGCCGGCGAAGCAGCGGCCGGAGTTGATGGCGATGCGCGGGGCCAGGCCCGAGAGGCGGGCGAAGGTGGTGAAGCTGGTGGTGTCGAGGGACGACGCCGAGAGCTGGCCGCCGTCCACATCGCCGGGCCGGCCGCCGCCGCCCTCGGTGTACCAGACGATCGGCGCCTTCCAGTGCTCGGCGAACTCGAGCACCCGGTCGGTTTTCTTGTGATTGAAGTGGCCCTGGGTGCCGGCCAGGACCGTGAAGTCGTAGGCGAGGCCCACGCAGCGGGCGCGGTCCTCGTCGAACAGGGCCCCGTTCACCTCGCCGACGCCGACCACGATGCCGTCGGCGGGCGTATTGACGCGCAGGTCGTCCAGTTCGCGACGGCGGCGCTGGGCGGCGACGGCCAGGGCGCCGAACTCGTTGAAGCTGCCCGGGTCGAAGAGGTCGTCCAGGTTCTCGCGCGCCGTGCGCTGGCCGGTGCGGCGGCGCCTAGCGACAGCCTCTGGGCGGGCGGCGTCGAGGGTGATGCGGTGGCGCTCGATCACCTCGGCGAGGTCGGGACGGATGTGGTCGAGGTCGATGGCTTCGGCTTCAGCCTCCGCGTCGCCACCCTCGGCATCCGGCTCGATGAAGGCCAGCGGGTGGCCCTCGAAGACCGTCTCGCCGGGCTGCACGGGGAGGGCGCGGACCACGCCGGCGGCCTCGGCGGCGATCACGTGCTCCATCTTCATGGCTTCCATGACGAGCAGCGCCTGGCCCCGTCGGACGGTCTCGCCCACGGCCGCCTGCAGTCCGATGACGGTGCCCTGGAGCGGCGCGCGGAGCGGGACGGTTCCCTCCGGGCCTGCCGCCTCTGGCCTCGCCGCCAGGGTCATCGAACCTTGGGCGGCGGCGTCGAAGTAGAGCTTCGGATGCGCCTCCGGCGGATGGGCGAGTTCGCCCATGTGCTCCTCGATGAAGCGGGTATGGATGTCGCCCGCCGCGACCGCCGGCAGGGCCAGTACGTTCTGCAGGAAGGCGACGTTGGTGGCGCTGCCTTCGATGCGGAATTCCGAGAGGGCGCGATAGGCCTTGGCGATGGCGCGCGACAGGCCGCCGGCGCCCGCGTGGACGACCAGCTTGGCCAGCAGGCTGTCGAACCGGGCCGAGGTCGCGTAGCCGGCGTAGCCGAAGCCGTCGACGCGCACGCCGGGGCCGGAGGGCGGTTCGAACACGCTGAGCGCGCCGCCCGCGGGCCTGGCCGATCCGTCCGGCGCCATGGTCTCCAGATTGACTCGGACCTGTACGGCGTGGCCCCGGGGCTCGGGGACCTTGTCCTGGGTGAGCGCCAGGTCGGACAGCGAGCGGCCGGCGGCGATCTGGAGCTGGAGGCGCACGAGGTCGAGGCCGGTCACCTCCTCGGTCACCGTGTGCTCCACCTGGAGGCGGGCGTTGGCCTCGATGAACACCGCCTCGTCGCCGTCCACCAGGAACTCGATGGTGCCGAGGCTGCGGTAGCGGGCGGCCGCCGCGAGGGCCGTGGCATGGGCGAACAGCCCGTCACGCACGCCAGTCGGCAGCATGTCCGCGGGCGCGATCTCGATCACCTTCTGCCGCTGGCGCTGCAGGGAGCACTCGCGGTCGTAGAGGTGGACGACGCGCTCGCCGTCGCCCACGACCTGGACCTCGACGTGCCGGGCGCGGGGCAGGAAGCGTTCGACATAGAGCGAGCCGTCGCCGAATGCGGCCTTGGCCTCGGAGGCGCAGCGTTCGAAGGCCTGCTCCAGCTCGTCCGGCGTGGCTGCGGGCCGCATGCCGCGACCGCCGCCTCCGGCCACGGCCTTCACCATGACCGGACCGTTCGCCGCCAGGAACGCGCGCGCCTCGTCCAGGCTGGTCGGCCCATCGGTTCCGGTCAGGACCGGCACGCCGCAGTCCTGCGCCAGCGTCCGCGCGCGGGCCTTGTCGCCGAACAGCTCCAGGGTCTCGGGCGTCGGGCCGACGAAGATCAGGCCACCCGCAGCGCAGGCGCGGGCGAAGGCGGCGTTCTCCGACAGGAAGCCGTAGCCGGGGTGCACCGCGTCGACGCCCGCCGCCTTGGCCGCGGCGACGATCTGGTCGACGTCGAGATAGGCCGCGGGGCCCGAGCCCTTCAGCGCCACCGCCTGATCGGCTCGCTTGACGTGCAGGGAGGCCGCGTCGTCTTCCGAGAAGACCGCCACGGTCGCCAAACCCATTTCGGCAGCCGTCCGCGCGATGCGTACGGCGATCTCGCCGCGGTTGGCGATCAGAAGCGTCTTCACCGGCGTCCCCTCAAACACTTGTTGGGACGCATCATGCCGACCCGGGCGCGAACGCCAAGCCTTGGGCGTGAAATTCGCGCGCGTTGATCAAATCCTCCCCTCAGGGGGAGGAGGCCGCAGGCCGGAGGGGGTTTCCGCCACGGACGTCGTGGAGGAAACCCCTCAGTCAGCTTCGCTGACAGCTCCCCGTGAGGGGGAGCATCTACGATGCCTACGCCTTCAGCATCTCGGGCCGGATCGGAAGCTCGCGGATCCGCTTGCCGGTCGCCGCAAAGATGGCGTTGGTCAGCGCGGGAATCGCGGGCGGCAGGGCCGGCTCGCCAAGGCCCGTCGGATTGAAGTCCGTCTTCAGGAACTTCACCTCGACCTTCGGCGCCTGGGAGATGCGCATCAGCGGATAGTCGGTGAAGTTGGTCTGCACGACCCGGCCGCCTTCGATGACGATCTCCTGGTGGAGCGCCTCGGAGAGGCCATCCAGCACCGAGCCCTGCACCTGGTTCAGCGCCCCGTGCGGGTTGATAATCTGACGGCCCACGTCGGCGGCGACCCACACCGTCTTGGGCGTGACCTCGCCCTCGGGCGACACGGCCACGTGGCAGACCTCGGCGAAATAGCCCAGGTGGCTGTAGTAGCAGGCCACGCCCATGCCCTCGCCCTTGGGCAGCTTGCCGCGGTTGGCCCATCCGGACATCTCGCCCACGGCCTGCAGCACGCCGCGCATGCGGCCGGCGCCATAGGCCCCGGGCGGAGACCCGACCACCTCCTGGTCGCCCAAGAGCTTGATCTGGAACGCCAGCGGATCGGCGCCGGCGGCGTGCGCCAGCTCGTCGATGAAGGACTGGAAGGCGAAGGCCAGGGCGTTCGACCCCGGCGCACGAAGCGGCCCGGTCGGCACGCCCAGCGGGATCGTCGAGACCTCGTAGCGCACGTTCGGCACGAAGCGGGCGGGGAATTCGGCCGCCGACATGCCGGCGCTAGCCGCGGGCGTGGCGTTCTCGCCGAAGGTCACGAAGTGGTCGTGGAGGGCCACGACATTGCCCGCCCCGTCCACGCCACCCTTGAAGAAGTGCCAGCCGGCCGGGCGATAGTGGTCGTGCTGCATGTCGTCTTCGCGCGACCAGACGAGCTTGACCGGCGCGCCGGCCTCGCGCGCGATCCAGGCGGCCTCGACCATGTAGTCGTTGGCGAGCCGGCGGCCGAAGCCGCCGCCGCAGCGGGTCATGTGGACGGTGATGTTTTCAGCCGGGATGCCGAGGGTCGCCGCGCAGAGCTGGCGGCCGGGTTCCGGGTTCTGGGTCGGCGCCCAGATCTCCAGCTTGCCGTCCTTGAACTCGGCCGTGCAGTTCTGTGGCTCGAGGTTCGCGTGCGCCAAGAAGGGATAATAGTAGGCCGCCTCCACGGTCTTGGCCGCGCCCTTGAGCGCCGCCTCGACGTCGCCGTCGTTGCGCGCCTCCTTCTGGCCCTTGGCCGCGCCCAACGCCTTGGCCTGCTCGTGGAAGCCCCTGCTGGACTGGGCGGAGGTCGGATGGTCGGCCCACTTTACGTTCAGCTTGTCGCGGCCCTTCTTCGCGGCCCACCAGTTGTCGGCCACCACGGCGACGCCCGGGACCAGCCCCGAGCCGATGCGCCCGGGACCCGCCAGCACCTGGTCGGGATTGCCCTTCACGACGAAGGCCTTGCGGACGCCCTTCACGCCCATGGCGGCGTCCAGGTCGGCGCTGGCCACGCTCGCGCCGAACACCGGCCCACGCTCGTAGGTCGCGTAAAGCATGCCGGGCCGGCGCACGTCGATGCCGAACAGCGGCTGGCCGGTGACTATCTTCTCGACGTCGTACTGCGGCGTGGGCTTGCCGATGATGCGGTATTCCTTGGGATCCTTGAGCGTCAGGCTCTTGGGGTCCGGCGGCGTCACGTCGGCGCAGGCCAGCGCTAGCGAACCGTAGGTGCGGGTCTTGCCGGTCTTCTTGTTGACGACCTGGCCCGGCTTCGTCGTGCAGTCGGCGGGGCCGCAGTTCCATGCGGTAGCGGCCGCCTGGATCAGCATGGCGCGCGCCACCGCGCCGACGCGGCGGTGCTCCTCCCAGTGCAGCGGGGTGGCCATCGACCCGCCGGCGAACTGGCGGCCGAAGGCGGCCGGATCGCTGTCGGCCTGCTCGATGCGGACGTCCTCCCACGCCACGTCCAGCTCCTCGGCGATCAGCATGGGCAGCATGGTCTTCACGCCCTGGCCGATCTCGGGGTTCTTGGCCATGATCGTCACCACGCCGTCCGGCGCGATGCGGACATAGGCGTTGAGCGGCTTGATCGCCTCGTCCTGCGCATGGGCGTCGGCGACGGCGAAGCCGAGGGTGAGGCCGGCGGCGCCCACCGAGACGAGCACCTCGCGGCGGCTGGCCTTCAGGTCATGGTAGGTCATGCTCAGGCCTCCTTCTGGCCGGAGGCGCGCTTGATGGCCGCGCGGATCCGCACATAGGTGGCGCAGCGGCAGATGTTGCCGCTCATCGCCTCGTCGATCTGGGCGTCGGTCGGCTTGGGCGTCGCCGCCAGCAGCGCCGTGGCGCTCATGATCTGTCCCGGCTGGCAGTAGCCGCACTGGGCGACGTCCAGCTCCATCCAGGCCGCCTGCACCTTCTTGCCGACGGGATGGCTCGCCATCCCCTCGATGGTGGTGATCTTCGCGTTCCCGACGCTGCCTGTCGGGATCTGGCAGGAGCGCATCGGCTGGCCATCCACGTGCACCGTGCAGGCCCCGCAGGCGGCGACCCCGCAGCCATACTTGGGTCCCACGATCCCCAGGGTGTCCCGAAGCGTCCAAAGCAGCGGCGTGTCGCCGTCCACGTCGGCGCTCAGCGCCTTGCCGTTCACATTGAGGGTGTAGGCCATGCCCGCGTCTCCGCCCGTTTGGGCAATGCTACCGCGCGGCTACGGCGCGGCAAAGCGCGGGCAGATGACGGAACTGTAACGTTTGCGGGTCAGGCAGGCTCGACGGGGAAGCGGATGTGGGCTTCGAAGCCGGCCGGCTCGAAGCGCGCCTCGACGGCGCCACCGTCGTTACGGAGCGAAATTTCCAGGAGCCGCGATCCGAATCCCCGGCGAACCGCCGGCTTCACGGGGGGCCCTCCCCGTTCGATCCAGAGCAGCCGCGCCTCGCCAGCCGCGGCGTCGTCCAACGTCAGCCTCACGCGTCCGGAAGGCGAGGACAGGGCGCCGTACTTCACGGCGTTGGTCCCCAGTTCGTGGAGCAGCAGCGCCATCGCCACCACCATGTCGTTCGAGATCCCGACGGCCTCCAGCCGGGGGTCGATGTCGAAACGCGACGGGTCGAAGGGCGTCAACGCCCTGTCCAGCAGGTCCGTCAGGCGCAGGGCATGGCCCGCCGCATCGGTCACCAGGTCCTGCGAATCCGCCAGCGACTGTAGCCGGGCGGTCAGCACCGCCTCGAAGTCGCGCACGTCGCGGGCGTTCTTCGCCGTCTGGGCGACCAGCGTCATCATGACGAGGATGCCGTTCTTGGACCGGTGCGCCAGCTCACGGAGCACAAGGCTTCGCCGCTCCTCGGCGGTCTTGCGATCGGTAATGTCGAGCATGGCGCCCACCGTGCGAAGCACGCCATCCGAATCCTTCACCACCCGCCCGCGGGCCTGCAGCCAGCGCGCGCGGCCATCCGGCGAACGGACCGTTCGATGTTCATAGACGAATGCGCCGCCCTCGGGCCGATCGGCGGCCTCGCGATAGGCGGCGCGGACGGCCTCCCGATCCTCGGGATGCACCAGTTCGGCGTAGTCCTGGATGGTCAGGGGCCGATCGTGGTCGACGCCGAACAGTTCGCGGTTGCGCCGGTTCCAGATCACTTCGCCGGTGCGCACGTTCCATTCCCAGACTCCCAGGCCGGAGGCTTCGACGGCGGCCTCCAGCCGGTAGAGTCGGGCTCGCAATATCTCGACCGTGTCCCCGTCCTGATCCACGTGCGACGATACTCCCCAGGCGGCTCCCCTATGCCGCCAGGTGCAATCTGGAGCCGTCGTCACAAATGAACAACAGGTTACGCGAATTCGCCGCAGCTTGAGCGCCCGACCCCGGCTCAGGCGCTCGGAAGGACCACCACCGCGTCAGGCAGTTCGTTCGGATTGTCGCCTGGGCGCGCTGGGAACCGCTCGGCCAGCACCGCTGCGCAACGGCCGATCGCCGCCTCGAAGCCGCCGGCAGGCTCGCCCCGCTTCAGGCCGGCGACCAGGTCCGCCATCGCCTGGTCCCAGGTCTCGGGCGCGACCTCGGCATGGATCTTCTCGTCGGCGATCAGCTCGGCCATCCGCTCGGCCGCGGAGACATAGATCAGCACCCCGGTCCGCTCGCGAGTGGCGTGCAGGTTCTTGGACAGGAACTGTTCCTCGGCGCGCTGGCGCACCCGGTCGCGTTTGAAGCCCCGCGGCGTCAGCGCCCGCCGGACCGGCGGGATCGCCACGACGAACAGCGTCACGGCGAACAGCAGGGCCTGCAGCAAGAGCGTGCCGACCAGCGCCGCGCGTGCGGTGGCCTCGCCCAGGTCCTCCACCTGCTCCGCCGTCCAGCCGCCGAACATCCCTAGGTCCGGCGCACTCACCTGGACCCCGGCCAGCAGCAGGATCGCCGGCGCGAGGAGGGCGACGCCGGCCGCCCAGGCCAGCGGCGTCGCATGGTAGTCGGCGCTCTCCTCGGCCAGCACGCAGTAGATCTCGCCGGTCGTGCGGGTCTCGGCGGCGCGCACGGCGGCCTCGATGGCGGCGCGGTCTTCGGGCGTGAGCAGAACCTTGGTCATCACCAGCTCCCCGAGGCGCCGCCGCCCCCGCCCGATCCGCCGCCGCCGGAAAAACCGCCGCCGCCGCTGCTCCAGCCGCCACCCCCGCTCCAGCCGCCTCCGCGCCGATGGCTGGAACTGGAGAGGATCAGCGGCAGGAGCCACCACAGCCCGCTGCCGCCGAAGCGCCGGCGGGCGCCGAAGAGGCGCAGGACGCCGCTCAGCAGCCAGAAAACCACGAAGATCACGAAGATGACGGGGATGAACGCGCCGCCATCGCCGGAACTCTCACGCGCCTCTTCCTCGGCCGCCGCCGCGGCCGCCCGCGCCTCGTCCTCCGGCAGGCCGATCTGGCGGACGATGGCCTGCGTTCCTTCGACCACGCCGCGCTCGAAATCGCCCTCGCGGAACGCCGGCAGGATCTGGCGCTCGATGATCAGCCGCGACAGAGCGTCGGTCAGCACCGGCTCCAGGCCGTAGCCCACCTCGATCCGCACCTTCCGCTGGTTAGGCGCGACGATGAGGATGACCCCGTCGTCCTCGTCCTTCCGCCCGATGCCCCAGGTCCGCAGGAGCTGGTAGCCGTAGTCCTCGATCTCGTAGCCCTGGAGGTCAGGAAGCGTCGCCACGACCAGTTGGTGGCCCGTGGCGCGTTCCAGCTCGGCCAGCTCGGCCGTCAGCTGCGCTTCGGCCTGCGGCGACAGGAGCTCGGCCTGGTCCACCACCCGTCCAGTCAGCGGCGGGAACTTCGGCGCGGCCCATGCCGGCGCGAGCAGGACGACGGCGAACAGCGCGCCGAGAACGATCCTCGCGGCGGGTCGCGTCACTGTGCGGGCGCGGGCTCAGGCGGCGGCGACCCTGGCGCGGCGCCCGCCGGCGGCGCCGAGAAGTCCACCGTCGGCGCCGACTGCGCCGCCGCCGTGGCCTCGAAGAGCTGCATCGGCTGGGACGACGAATGCACCGTCTTGGCCCAGATGATCTGCGGGAAGGTGCGTAGGGTCGTGTTGTAGGCGCGGACCGCCTCGTTGTAGTCGCGCCGAGCGATGGCGACGCGGTTCTCGGTGCCCTCGAGCTGGCTCTGCAGGGCCAGGAAGTTCTCGTTCGACTTCAGGTCCGGATAGGCTTCCTGCAGCACCCGCAGCGGCGCGAGCGCCATGGACAGGCTCTGCTGGGCGGCCGCGTAGCGCTGGAAGGCCGCCGGGTCGGTGGTGATGCCGGCGTCCGAGCGCACCTGCAGCGCGTTCGCCCGCGCCTGGGTGACGCCGATGAGCACGTTGCTCTCCTGCGCCGCATAGCCCTTCACCGTCGCCACCAGGTTGGGGATCAGGTCGGCGCGGCGCTGGTACTGGTTCTGCACCTCGGCCCACTGGGCCTTCGCGGCTTCCTCGCGGGTCGGAATGGTGTTGATCCCGCAGGCGGCGAGCGCCAGGGGCGCGGCCACGATCAACATGAGGCGCGCCAGACGGCGAAGGGCGGCTTGCATCGATGTTCCCCGTGTGGCGTGGACGGATGGCGCGGGACTTTGACCTGCGCATTGATTGGGCGCAACGGCGCCGGCACAAACGGGCATGGCCAAGCCCTACTATGCGCCCGGCAGCCTGAGCGCCGCCTGCTACGACGTGATGACGGCCGCCGACGTGCGGCTTCAGGGCGACGAGGACATCTATGCGGGCCTGGCGCCCGCGGGCGGCCGGATCCTGGAGTTGGGCGCGGGCACGGGGCGGCTGGCGGCGGGCCTGGCGGCGCGCGGCTTCGAGGTTCTCGGCGTCGAGATCGCGCCCGCCATGCTGGCGCAGGCGCAGGCGCGGGTGGCGACGCTTCCCGAGGTTGTGCGCGGGCGCATCAGGCTGCGGCGCGGCGACATGACGGCCCTCGACCTGAAGGAGACGTTCGACCTCGTCCTCTGCCCCTATTTCACCCTGGCGCACGTGCCGGCGGGGACGGCCTGGCGCAACACCTTCACGGTGGCAGGCAGGCACCTGGCGGAAGGCGGTCTCGCGGCCTTCCACCTGCCGAAATTGGCGATGATGCAGGCCGCGTCGCCGCCCGACCCCTCCCGGCCGGTGATGGACCAGCCGCTGCCCGACGGCGGCCGGCTCCGGCTGTTCCTGGTGGAGCGGACGTTCCGGCCCGGGATCAACCGGCTGGACCAGGCGCTGGACTACACGATCGTGGACCCCGCCGGCCGCACCGTCCAACGCTCGCTTGAGCGCCTCACCTACTACATGACCGATCCGGAACCCCTGGCGGCGCAGGCCGGACTGGCCCTGGATCGCCCGCCGATCGACCTGGGCGGGGTGGGCGACGTCTGGGTGTTCCGGAAGGGCTAGGCCCGCGCGCAGGCGGCGCCGTCCTGACGTCAGGCCGCCAGCTTCGCCGGTGTGACGACCGTCACCGACCATGCGGGCTTGGCGGGCCGCTGGCGGATCTTCTCGCCCTTGAGCCAGATGAACAGCGCTTCCCAGTGGATGGCGCCCAGCACGCCGAAGGTCATCCAGGGATGGGTCAGCCAGGCGCGGAACAGGTTGCGGTCGGTGAGCGGCCTGCGTTCGGCCACGAAGCCCGTGGTCAGGACCCGACCCTCGGCGTCGTCCACGTCCACCAGCACCTGCGCCGCGGCGGCCGGCGGCCGGACGCGGAAGGCGTAGGAGAGGTCCATGTCCATGAACGGCGAGACGTAGAAGCCTTTTTCGCAGGCCTGGCGCACGATCGGCGCAGAGTCCTCCGCGTCGGAGCCCGACCGACGGTCAGGCTCGGGGGCCGGGATCAGATAGCTGTGGCGCTCGCCGAAGGTGTTGTTCACCTCGTAGAGGATGGCGCTCAGGCTCCCGTTCTGCCGATGGCAGAAGAAGACCGTCAGCGGGTTGAACCCCATGCCCAGGATGCGGGGCATAGCCAAGAGCCGGATGGGTCCGCCGTGGTCGATCCCTGCGGCGGCGAGTTGCGCTTCGACCTGCTGCTTAAGCGGCGTGGTCGAGCCGTCGCCGTGCCGGCGGGGATCGAAGCCGACCAGGTTGAACCGGCGCAGCGAGAACAGCCTGAGCCTCCGGTCGAGCGCGGCGAGCTCGTCCAGGTCCAGCAGCAGCATGAAGACCCGGTAGCGCAGGGCGTGCCGGCGGGGCTTCAGCCGGGTGTGGGTGACCACGCCCGGATAGAGCCCGGAGGCGAGGGTCACGCGGCCGCCTCGGTGATGGCGGGCCGCTCGCGCAGGTGGATGCGGCCGGACTCGTCCTCCACCGTCCAGGGTCGGCGCACGCCGCCCAGTTGCTCGGCCACGGCCAGGCCCGACTGAAGGGCGTCCTCGTGGAACCCATGGCCGAAGTACGACCCGCAGAACCAGGTCCGCCGCACGCCCTGCAGGTCCCAGACCTGCTCTTGCGCGGCGATGGCGCCGGCGTCGAACAGAGGATGGTCGTAGATGTCGGTCTTGATCACCGCCTCGGGCGCCACCGGCTTGGTGGGGTTGAGGGTCACGAACAGGTCCGGCGCATCCTTCAGGCTCTGCAGCCGGTTCATCCAGTAGGTCACGCAGCCCTCGCCCGGCTGGTCCCGGCGGCCGATGTGATTCCAGCTGGTCCAGGCCCGACGGCGCTTGGGCATCAGGCCCGGATCCGTGTGGAGGACGGCGAGGTTGCGGCTGTAACGGAACGCCGACAGCAACCGCGTCTCCTCGGGCGTCGCATCGTCCAGCAGGGACAGCGCCGTATCGCCGTGGGTCGCGATGACCACCTCGTCGAAGCGCTCGCGCGTCCCGCCCGCCAGCCGCAGTTCGACGCCGGCCGCGTCGCGGCGGACGCCGGCGACGCGCACGCCCGTGCGCACCTGCCCGCGATAGGCTTCCGACAGCTTCTCCACGTAGCTCTTCGAGCCGCCCTGCACCGTGCGCCAGAGCCCGCGACCGAAGATGCTCATCATCCCGTGGTTCAGGAAGAACCGGATCAGGGCGGCCGCCGGATACTGTCCGATCTCCTTCAGCGGCGTCGACCAGATGGCGGCCGCCTGGGGCAGCAGGTGGTCGTCGCGGAACGCCTGGCAGTAGCCCTTCTCTTCCAGATAGGCCTCGAGCGAGGTCAGCGGCTTCTCCAGCGCCGCCAGATCCCTCGGGCCGTGGCGGTAGAAGCGCGTGACGTCGCGCAGCATGGCCCAGAAGCGGGCCGAGAACAGGTTGCGCTTCTGGGCGAATATGCCGAGCGCGCCATAGCTCGAATACTCGAACGCCCCGTCATCGAGGGAGACCGACAGCGCCATGTCGGCGTTGCGGTGCGGCACGCCCAGGTGCGCCAGCAGGGCCGTGAAGTTGGGGTAGTTCGCCTCGTTGTAGACGATGAAGCCCGTGTCCACGGGAACGGGACCATGGCGGCCGGGCGCCTCGACCGTGTTCGCATGTCCTCCAAGGCGCGGATCGGCCTCGAACAACGTGACGTCATGTCTCTCCGATAGAAGCCAGGCCGCCGAAAGGCCCGCGATTCCCCCACCGACCACGGCCACGTTCAGCCGTTCACCGCCGCTCATCATCACTCCGAAAACCCAAGCGCCACGCGTGCCGCAGGCGCGCCATCCCCCGCGCCAACGTGCTTAGCAAATGCTACGGGATCATCACAGCGATGGATGCGTCCGGACAGGCGCCTGCGACCGTATGGTCGGATGGAGTTGTGACATGCTGTTGCAGTTGGCCCTGAGTGTTCTGGCGGCGATGGTCGCGGTGATGCTCTGCGCCTGGGCCTTTGGATTGGCGACGAGGAACGGCGGCTGGACCGACGTCTTCTGGACCTGGGGCACGGGGGCGACCCTCACCGCCGCCGCCGCCTGGGCGGCGAGCGAGGCCGATGACTGGCGCGTCTGGCTCGTCCCCGCCATGACCGCAGCCTGGGGGTTGCGGCTCGGCCTCTACCTCACCCCGCGGGTCGCGGGACATCCGGAGGACCGCCGCTACGCCGCCTTCCGGCAGGGCGACCCCAAGGCCTATCCGATGACCATGTTGTTCGTGAGCCTCCCGCAGGCGCCGGCGGCGGCCCTGCTCGCCGTCTCGCCGCTGGCGGCGGTGCTGTATCCGCCCGCCTGGATCCACCGCTACGAGCTGGGCCTTGCCCTATTCCTCGTCGCCCTGGCCGGCGAAGCTGTCGCCGACGGCCAGATGAAGCGCTTCCGCGCCGACCCGGCCAACAAGGGCAAGGTGATCGACACCGGCCTGTGGGCCTGGTCGCGGCATCCCAACTACTTCTTCCAATGGCTGGGCTGGATGGCCTGGCCGGTCATCGCCCTGGACCCGGCCCGGCCCGTCACCTGGCTGACCCTGGTCGCCCCGGCGGTCATGTACGCCCTGCTCCGCTACGTCTCCGGCGTCCCGCCGCTGGAGTCCGCCATGCTGGAGTCCCGCGGCGAGGCCTTCCGGGACTATCAGCGCCGCGTGTCCGTCTTCTTCCCCCTCCCCCCGAAACGAGCTTCCGCCGCATGAGCCTGCCCACATGAGCCTGATCGCCGCCACCATCGACGCCTTCGAAGGCGCGCCCCTGCCCGACGCCGTCCGCAAGACGGCCATCGAACTGCTGGTCGCGAACGCCCGCCGCCAGCTTTCGGGCGCGAGCCTCGACGCCGACGCCGCCTTCGCCCGCGAGATGGAACAGCGCCCCATCGCCGAGCACACCGATGCGGCCAACGCCCAGCACTACGAGGTGCCGGCGGAGTTCTTCCTGAACTGCCTGGGGCCGCAGCTGAAATACTCCTGCGCCCTCTACCGCTCCCCCACCGTCACCCTGGCGGACGCCGAGGAGCATGGCCTGGCCGAAACCGCCGAACACGCCGACCTTGCGGACGGCCAGCGGATCCTGGAGCTCGGCTGCGGCTGGGGCTCGCTCAGCCTCTGGATGGCCAAGGCCTATCCGAACGCCCGCATCACCGCCGTCTCCAACTCCGCCAGCCAGCGGGCCTTCATCCTGGCCCGCGCCCAGGAACGCGGCCTGGGCAATCTCGAGGTCATCACCTGCGACATGAACCAGTTCGAGGCGCCCGGCGAATTCGACCGCGTCGTCTCGGTGGAGATGTTCGAGCACATGGCCAACTGGCGCGCCCTACTCTCCCGCGTGAAGGGCTGGCTGAAGCCGGACGGGCGGCTGTTCATCCACGTCTTCACCCACCGCACCACGCCCTACCGCTTCAATGTGGACGATGAGGCGGACTGGATCGCCAAGCACTTCTTCTCGGGCGGCGTGATGCCCAGCCATGGGCTGATCCGCCAGTTCCCCGACCTGTTCGACGTGGAGGCGGACTGGCGCTGGAGCGGGACCCACTACCAGAAGACGGCCCTGCACTGGCTGGAACGCTACGACCGCAACCTGGCCAAGATCCGCCCGGTGCTGCAGGCGACCTACGGCGACCAGGCCGCGCTCTGGCATCGCCGCTGGCGGCTGTTCTTCCTCGCCACGGCCGGCCTCTTCGGGCACCGTGGCGGCCAGGAGTGGGGCGTCAGCCACTACCGGCTGAAACCGGCGTAACAATTGCCCGTCATCCCGGCCGAAGCGGCGCGGAGAGCCGGGACCCAGGGACCTGCGCAGTGCGGCCTGGGTCCCGGATCGGCCTGCGGCCGTCCAGGATGACGATCTTGGGGAGTTTCGCATGCTGAGACCGATCGCCGCCTACCTCGCCATGGGCGTGGCCTTCGCCATCGTGGACTACATCTGGCTGACCCAGTTCGGGCCGAACCTCTACTTCCCGACCCTCGACCCGGTCGCCATGCGCGCGCCGCGCCTGCCGCCGGCCGTCGTCTTCTATTTCGCCTACATCCTGGGGATCATGGTGCTGGTGGTCTGGCCGCGGCGGAACGAGCCCCTGATCCGCACGACGATCTACGGCGGCATCCTGGGCGCCCTCTGCTACGCCACCTACGACCTGACCAACCAGGCGACGCTGAAGGTCTGGTCGACGCAGATCACGGTCATCGACATCACCTGGGGGACGCTCATCACCGCTTTTGGCGCGACGGTGGGGGGATGGGTGTTGCGGCGGTTGGGGTGAGGGTTCACCTCTGTGCGGCTGGCCGACGGGCCGAGGTGATTAAGGAGTCTCAGAGTCATCCAACACGTGTGGGAAGTAGCGGAGGTCCCAGGCGTCTGGTCGGAACAAGACTTTGCCCCACTCGATGATCTCGTCGCCCTCCTCATAGGGCTTGTTTCGGACCGGGAGTTCGGGGCTCATGTCTTCCGGCATGATGTGAAAGTGGTCGTTCTCCTCGCTGAGCGCCTGAAGTTCACGGACAAGGAGATCGCGGCCGGCTGGATTCAGCCAGATTTGGAGGAAACCGTCCTTCCCTTGGCTCACCGTTATCCGTGGCTTGCCGGTCATATGCCCTCTGAGGTTGTGTACGTTCTCTAGAGCGCAGCTCTTGGACACGCGCAACCTTGGGAGAAGTCCTACCTCCCGCGCGAGGCGGCGGGAGGTAGGGATCGACGCTCAACCCTCAGCGGCGGCCGCCGTGCAGCGCTCCGCCGCTACGGGCGCCGGCGTCGATCCGGCCTCGCGCAGGTAGAGCATGCCCCTGGCGACGTCGATGACGGCGCCGTGGTCGCGCATCACGTCCTGGCCGATGATGCCGTGAATGGGCGTGCCTGAGAGCCGCGCCAGCGGCGCCTCCACATGCGACAGGTCGGCGAGCATGACGTGCTCCTGTCCGATGTCGACGGAGCCCAGCCGGAGCGCCTCGACCGAAGACCGGGACGCATTGCCGCCCCCGCCCAGGCCGGCGGCCGCGCCGCGAACCCCGCGTTGCGGCGCGAGGCCGAACTGCTCGGCGTAGGACGAATGCACGACGCTCATGTTCGCGCCCGTGTCGAGGACCAAGGTCGCGGCCTTACCGTTGAGGGTTCCCGCGACCACGTGGTGCCCCGTCGGGAGGCGCCGAAGGGGCGTCGCCATGAAGCCCAGCAGGCACATGGCGTGATCCACCGTGCCGGCCATCTCCGGCCGGTATTCCACGGGTTCGGCATCCGTCTTCGGGGCCACGCTGTCGCACGCCGCAAGGGCGAGGACGGCCACGAGCGAGGCAAGTCGAGCGGCTTTCACGCTCCAGGCAATCCGCCCGAAGCAGGGCGGTTCCCCGCCGGCACGATACGGGGAGGTCCGGCCGCCACCTCCTCCGCGAGAACACTTGCGGCGACCCCGGGCAAGTGGAAAGGCCGGCGCCGCCCCTCACCCTGCCCTCTCCCCTCGGGCTTCGCCTCGGGGGAGAGGAGTTTCGCTAGCCCGTTCCCCAACGTCCGTGCCATTCTCCCACTTTCGAAAGTCAGGCATAATATACGCCGTAAGAACATATTGGGAGGATGCGTATGGTGGCGGTGATGGAACGGGCCGGGCTGACCGAGCGGCTCGAGGCGGCGGCGCTGAACGGCATGACCCTGTCGGTCTGGGCCGACGTCCAGCCCGAGAAGGCCTGTGTCATCGACCCCGATGGCCGCACGCGCAGCTTCGCCGAGGCCAACCGCAACGCCAACCGCCTGGTCCGCCTGCTGCGCGGCGCAGGCCTGAAGGCCGGGGACGCCGTCGCCCTGGTGATGTCCAACCGGGGCGAGTTCGTGGAGGTGCTGGCGGCGACGCTTCGGGCCGGTTTCCGCATCACGCCGGTGAACTGGCACCTGAACGCCGACGAGATCGCCTATATCCTGAACGACTGCGAGGCCCAGGCCGTGTTCGGCGAGGCCCGGATCGCCACCAGTGGACCGGCCGCCGCCCAGGCCCCGAACCTCAAGCTCAAGGTGGCGGTGGGCGGCGATATCGAGGGCTTCCTCGACTATGACGAGGCGCTGGCCGCCCTCGACGGCCACGACATCGAAGACCCGGTGCTGGGCAACCAGATGCTCTACACCTCCGGCACCACGGGCCGGCCCAAGGGCGTCTATCGCGCCAATCCCGTGATCGCGCCCCAGGCGGTCTACGCCCTGCGCGGCTACGATGAGCACTCGGTCCAGCTCTGCGCCGGGCCGGCCTACCACGCCGCGCCCCTGGCCTTCGACGTGCGCGCGGCCATGGGGGCCGGCGCCACCCTGGTGTTCCTGGACAAGTGGGATAGTGAGCACACCCTGCGCACCATCGCCGAGCGGCGCGTGACGCACATGCACCTGGTCCCGATCATGTTCCAGCGGCTGCTGGCGCTGCCGGCGGAGGTGAAGGCGAAGTACGACCTGTCGAGCGTCAAGTACATCGTCCACGGCGCGGCGCCCTGCCCGCCCGAGGTGAAGCACGCGATGATCGAGTGGTTCGGCCCGGTGCTCAGCGAATACTACGCCGGCTCCGAGGGCGGCGCAGGCTTCATGATCGACAGCCACGAGTGGCTGAAGAAGCCCGGCTCGGTCGGCAAGCGGCCCGAGCTGCTGGGCTCCAAGATCCTCGACGAGAACGGGAACGAGTGCCCGCCCAACGTGGCCGGCACCATCTACCACCAGCTCCCGCCCGGCGGCGGCTTCACCTACTACAAGGACGAGAAGAAGACCCAGGCCAGCCGCGTCGGCGACTACTTCACCATGGGCGACATGGGCTACTTCGACGAGGACGGGTACCTCTTCCTCACCGGCCGCAGCGCCGAGACGATCATCTCGGGTGGGGTCAACATCTATCCCCAGGAGATCGACAACGTGCTGATCCAGCACGAGGCGGTGGCCGATTCCTCGACGGTGGGCGTGCCGCACGACGAGTGGGGCGAGCAGGTGAAGGCGGTGATCCTGCTGAAGCCCGGCTACCAGCCCTCGGATCTCCTGGCCAACGAGATCCTGGCCTTCGCCCGCGACAGCCTGCCCAGCTTCAAGGTCCCGCGCAGCCTCGACTTCGTGACCGAGCTGCCCCGCTCCGAGGCCGGCAAGATCCAGCGCGGCAAGGTGCGGGCGCCCTATTGGGAAGGCAGGGCGCGGCAGATCTGACGTATCGAGCGGCAGATCGGCGAAAGCTCGGTCGGGCTCGGCGGAAGATCGGTCACGCCGGGCCGCACCGGGGGTTAAGGTCCCGCCCGTTCCAATACGGTCGGAGTTCAGGCGTGGGTCGCGAAACGGACGTCTTGGTGGGGCGGCGCCTGAGGCGCAGGCGCCGGCTGATGGGCCTGTCGCAGCAGCAGCTGGGCGCAGCCTGCGGTCTCGGCTTCTATCAGGTTCAGGCCTACGAGACCGGCGCGAGCCCGCTCCCCGTGGCCATGCTATGGGACCTCGCCTGCGCGCTCGAGGTCGACATCGGCTACTTCTTCGTCGACTTGCCGCGCGCGATTCCAGCGGGAGAGGCTCGCCCGCGATCCGCCGCCAACGCCGCCTAGATCCCCGCGCCGGCGTAGGCGCCAGCTCTCGCGCCCGCGTTCGCGAGCGTACGGCCGGGATGACGGCATCAGTGTGGGCGGAGGCTGATCTAGGCATCCCCTAGCGACTTCCGGACGTGGCCTTTAGGCTCCTGCCAATTCGTTCCTTCGGGGGATTCCAGTGAAGCAGATTTTGCTCGGCGCGCTCGCCGCCGCCGTCCTCGCCGCGCCCGCCCTGGCGCAGGCGCCGTCCGTCACGCTCGTCCACGCGGGGCGGGTGCTCGTCGATCCCGCCACGGGCAAGGTCGAGACCGAAAAGACCCTGGTGATCCAGGGCGGTAAGGTGGCCCGCATCGCCGACGGCTATGTCTCCGAGCCGGGGGCCCAGGTCGTCGACCTGAAAGACCGCTTTGTCCTGCCCGGCCTCATCGACAGCCACGTCCACCTGACCAGCGAGCAGAACCCCAACGGCCGCCTGGAGGAGGTGACCCTCTCGTCCGCCGACCAGGCGATGGCCGGCGCACGCTTCGCGAGGCGCACCCTGATGGCCGGCTTCACGACCGTGGCCGACCTGGGCGCCGAGAACGAGGCCATCTTCGCCCTGCGCGACGCCACCGCCCGCGGCGACGTCCCCGGCCCGCGGATCATCGCCGCCGGCTCGGCCATCTCGGTCCACGGCGGCCACGGCGACGTCAACGGCTACAGCGAGGACGTCATGCACGTCCTGCGGCCGCCGTCGGTGTGCTCCGGCCCCGACGACTGCCGACGCGCCGTGCGCGAGCAGGTCTGGAAGGGCGCCGACGTCATCAAGATCACCGCCACCGGCGGGGTGCTCTCGAACACCGCCGCGGGCCTGGGCCAGCAGTTCTCCAGCCCCGAGCTGGACGCCATCGTCGACGCCGCCCACCGCATGGGCCGCAAGGTCACCGCCCACGCCCACGGCGGCGACGGCATCGTCAGCTTCCTGAAGGCCGGCGGGGATTCCATCGAGCACGGCACCTGGCTCGACGACGAGGGGATCGCCCTCCTGAAGAAGAACGGCGGCTACCTCGTGCCGACCCTGATGGCGGGCGACTTCGTGGTCGGCATCGCCAAGGGCCCGAACAACTTCTTCACGCCCGCCCAGACCGCCAAGGCGCTACAGGCCGGTCCGATGATGCTGGACATGACGCGGCGCGCCCACAAGGCGGGCGTGAAGATCGCCTTTGGCACCGACACCGGCGTTTCGGCCCACGGCGACAACGCCGGCGAGTTCGCCCTGCTGCTGAAGGCCGGCATGTCGTCGCTGGAGACGGTGCAGTCCGCCACCGTGATCGCCGCCGAGCACCTGCAGCTGGGCGATGTCGCCGGGCGGCTGAAGCCGGGCTACAGCGCCGACCTCATCGCCGTCGACGGCGATCCCACGAAGGACGCCACCGTGCTCACCAAGGTCGGCTTCGTCATGAAGGAAGGGGTCGTCTACAAGCCGTAGGCTGCGGACTTGCCCGTTCTCGCGCAAGTTCATCCAGGTCGTCATCCCGGACGCCCTGAAGGGCCGATCCGGGACCCAGGCTGTGCGCGCCGCTCCGGGTCCCGGCTCTCCCGCCCGCCTTCGCGGGCGTACGGCCGGGATGACGGCAATGGCGGGACGCGCAGCTGACCGAGCCGCTCGCCTAGACGTTCCGCAACACAGCGACACCCAACGTGTTTTGGCGCGGGGTGGCGGCGCATGGCATGAGCCGCCGCCATGATCCCGTTCATCGACCTGCAGGCCCAGCGCGCCCGCCTTGGACAGCCGCTGGAAGACGCCATCCTGAAGGTGGTCCGCTCCGGCGCCTACGTCATGGGCCCCGAGATCGCGGAGTTCGAAGCGGCGCTGGCGGCCTTCGGCGAGGCGCCGCACGCGCTGTCGTGCGGCTCGGGCACCGAGGCCCTGGTCCTGCCGCTGATGGCCTGGGGGATCGGCCCTGGCGACGCCGTCTTCTGTCCGGCCTTCACCTTCGCCGCGACCGCGGAGGTGATGCCGCTGGTGGGCGCCTCGCCGGTGTTCGTGGACGTGAGGCCCGACACCTACAACCTCGATGCCGAGAAGCTCGACGCAGCCATCGCGGCCGTGAAGGCGGAGGGGAATCTCACCCCCCGGGCAGTCATCGCCGTGGACCTGTTCGGCCAGCCGGCGGACTATCCGGCGATCGCCGCGGTCAGCGCCCGGCACGGGCTGAAGCTGATCGCCGATTCCGCACAAGGGTTCGGCTGCACGCTGGGCGGCAAGCACCCACTGCACTGGGCGGACGTCACCACCACCTCGTTCTTCCCGGCCAAGCCGCTCGGCTGCTACGGCGACGGCGGCGCGGTGCTGAGCAAGGACCCCCGCCTGCACGACCACCTGGTGTCCTTGCGCGTCCACGGCCAGGCGGTGAAGTCGGACCTCGAGGGCCGCACCTTCGATCATGACCCAAAGTACCTGAACATGCGGGTCGGGATGAACAGCCGGATGGACACCATCCAGGCCGCGGTCCTCCTCCAGAAGCTGTCGATCTTCGCCGACGAGATCGAGGCCCGGAACCGGGTGGCCGCCCGCTACGGCGAGGGCCTCGGCGACGTCGTCCGCGTGCCGCCGGTGATCGACGGCGGCGTCTCGGTCTGGGCGCAGTACACCATCGAGACCGATGATCGCGACGGGCTGGCGGCCCATCTGCGCGGCGAGGGCGTCCCGACCGCCGTCTACTATCCGGTCCCGCTGCACCGCCAGGCGCCCTACGCGGACTACCCGCAGCCCGGCGGCCTGCCGGTGACCGAGGCGGCGGCGGAGCGTGTCCTCAGCCTGCCGATGCATGCCTACCTGGAGCCCGAGGTCCAGGACCGCATTGTCTCGGCCATCCGCAACCACGTGAAGCGCAACGGCTGAGCGCGCCCGGGTTGCCACGCCTTCCGCGGCGTGACAGGACTCCGCTCAAACAAGCGTTTGAGGGAGGGATGCGATGAAGGCCGCGGTCTATTACGAGAACGGCGGGCCCGACGTCCTGAAGTACGAGGACGTGCCCGACCCGCAATGCCATCCCAAGGGCATCGTCATCCGCGTCGAGGCGGTCTCCATTGAGGGCGGCGACATCCTGAACCGCTTCCGCGGCCCCTTGATGACCCACCCACACGTCGTGGGCTACCAGGCCGCCGGCGAGGTCATAGAGGTCGGCGCCGAGGTCACGAACCTGCGCGTCGGCGACAAGGTCTGCACCACCGGCGCTTTCGGCAGCCACGCCGAGCTGCGCGCCGTGCCCGCCCGCACCGCCTGGAAGGTCCCGGCGGGTCTCAGCACCCGGGAGGCGGCGGTCATCCCGGTGACGTTCGGAACGGCGGACGATTGCCTGTTCGAGTTCGGGCGCATGAAGAAGGGCGAGGTCGTGCTGGTCCAGGCCGGCGCCTCCGGCGTGGGCGTGGCCGCGATCCAGCTGGCGGCCCGGGCCGGCGCGTCGATGGTGCTGGCCACGGCCTCCTCGGACGCGCGCCTCGAGAAGCTGAAGGCCTACGGCCTCACCCACGGCATCAACTACAAGACCCACGACGTGGTGCAGGAGGTCATGCGCCTGACCGACAAGAAGGGAGCCGACGTGATCGTGGATTCCGTGGGCGGGCCCACCCTGCAGTCCTCGATCCTCAGCCTCGCCTACCGCGGGCGCGTCTCCATGGTGGGCCAGGCCGGCCGCGAGCCGATGACGGTGGACGTGGGCTCGATGATGGGCGGCAATCGCACCCTGTCGGGTGTCTTCCTGGGCGCCGAGATCGGCACGGACCGCGTGCAGAGGAACATCGAACGGCTGATCGCCGACGTGGCGAAGGGCGAACTGAAGGTGCTGATCGACCGTGAGTTCCCGCTTTCGGAGGCGGCCGAGGCGCACCGCTACATCGAAAGCCGTCAGGCCGTCGGCCGCGTCCTCTTGATCCCTTGAGGGCTAGTCGCCGAACACCTTCAGCCAGAGTCCGGCCAGGCCAAGCAGGATGAACGCCCACATCGCCAGGGACAGCAACAGGGGAACGATTACGCGCATACCGCCCCTCAGCCCCTCCCCGATGGCGATTCTTACACGGATGATTGGCGCACTAGGCCCGCGAAGACCAGCCGATTCACGCGTCAGGATCGTCGCAGGCCCGTGCGCGCAACTCACAGGGGACGAAGAAGGGAGCCACATCGATGCCCAGAGCCCGTAACGGCGCCGTCGAGATCGAGTATGAGACCTTCGGCGACGGACAGCCCGAGACCATCCTGCTCGTCAACGGGCTGGGGTCGCAGATGACCCGTTGGCCGGTCGAATTCTGCGAACGCCTGGTCGCCCGAGGCTATCGCGTCATCCGCTTCGACAACCGGGACACCGGGCTCTCGTCCTGGCCGACCGAGGCCTACACGCTCGCCGACATGGCGCGGGACGGGATCGCCGTGCTGGACGCCGCGGGCGTGGCGCGCGCCCACATCGCCGGCGTCTCCATGGGCGGCATGATCGTCCAGCGCATCGCGATCGACCATCCGGACCGCGTGCTGTCGATGACCTCGATCATGTCGGCGCCGGGCGCGCGCGGCACACTGATGTCGACCCCGGAGGCGATGGCGGTACTCGACGTTCCCCCGCCCGACCCGAAGGCCGACTTCGAGGCCTTCCTCGCGCATGGGCTGAAGAACGCCGAGACGATCGGCAGCCCCGGCTACCCGTGGCCGGACGGCGCGTTACGGGCCCGCGTCGAAGCCGAGTACCGCCGCGCGTTCAACCCGCCGGGCGTGGCGCGCCAGCGGGCGGCGATCATGGCCGACGGCGACCGGACACCGCAGCTCGCCCGCCTGACGATCCCGGTCGTCGTCCTGCACGGGACCGACGATCCGCTGGTGCAGCCCGTGGGCGGCGAGACGACGGCGGCGGCCATTCCCGGCGCGGAGCTCAGGATGATCCCCGGCATGGGCCATGACGTGCCGCCCGGGCTCTACGACACCTTCGTCGACGCCATCTGCGCGGCGGCGGCCCGAGCCAAGACCAACGCGTGAGTTCAAAGAGGAAGAAACCCATGGGACGTCTCTCCGGCCGCACGGCCGTCATCACCGGCGCGGCCAGCGGCATCGGCCGGGCCGCCGCCAAGCTGTTCGCCGCCGAGGGCGCCGCTCTGGTGATCGCCGACAAGGCCGAAGCGGTGAACGAGACCGCCGAGGCCGTCCGCGCCGCCGGCAGCAAGGCAGTCGCCGTCGTGGGCGATGCGGGCGAGGACGCCTTCGTGAAGGGCCTTGTGGACCGCGCCCAGTCGGAACACGGCGGCCTCGACGTCTTCTGGGCCAACGCCGGCATCTCGGGCGGTTTCGCGCCCTTGCACGAGCAGACGGCCGACTACTGGGCCGAGATCCTGCGGGTGAACCTGATCGGTCCCTTCCTGGCGGTGAAATACGCCAGCGAGGCGATGATCCCGAAGGGCAAGGGCTCGATCATCTGCACGGCTTCCGTGGCCGGCATCCGCTCGGGCGCGGGGGGGCCGGCCTATTCCGCCTCGAAGGCCGGCGTCATCAGCCTGGTCCAGACCTCGTGCAACGAGCTCTACGGAACCGGGATCCGGGTCAACGCCGTGGCGCCCGGCCTCATCGAGACCGGCATGACCAAGCCGATCTTCGACGGCGCGCGGGCCCGCGGCAACGAGGACAAGATCGGCCAGCTCAACCCGACCACCCGCTACGGCCACCCCGAGGAAATCGCCGCCGCCGGCCTGTTCCTGGCGTCCGACGAATCCTCGTATGTGAACGGCCAGACAATCGCCGTGGACGGCGGCCTCTCCACCTCGCACCCCGTGGTCCGACGCAAGCGATGATCCTCCTGCTCCGTCACGGCGAAACCTTCTGGAACCGTGAGGGGCGCATCCAGGGCCATACCGAAAGCGACCTGACGCCGCTGGGCGAGCGGCAGGCGCAGGCCATGGCGGCGCTCGTCGCCGACCTGGTCCGCCGCGAGGCCGGGGAGTGGCGGCTGGTCGCCAGCCCCATCGGCCGGGCCCGCCGCACGGCCGAGACGGTGGCCCGCGCGACCGGACTCTCGATGGAAACCGACCCGCGTCTGGCCGAGATCTGCTGCGGCGCGTGGGAGGGCAAGCTCCGCGCCGAGATCGCCCACCACCACCCGGAGGTCTTCGCGACCCGCGAGTGGTTCTTCGGCGCGCCGGGCGGCGAGACCTTCGAGGACGTCACCGCCCGCGCCGCCGACTGGCTGGCCGGCCTGCCGCCCGAACCCGGCCGCCGCGTGATCGCCGTCAGCCACGGCGTCACGGGCCGCCTGCTCCGCGGCGCCTATGCGGGCCTCGGTCGGCAGGCGACGCTGGACCAGGACGTGCCGCAGGACGCCATCTATCGCCTTCAAAACGGCCAGATCGACCGGCTCGACTGCGAGCCCGTCGTCTAGAAGGTCACGAATGCTCCGCGCCCTCCTCCTCGCCGCCGCGGCGCTGCTCTTGCTGGGGGCGAAGCGTCCGGAGACGGTGGACTATCGGGTCAGCCTGGAAGCGCCCGAGGATGGCGCCCCCTACCTCGCCGTCGAGATGCGGCTCCGCGGCGACGCGGATGGCGAAACCCGCCTGATCTGGCCGTCCGGCCTTTCGGAGCCCCGCGTTTCCGGCGCGTCGAGCGCCGCGGGCGATGAGCCGGGCTTTCGGGTCCTGCGCCACGCGCCGGGCCGCAAGCTGCGGGTTCGATACGCGGTCAGGATCACGCCCAGGGCGCAGGGGGCCGCCGCGCTCGGCGAGGCGGTCTTGGCCGCGCCGGACGGACGCCTCGACGAACAGGCCGAGTTCCGCTGGGCGCGGCTGCCGCGGGACTGGCGCGCCGCCTCCGACCTGGAGCACGCCGCAGAGGTGGCGATATCTGTGGCCGATGCGCGACGCTCGGTGATCCTGGCCGGGCCCAATCTTGAAATCGCCGAGGCGGCGACCGACGGCCGCGTGGTTCGCGCAGCGGTCCTTGGCGACGCCGCCCAGGCGAAAGCGGCCGCAGAGGCCGCGGGTCCGATCCTGACGGCCCACCGCGCCTTCTGGCGCGGCGGCGGCGGCCCGTTCTTCGTCGCCCTCGGCGCCACGGACACCGCGATAGAACGCGGCGACGCGGTGGCGGCGCCTCTCGCCGCGGGATCGGAGTTGAAGGCGTCCCTCGAAGCCGCCATCACGCGCACCTGGATACCCGGACGCACGGGACGGACGGATGCGTCCAGCCCGGCCTGGCTGACGGAGGGTCTTCCGGACCTGGTCGCGACACGGATCGCCTTGCGCGCCGGCCTGGTGACGCCGGATACGGCCGTCGGCCGGTTGGCCGCCTTCGACCGGCCGCAGGATCCGGTCGCCCGCGGCGCCCTCCTGGCCCTCAAGTGGGACGAGGACATCCGGCGCAACACGGGCGGCAAGGCCGATCTGGACGACGTGATGCTGCGGATGCGCGACCACTACCTGAGTTTCCCGCCCGGACAGGGCCCGGACTTAGTCACCGGCCTCGTCTCGGCGGCCTGGGTGGTGGCGCAGGTCGACCTGCGGCCCGACATCGCCCGCTATGCCCAGCGCGGCGAGGAGATCCCCCTGCCCGAGCAGATGTTCGACGGTTGCCTGGATGCCCGCGTCAACGTCTCGCCGGGCTTCGATTCCGGCTTCGACCACGAGGCATCGGCCAGGTCGAAGGTGGTCCAAGGCGTGCGCCGCCGCGGTCCGGCCTGGAACAGTGGCCTGCGCGACGGCATGCGGATCGTGTCGATGGACCTGAAGGCCGGCGACATGACCCGTGAGATCGTGCTGACGGTCCGCCCCGCCCGCGGCCGCAACGCCCGGGCGCGGACCCTCCGCTACTGGCCCTATGGCGACAACGACGTCGAGGTCCGGGAGATCGCCTTGGCCTTCGGCCTGGAGGGCGAGGCGCTGGCGGCCTGCGGACGCAAGATCGGCGGCCTCTGAGACCCAATTTGGGTAAGCGCGGCAGCGGCTGCGACAGTTGGCGACCTGCTGATTCCGCAAGGGAAATCCTACACCGCCGCCTGCGCGAGGACCGAGGGGACGGTTTGAAACGCCTCCATTAACCGCCGCCGTGCGTAGGTCCGATCGAGATGCGTGTGACCCGAACCCTTTCCGCCCTTTGCGCAGGCGTCCTGCTGGCCTGCGCCTCCGCTGCGGCCGCCGAGCCGCTGCCGGCCACGGCGAACGCGGCCTCGGTCAACGGCGGCCTGCAGGCCATGCGCGACTACAACCTCATCGTGCTCAAGGACCTGAAGTCGACGTCCGAGGTCGAGGGTCGGACCTTCGTGGGCGGAGACCTCAGCGGCGGCTCGTCCAACTACCTCACCAAGCCTGGCGCCCAGGCCGACGGGACCGCGCTGACGGTCGGCGGCGATGTCACGGGCGGTCCCAAAAACATCAACAACGGCGGCGACGTGAAGGTCGGCGGCGACCTCACCTCGGGCGCCAACATGAACGGCGGCGGCGACGTCATGGCCGGCGGAGACGTCAAGAAGGTCAATGCGAACGGCGCCTCGGTCTACGCCGGCGGCGACGTCCAGAACACCAACGCCCAACACATCCACCACGGGGGCGAGGTCAAGAATTCGAACGGCGCCAAGCACGGCGGCGACACCTCGACGGCCGGCCTCTCGGACGAGATCGCCGCCGCCGTCGAACTCTATGCCGCGCAGCTGACCGACACCTCCGCCTACCTGGCCTCGCTCGCCCCCTCCCATACCCTCGACTATTCGCCGAACGGCCAGCAGGCGCTGATCGACGCCGGCGCTGGGACGGGCGTGGCGGTCTTCTCGATCAGCGACCTGAACGCGGCGCTGAAGACCCGAAACCAGCTCATCGTGACCCCGCCGGTCGGGTACGACGCCATCGTCATCAACGTCGCCGGGACGCGCGTGAGCCTGCCCTCGAGCATCAACTTCAACAACGGCTCGGGCCTTGGGGCCAACGTCATCTGGAATTTCTTCGAGGCGACCAGCATCAACCTCGGCTCCAAGAGCTGGTATGGCTCGGTCCTGGCGCCGCAGGCCCACCTGCAGATGAACAACTTCATTGAAGGCTCGGTCGTGGCCCGCAGCCTCAACCAGAACGGCGCGATCCGCATGGGCAGCCTCACCGCCCCTGGCCTGTACGTCGACCAGATGCGCGCCGCGATCCCCGAGCCAGCCACCTGGGCGATGATGATCCTGGGCTTCGGAGCCATCGGCGCCGTGCTGCGGCGCCGCGTAGCTGCCGCCGCCGCCTAAGAATCGGGCGCCGTCTCGATCTACCCGACGCCGGATTCGCCTCTCCCGCGAACCTTGTTGCAGTGCAGCAGAAGCGTCTGTAGCGAGGCGTGAGTTGTCCAGTCGGGGTGTTTCCACAATGGGTCGGGCCACATTCGCGGCCGCTTTCGCGGCATCCGTCGTCGTCCTGTCCGGCGGCGCGGCCCAGGCCGGTGTCGTCGAGATGAACGCGGCCCTGGATGCGATGGGCCACTACAATCTCATCGTGAAGGGCGACCTGACCTCCTCGACCGAAGTCGAGGGCCGCACGTTCGTCGGCGGCTCGGTGCTCGGCAACGCCAGCAACTACAACATCGACAACCTTCCCGGCACCGGCCTCACCGTCGTCGGCAATGTGGAAGGCGGCAAGAAGAACGTCTCGGGCGACATCGCCATCGGCGGCAATGTCACGAGCGGGGTGGAGTTCCAGCAGGGCGGCGCCCAGGTGCTTAGCTACGGCGGGACGCTCAGCAACACCAACGTCAACGCGCCGGACACGGCGGTCCAGGTGGCGGGCCTCGGCGCTGATCTCGCCGCGCAGCGCGATGCGATGTTCGGGGGCCTGACCGAGCTGTCGACCTATCTGGCGAGCCTCGACGCCACCGACACCGTCCAGTTCGTCGACAACAACGCGATCTTCGACGCCACGTCCGGCGGCGACGTGGCGGTCTTCAACATCCAGGACTTCACCGCGTTCCAGAACAAGTCGGTGCAGTTCATCTTCCCCGCCAGCTACGACCTCGTGGTCATCAACGTCCTCAGCACCAGTTCGCTGGCCACCGCGGGCGGGATGAACTTCAACGGGCCGAGCGGCCTGGGAACCAAGGTGATCTGGAACTTCGCCGGCCTCAGCGGCGGCGACACCCTGGCGTTCAACAATTCCTGGTACGGCTCGGTCCTCGCGCCCGGCGCGATCGTGTCGAACAACACCCTGATCGAGGGCACGCTGGTGGCGGGCGCCTTCAACCAGGGCGGCGAGGTCCATACGCCCGGCTTCGGCGGCTACCGGATCACCCAGGCGATCCCCGAGCCGGCGACCTGGGCGATGATGATCCTGGGCTTCGGCGCGGCCGGCACGATGCTGCGGCTGCGCCGCCGGCTTGCGTTCGCCTGAGCTAGTTGAGCGGGCCGCGGGCCCACTTCCACGGCGGCAGGCCCTCGCGGCGCGGCGCGAGCCAGCGGGCCGCGGCCAGCAGGCCCAGCGCGGCGGCGGCGCCCAGAACGAAGGCCGCGATCACGGTCGCGGAGACTCCCGCGGGCTCCAGCCGCGTCCGCCCGGGCGACATCCAGTGGACCAGTTCGCCGCTGGGCTCCTCGGGGGCGAAGTCCTCGTTGGGCAGGGTCATGGCCGGGGCTCCTTGCGCATCCACCGCTAACCCCCGCCCCGCCTGGGGGTTCCGTGCGGCCACCCCTCCGGGTTAGAAGCTGCGGCCTCGCCTTTCACCACGCCGACGGACCATGGCCGGACATTCAAAGTTCAAGAACATCATGCACCGCAAGGGGCGCGCGGATTCCGTGCGCTCCAAGCTGTTCTCCAAGCTCTCCCGCGAGATCACCGTGGCGGCCAAGACCGGCCTGCCCGATCCCGCCATGAATCCGCGCCTGCGGCTGGCTGTCGCCAACGCCAAGGCCGAATCCATGCCCAAAGACAATATCGAGCGGGCGATCAAGAAGGCCGCCGGCGGCGATGCCGAATCCTACGAGGAGATCCGCTACGAGGGCTTCGGCCCGGGCGGCGTGGGGGTAATCGTCGAGGCGCTGACCGACAACCGCAACCGCTCGGCCTCCAGCGTGCGCGCCGCCTTCACCAAGCACGGCGGCAACCTCGGCGAGACGGGCTCGGTGTCCTTCATGTGGGATCGGGTGGGCCAGATCGTCTATCCCGCTGAAGCGGGCTCCGAGGACAAGGTCATGGAGGCCGCCATCGAGGCCGGCGCCGACGACGTGGAATCCGACGAGGACGGCCACACCATCTGGACCGCCTTCGAACAGCTCTCGGAAGTCGCCGCCGCCCTGGAGGCCGCGCTGGGAGAGGCCTCCTCCACCCGCATCGCCTGGCGGCCCAAGGCGATGACGCCCGTCACCGGCGACGGAGCCGCCACGCTGATGAAGCTGCTGGAAGCCCTGGAAGACGACGACGACGTCCAGAACGTCTACTCCAACGCCGACATCCCGGCGGAGGAACTGGAGAAGCTGGCGGGCTGATGGCGAGGGGTCGACGCGACGACGAGGACCCCCGGGTCACCGACCTTTCCCGCTACCGCAAGGCGCGGGAAGCGGCGGCGCGGCGGCCGCCACCCAAGCCCAAGCGGCCGAAGGAAACCTTCCTCGGGTCCAACCCGCGCGCGGGCCTGATCCTGGTCATCGTGCTCGCCGTGCTGGCCTTGCTCTACCTGGGCCCACGCTTCCTCTGACGGAACAGGCGTGGCGGTTCGCGCGATTCCCTACCGTGCCGCCTGTTCTGGAAACCTACGTCCTGCCCGTCGCCGCCGCCATCCTGGCGGGCGGCCTGATCGGCCTTGAACGCGAGCACCGCGGGCATCCGGCGGGCCTGCGCACCCACATTCTGGTGGCCCTCGCTTCCGCCCTGCTGATGCTCTCGGCGGTGCACCAGATGGAATGGTTCGCCTCGGACACGCCCATCGAGGTCGTCCAGATCGATCCGGTGCGGATGGCCCACGGCATCCTCACCGGCATCGGCTTTCTCTGTGGCGGGGTGATCTTCCGGCAGGGCCTGTCGGTGCACGGCCTGACCACGGCCGCCTCCCTTTGGACCACGTCGGCGCTCGGCACGCTCTACGGGGTCGGCGCATACGGAATCGCCACCGGGGGCGCCCTGGCCACCCTCGTTGTGCTGATTCTGCTTCGCTGGGTCGACGCGCGACTGCCCCAGGGCGCGCTGATCGGCGTGACCGTCCGGTACCGGCGCGAGGGCGAGTTCCCCGAGCGGCGATTCCGCGAGTTGCTGTGCGACCTGGGCCTCAAGCCCCGCACGGTGAGCCACCGTTTCGACGCCGCGGACGATGTCGTATCGCTCAGCGCGACGGTGCGCGGCGCCGGCGAAGGCCGATCCGAGGACCTGGCGCGGCGGCTCTGCGACGACCCTCGCGTCACCGCGTTCGAGCTTCGGGCGCGGGACGACTGACGCACGGCGCGGGAACCCCGACTGGGGCCGGCCAGTTCGTCCCGGCCTTCGTCCCATCCGGGCGGGGCCCCACCGCCGCGTCGAATACGATTCCCCGGGGCGCGGCGTGCGCGCCACCTTGCGGATACCGGCGAGCGCCGTCCAAAGTGGGCTGAACAAGGGGGAAGCCTGATGCAACGGATAACCATGGCCGCCGCGGCGGCCTGCGCCGCCCTGGCGCTCACCACGCCGGCCCAGGCGGCCGGCGACTACGTGGCCATCGTCCAGGAGACCGACATCGCCGTCCCGGCCGAGACGGCCTGGGCCAAGGTGAAGGGCTACTGCGACATCGGAGCCTGGCTGAAGACCACCTGCGAGATCACCTCGGGCAAGGACGGCGAGCTGGGCGCGGTGCGCACCATCGCCGGCCGGGTCGTCGAGGTCATCGTGGCGGTGACGCCCATGTCCTACACCTACGCCGACGTGGACACGAAGATCCTCTACCACGGCACCGTGGAGATCCGGCCCGTGGACGCCACGAGTTCGAAGCTGGTCTACAGCCTGTTCTTCGACCAGGCCTCGATCCCCGAGGACCAGCGCGAGGCGAATCGGACCCGCCGCGCCGCCATGTTCAAGGGCGTGATGGCCACCATGAAGGCCCAGGCCGAGGCGAAGTAGATCAGAAGGGGAAGAAGAACGGGATCGCCAGCGAGCCGGCGATCCACGTCACCACGTTCAGCGGCAGGCCGATGCGGACGAAGTCCATGTAGCTGTATCGGCCCATCTCATAGACCAGCACATTGGTCTGGTAGCCGAAGGGCGTTGCGAACGCGGCGCTGGCGGCCATCATGATCCCGACCAGGAACGGCGTCGGGCTGACCCCCAGGGTCTCGGCGAGCGCGACGGCGATCGGGGTCACCAGCACCGCCACGGCGGCGTTGGAAAGGATCTCGGTGGCGATCAGCGTGACCGCATAGATCAGCACCAGCGCCAGGTGCGGATGGAGCCCGTCCACCACCTCGATCAGGCCGTTCGTCGCCGCGGCCGCGAGGCCGGTCACCTCCATCGACAGGCCGATCACCACCATGCCGGCGATCAGCAGCAGGATCTCCGGGCGCAGGCCGCGATAGGCCTCGTCGGCGCTGATCACCCGCATGAGGATCAGGGCGATCGCGCCGGTGAACGCCGAGGCGGCGATCGGCGCGATCCCCATCGCCGCCACCGTGACCACGGCCGCAAACACGGCCAGCGACAGGAGGCCTCTGCGCATGTCGAGCGGCCGCGGTTTGGCGAACACGCGCGCATCGCCCACGCTTCCCGATCCGCCGGTCTGGTAGGCGTCGGCGATCGCCTCGGCGTCGGGCACTTCGGGCCCCAGATCCTTGCCCTTCAGCAGCCGCGGCGCCACGAACATGAGGTAGAGCCCGCCCGCGGCCCCCACGATGAGACCCACCGGCGTGATGTCGAACAGGCCGAACCCCGGCTGGCCCGCATTGCGCGCCATGTCGTTGACCAGAAGGTTCGTAGACGTCCCGATCAGGGTGCAGGCCCCGCCCAGGATGGTGATGTAGGACAGCGGGATCAGGTAGCGCTGCGGCGGCAGGCGCATCGATTCGGCCACGTCACGCACCACGGGCGCCGCAAGCACGACGATCGGCGTGTTGTTCAGGAAGGCCGACGCGCCGCCGCACAGGACCATCACGATCCATATGCCGGCCACCCCCAGCCAGCGGCACAGGCGAATCGCCGCCTTGATCAGGGCGTCCAGCAGGCCTGACAGTTCCATGGCGTGGGCGATGACGAACAGGGACGCCAGCGCGATCAGCGCCGGGCTCGCGAAGGCGCCCTGCACCTCCACCGGCCGAATCACGCCCAGGGCGAGCAGCGTCGCCGCGCCCGTCAGGGCCACAACGTCCGAACGGACCTTGTTCCAGATCAGCGCGGCCACCACGGCCGCCAGGACAGCAAGCGCAGCGGCTTGATCGAAAGTCATGGCGCGCGACCGTATGACATCGGGGCGACGGCTGCTATGGTCCCCGCCATGCGCATCGCCCTGGGCAGATCGCGCCTCGGCCTGATTGGCGTGGCGGCCGCTCTCCTCGTCACCGCATGCACGCGATCGGGCGATGCGCCCGATGCGAAGCCGGCGGCGCCTGTCTCCCTGCCTTCCCCGCCGCGGGCGGAGACGCCGCTGAACAGGACCGACATCCTGCAGGCCGTGGGCCGCGCCGCCTCGGCCTACGCCGCCGGCGCGCCGTATCCGGCCTCGGTCGCCGAACTGGCGGGCCGCCGCTTCGAGGTCGCCGCCCCCTTCGGCTGCGACGGCCCGTCCGAAAACCCGCGCGCCGGCTATTCGGTCGACCCCGCCCGGCGGAGCCTGACGCTCACCGTCTATCCCGTGCGCTGGACCGAGGGCCTCTGGGTGCGGACCTTCACCGACCAGGCAAAGGTCGAGGCCTTGGAGGGTTTCTGGCTCCGCTGGCCGTGGCTCGCGTCATCCGACTGCCCCGCCAAGGTTCCGCTCGCGGCCGGCGCCATGCCATCGCCCGAGACCGTCGGCCTCGTGCGCGTGTTCGATGAAGGCGGCTCACGCCTGATGCGCCGTGGGGACCGCCCCTACCAGATCACCGTCAAGGCCGAGCCTGACGACCCGCGGGCCGTGCCCGGCTTCCGCCTCGTGATGCGGGGCCGGATCGCCGAGGCCGGCGGCCGGCCGATCCGCTGCCGCAGCGGCTCGGCCGATCAGCGCCCAACCTGCCTCTTGAGCGTCGAGTTCGAGCAGGTGGCCTTCCAGGACTGGACCGGCGAACAGCTTGCCGAATGGCGAAAATAGGCCGCACCCGGCGCACGCTTCCGGATTCGACCGCCCATGCCCCGCTGCGATAGAACGGCGGCGTACCGGGGGGGAACGGAAACGTCATGCAGAGACGCAGGGTCGATCGCGCCCAGCGCATCCGTGCGCGGCGGGTCTGGTGGGAGCGCAACGGGTCCTTCGTCCGCGGCGCCCTGACCGGCAGCGTGGTGACGGCGGTCATCGCCTGGATCGTACAGATGGTGTGGCTCACATAGCGCGCGCGACCCCGCCCTTCGGCGCGTCGGACGCCGCCTACGAGGACTGGGCCCGCGGCGAGGTCTCGCGATGGCGCGCGGCGATCCTGAAGCCGCCCGGACCGCTGGACCGCGCCGCCCGCGAGCTGCAGGGCCGCATCAACCGCATCATCCCGGAGCGGGTGCACGCCACGCTCACGACCGTGATCGAGGGCATGACGCGGACCATCCTTACAGGGGCGGACCTGACCACCGCCCCGCCGCTCGTCGGCGCCTCGTTGGCCGGGCGCGACCGTCGTGCGTTGGCGGCGATCGACGGCTACCGGGCCACGGCCGCGGTCGAGGGCGGGATCACCGGCGCGGGCGGCTTCTGGATGGCGATGGCCGACTTCCCGGCGTTGCTCACCATCAAGATCAAGCTGCTGTTCGACCTGTGCGCCATCTACGGTCACGAGGGTGACCGGTTCGACGAACGGCTCTTCATCCTGGCGCTGTTCCAGCTCGCCTTCTCGGGCGCAGAGCACCGGACCCAGGTCTTCCACGGGCTGGAGGACTGGGACGCACGCGACCACCCAACCGACTACGCCCACTTCGACTGGCGCGCCTTTCAGCGCGAATACCGCGACTACATCGACCTGGCGAAACTGGCCCAGATGATCCCGGTGATCGGCGCGCCCGTGGGCGCGGTCGTGAACTGGCGGCTGACCGAGCGGCTGGGCGAGGCGGCCATGAACGGCTATCGGATGCGCTGGCTGGCGCGTTGAGGCTCGCATGCGCTCATTCGTCCTGATCCTCGCCCTCCTCGCCGGCCCCGCCGCCGCGCAGACACTCATCACCGAGGCCGAGGCGCGGGCCTTCGTCGCCCGGCAGGAGCGGCTATGGAACGCCGGCGACCTCGACGCCTATTTCGCCGGCTTCGCGCCCGAGGCGACCTTCACCGACCAGGCCTACGTCGGCGACAAGCCGCCCGTGCCCTATGGGACCAGCACCCGGGCCGAGGCCGAGCGGCTCGCGCGCCGCGCCCAATCCCGGGGCCGGCCCACCCAGACCGGCCGCGTCCTGCGCGTCGAGATCGCCCCCGGCGGGGCCTCGGCGAAGGTCGTGCTGGCCGTCGGCTCCACGGCGCCCGACAAGGCCGGGCCTCGCCGGCTCTGCGCCGCCCGCACCGTCACGCTGGTGCGCGACGGCGCCGCCCTGCGCGCCCGGGAGCAGGTGGACACCTATGTGAAGTGCCGCGGCGGGTGACGGACCGGACCGGTCGGCGCTAACCTCGCGCCATGCTCCGCCGCACCCTCATCGCGCTCGCCGCCCTCGTCGCCTTTCCCGCCTTCGCCCAGGAGCCGGCCGCCCCGCCGGCGCCGGAGGCCAAGCCCAATCCCCGTGTGAAGCTCGAGACCGCCCTCGGCGACATCGTCCTCGAGCTCTACGCCGACAAGGCGCCCATCACGACGCGCAACTATCTCCGCTACGTCGACAGGGGCCTGTTCAACGGCGCCACCTTCTACCGCTCCTCGCGGCCCGAGAACTACGAGGGGACGGACTACGGCGTCATCCAGGGCGGCCTGCAGAACGATCCGAAGAAGCTCCTGGCGCCCATCGCCCACGAGCCCACCACCAAGACGGGGCTGAAGCACGTGGACGGGACCATCTCCATGGGCCGCCGCGCGCCCGGGACCGCCACCGCGGACTGGTTCATCACCCTCGGCGAACAGGAGTACCTCGACGCCGATCCCAAGGACCCGAAGAACCCCGGCTTCGCCGCCTTCGGCCGGGTGGTGGAAGGCATGGATGTCGTCAGGAAGATCCTCGTGCAGCCCCGGGACCCCAACAAGGGCGAGGGCGTCATGAAGGGCGAGATCCTGAAGGCCCCGGTGAAGATCACCAGGGTCTCGCGGGTGACCGGTTGACCTAAGCTGCGACCGGCGCGCGCCGCCGGCGCAGCGCCACGCCCGCGCCCCCGAAGCCGAGGATCATCAGGGCCCAGGCGCCGGGCTCCGGCACCGCCCCGCTCGGCGGCGGAGGCGGGGGCGGAGGCGGGCCGCCGTTGAAGTTGACGATCTGCGCCTGCTGCTGGGTCGTCAGGCCGGCGAGGTACGGGCTGGCGAGCAGGGCCTGGCCCGTGCTCTGGGCCAGGGCGATGTCCGAGGCGTTCGTCCCAGCCAGGCTGCTGGCCAGGAAGGCGAAGTTCAGCAGACTGGCGGTCTGGCCGGCCGCCACCGAGAAGTCGAACGTCGCCGTGTAGTCGTCGAACGAGATCCCCTGGCCCGCGGCCGAACCGCCCACGTGGGCGATGACGGGATCGCCGAAACAGTTCCCCGCCACGCCGGCGCAGGTGACGTAGAGACCGCCGCCCGACGAGAGCACCTGGGTCCCGCCGTCCGAGCCGAGGTCGCCGCCAAAGGTCAGGGTCACGTCGATCGTGGCGCCCGTGCCGTTGTAGAAGCTGTCGAAGAACCGGAACAGGTTCTGGTCGCCGAAGAACTCGGTCTGGCGGCTGAAGGTGAGTCCATTGAGCGCGCCGCTGTACACCCCGTAGGTGTCGAAGGCGTCGCGGCCGCCGTCGAAGGCCGCGCCCAGGCTCGAGCCGACGAAGCCGCTGCCGTAGTAGGCCGTGGCGGTGGAGAAGCCGTCGTTGATGTCGCCGGTGGCCTGGAACTGCTGGGCCGCCGCCGCGCCGGCGACGGCGCAGCCGATGACGCTCGCCACGGCGAGGACTGTCTTGCGCATTTTTCTTCCTGAGATGGCCGGCCCATCGCCGGCGGCCGGGAGGCATACACGCGCCCGCCCGCAGGACCCCTCGGCATTTCCGCAGGGGGATTCTGCGCATTCGCATGTCACAAAGCCGGGCGCCGGATTTTGCGACAATTATCTTTACATGAGACTATTGTCTCATTTATAGACCCCGCTCGCAGCTTGAGGAGACGCGATCCCATGCCCCTTTCCCGCGCCCAGATGGACGCCAAGATGGACGAGCACTTCGGGTTCGAGCAGGCCGACGACGTGGCCGGCGTGCTGGCCACCCTCGCCCCCGACGTGGAGCACGACATCGTGGGCTCGCCCACCGGCCCCACCCACGGGCCCGAGGCCGCCCGGCCCTTCTACGAGGGGCTGTTCGCCGACCTCGCCGACGGCCGGATCGAGACGGTCCGCCGCCTCTACGGCGACGACTTCATGGTGGACGAGAGCCTCTGGCGCGGTCGCGCCGTGGGTCGCCCGTTCGGCCTGGAGGGGCGCGACCGGCCGCTGGAGTTCCGCCTGCTGCACGTGGTCGAGTTCGCCCCCGACGGCCGGCTGAAGCGGGAGAACGTCTGGCTGGACCTCGCCGCCATCCTCCAGCAGCTGCCGCAATGAGCGGCGCGCGCGCCAACCAGAAACTGCGCACCCGCAAGGATCTGCTCGAGGCCGCCGCCCGCCTGATGCGCGAGGGGCGCACGCCCACGTTCGACGAGATCGCCGAGGCCGCCATGGTCTCGCGCGCCACGGCCTATCGCTACTTCCCCGGCCTGGACGCGCTGCTGGTCGAAGCCGGTCTCGACGTGGCCATGCCCAGCGCCGAGGCGCTCTTCGCGGGCGAGTCCTCCGCCGATCCCGTCCGACGGCTGGACCGCGTCGACGAGGCCATGGCCGCCATGATGCGCGACAACGAGCCGGCGCTGCGGGCGATGCTGGCCCAGTCGGTGCAGCGGCCCGCGGGCGCGGACGGCGAGACGCCCCGCCGCCAGAACCGTCGCATGCCCCTGATCGAGGCGGCCCTGGAGCCGGCGCGGGGCGAGTTCGCCCCCGCCGCCCTCCCGAACCTGGCGCGCGCCCTGGCCCTCGTCTTCGGAACCGAATCCATGGTCGTGTTCAAGGACGTTCTGCGCCTTTCGGAGGCGCAGGCCGCCCAGGTCCGGCGCTGGGCGATCCGGGCGCTGGTGGAGGCCGCGCGCAAGGCGTAGCCTCGGTCCATGACCGACGCGTCCGACATCCCCGACGATGGGTGGAAGCACACCGGCGTGCGGGTGATCCCCGGCGACCAGCTCGATCCCAACACCGCCCAGACCCCCGGCATGAACCGCGCCACGGCCATCGACCGGGCCCGGGTCGGCGCCCAGAAGCTGTGGGCCGGCACGGTCCACATCCACGCCAACGCCAAGACGGGCCCGCACCACCACGGGCCGCTGGAGAGCGTCATCTACGTCGTCTCGGGCCGCGCCCGCATGCGTTGGGGCGAGCGGCTGGAGTATGTGGCGGAGGCCGGCCCGGGTGACTTCATCTACGTGCCGCCCTACGTGCCGCACCAGGAGATCAACGCCTCGAGCGACGAGACCCTGTCCTGCGTCCTGGTCCGCAGCGACAGCGAGGCCGTGGTCGTCAATCTCGAGATCGAACCCGCCGAACCGCCCGAAGGCGTCGCCTGGATCGACCCTATCCATCGAAGCTGAGCTATTCCGACGCGCCCTGCCCTGAGCTAACGTCAGGCGGGCTGTAGCGGGGGTTTCATGCTGAGGGTTGTACTGGCCGCCATCGCGTTCGTGATCGCGACGCCCGTTTTCGCGGGCGACAAGCTCCTTCGGGACGTCGAGCCCGAGTGGGTCAGCCCCCTGGAGGTCAAGGCGCCGCCCGTCGACGTCGACAGCGGCCCCGTTCGCCTCCTGCTCATCGACCGGCAACTCCACGTCGCCGACGACGGTCAGTCCGAATATGTGCGCACGGTGATGCAGATCCGCACGCCCCTTGGCCTGGCAGCCGCGGGCTCGATGTCGGTCGTCTGGAACCCCGACATCGATACGCTGACCGTCCACAAGCTGGTGATCCGCCGCGGCGACCAGACCATCGACGTGCTGGCGACGCAGGACTTCGAGGTCATCCGGCGCGAGACCAATCTGGAGCGGGCCATGCTGGACGGCATGCTGTCCGCCACCCTGCAGCCGGAGGGCCTCCAGGCCGGCGATATCGTTGAGATGGCCTACACGCGCGCGCGGCGCGACCCTGTCCTGCAGGGCAAGGCCGAGTACACGCTGGATGGGCCGACCTATGGGCGCCTCGACCGCATGCGCCTTCGCGTCACCTGGGACACGGCTCGGGACGTCCGTTGGGTGGCAGGCTCCGGACTCACGCAACCCAAGGTCACGCGCTCCGGCGGGCGCACGGAGCTTCTGGTCGATATGCGCGACCTCGAGGCCCTCAAGGTTCCGAGCGGCGCCCCGCCGCGCTTCATCCCGCTGAGGCGGCTGTCGATCTCGGAGTTCAGGACCTGGGACGAGGTGTCCATCCTGATGACCCCGCACTTCGCGGAGGCCTCGAAACTGGCCGCGGACTCGCCGCTGCACGCCGAGGTCGCGCGCATTCGGGCGGCGTCAGAGGACCCGAAAGTGCGCGCCGGGCTCGCCCTGCAGCTCGTGGAAGACCAGATCCGCTACCTCGCCCTGATCATGAACAACGGCGGCTATATACCCGCGCCGGCGGATGAGACCTGGCGGCGCCGGTTCGGCGACTGCAAGGCCAAGACCGTTCTGCTGATGGCGCTGCTGCGGGAGCTCGGGATCGAAGCGGAAGCCGCGCTCGTCGAGGCCACCGGCGGCCACTTCGTCGAGCAGAGCCCGCCCGGCCTCACCGCCTTCAACCACGTGATCGTACGCGCTGTCATCGACGGCCAGGTCTATTGGATGGACGGGACGCGGAACGGGGACCGCCGGATCGAGACGCTCCAGGTCCCTGCCTTCGGCCACGCCCTGCCTCTTAGGGCACGGGGCGCCGGGCTCGTGGCCTTGGTCCAGCCCGCGCTGGAGCGGCCCAACAGCGGCACGGTTTTCCGAATCGACGCCAGCAAGGGGCTCGATGCGCCGGCGCCGATCCGCGCCGAGATGATCCTGGGCGGAGACATGGGTCACTACATGGCGCTCTTCTCGTCCAACCTGCCGCAGGTGGATCGCGAGAAGTCGTTGAAAGGGATGTGGTCGGCCTACCGGTGGATCGAGCCTGACACCGTCACGCTGGAGACCGACAGCGAGACGGGTCTTTCCAAGGTCGTCATGAACGGGACGGCCAAGATGGAGTGGCTGCCGAAATCGGCCGGGCCGCGCTGGCTCCTCGCGCCAACGGGGCGCCTTGGCGGGCGGACCGAATACAAGCGCGACCCTGGGCCCGACGCCGAAGCCCCGTGGATGGTGTACGGCCATCCGAGCTGGACATCGTCGCGGTTCGAGATTGTCCTGCCGGCTGGCGGCGAGGGTTTTTCCATCGAGGGCGCGGACGTCGATCTGAAGGCGGCTGGCCACGCCTACGTCCGCCGCTCGCGGATCGAGAAGGGCGTGGCGATCATCGAGACCGAGGTGCGGACTCTGGCCACCGAGATCACGCATGCCGACGCGGTCGCGTCCACCGATGCCGTGGCGGAAATGGGCAAGGTTCGGGTGACCGTCCGCGCGCCCAACGACTATCGCCCGACGGCGGCCGACTTGGCCGCCATGGCCGAGGAAACGCCGAAGACCGCTCAGGACTACGTCGGCCGCGGGCTCCGCTATATGGAAGGCGGCCGCCAGGCGCTCGCCGTCGCCGACCTCGACAAGGCCATCGAGCTCGACCCGAAATCGCCGTGGGGATGGGCCAACCGCGGGGCCCTGCGGTTCAACATCGGCAAATATGAGCTCGCCGCCGAGGACTTCGCGAAGGCGCTCGAACTCGAGCCGCGCAACTACGTGGCCATCCAAGGGCAGGGCCGAATGGCGATGCTCAAGGGCGACTTCGCGACGGCGATCGCCGCCTTCTCGCGCGCCGCCGACATGGCGCCGAAGAACCCGTTTCCACTCGGGCAGCGCGCCCTCGCCCACTGGCGCTCGGGCGAACACGACAAGGCGCTCGCGGACCTGGCCGAAATCGACCGGATCGAACCTGGGCTCCTGGCGACCCACGAGCTCCGCTACCAGATCTATCAGTCCCGCGGCCAAAGCGGCCTCGCCCTCGCCGAAATCGACCGCGCCATCGAGAAGGCGCCTGACGACGTGCGGCTGCATGTCTTCCGCGGCGGGCTGCTGGCGATCATGGGACGGGACGGCGAGGCCTCCGGGGCGTTCGAGAGGGCCATCGCGATCCGTCCGACAGCGCTGGCCTACGTGACCCGCGCACACCACCGGGAACCGTCGGACACCGCCGCTCGGCTGGCCGATCTGGACGCCGCCGCCAGGCTGGAGCCGGAAGGCTACGACTATGCCGGGCTGCGTGCGGCCGCGCTGGCCGATGGCGGGCGTTTCGACGAGGCGGTCGCCGTCCTGGACGCCGCGCTGCGGGAGGACTCCACACGCGACCTCGTCGCCATAGCCCGGGCCGACATCCTGCTCCGCGCCGGACGTCGGGCCGCCGCGGAACGCGAGATGGCGCGCCTGCGAAAGGTCGCCGCCGGCGACCCGGAAGCCCTGAACGGCCTCTGCTGGCTGGGCGGCACGCGGAACCATGCCCTGGAAGCGGCCTTGGCGGACTGCGACGCGGCGCTTGTTTTAAACCCGAGGTCTGGTCCGGCCCTCGACAGTCGCGGCCTCGTCCTCCTGCGGCTGAGCCGCCTGCCGGAGGCCCTTGCCGCCTATGACAAGGCGTTGGAGCTGATGCCGGGAAATCCGGAGTCCCACTACGGGCGCGCGCTGGTCCGACACCGTCTCGGGGATGCGCCGGGCGCCGAAGCCGACCTCGCCGCCGCGAGGGCCGCCTCTAGGCGCATCGACCGCACCTTCGCGGACTTCGGCATTTCGGCGCCGCCCCCGGCAGACGCTCCCAAGGTAGCTGACGCCACGGCCTCGTGAGGGATTGGCCGGGCCGCCTACGCCAGCGCATGATAGGTCAGCGCCAGGCCCGAGATGCTGGCGCGTTCCTCGGTGGTCGCCACGCCTGGGTCCAGAGCCGCGCGCGCGGCCTCGGTGAGCAGGATCATGCCGCCCTGGGCGACGTCCTCGCCCAGCTTGGAGGCGAGGTTCACCTCGTCGCCGAACAGGTCCTCCCCACCCAGGACCAGGATGTCGCCGTAGCCGATCCCCACCGAGGCGTAGAGCCTGCGGCCGGCCGGCAGCAGCGGATTGACCGTGGCGAGCTGGCGCATCACCTCCCGCGCGGCCTCCACGGCCCGGCCCACATCCGCGAACAGGCAATAGAGGTTGTCGGCCTCGGCCTTCACCAGCGTCCCGCCGCGCGCCGTGATCGTCGGCAGGGCCAGGAGCCGCATCTGGTGGATCATCAGCAGGAACGACACCACCCCGTGCACCTGGGTCGTGCGCGAGAAGCCGCTCATATCCAGCACCAGCACGGCCTGCTGCTGGGTGAAGTCTCGCTCGATCTCGGCGGTGATCTCACTCCGCCGCTCGGGCTCGTCGATGATCCGCGAGAGCAGCGCGTCCAGCCGCTCGCGCGTGTTGGCCGCCGCCTCGGCCACAGCTTCCGTCATGCCCGCCCCCGCGGATCCTTGTCGCCGCGATGCCAGCCCGCAGCGGGTTCCGAAGTCAAGGCCGATGCGCCGGCGGCCGAACGCCCCTATCTCTCGCCCATGACCGCTGAGGCCGCCGTCCATCCGCCGCCCGACAACCGCGTGGGCCTGGCCCTGCTGGCGGCGTTCGCGGCATTCGGCGCCGGCCTTGCGCTGGCGCCCCAGGCGGCCGGGCCGCTCACCTTCGGCTTCGTGCTCACCGGCTGGATCCTGGCGGTGATGGCGCACGAGTTCGGGCACGCCTTGATCGGCTACCTCGCCGGCGACCATACGGTGCGCGACAAGGGCTACCTGGCCTTCGATCCGCGACGCTACGCCGACCTCGGGACCAGCCTGGTGATTCCGGTGATCGCCCTGGCTCTCGGCGGCATCGGCTTTCCGGGCGGAGCGGTCTATCTGCGCACCGACCTGATGCGGAGCCCTCTCTGGCGCGCCGCCGCCTCGCTCGCGGGGCCGGCCATGACGCTCGTCGTCCTGCTGGGCCTCGCCTTCGCCCTGGCCCTTTGGGGCCGCGCGGCCCTGCCGAACGCGCTGTACGACGGCCTCGCCATGCTGGCCTTCCTCCAGGCCACGGCGCTGCTGCTCAACCTGCTGCCCCTGCCGGGGCTCGATGGGTTCAACGCGGTCCGCCCCTTCCTGCCCACGAACTGGGGCCCGGCGATCCGCAAGGCCGAGGCCTTCGCCCTCGTGATCCTGCTGGCCGCCGTCTTCCTGATCCCCGGCTTCAGCGCCGTCCTGATCGGGACCGCCGCAGCCCTGGCCGCCACGCTCGGCGTTCCGCTCGAGGCGATGCAGGCGGGCCTCGACGCCTTCCGCTTCTGGACCTGAGTCAGGCCGGCAGGGCCACGTCGGCCATCACCGCCACCAGCCCGGCCGTCGCCGCATTCCACGAGAACGTCCGCAGCCAAGGCGTCCCCGCCCAGTAGAGCGGCAGGAAGAGGATCCGCCCGCCGAGATAGACCGCAGCCCCCACGGCCCCCACGCCGCCTTCCTTGCCCAGGGCGTGCGACATGAGCACGGCCGCGGCGAAGATGGCGAAGGTCTCCAGGAAGTTGCGTTGCGCCCGGTCCAGCCGTCCGGCCACGCCCGCCGGGCGGATGTCCTCGTCCCGCGCGCCGACCGTATAGCTGTTGCCCACCTGCGCCTTGAACGTGAACGAGGCGGCCGTCATGTGGACCAGCCCCAGCACCATCGCCCCGTAGAGGCACCAGAACTCCACCGACATGCCGCCCTCCCCAGGCTGAGGAAGCCGCGATCTTAGGCTCCGCTCGCCTGTCGGGCTACGGATGCGCCCGTCAGTTGCTGGCGTCTGTCACCGATTTGTCGTTCCCATTCGCCTTCGGGGAGGACGACCATGCACTTCACACTTAGCGCAGTGGGGAGCGAGCAGGATGGCTTGCAGGAACTCGCTCTCATAGGCGCGCTCGCAGACGCCGTGCGCGAGGCCGAGGCGATCCTGGAACGGGATCCGGCCTGCGAGACCGTCGAGATCTTTGCCGAGGGCTGCTTCCTGCGCGATATCGCAAGGCGCCTCAACTGAGGTCCGGCGCCGAAAACGCCGCGCGACGCGCTGACGGCCTGCTATCGTGTCTGCGATGAATGCGCCGACCAGAACCTGCGGAACCTGCAGCCTCTGCTGCAAGGCCATGTGGATCGCGGATCTGAACAAGCCCGCCGGCGTCTGGTGCGAACATGCGCGACCGGGCCGGCCAGGTGGGGCGTGCTCGATCCACGAGACCCGTTACCCCGTTTGCCGGGGCTTCATGTGCCAGTGGATCGTAAGTCCGGCCGTTCCCGAAGAGCTCAAACCGAGCAAGAGCAAGGTGATCCTGTCCGCTGTCGAGGGCGCACGGGGGGACCATCTGTTCGCCTATTGCGACCCATCCGATCCGGTCGCATGGCGGCGCAGTCCCATGTACGAGTTCTTGAAGCGCCAGACGCGCAGCCCCAGCGGCCGTCCCCGGGCGGTCATGGTTTGCGCCGGGCGGCACTACTGGATGCTGACCGAGGGAGCCGAACACGACCTCGGCGAGGTCAGCGGCAGCAAGACGTTTCGAATCGAGCCGGGGCCGGACGGACGTCCCGTCGCAAAGCTCGTGGAGAAGCGCCCATCGCCTCCGCCGTCAGCCTGACCGCAAACGAAAAGGCCCCCGGTCATGTGACCGAGGACCTTCCGACTGATATCCCGCTGGGTCAGATCGCCGCGAGCGTCCGTCGCCGGTGTCGAAGCGCCGCGCCGGCCCCGCCGAAGCCGAGGATCATGAGCGCCCATGTGCCCGGCTCCGGGACCACGCCGGTCTCACAACCTTCCACGCAGAAGGCGTCACGCGCCGCGATATTGATGGACTGAGCGCCGTCCGGCTGGATATGGCCCATGAACCACCAGCCGCCGGCGTTGGAGCCGAACTGGTTGCCCGTGCCCAGGCCGGTCAGCTTGCCGGATCCGTCAAACTGCGCACCGATGCCCGCGAAGGTCAGGCCGTTCTCGTTGTAGGCCGTGAACTCGAAGGGATGGATGCGGCCGTTCGAACCGCTGGCGATCTTGCCCTTGTCGTTCAGGACATAGAAGAAGTCCTGGAACGTGCCCCACGGCGCATGCGTGTACGTCGTGGCGCCGTCATAGACGGCGTTCGGATCGGTATGGTTCTCGGTGACGGCCGTGCCGCCATCGTCGTTCAGGTTGAACGCGAAGATGTTGTTCGCGCCCGACTGTTGCCAGACCGCGTCGTCATACAGCGTCGCGGTGACCTTCACGGTCTTGCCGTCGGCAAGCTCCTCGAGGGTCACATAGCCGAACGCCGGATCGACCTGCGACGGTCCGTTCTGATCCCAGTATTCCAGGTAGGAGACGTAGGTCGCGGCCGAGGCCGGAGCACCTGCCGCCACCGCCATCACGCCTGCGGCCGCCGCCGCCAAGAGCTTGTTGCGCATCTCGTACACCCCTGGGGCTCAAAACGGGCCCCTTTCCAACGCCATGCATATTCTATTCCGCAGAACGGCGTACTCCAAACAACCGGCAGGGGAATCCCGCGGAGAATGGATGCGAAACGCCAACTCCCGCGCGTGTCGGCTGCTCAAATTGGGGCGAATACAACAGCGCCCCCCCACGATAGACTGATGAAGATTCCACCTACCTTTAGGTTGGACTATTCTTGGCGATGCGGCTGGATGCGATCCTGAACTTTTTACGCGCATTCCTTGCGCGCCAGCGTTGCGCCTCGCGCCAGGGACGAACTGGCGCTGACTTCTCTCTACCCCGATCCTCAGCCATGCTGGCGGTCAGCCCATGTCCGCGATTCGCCCCGTCCGCATCCTCGGCCTGGACCCCGGCCTGCGCCGCACCGGCTGGGGCGTGATCGCCTGTGAGGGCGCGCGGCTCAGCCACATCGCCCACGGGGTGATCGCGCCGGACGCGGCCCTGCCCTTCGCGACGCGCCTCCATGCCCTCTTCGCCGAGATCGAGGCGGTGATCGCCGCCCACGGCCCGCACGAGGCGGCGGTCGAGGAGACGTTCATGAACTCCAACGCCCAGTCGGCGCTGAAGCTGGGCCACGCCCGCGCCATGGCCCTGGTGGTCCCCGCCCGCGCCGGCCTGCCGGTGGCCGAATACGCCGCCACCGTGGTCAAGAAGGCCGTCGTCGGCACGGGCTCGGCCGACAAGGCCCAGGTCGGCTGGATGATCGCCCGCCTGCTGCCTACCGCCGGCAAGACCGCCTCGGACGCCGCCGACGCCCTGGCCGTCGCCATCGCCCACGCCCACGCCCGGACGGCCCGGCGGGTGGCCTGAGCCCTCGCGAGCCGCCGTTCCGCAGACCGGCCACGGCAGCGGCCGTCGGCTCCCTCGGGATCGTTTCCCGCGCTCGGCTGTTCCCCGGCTCGCCAACTCGAGCCCAGGAGCCACGGCATGATCCACTCGTTCCTCATCGGCCTCGTCGCCGGAGCGCGATCCTTGACCCCGCTGGCCGCCGTCAGCCAGGCCGCCCGGCGCGGCGGACTGCCCGCGGACAACGGCGCGCCCGCGATCCTGGGACACCCCCTGGTCGCGGCCGGCGCCCGGGCGCTGGCGGCCGGAGAACTCTGGGGCGACAAGCTCAAGTCGGCGCCGGATCGCATCGTCCCGGCGGGATTGGTCGTGCGGGTGGCCTTGGGCGGCCTCGCCGGCGCGGCGCTGGCCCCACGCCGCCACGCGCTCCTGGGCGCCGCCCTCGGCAGCGCCGCCGCGGTGGGTGCGGCCTATGTCACCTTCGGCGCGCGGGTCCGCGCCATGCGCCGCTTCGGCCAGACCTCCACCGGCCTCGTCGAGGACGGGCTTGCCCTGGGCGCGGCCCGGGCGGTGGTGCGGTCCGCGGCGCGCGCCTGAGGGACGCCGGCCTGAGGAACGCCGGTCTCAGGGCGCAGCAACGATGGCGTCGCCCGTGCCCGTCGCCCCGTCCAGCCGCGACCATTCCTCGAACGAGCCATCGTACAGCAGCACCTTCAGGCCCAGGCTCCGGGCGGCGAACAGCGTCGCGCTCGCCTGCTGGCCGACGTGGCAATAGGTGATCACCGTGTCGCCCGGCTTCACCCCCGCCGCCTCGAAGCGGGCGCGGATCTCGGCCTCCGGCGCCAGCCGCAGGTCCTTGGTCGTGACGCTGTCGAACGGCACGTTCTTCGCGCCCGCGATGTGGCCCGCCTTGTGCGGCCGCGCCGGCGCCCCGCCGGCCTTGGCGCCCGAATAGAACTCCGGCGTGCGGGAATCGACCACCACATAGCCCGGCGCGCCGACATGGCGGCGCACGAACGCGGCGTCGGCCACCAGCGGCCGGAAGGTCAGGGGCGAAAGCTGTCCGGGCGTGACCGCCGCCGGCGCCTCGCGCGACACCGGCCGCCCCTCCGCCGCCCAGGCGGCCAGCCCGCCCTCCAGCAACACAGTCCGCTCGCCCAGCCCGGCCGCGTCCAGGGTGAAGACCACCCGCGTGGCCGACTGGATGTTGACGGTCGGATAGACCACGATCCGCGAGCTGTCCGACACCCCCAGCGCGGCGAGCTTCGCGCGCAGGGCCTCGGGCTCCGGCATCTGCAGGATCAGCCCGTCCGCCTGCTCCGGCGGCGCGGCGACGTCGGCCAGGGTCACCAGCCGCGCGCCCGGTATGTGGCCCGCTTCATAGCCCGCCTTGTCCCCCACATGCAGGATCACCAGGTCCGGCGCCCCCAGCCGCGCCGCCAGCCAGGCCGTGTCCGCCACCAGCCGCCCCCGCGCCTCCCCGGCCGCCGCCGGCCCCGCCAGCGCCAGCACCACCGCCAAGACTAACCGCGCAAGCATTCCCGCCTCCGTCCGCTTCTGCGCGCCAGATTACGGCGGATGGCGCCGGGGAACCATCGCCACGTCTCGGCGTTGAACACGGCTAAGGTTCGTGGGTCATGGGGCGCGGCGTGGCGACACAACTCAAGCAGGCATTGTCAGATCTGGCGGACGGGGATTTCTCCACCCGGATCGTCCTCAGTGACTTCGACGGCGACAAGGATGTCGCGCGGCTTGTCAACAAGATCGCGTCTCGCAACGAGATGCTGATGCGCCAGCTGGAGCGGCTGGCCAAGGTGGTCGGCAAGGAAGGCAAGATCGATCAGCGCGGCGAGATGAAGGACGCCGAGGGCGATTGGCTGAGCGTCATGGACTCCGTGAACAACCTCATCGAGGACACCGTCCAGCCCACTGCGGAAGTCTCCCGCGTCATCGGCGCCGTCGCCAAGGGCGACCTTTCCCAGCACATGTCGACCGAGATCGACGGCCGGCCCCTGCGCGGCGAGTTCCTGCGCATCGGCAAGGTCGTGAACCGGATGGTCGACCAGCTGGACAGCTTCGCCGACGAGGTGACGCGCGTGGCGCGCGAGGTGGGCACCGAGGGCAAGCTGGGCGGCCAAGCGCGCGTGCGCGGCGTCGCCGGCACTTGGAAGGACCTCACCGACAACGTGAACGCCATGGCCGGCAACCTCACCGGACAGGTCCGCAACATCGCCGAGGTGACCACCGCCGTCGCCCGCGGCGACCTGTCGAAGAAGATCACCGTCGACGTGAAGGG
>JBMOOD010000024.1:141347-268350 GCA_049323595.1 Pseudomonadota bacterium
GCTCAACTCGTTCGCCAGCGAAGTGACCCGCGTGGCCCGCGAGGTGGGCACGGAGGGCAAGCTGGGCGGTCAGGCCAAGGTGGAGGGCGTCGTCGGCGCCTGGAAGGACCTCACCGACAACGTGAACCTGATGGCCGACAACCTGACCGACCAGGTCCGCGGCATCGCCGACGTCGTGACCGCCGTGGCCCAGGGCAACCTGAAGCGCAAGCTGACCCTCGACGCCAAGGGCGAGATCGCCTCCCTGGCCGAGACCATCAACTTCATGATCGACACCCTGTCGACCTTCGGCGACCAGGTGACCTCGATGGCCCGCGAAGTGGGGATCGAAGGCCGGCTGGGCGGCCAGGCGTCGGTGCCCGGCGCCGCGGGCCTGTGGCGCGACCTGACCGACAACGTGAACCAGCTGGCCGCCAACCTGACGAACCAGGTGCGGTCTATCGCCGAGGTGGCGACGGCGGTGACCAAGGGCGACCTGACCCGTTCGATCGCCGTGCAGGCGTCAGGCGAGATGGCCGCCCTGAAGGACAACATCAACGAGATGATCCGCAATCTGAAGGAGCAGACGCTCAAGAATGCGGAACAGGACTGGCTGAAGACCAACCTCGCGCGCTTCTCACGGATGCTGCAGGGCGAGCGCGAGCTGGCCACGGTCTGCAGCCTGATCATGACGGAGCTGGCGCCGCTGGTGAACGCCCAGCACGGCGCCTTCTACGTAACCCGCACCGACGGCGACCAGGCGGAGCTGGAGCTCGCCGCCAGCTATGGCGTGCCCCGCCTGGACGACATGCCGGCCAGCTTCAAGTTCGGCGAAGGCTTGATCGGGCAATGCGCGGCCGACAAGCGCCCGATCTGGCTTGAGAATGTACCCGCCCGTTTCATCCAGATCGGATCCGGACTGGTCAGCGCGCCGCCGGCCAGCGTGCTGATCATGCCGGCCCTGTTCGAGAACGAGGTCAAGGCAGTCATCGAGCTGGCCTCGTTCGGCGAGTTCAGCGAGACCCATCGGAACTTCCTCGACCAGTTCATGGAGTCGGTGGGCGTCGTGCTCAATACGATCGCCGCCACCATGCGCACCGAAGGGCTTCTGGAAAAGTCCCAGTTGCTGACCCACGAACTGCAATCGCGCCAGACGGAGCTCACCACCAAGCAGGAGGAGCTGGGGCGCACCAACGAGGAACTGCAGGAAAAGGCGCAACTGCTGGAATACGAGAAGAAGCAGGTTGAGGCCAAGAACCTCGAGATCGACATGGCCCGGCGCGCCATCGAAGAGAAGGCGGAACAGCTCGCGCTGACCTCAAAGTACAAGTCCGAGTTCCTGGCAAACATGAGTCACGAGTTGCGCACGCCGCTCAACTCGCTGCTGATCCTCTCGAAGCTTCTGTCCGAGAACCAGCAGGGCAACCTGACCGAGAAGCAGATCGAGTTCGCCCGGACGATCCACTCCGCCGGCGCCGATCTGCTCAATCTCATCAACGACATCCTCGACCTCTCGAAGATCGAATCCGGCACCGTGACCATCGACGTCACCGACGTGCCGTTGGATGGCTTGAAGGTCTACGTCGAGCGCCACTTCCGACAGGTCGCGGCGAACAAGAACCTCAACTTCACGGTCGAGCTGGATCCCTCGCTTCCCGCGACGATCCGCACGGATGAGAAGCGCCTGCAGCAGATCGTGCTCAATCTCCTTTCCAACGCCTTCAAGTTCACTTCCCAAGGCAGCGTGACGATGAAGATCGACCGCGTTGCAAGCGGCTGGAGCCCGGGCCACGCGGTGCTCGACAGGCAGAAGGAGGCGGTGGGGATTTCGGTGACCGACACCGGCATCGGCATCCCCCGCGAAAAGCAGAAGCTGATCTTCGAGGCGTTCCAGCAGGCCGACGGAACAACGAGCCGCGAATACGGCGGCACAGGGCTGGGCCTCTCGATCAGTCGCGAGATCGTCGGACTACTGGGCGGCCAGCTGCGGGTGCAGTCGCAGCCCGGCCAGGGATCGACCTTCAGCCTGTTCGTCCCATTGCATATCGAACCGGTGGAGTACGCCGGCGAGGCCAGCGAGGACGACGGGCCGGCAGCCGACATCGTCGCTCGACCGACCGTCGAACGGGACGCCGCGCCGATCGCAATGATCGTGACCGACGACGACGACATCGCCGCCCGCGCCGTCGCCTCGGCCCGGAGCGCCGGCTTCGAAGGCATCGTCTGCGCGACGGGCGCCGGCGCGGCCCGGATGGCCGAGCGGCTGTCGCCGAAGTTCATCTCGCTGGATCTCGGCATCGACGAGATGCATGGCGAAGTCCTGCTCGAGTTCCTTCGCACTCACGAGGTGACCTGCGGTCTGCCTCTGCATGTGATGGCGCCGCCGCAGGCCGCCGTGCCGGACGCCGACGTCACGGTCGCCCGCGACGCGAAGCCGGCCGAATTCACGAAGTCGTACCAGAAGACGGCGAAGCTTCTCGGACACCGCTCGGCGAAGGCGACGACACTCGCGGATCCAAAGGCTGGCCAGGGGCTCGCCGGCAAGCACGTCCTGATCATCGACGACGACATCCGGAACATCTACTCGCTGACGAGCGCTCTGGAGAGCGAAGGCGTCAGGGTCTCCTTCGCCGAGCGGGGACGGGCCGGCATCGAGATCCTGCGTAGCCATCGCGATATCGACGTCGCCCTGATCGACATCATGATGCCCGAGATGGATGGCTATGAAACCATGCGGGAGATTTCCCGTGATGACCGGATCGCCACCATCCCCATGATCGCCGTCACCGCCAAGGCTATGAAGGGCGATCGCGCCAAGTGCCTGGCGGCCGGAGCCACAGACTACATCGCCAAGCCGGTCGACATCGACCTTCTGCTTGCGATGCTGCGGGTCTGGACCCGCGGACCAGCCGCGCCCGGTCGCAAGCGCGTCCCGGCCGAACTCGACGCCGCCGAATGAGCGGTGTCGCGTCCGCATCAGCCGCGCGCGCCTTCCTCGCCGACGGGCGGCCCAAGGTGCTGGTCGTCGACGACGACGATCGCAACCTCATCGCGATCCGCTCGATCATCGAGGACGTCGCGGAGGTCGTGACGGCGTCGTCGGGCGACGCGGCGCTGCGCGAGCTGATGGCAGGGGACTTCGCCGTCATTCTGCTGGACGTCATCATGCCGGGGATGGACGGCTACCAGACCGCCAGCCTGATCCGCGGGCGCAAGCACACCGCGAGGGTCCCCATCATCTTCCTCTCCGCGGTCAACAAGGACGAGCCGCACCTGCTGCGCGGCTACTCGATGGGCGCCGTCGACTACATCTTCAAGCCCGTCGAACCCCTGGTGCTCCGCTCGAAGGTCAGCGTCTTTGTCGACCTGTTCCAGATGTCGCGCGAGATCGAGGCCAAGGCGAAGCGGGAAAGGGCGCTGCTGGACGACAATCTTCGCATGCAGGACGAGCGGCTCGAGGTCGAGCGAAGCCTGCGAGAATCCGAGGTCCGGCAAGCCGCCATCATCGAAAGCCTTCCGATCGTGCTCTACATGGAGGATCGGCGGTTCGGGGACCGGCGCACCCTGGCGGCCGGCAGCATTCCCGGGCTGTTGGACTCGTCAGCCGATCGGACGCTGGAGCCCTGGCTCGACCGGGTCCACCCCGAGGATCAGGCGCGGGTCGCCGCGGCCCTGGAGACGCGCGAACGAGACGGCCAGATGGCGCTCGAGTATCGCCTGCGCGGTCGCGATGGCGGTTACCGGCACGTGCTCGATCAGAGCGCGCGTCTCGACGACGGGCTCTCGAATTTCGCCGGAACGCTGCTGGATATCTCCGAGCGCAAGGCCCTCGAAGGCCAGCTTCTGCAGGCCCAGAAGATGGACGCGCTCGGCAAACTGACGGGCGGCATCGCGCATGACTTCAACAACCTGCTTGCGGCTGTGATCAGCGGCGTCACCTTGCTCGAGAAACGCGTCGAGCTCGCCGAACCGGACCGCAAGATCACCCAGATGACCCTTCGCGCGGCGGAGCAGGGTGCGGAACTGATCAAGCGCCTGCTCGCCTTCTCGCGCACCCAGCGCCTCGAGCCGTCGGCGATCGACCTGACCCAACTTTCGGCCAATGTCCGCGAACTGCTGGCTCACATGCTTGGCGGGCGCGTGCGCCTGGATTGGCAGGCGCCGCCGGTCGACTGGGCGCCCTATGCCGACCCCTCGCAGCTCGAACTGGCGGTCATGAACCTTGTCATCAACGCCCGGGACGCGATGCCGGACGGCGGCGTCGTGCGCGTCGTCACCTCGGCCCGAAGCGTGGGAGGGCACAACGAGCACGGCCTGGCCGCCGGCGACTACGTGGTGTTGACCGTCGCCGATGAGGGACACGGCATGGCCGATGACGTCCTGGAAAAGGTGATGGAGCCGTTCTTCACGACCAAGGAGATCGGCAAAGGCACCGGGTTGGGCCTGTCGATGGTCTACGGCTTCGCGGTTCAGTCCGGCGGGGCGCTCGACATCGAAAGCACCGTCGGCGTGGGCACATCGGTCCACATTTGGCTCCCGCGTTCGCCGTCCGGCGGCGAGGCGAACGCGAAGCCTAGCCTGCAACACGGCCCGCAGACGGAGCGGTTCGCCGAGACGATCCGGATCCTCCTTGTCGACGACCATGCCGGCGTGCGGCAGACCACGGCCAGCCTGTTGCAGGAACTCGGCGCCTTGGTCGTCGACGTGGACAGCGGCGAGGCGATGCTGAGGGAGTTCGAAGCCAACCCCGGCGCCTATGACGCCATCGTCACGGACTACGCGATGCCGGGCCTGCCCGGAAACGAGGCCATTAGCCGAGCTCGGACGATCACTCGCGAGATTGCTGCCGTGATCATCACCGGACACTCCAGTTCCCAAGCCCTCGGCTCGCTGCCCGAACGCACCTTCTTGCTGAGCAAGCCCTTCACGCCGGCGAAGCTCGTTCATGCGCTGGAATCGGCCCGGGCCCTGACGCGGCCGTAACAGCGGCCCGGAGCCCTTATAACGCCCGCATTGTTCCCCCCGACTCCGCCCTGCGGTACCCATGGGGGAACACATGCCGAACCTGATTCGCAGATGATCGGACGCCTGCGCGGAGCCGTCGCCGAGGTGGGCGAGGAGGACGCGCTCATCGACGTGATGGGCGTGGGCTATGTCGTGCGCTGCGGCGCGCGCACCCTGTCGCGCCTGCCCGAGATCGGTTCCGAGACGTTGCTGCACGTCGAGAGCCATTGGGGCGAACAGACGGGCATGACGCTCTACGGCTTCCTCAGCCGCGACGACCGCCAGGCCTTCGTGCTCCTGCGGACCATCCAGGGAGTGGGGCCAAAGGCGGCGCTGTCGGTGCTGGACGTCCTGCCGCCGGCCGAGCTGGCCGCCGCGGTGGCCCGCGACGACAAGGCCGCGGTGGCCCGCGCCAACGGGGTCGGGCCCAAGCTCGCCCTGCGCATCGTCACCGAGCTGAAGGGCAAGCCGATCCACGACGGCCCCGTGGCCGCCTTCCACGCCGGCGTTCCCGCCGCCCAGCCCGCGAAGCCCTCCGCCTCGGGCGAGGCCGTCGCCGCCCTGATGGGCCTGGGCGTCGCCGAGCCCGCCGCGCGCCGCGTCGTCGAGGCCGCCGCCGTCCGCCTCGGCGAGGAGGCCGAGCCGCCGGCCCTCATCAAGGCCGCCCTGCAGGAGCTGGGCCGGTGAGGGGAATCCACGCGCAGATGCTCCCCCCCAGGGGGAGCTCCCGCGAAGCGGGTGAGGGGGTTTCATCCCCGGCTCCAGCAGCGGAAACCCCCTCCACCGCTTTGCGGTCCCCCTACCCCTGTGGGGGAGGATCATCATGACCCGCATCGTCTCCGGCGAGCCCCAAGCCTTCGAGACCGCCGACAAGGCGCTGCGCCCGCAGACGCTCGCCGAGTTCGTCGGCCAGCAGCAGGCCAAGGGGAACCTCAGCGTCTTCATCGAGGCGGCCAAAAACCGCGCCGAGGCCCTGGACCACGTACTGCTGTTCGGCCCGCCGGGCCTGGGCAAGACCACCCTGGCCCAGATCGTCGCCCGCGAGCTCGGCGTGAACTTCCGCGCCACGTCCGGGCCCGTCCTGGCCAAGGCCGGCGACCTGGCCGCCATTCTCACGAACCTGGAACCGCGCGACGTCCTCTTCATCGACGAGATCCACCGTCTGGCCGCCAATGTGGAGGAGATCCTCTATCCGGCCATGGAGGACCACGTCCTCGACCTGGTGATCGGCGAGGGGCCGTCGGCGCGGTCGATCCGCATCGACCTCGCCCCCTTCACCCTGGTGGCGGCGACCACGCGCGCGGGCCTGCTGGCGACGCCGCTGCGCGACCGCTTCGGGATCCCGATCCGGCTGGAGTTCTACACCCACGAGGAGCTGCAAAAGGTGCTTCTGGGCGCCGCCGCCAAGATGGGCGCGCCGCTCAACGCCGAAGGTGCGCTCGAGATCGCCCGCCGCGCCCGCGGCACCCCGCGCGTGGCCGGCCGGCTGCTGCGCCGGGTACGCGACTTCGCCGGCGCGGACGGGGCCGAGGTGATCGACCGGGCCGCCGCCGCCTCGGCCCTGGCCCGCCTGGACGTCGACGAGATGGGCCTGGACGCCCTGGACCGCCGCTACCTGCGCGCGCTGATCGAGAACTACGCCGGCGGCCCGGCGGGGGTCGAGACCTTGGCCTACGCCATCGCCGAGGCGCGCGACGCCGTCGAGGACGTCATCGAGCCCTTCCTCCTGCAGCAGGGCTTCATCCAGCGCACCCCGCGCGGCCGCATGGCCTGCGCCAAGGCCTACGAGCACCTGGGCCTCGCCGCGCCCAAGGGCGTCGGCCAGCCCCCGGCCGGGGACCTGTTCGAATGAGCGCCGAACCCACCGCCGGCTGGCTGGAGGGCCGCGAGCACGTGCTGCCGGTGCGCATCTACTACGAGGACACCGACTTCACCGGCATGGTCTACCACGCCAACTACCTGCGCTACTTCGAGCGGGGACGGAGCGACTTCTTCCGGCTGGCGGGGATCAGCCACACCGAGCTTCTGAACCTGCCCGAGCCCACGGCCTTCACCATCGTGCGGATCGAGGTGGACTATCGCCGCGCCGCCCGCGTGGACGACGCCCTGCTGGTGCGCACCACCTACGACGCCGTGCAGGGCGCCCGGCTGATGGTCAGCCAGCGGATCGTGCGCGGCGACGACCTGATCGCGGAGGCGAAGCTGCAGGCCGTCTGCATCGACCTGAAGGGCCGCGCGCGTCGCCCGCCGGCCACGATGGTCGAGCTTCTGCGACCCTACTTTTCAGCGCCATAAGATCGCCACCGAAGACCGCCAACCACGACCGGACACGCTACCAGGAGACAAGATGGACCCGGCCGCCGCCGTCACCGCCGAAAGCTTCGACCTCCTGACGATCTTCCTCCGCTCGGACTGGGTCGTGAAGTTCGTCATGATCGGCCTCGCCGTCGCCTCCCTGTGGTCCTGGACGATCATCCTGGACAAGCTGTTCCGCTTCCGCGCCCTGAACCGCCAGGCCGACGCCTTCGAGGACGCCGTGTCCTCCGGACGGAGCCTCGAGGAGGTGGCCCAGGAGGCCGGCGAACGCCCGACCCACGCCCTGCCCCGCATGCTCCAGGGCGCCCTGAAGGAATGGCGCGACAGCCGCGCCAAGGGCGTCGCCAGCGAGGGCCAGGTCGCCTTCCTGATCCAGCGCATCGACCGGCACCTCGACGCCACCATCGCCCGCGAGACCGCCCGGGTCGAGGCGGGCCTGGGCGCCCTCGCCATCGTCGCCACCGCCTCGCCGTTCGTCGGCCTGTTCGGCACCGTCTGGGGCATCATGCGCGCGTTCCAGGCCATCGCGGTCCAGAAGAACACCTCGCTGGCCATCGTCGCCCCGGCCATCGCCGAGGCCCTCTTCGCCACGGCCATCGGCCTGGTGGCGGCCATCCCCGCTTATATTTTCTACAACGCCTTCTCGACGGCCGCGGGGAAGTATTCAGCCCGCCTTGAGGGGTTCGCCGACGACCTTTCCACCGCCATCCAGCGCCGGCTGGCGGAGCGGGCCTGAGATGGCGCTTTCGGCCAACGACGCCTTCGCAGCGGGCGGCGAGCGGCGCCGGCGCCGCTACGGCCGCGGGCGGCGCGGCGCGCTTTCCGAGATCAACGTCACCCCACTCGTGGACGTGATGCTCGTGCTGCTGATCGTCTTTATGATCTCCGCGCCCCTGCTGACGGCCGGCGTGCCGGTCGAGCTGCCCAAGACCGAGGCCGGCGCAATGCAGGACGTGCCGGATCCGATCACCATCTCGATCCGGTCCGACGGCGCCATCTATGTGGGCGAGACGGCGACTCCCTTTGCCAGCCTGTCGCCGCGTCTGAAGGAGATGGCGGCCGACACCTCGCGGCCCATCTACGTCCGCGCCGACGGCCGTGCCAGTTATGAGGTGGTGGCACGGGTCATGGCCTCGCTGTCCACCTCGGGATTCACCGCGATCAACCTGATCACCGACACCGGCGGTCCCTCGTCGGGCGGGGAGGAGGACGCGGGGTGACCACGGCCGCCGCGCGACGCTTCGAGATCTCACCGGCCGCCATCGGTTCGGTGGCCCTGCACGCCGCGGTCGCCGCGGCGTTCATGATCTCCTGGGGCGCGCGCGACCTTAGGGTGGGCTCGGTCGTGCCGGTGAACATCGTCTCCAGCGCCCCCGACATCGACACCCGACCGGCGGAGCAGGGACCCGAAACTTTGCCGGCGATGACCGAAGACCCGATGCTTGAGGCCCCGCTGGACCCCGCGCCGCCGCCGGAGCTCCCCGCGCCGGCCGCCAAGGCCGCGGAGCCTGCGACGAAGGCCCCCGCCCCCCGGCCCGCGCCGAAACAGGCCGAGAGCAGCTTCGACCTCGACGCCTTGGCGGAGAGCCTGACGAGGCCTGCCCGCAACCAGCCCCAGCGCCCGTCCGCCGCCCAGAAAGGCGCAAGCCGGCCCGAGACCGCACCCACGGCCCGCCAGACCGCGGGAACCGGCCTGGCCGCCGGCGCGGCTCTGCAGGGCCTGGCCGAGGAGCTCCAGCGCCGCTGGAACCCCAACTGCGAGGTCGAAGGCGGCGGCAACGTCGTCGTGCGCACGGTCTTCCAGCTCGGCGTAGGCGGCCAGGTGGTCGGCGACGTGAAGGCCGAGATCCAGGGCGCGCGCACGCCGGTGTCCCAGGCGGCGGCCGACCGCGCCGTCCGCGCGGTCTACGCCGCCGCCCCGTTCCGCGGGTTGCCCCGCGACTTCTACGGCCAACGTATCGCCGTCAACTTCAACGCCCGAGAGGCCTGCGCCAGATGACCCAAGTCCGGAGCCTTCCGCGCCGGTTCACGGCCCTGTTCTTCACCTTGCTCTGCGCCGTCACGGCTCTGGCGGTCGCCGCCCCGGCGCGCGCGGAGATCGAGGTCAACGTCAACCGCGGCGACGTCCAGCCGCTGCCGATCGCGGTGCCCGCCTTCAACGGCGGGCCGCAGGGCGCGGAGATCGCCCAGGTCATCAGCGCCAACCTGCAGAGGTCGGGCCTGTTCCGGCCGTTGGACCCGGCCAGCTTCATCGAGCGCAACCTCGACGCCAACGTCCAGCCGCGCTTCGCCGACTGGAAGACCATCAACGCCCAGGCCCTCGTCAACGGCCAGGTCACGGTCGAGGGTGGCAAGCTGCGCGTCGACTTTCGCCTCTGGGACGTCTTCGCCGAGAACCAGCTCCTGGGCCTGCAGTTCACCGCCAGCCCCGAGAGCTGGCGCAAGGTCGCCCACAAGATCTCGGATGCGGTCTACGAGCGCCTGACTGGCGAGAAGGGCTACTTCGACACCCGCGTGGTGTTCGTGGCCGAGAGCGGCGCCCGCGGCAAGACCATCAAGCGCCTGGCGATCATGGACCAGGACGGCGCCAACCCCAGCTACCTGACGGGCGGCGATTCCATCGTCATGACGCCGAGGTTCTCCTCCAACAGCCAGGAGATCACCTACATGGCGCTGCGCCAGGACAGCGCCACGGTCTATCTGTTCAACTTGGAGAGCGGCCGGCGCGAGAGCCTGGGCTCCTTCCAAGGCATGGTCTTCGCCCCGCGTTTCTCGCCCGACGGCGGCCGGGTCGCCTTCTCGGTCGAACGCGGCGGCAACAGCGACATCTATGTGATGAACCTGGCGAACCGGAGTTCCACGCGCCTGACCGCCGACCCCTCGATCGACACCTCGCCATCCTTCTCGCCGGACGGGAGCCGTATCGTCTTCAACTCGGACCGCGGGGGATCGCCTCAGCTCTACGTCATGAGCGCGGACGGCTCGGGCGTGCGGCGCATCTCCTCGGGCGGAGGCCGCTACACCACGCCGGTCTGGAGCCCCACGGGCGAGTTCATCGCCTTCACCAAGCAGGCCGGCGGCCAGTTCCACATCGGTGTGATGCGGCCGGACGGCACGGACGAGCGGCTGCTCACCTCCAGCTATCTGGACGAAGGCCCCACCTGGGCCCCCAACGGGCGGGTCCTGATGTTCTCGCGTGAAACCCCCGGCGGCGCTCCCAGGTTATGGAGCGTGGATGTCACGGGCCGAATCCTTCAGCCAATGCCTTACCCGGGCGCCGGGTCCGATCCGGCCTGGTCGCCATTGCTCAACTAGTCTTGCGTCGTATTTCCACCCGATAGAGTCTGATACTCATCCCCAGATCCAGGAACGAGGAGACACAGATGGTCCGCCGCTTCCCCACTGGCACGGTGCTTCGCGTGGCGCTCATTGCGACCGCCGCCGCTTCCGTCGCCGCCTGCCAGCGGCCCAAGCCGCCTGTGGACACGACGCCGCCACCCGCGGCTCAGCAGCCCTCGACGCCGCTGCCACCATCGCAGCCGCCGGTTTCGAGCCAACCGACGGGCCCGGTTCCCGGCTCGGCGCAGGACTTCGTCGTCAACGTCGGCGACCGCGTCTATTTCGACACCGACCAGCATGAGGTTCGCGCCGACGCCCGGCCGATCCTGGACGCCCAGGCCGCCTGGCTGCGCCGCTATCCCACCGTTCGCGTGCGGATCGAGGGCAACGCCGACGAACGCGGCACACGCGAATACAACCTGGCCCTCGGCGCCCGCCGCGCCAATTCGGTGCGCAACTACCTCGTGGCCCAGGGGATCAGCGCCGACCGGATCGCCACCATCTCGTTCGGCAAGGAACAGCCGATCGATCCGGGGACGGGCGAGGAAGCCTGGCAGAAGAACCGCAACGCCCATACGGCGATCGTGTCGGGGGCGAACTAGGTCTCCATGCGCGCGCGCCGATTGCCCGGAGCCCTGCTGGCGCTGGCCGTCTTCGCGACGGCCGGCTCCACGGCGGCCCAGACCCCCATGCCTGAGGATCCGCTCGACAAGCGGGACGCCCGCCGCGTCGAGCGGATGGAGAAGGTGGTCCGCGAGCTTCGGGCGATCGTCTTCCAGCTTCGCGACACCGGGAAGCCGGTGGTGGTCCAGCCCGCCGACACCGACGCGCGCCTCGCGGAGATGGGCCAGCGCCTCGCCGACCTCGAGGCCTCGCTCCAGCGCCTGAACGGGTCCATCGAGACGGCCGTCTTCGATCTCGATACGGCCAAGCGCGAGAACACGGCGCTCAAGGCGCAGGTCCAGGCGCTGAGCGAACGCCTTGCCGCAGTCGAACAGGCCACCCTGCCGCCGCCCCCGGCCCCGCCCGAGGAAGGCTCCCTCGGCGCATTGCCGGCGCCCGGCGGCGGCGATCCCGACCAGGGCTTCGCCGAGGCGCGCCAGCTGATGCTCGCCGGGGACTACGACGCCGCGGAGTCGGCCTTCGCGACCTATGTCCAGGCCTATCCGGACGCGGCGAAGACGCCCGAAGCCAACTACTGGTGGGGCAAGACCCTCAGCGTCCGGGGCGATCACACCCGCGCCGCCCAAGCCTATATCGCCGCCATCCGCGGCTGGCCCAAGACCGGCTGGGCGCCGGACGCCGTGGTCGAACTCTCGCGGTCGCTCATCGCGCTGAAGAAGCCCAATGACGCCTGCCAGACGCTGGCGGAGTTCGCACGCCGCTACCCGAAGCCGCCGGCCACCGTGGCCGCCCGCGCCGCCGCCGCCCGCACCCAGGCAAAGTGCGCGGCCTAGAGGCCGCCGTCTGGACCGTCTTCGATCGGCGCCTGCGGCGAAGCGGTCCGCCCATCGCCGTCGCCCTTTCCGGCGGCGGCGACTCCCTCGCACTGACGCTGATCGCCGACCGCTGGGCGCGCGACCGCGCGCGCGAACTCGTCATCCTCTATGTCGATCATCGGCTTCGTCCCGAAGGCGCGGAATGGGGCGTGCGGTGTGGCGCGCTCGCCGCACGGCTCGGCCGCACGTTCCAGGCCCTGGCCTGGGACGGCGACAAGCCCGCGACAGGCTTGCCCGCCGCCGCCCGCCAGGCGCGCCACCGCCTGCTGGCTGAAGCCGCCCGAACGGCCGGCGCGCAGGTGATCCTCATGGGGCACACGGCGGACGACCTCGCCGAGGCGAAAGCCATGCGAAGCGCCGGCTCGACGACGCCCGATCCTCGCGAGTGGGCGCCCTCCCCCGTCTGGCCGGAGGGCCGCGGCGTCTTCGTGCTGCGCCCCCTGCTCGGGCGGCGTCGGGGCGAGTTGCGAACCTGGCTGACCCATCAGGGCGAGACCTGGATCGACGATCCCGCGAACGACGACCTCCGGTTCGCCCGTGCGCGCGCCAGGGCGGCAGGGGCGGGCGTCGTCGACGCGCGCGAGGACGACGCTCCCTTGGAGCTGGCCTGGGTCGTCGATCATTCGTGGGGCGCTATCGAAATCCCTCGCGACGCTCTCCGGCGAGCCACGATCGAGGACGTGGTCCGCCTTGTCGGCCTCGCCTGCGTCTGCGCCGGCGGCGGCGATCGACGACCCGCGACCGCGCGCCTGCAGCGTATCGCCAGGCTCCTGCAGGCGGATGAGCCGGTGGCCGCCACCCTGGCCGGCGCACGGATCAGCGCCACCGCGAAGGAAGTCACCATCGGGCGCGAGCCCGGCGAATTCCGACGGCGACCTCTGCCGCCGCTTGAACTGCGGACGGGCCGCGAGACGATCTGGGACGGCCGGTTCGCGGCGACCGCGCATCGACCCGGGATGGCGCTGCTTCCCCTGCCCGGCCTAGCTGCTCGTCTGCCGCGTGGGGACCGGTCCTTCCTGAGCGCGATCCAGCCGACGATCCGGGCCGGTCTGCCCGCCGTGGCGCCGCCCGACGGCCAGGTGCGCCTGCCCGTGCGCCCGGACCTGGCGAACGATTTGACGATCGAACCCCTTGTCCGCGCCCGTTTCGAGGCGGCCGCGGGCCTCGTTCAGCGCGAGCCCTGATCGACCCTCAGGACGTGCTCGACGCCGCGCACGATCGCGTCGGCATAGCGAGGCCCCAGGAGGTTCGCATGGTTGGCCGCAGACACGTGCTCGACGCGCCCGGCGCGACTGCGGGTCGCGGAGGACTCCTGGATGCGCTTAAGCACCTGGCGGCCGCGGTGCGGCCCGGCGGTCACCACCGCCACCGGCAGGTCCGGCGGAAGCTGGGCGGCCGCAGCCATCCGCGAGGTCTGCGGCCACATCCGTACCTCGGTCGCCGCGCCTCGGGCATGTGACGCCGAGGCGTGGATGCGGCGCTTCTCGAGCGCCGCCGGCCCGGTGAGCCCGATGAGGTTGCCGCTGACGAGCGAGACCGGAACCATGAGCCCGAACCGCGCCCCGACGCCCGCCGCCTGCAGCAAGCGGCCGAACCCCGCGATAGTCACCGCACCGCCCGGAAGCTCGATCAGCTCGGGGGCCATGGCGTCCACGAGCACCAGGCCGGCCAGGGGCCGGTCCCGCTCAAGTGCGAACAGCCGGACCATGAGCCCGCCCATGGAATGCCCGCAAAGTACGATCGGGCCCGCCTCGCCCAGCGCCGCCAGCAGCGCCTCGAGATCGTCGTTGCTCGCACGGCCGTCGCGCGGGTCCGGCCCCGGATCGGAATGGCCCAGGCCGGCCCGGTCGTAGGCGAGGCTGCGCAGGCCCCGCGACGCCAGCGTCTCCTGCACCACGGCCCAGTCGGCGGCGCAGCCGAAGGCCCCGTGCTCGCAGACGATCAGCGGATGTTCCGAACTCGGGGGACCCGCGCGGACGACGCGCAGGGCGCGCCCCCCGATGTCGATCCGTTCGCCCCGGAAGGTCCTCAAAGCGCGAGCTGCGCCCGCGGCCGGCCGTCCGGCCCGATGGAGAGCTCCTTCAGGCCCTCGATCTTTTCGCGCTTGGCGGTCGCAGGCTCCAGGCCCTGCAGGTTCTTTTCGGCCGCCGCCAGGTCCTGGGCGTCGGTGGTCCTGCGCCGGATAACGACCGTGTCGGGATCACGCCCCTCCATCAGCGCCCGCTTGCTGGGCGGGATGTAGGACACGTGCGCGATCCGGACCCGGCCGGAATAGCGCTTGGCGAGGTCGATCGGCAGGTCGCCGGCCTCGGCGAACGCCTTTCCCAGGAACATGGCGGGATTGAGCGGCCGATCCTGGGCGTCGCGGATCTCGAAATGCAGGTGCGGCCCGGTGGACACGCCGGTCGAGCCGATCCGGCCGATCGCCGTCCCGCCGGTCACCGCCAGCCCCGGCTTTACGCCGGAATGGATGCCGCCCAGGTGGGCGTAGATCGTGGTCAGTCCTTCGGCGTGGCGGACGGCGACGTAGCGGCCGTAGCCGCCCTTCTCGCCGGCTTCGACCACGACGCCGTCGGCGGCGACGATCACCGGCACGCCGCTATCGGCCGAGATGTCGACGCCTTCGTGCAGCCGCCCGCCGCCCTCCCAGGGGAGCTGGCGCAGGCCGAACGGCGAGACCACGGCGTGGCCGGGCACGGGCTCCACGAACGCGATCAGAGCGTCGTCTTCATCGGCGACGGTGCGCGCCGGCGCACTGGTCAGGGCCACCCGCGCCGAGGGCGCCGGTCCCACATCAGGAAAGGCGGGCAGGGAGGCGTGCGCCACCGCGAACGCGCTGAGGCCGGCGGTCGCCACGATCAACCCTTCGGCGGCAAGGCGCCGGGCGCGGCCCTTCAGGATCGGCTGGCGCTTGGCCAAGATCGGTCGACTCCCACCGCTGCCGGTTCCGAGCGTCCCGAAGGGAGGCCCGGCCGTAGACTGCGGGGCGTTCTAGGCAAAATCCGGGCCGCCGGCAAACCGGCTCACCCCGTAGGCGAATACCGCGTCGGGGCCTCAGAACTGGAACCGCACGGTGGCGCGGACGTCATACTCCTCGTATTCGCCGTCGACGGTCGCCCCGCCGTTGACGGCATAGAGCACCCGTGGCGCGCCGCCCTTGAAGCCCGCCCGAACGACGGCGCCCCCGTCGAAGGCGTCCTCGGGATCGAGGGTGAAGTCCTGGCCGCCCTCGAAATGGGCGGTGGTCCGCGACGGCCCCCCGGCCAGCTTGAGGCGATAGCCGGCCTTCACTTCCGGCGCGAAATAGACCTCGTCCCCGAACCGCCAGCCGACGGCCAGCAGGGCCTCGCCGGTCAGAAGGTCTCCGGTCCGATCGTCGACGATCAGGTTGAAGCCGTCGCCGCCGTTCTTCTCGCGGTAGCCCTCTTCGGCCAGGCGCAGATAGCTCACGGAGACCTCGGGACGGGCGTAGAGGCTGCCGGCGCGCACCTCGTACGAGGCGCCCGCGTAGGCGTCGACCATCCAGGCGTTCCACTTGGAGTCCGCCCGGCGATTCAGGGTCTCGGACACCAAGAGGCGCTCGCCGTCCAGGAAGGCGTATCCCACGCCGCCCCGGACCGCCGCCTGCAACGGCCCGCCGTCGAAACGCCAGTAGAGGCCTGCGCCGATCAGGTTCATGGAGATCTGCTCGCCGGCGATCGCGCCCCGGTCCTTCACGTCGGTCGAGACGAAGCTCAGGTTCGCGCCCAGGGCGTTGCGCACGCCCTGCAGGTCCATGCCGGCGGCGAAGCCGAAGCCCTGGCTCTTGAAGCCCGCGGCGTCCGCCTGGTCGCGCTTGATCTGGAACACGACCTCCTGCGCCCAGACGCCGGTCCCCGAGGTTTCGTCGATCGCGAGCGGCGCGGCGACGGCCTGCGAGACCGCCGCGGAGACGGCCGCCGCCGACATAAGGACGCCGCCCGAATGGTCCGGCAGCATCTGGTCGTAGAGCGCCTCGAAGCCCGCCTGCGTGTCCTGCGCCAGGAAGGCCTGCTCGATGTCGGACTCCGTATCGAGGGACTCGAAGACCGCCGCATAGGCCTGGGCGCCGGAGCGGTTGAGGCCGAGTTCGTCGGCCGTCTTCGGCCGCAGGTCCACGAAAAGGGCGCCGGCCGTCGTGTCGGCCCGCAGGCTGGCCTGGTAGAGGTAGGGCGCCCCGGCGACCGATGCTCCGGCCTGGCCCACGGTGAGGCTCGTGGCCTGCACGACCTGATACGAGCGGTTTCCGCGCGAAAGCCCGGTCAGCGTCACGTCCACCTGCGCCCCGGTCGCCACGGTGGCCGCGCCGGTGACGTTCAGGCGCGTGCCCGCCGCGTCGGGATCGATGTTCACCGCCAGCACGCCCTTCTCCCCCAGGCTCAACGCGCTGATGGTGAGGGGCGCGGTGTTGCCGATCGCCAGGCGGCCGTTGCGCACGTCGAGGGCGAGTTGGCCGTCGCTGTCGCTGATCCGCCCGGCGACGGCCGCCCCGCCGTCGATCACCAGCGCATCGGCCCCCGCGCCGAAGGTCATCGCGCCGGCGAGCGTCCCGCCCAGAACCTCGAGCCGGTCGGCGCCGGATCCGAAGAGCACCTCGCCTGTGATCGATGGCGTATCGCCGGTCCCCACCTTGGCCTGGCGGATCGTCGCGCCGGCGCTGTTGGCCGTGAGGTCGATGGCGATCGCGCGTCCGGTCTGGGTCACGCTGCTCGGAGGGGTCACCAGGGCAGTGATGTCGCCCGAGTTCTCGATCAGGGCCAGCGAACCGGACAGGTCCACCAGGGCGCGGGCGTCGTGCAGTCCGCCATACTGCTCGGCGCCGACCGTGCCGGAATTGCGGAAGGCGGCGACGCTCGCGGTCGGATTGAGCAGCACCGCCGTAGACTGGGCGGCGTAGGCGCGGGCGACGATGGCGCCGCCAAGGTTGTTCACGCCACCCTGGACCGTCACCGTTCCGCCGCCGGCCTGGCCGACGCGAAGGGCCGTGGCGGCGATCCCATCGTTCACGCCATCCCCGGTGATCCCGCCCTTGTTGACGAGGCCAAAGGCCAGGTCGCCGGTCCCCACGGCGCCCAGGCTGGTCGCCGAGGCGCCGCCGATATCCAGCGCCGGAGCCTGGCCATAGGCAGTCAGCGCCGAGGCGGCCTCGGCGGAGTCGGCGATCCCGTCGTCGTCCTCATCGGTGTCGTCGGTGTTGTTGTCGGCCGGCGGCCGGTCGAGCAGCACGCCCCTGCCGACGCTGCCGGAGATCCGCACGGCGGCGCCGCCCTGCTTCAGGTCGTCCGCATCCAGCTTGGCCCGCGCATCGTCCGTAAGACGGCTGGTCGAGCGGTAGCCCGTGGCGGTGATCGCGTTCTGGATCACCACGGCGCCGTCCACCTGGCCCAGTTGGACACCGACGCTGGATTCGCCCTGTGCGGTCGCCGAACCCGTGATCCGGACGTCGCCGGACACGGAGTCCGCCCGAATGGCCACGCTGCGGTCGCCCACCACACCGACGCCGCCCGAACTCGCCAGGTTCCCGAACAGCCGCGTTTCGATAGAGATCGCCGCGGAGTCGTTCCCTTCGATCGTGATCGCGCCGGTGTTCGTGATGTTGCCGGTGACGAAGGTCGGAGAAACGGCCCGGATGCCGAACCGCCCCGAGCCCTGCGCAAACGGACCGTCGAGGTCGCCGTCGCTGTCCGCGTCGGTCGCCGTGTAGTCTTCGACCAGGCTGATGGTCCCGGCATTGCCGATGGTCGCGGCGACCTCGCCGGTGGCGAGCACGCCGGTCGCGCCGTTCACGCCCGTGAAGGTGATCGTCCCGTTGTTCTGCACGGCGTTCGAGGAGTCGACGGTGACCGCCGCCCCCGCGCTCGTGGGCGCGATCGATCCCGCCGTCTCGATGGTGATGTGGTCGGGTTGTCCGCTAGCGACCGTGGAGGTGCGCACCGGCGTGGTCGTGGCCGTCGAGATCTTGGTCTCCGCCTGGGCGGCGCCGGCGTGGAGGAGCGGAAGCACCGCGGCGGACACGAAGAGACGCTTCATTGCTTTCCTGAGTTCGTTCGGTGTGTTACGCGCTGGCTAAGCGGCTACGCGTCGCGTAGTTATTTGTTGCGTAAAAACTGTATTATGCGGCTTGCGCGTTCCCCGCAAGGGCGCCGTACAAGTCCTGGAGCCGTTGATGCCGAGACCCGCGACCGACCCCGCCAAGGCCGCCCAGATCAAGCTCCTGCGCCAACAGGCGGGGCGCTGGCTCAAGACGGCGCGCGAGACGGCCGGACTGACCCAGGCGGAACTGGCCGAAAAGGTGGGTCTGCGCTACTACACCTTCGTCTCGCAGGTGGAGAGCGGGTTGGGCCGCCTGCCGATCGAGACGCAGGGCGCCTGGGCCGAGGCGCTGGGCCTGGAGCCCGGCGACTTCGCCAAGACCCTGCTCCGCTACTACGAACCCGAGCTGTTTCGACTTCTGTTCGGCGCCGAGGCGGGCTCCGCGAGCCAGGGCCGCGCCGCCGGATAGGGTCCCCAGGAGATGCCTCTCGAGGAGATGGGCCAGGTCGTTCCCTTCGTCATGCGCGTGCGCGAGAGCGGCGACTGGACGCCCGTGGAACGCGCGCGACTGGAGGAGCTGGCCGACCGGCTGGCCGCCGGCGGCGTCGAGGTCGAGGTCATCTTCGGCGCCACCGACGAAGGCGACCCCTGGTGCGTGGTGACCGACGGGAGCGGCGACGTCCTGATCCATGTCGCGCGCATCGACGGCAAATTCGTCGTCCACTCGGCGGTCGACGACGCCGTCAACGAGAGCGTGGACCTCCACACCGCCCTGCGTGACCACCTGGCCGCGGCCGAGGAGGCCTTCGCCCCGCAGTCGGCGACGATCCTGCCGTTCACGGCGCGTCAGGGTCAGACCTTCCTGGCCCTCATCGTCGCCGCCGCCTTCTTCTACGAGACCTCGGGCGTCGCGGGCGTGGCCGAAGCGGCCGAAGCCCCGGACCTTTCGCCGCTGCCTGAGCCGCCGCCCCCTGACCTCGAGGCGGATTCGCCGCTGCAGGCGCGGGAGATCGCCGTCCAGGGCTCGGCCCAGCAGCAGGCGACGCCGGCAGCGCCGATCGCCGTGGCGGCAGCTCCCGCGACGGCCACTGTGGCCGCGCCGGCCAGCGTCGACCTGCCCGCGCCGGCCGCCTCGGCCGCCGGCGGCGAGGCGAACGCCGCGTCTGTCGAACCGGTCCAGGCCGCGCCGGCGACAAGCGAGCGCATCGTGATCGTGGGCACGGAGGGCGACGACTTGCTGGTGGGCGGCTCGGCCGACGAGCACCTGATCGGCGGCGGCGGGAACGACACCCTGCGCGGCGGAGGCGGCAACGACATCCTCGAGGGCGGGGAGGGCGACGACCGTCTCGAACTCGCCACGGGGGTCACCGCCATCGGCGGCGAAGGCGCCGACACCTTCGTCCTTCAGGCCCCCGCGGGGGCTCGCGGCCCGGACACCCTGCTGGGCGTGATCCTGGACTTTGCGGACGCCGACGGCGACCGGCTGGTGAACGCCTTTGGCGAACGGATCGATATCCGGAACCTGCAGCGCCCGAGCGACGACGAGGCCAAGAAGACCGATCCGCCCACGGACGGCGGCGACGACTTCTCCACCACCGAACTCACGCCGCCCACCACCGAGCCCGGCTCCGGCGACTTCACCACGAGCGATTTCGGCCCCACCCTGGTGGGGCCGCCGCTGACCCGCGTAGACGTGGATCTCGATGGCGACGGCGTGATCGACGGCTACGTGCTGGTTCGCTTCACGCCCCCGGGCCCCGGAGCGCCGCACGAGGATCCGCCGATCGGCGTGGTCGGCGGAAGCCTTGGGATCACCGATCCTCTGGGCTAGAGGCCCTTCACGATCCCTTCGACCATCTTCTTGGCGTCGCCGAACAGCATCATGGTGTTGTCGCGGAAGAAGAGCTCGTTCTCGACGCCGGCGTAGCCCGCCGCCATGCCGCGCTTCACGAACAGCACCGTGCGGGCCTTCTCCACGTCCAGGACCGGCATGCCGAAGATGGGCGACTGGGGATCGGTCTTGGCGGCGGGATTGGTGACGTCGTTGGCGCCGATGACGAAGGCGACGTCGGCGGTGGCGAACTCGGAGTTGATGTCCTCCAGCTCGAACACCTCGTCGTAGGGCACGTTCGCCTCGGCCAGCAGCACGTTCATGTGCCCGGGCATCCGGCCCGCCACCGGGTGGATGGCGTACTTCACCTCCACGCCCTCCTCCTTGAGGAGATCAGCCATCTCGCGCAGCGAGTGCTGGGCCTGGGCCACCGCCATGCCGTAGCCGGGGACGATGATCACCTTCGAGGCGTTCTTCATGATGAAGGCCGCATCGTCGGCCGAGCCCTGCTTCACCGGCCGCGTCTCGGTCTTGCCACCCGCCGCGGCCGCCGCGTCGTCGCCGCCGAAGCCGCCCAGGATCACCGAGATGAAGCTGCGGTTCATCCCCTTGCACATGATGTAGCTGAGGATGGCGCCCGAGGAGCCCACCAAGGCGCCGGTGATGATCAGGGTGGTGTTCTCGAGCGTGAAGCCCAGGGCCGCCGCCGCCCAGCCCGAGTAGCTGTTCAGCATCGAGACCACGACCGGCATGTCCGCCCCGCCGATGGGGATGATCAGGGTCACCCCGATCAGCAGCGACAGGGCGAAGATCGCCCAGAAGGCCCAGATGGCCTGTCCGCCGCTGATCACCAGGACCGCCACCAGGCCGACGATGGCAGCGCCGATGGCGATGTTCAGCAGGTGGCGCGCCGGCAGCAGGATGGGCGCCCCGCTCATGTTGCCGTTCAGCTTGGCGAAGGCGATCACCGAGCCGGAGAAGGTCACGGCCCCGATCGCCAGGCCCAGCGAAAGCTCGATCAGCGACGTCAGGTGGATATCGCCGGGGACGCCGATGCCGTAGGCGTCGGGCGTGTAGATCGCCGCGACGGCCACAAGGCAGGCGGCCATGCCGACCAGGCTGTGGAAGGCCGCCACCAGCTGCGGCATCGAGGTCATCGCCACCCGCCGCGCGATCACCGCGCCGATGCCGCCCCCGATCACAACGCCGCCCAGGATAAGGCCGATGGTCAGCGGGTCCAGCTTGTCGACCAGCAGCCACAGGGTGGTCCCGACGGCGATGGCCATGCCGATCATGCCATTGCGGTTGCCGGCCTGGCTGGTCGTCGGCGACGACAGGCCCCGGAGCGCCAGGATGAACAGGACCCCGGAGACGAGGTACAGGATGGCCGCGAGATTGGCGTTCATTGATCAGCGCCCCCCGAGCGCCGGGTAAGAGTCCATATCGCAAGGACGAGGCCGGCGATGACGACGACGACGGTCAGGGCGACGCCGACGGTCCCCCCGAACTCGGCCACGCGCTGCGACATGGCCACGAGGGCGCCGCCGGCGGCGGCCAGGATCGCAGCCCGGGAGAGTTCGGCGTTTCGCCGCTCGCCCATGGTCACTTCCCCTTGTCCTTCTTCTTGTACATGGCCAGCATCCTCTGAGTGACGAGGAAGCCGCCGAAGATGTTGACCGCCGCGAGGGCTGCGGCGACCGCGCCGGCGCCCTTGGAGATCATGACGTTCTGGGTCAGGTCGCCGCCCGAGCCGCTCGCTGCGGCCGCCAGCAGGGCGCCCACGATGATCACCGAGGATATGGCGTTGGTGACAGCCATGAGCGGGGTGTGCAGCGCCGGCGTCACGCTCCAGACCACGTAGTAGCCCACGAAGATCGCCAGCACGAAGATCGCCAGGCGGAAGACCGTCGGATCGACTTCCATCGAATGTCTCCGGATCAGGCTTTGAGCGAGGGGTGGACCACGGCGCCGCCGTGGGTGACGAGAGCGGCCTTCAGGATCTCCTCCTCGAGGTCGGGGGCGAAGGCGCCCTCCTTGTCCTTGAAGAGCTCGGCGAAGGCGACGAGATTGCGGGCGTAGAGGGATGAGGCGTCCGCCGCGATCCGGCCCGGCAGGTTGGGGATGCCGAGGATCTTCACGCCGTTCGGCGTCACCACGACCTCGCCGGCCTTGGCGCCCTCGGTGTTGCCGCCCTGCTCCACCGCCAGGTCGACGATGATCGAGCCGGGCTTCATCGAGGCGACCTGGGCCGCCGACACCAGCCGCGGCGCGGGCCGTCCCGGGATCAGGGCCGTGGTGATGACGATGTCCTGCTTGGCGATGTGGGTGGAGATCAGCTCGGCCTGCTTGGCCTGGTACTCGGCGCTCATCTCCTTGGCGTAGCCGCCGGCGGTCTCGGCCGCCTTGAACTCCTCGTCCTCGACGGCCACGAACTTGCCGCCCAAGCTCTCGACCTGCTCCTTGGTGGCGGGCCGCACGTCTGTGGCGGTGACGACGGCGCCCAGCCGCTTGGCGGTGGCGATGGCCTGCAGGCCGGCGACGCCCACGCCCATCACGAACACCTTGGCCGGGGCGATGGTGCCGGCCGGCGTCATCATCATCGGCATGGCCCGGCCATAGGCCTCGGCCGCCTCGATGACCGCGCGGTAGCCAGCCAGGTTGGCCTGCGACGACAGGGCGTCCATCACCTGGGCGCGGGTGATCCGCGGAATGAACTCCATGGCGAAGGCGCTGGCGCCCTGCTTGGCCAGGGCCTCGACGGTGGCCTTGTCCTGATAGGGGTTCAGCAGGGCCGCGACATACGCGCCCTTCTTCAGCGCCGCGATCTCGTCCGCCTCGGGCGCGCGCACCTTGAAGAGGACGTCGGCCTTGGATGCGGCGTCCTTGGCGGTCTTGGCGATCTTCGCCCCGGCCGCCTCGTAGTCGCCGTCGGGAATCGAGGCGCCGGCGCCCGCGCCGGCCTCGACCACGACCTCATATCCGGCGGCCACGAGCTTCTTCACCGTCTCCGGCGTCGCGGCCACGCGGGTCTCTCCGGCGCGGCGTTCCTTGGTGACGGCGATGACGGCCATGGTCGGCTCAAGTCCCCCAGATCAGCGCGACAGGGGCGGGACCATAGGGGGCGTTCCGGCGCATTGTCCAGCCGCCGGGAGCACGGATTCGAACAGGTGTTTGAAATGCTCTGCTGCGCCGCATCATTCCGGCGCAAGAATCTTGCGGGCGCCGCGCCAGAGTCTGCCCCTCAACCGGTCAGCGTTCGGCGGCGCAACGGAGTCGGAGGGCAGGCGCGATGAAGCCTCCGCTGGCGCGGAGGCGCATCAGATCGACCGTGGCGGCCGGCGTCAGTGCCCGGCCGACGGCTTGTCGCGCAGGAGGATGGTGCCGACCACCGCCAGGATCACGGCGGCGATCAGGCCGGTGAAGAAGCCGGCCGCGGGGACGGCGAACCACAGCACCAGCAGCAGCAGGAACGCCGAGAGGTAAAGCGAGCCCCACTTGGTCAGGCCCATGACCAGCTTGAAGGTCGCGGTCTGCTCGGCGATGTCCATCTCGCCGCGCGTGTAGTCGGAAGCCGGTCCGGCCATGAATTCATCTCTCGACGATTGGGGAGGATGCGGAGCGGGCGATACACGATGCGCCCGCGTCGTTCAATGCGGCCAAAACGCCAGGGCGGTGCGGAGCGCGGCCACGAGCGCCAGCGGCTGGTCGATCATCACGTGGTGGTGGGAATCCGGAATCTCGATCTCCTCCACCTGACCGGACAGGAAGCTCGGCTCGCCGGACGCCCGCCGCTCGATGATCCGGCTCTTGTCGCCGTAGAGGTGGACGAGCGGCACCTGGAGTTCGGGCAGCTTGCCGGCGCCCGACATGTTCATGCCTGAGCGGTCCAGCTTCTCCCACATGTTGGGATCGAACTTCCACGAATAGCCCAGGCCCGAGCCGTCCGGCCCCGTCTCGCCGTCGGGAAGCGGGACGCGCTTCAGGGACCGACGGGCGATGAAGTCGGCGATGTAGAGGTTGTCGGTCGGCTGCGGCGGCATCAGACGGAACCGCGCCAGGGCCGCCTCCAGGGTCGGATAGACCCGGCTGGGGCGGTCGGCCGTGGGGATGTTGGCGATCAGTTCCTGGCGCTTCTTGCGCTCCTCCAGCACCTCGGGCGGAGGGCCGCCGAAGCCGGTGTCCACCAGGATGGCCGCGTGCATTAGCTCGGGCCGCGCCGCGGCGGTGAAGAACACCTGGCCGCCGCCGAACGAGTGGCCGATGTAGATCGGCTTGCGGCCACCGTCGTACAGCCCCGTCGCCCGCGCCACCGCCTCGGCGTCATCGGCGAAGTCGGCGAAGCGGTACCGCTCGCGCCAGTCCGACTCGCCCATGCCCGCCAGGGACATGGAGGTCACGCGATAGTCCTTCGCGAGATAGGGCGCGATGAAGCTCCACCAGTCGGCATGGGCGCTGTTGCCGTGGACCAGCAGCAGGCCGGGCTTGCCCGCCTCGCCCCAGGTCAGAGCCTCGATCTGCGTCCCGTGCGAGGTGACGAAGGTGCGCTGGGGCTCCTGGGCCACGGCCCACTTGAACCAGGCCGGAGCCGGCGGTTCGGCGCCCTTGAACGGCGCCAGCGGCGCTTTCACCTCCGGCGGCAGGTCCTCCGAGTGGAAGGGCCGATCGTCGTAGGTTTCCTTCGTCGCCTTCGGCGCTTTCGTCACGTCATCTGCCATCCCGAGCGGTCTAACGGCCGTTTGAAAAATGGCAAGCACAGCGTTCGAAGGTGCGGCGTGGCGCCCGTGAGACAGGCGACACCGCCCCGGCGTGGGGGGAGCCGCGCCCTACCCGTCGATCGGCAGTTCCAGCGCCAGCCGGCCGGCCAGGCGCGCCTGCGCCCTTTCCTGCAGGGGGTGGTAGCGGGCGGCCTGGACGTCGCGGAAGATCCGCTCGAGGCCCGTCCTGCGGTAGAAGCCCGCCCCGCCGGCCGCCTCCATCGCCTTCTCCACGGCGCGGATGGCGTGCCGCGCCACCAGGGTGCGCCCCGTCATGATCCGGTTCGTCGTCTCCGGCCCCGGCTCGCTCGTCGCTGCGCAGTCCAGCATGTCGGCGAGGGCCAGCCGGGCGGCCGCCAGCTCCGTCTCCATCTCGCCCACGATCTGAACCAGGTCGGCGGACGGCGCCTTGGCGGCGGCGATCTGGACCACCTTCGCCCGCGCCGATTCGGCCAGGCCCACGTACACGGCCATGATCAGCGGGAAGGCGATCATGCTGACCATGTGCATCATCGGATGCCACTTGCCCGCCGGGCGACGCACCGTCACGGCCGCCTCGGGCACGAAGACGTTCTCGAGCTGCAGATCCTGCGAGCCGGTGCCCCGCATCCCGAGCGTCCGCCACGTGTCGACGACGGTGATCCCCTCCGCCCGCATGGGGATCGCCATGTGAAGGACCATGGGGCCCTCCGGCGCCTCGCACACCGCCATGGTCACCAGCAGGTCGCCGGCCTGACAGCCGCTGGCGAAGACCTTGCGGCCGCTGACGCGGAAGCCGCCCTCCGCCGGCTCTGCGCGGCACGAGCCGTCCAGCCAGTCCGAGCCGCCGCTGGACACCAGGGTCAGCCCCTCGTTCACGACGCGCTTGAGGAGGCCCTCCACGGCCTCGGGCGTGCGGCGCCACCGCCAGGCCGGCAGGGCCACGGCATGGGTGTGCATGGCCAGGGCCAGCGCCGTCGATCCGCAGTAGCCCGCCAGGATACGCAGCATCGACGCCAGCTCGGCATGGCTCGCTCCGCCGCCGCCCAGTTCCGCCGGCACGGCCGCGCTGTGGACGCCGCGCGCCTTCAGCAGGACCATGTTCGCCTCCACGAAGGAGTCGGTTTCGTCGGCCTGGGCGGCGCCGGCCGCGATCTGCGGGCCCAGTTCATGGGCGAGCGCGTTCCAGTCGGTGGCGGCCGCGGCGCGCGGGCGGTCCAGGGTGGTGGTCATCGGTCGATCCTCGTCAATCTGAGGTCGCGGTGTTTCGACCATGGCGCGCAGCGCCTCCAGTTCTAAGAATGAACTTGTCGAACGCCGGTCTTCGGCAGAGCCTATGCGCCATGAAGGGTTATGGACAGTTCTGCCCGGTCGCGAAAACGGCCGAGGTCTTCGCCCAGCGGTGGACGCCGCTGATCGTGCGCGAACTCTGCTTCGGGCCGAAGCGGTTTTCCGAGATCCACACCGGCGTGCCGCTTATGTCGCGTGCGCTGCTGGTCCAGCGCCTCACAGAGCTGGAGCAGGCGGGCGTCATCGCCACCAAGCCCCTCGCCCAGGGCAAGCTGTACGGCCTGACGCCGGCCGGCGAATACCTGCGCGAGATCGTCGCCCTGATGTCCGACTGGGGTCAGCGCTTCGGCCAGGGCCGCATTGCGCCGGAGGAGCTGGATCCGGTGGTGCTCATGTGGGGCATGAAGCGCCAGATCCATCCAGGCGAGCTGCCCAAGCGGCGCCTGGTCCTGCGCATCGAACTGCACGGCCTGCCCAAGGCGAAGGCGGCCCGGCGCTACTGGTGGATGGTGCTGCGGCCCGACGACGTCGAGGTCTGCCTGAAGGAGCCCATCGAGCCCGTGGATGTCGTGATTTCTGCCGATGCAGAGACCTTCATCCGCGTCTGGCTGGGCCGCGCGGGCCTGGCCCAGGCGATCGAGGACGGGATGGTGTCGCTCTCGGGCGACATGCAGCGCCTGGGCGAACTTAAGCGGGTCTTGCGCATCGAGGATACGCCGTTCCACAAGGCCCTGGTCTTCGCCGCCCCGCCCGCGCGGGCGGCCGCGGCGCCCGCCTGAAGCCCTATTCCCCCGGCCGGTAGTCGCGCTTCACATGGCCCTTGAGCTGGTCTTCTGTGAACAGGACGGGCTTGGTCTTCATGGCCGCGAACAGCGGCGTCTGGTCGGCATAGTGGGGCGAGCTCTCGTCGAGCGTGGCTGAGCCGAACTGATGGATGCTGCGGGAGGAGAGCTCCCCATCGCGATCCCAGGTCACGAACATCACATAGGTGTCGCCGCCCAGCGCCCGCAGCCGTCCGTCCGGCTCGGGCCGGCCATAGACCGCCCGAAAGATGTCGGGCCCGCCGTCCAGGGGCAGGTCGACCTGGCCGCGGCGGATGCGGTTCACCTCGCCCCAGGTGGGATCAATTCGGCCGAAGGCCTGCTTCAGGTCGACCATCACCGACTTCAAAACCTCGGTCGGCGGCTTCCCGCCGGCTTGCGCCATTCGCATGACCGTCAGCACCGCCAGTGGCGCCGCGCGGCTCTCGACGTTGGTGCGCCGGTCCCAGTCCCTGAACAGCCCTTGGGCGGCGGCCAGATCGGCGTCGTCGCCGGGCGGCAGCGACAGCAGCAGGGCGATCCCCTTCGCCACGTCCGAATTGTCGGAATAGGCGACGTCGTATTTGTAGGCGTCGAACTCGTCCGCCGTGATCGATGTGTCCGCGCCGTAGGTCTCCAGCGCCCGCCAGGCGCGGTTGGTCATGTTCGCCTGGATCCCCAGGGTGTTGGGGAAGGCCTCGGGCTTGAGGTTGTCGGCCGCGCTGGTGGCCTGGAACGGCGTGTTGTTGGCGTTGAACGTCCAACCGGAGGCCGGATTCCAGATCTGGGGAACCTGCTTGAACCCGAGCTGCGACCTCCAGATCAGGTCGGACCGGTCGCCGGGGACCACGCCCGACCAGTCGACGCCCTCTTTCCGCACCGGATAGCGGCCGTTGTAGACGTAGCCGATATTCCCCTTCGCATCGGCGTAGACGTAGTTGATCGAGGGCAGCACGCCCAAGGCCATGGCCGCCTTCCATTCGGCCAGGCTCCGGGCCTTGTTCATGGCGAAGTACTGGTCGCTCTGACCCACCTCGCCCAGGCCGGCGAAGCGGATCGCGAACACCCCGCGATCGGTGCGCACCACGGGCCCGTGAGCCGAACGCGACACCTCGCGGCGAACCGTGTCGAAGCCGCCGTCCGCCCGCTTCACCTTGATCTCGACCCAACGGCTTTCCAGTCGCCGCCACGTCCCATCCAGGCGGTAGAGTCCGCGGTCCTGCGGGTGCATTTCGAGTTTGTAGACGTCGGCCAGATCCGGGTTGTTCACCGTCGAGGCCCAGCCCAGATGCGCGTTGTGTCCGTGCAGCATGAAGGGCGAGCCGGGGAAGAAGCCGCCCGCCACGTGCCAGCCTTCGCCGCTCTGCACCACCGCCTCGTACCAGGCCAGCGGGCCCGAATAGGGCTGGTGGGAGTTCACCAGCAGGCGCGTCGCGCCATCGGCCGAGCGCGACGGACCCACCGCGACGCCATTCGATCCGATCTCCATCTTCTCCGGCAGGGCCGCAGTCTTCACACGCGTGGGCCGCATCGTCCGTCGGAAGAGGTCGTCCAGGCCGTAGAAGGTGGGGCCGCGATAGGTCGTGCCGGCCGCCAGGTCCTTGCCCGTCACCGGCAGGAGGCCGGGCGCCACGTGGTCGGGATGCCTGGCGGCGTAGGCGTTGATCCCGGCGGCGTAGGCCTCCATCACCGCCCGCACCTGCGGCGTGAGCTTGCGCTCGTAGTCGGCGTCCACGGCTTTCCAGACGTCCTGCAGATGGACGAGATAGTCGCTCTCGGCGCCCGACGGTCCCTTCAGCTCGGCCAGCCGCCCCCGGGCGGTGAAGACCGCCTCCTGCACGGTGGCGAAGTCGTCCTCGGCCTGCGCGTAGCCCAGGCCGTAGGCGGCGTCGGCGTCGGTCTTGCCCAGCACATGGGGCACGCCCCACCCATCGCGACGGATGCGCACGTCCCAGCTCCGCTCGGCCGCCTGCGCCGCCGTCGCGCCCAGCACCAGGGCCGCAACCAGGCCCACCCGCCATTTCCGCATTCCGCCCTCCCCGTTTTCCCGTCAGTCTCGCGGACCCGGATGGCGGGCGCAATCGGGCGCGGAGGTGTTGGGTGGACGAGCGCGAAATCGACGACCTGGTGGCCTTCCTGCCGCCGCTGCTCCAGTGCCTGGAGCGGTTGGCCTTCGTCGCGCGCCATCTGGACCCGCCGCAGTTCGCCCAGCTGATGGACGCCGTCGGCCAGCCCGACGCCGAGCTGGCCTCCGTCCGTCCGCGCCTGGAAGGATGGCCCGACGCGCTGGCCGGCGTGCGCACGGCGCTGGCGGTCGCTGCCGATCACGCCGTCTCCGCCTTCGCCGAGCTGCGCGCCGCACCCGACGAGGCGGACGGCCTGAGCGCGGTCTTCCGCGCGCTGCGCCACCTGCCCCGCGCGCAGGAGGCGCTCTATCCGCTGGCGGCGGGCCTGCCGCCCCTCAGCCGGTATTTCCTGGAACCCGCACAACGCGCCGACGAGGATCTGGCGCGCCGGCTGGCGCGGGCGCCGACGCGCGGCGACGTCGGCGTGCTGCATTTCGACAACGCCCCGGACTCCCGGGGAGGCTTCTCGGCCTATGTGCCGGAATACTACGACCCGGGGGTCGCCTGGCCCCTGGTGGTGGCCCTGCACGGCGGCAGCGGGAACGGGCGGGCCTTTCTGTGGAGCTGGCTGCGCGACGCCCGCGGACTGGGCGCGATCCTCGTGGCGCCGACCGCCATCGGCCGCACCTGGGCCATCCAGGGCGAGGACCCCGACACGCCGAACCTCGCCCGCCTCGTCGCCTTCATGCGCAGCCGATGGAACATCGATCCCGCCCGCCTGCTGCTGACGGGCATGAGCGACGGCGGAACCTTCGCCTACGTCAGCGGCCTGGAGCCGGCCTCGCCCTTCACGCACCTGGCGCCCGTCAGCGCCGCCTTCCACCCGATGATGGCGGCCTTCGCCGACCGCGAGCGGATCGCCGGCCTGCCGATCCACATCGTGCATGGCGCGCGCGACTGGATGTTCCCGGTCGACATGGCCCGCGAGGCCCGCGATGCGCTTGTCCGGGCAGGGGCGGCGGTCACCTACGTCGAGATCGACGACCTCAGCCACACCTATCCGCGCGAGACGAATGCGCAGGTTCTGACCTGGTTGAACGCCAGCTAGTCCCCACCCACGTCGAACACTCCGGGCAGCAGGACGAAGGCGGTGATGACCAGAGCCAGCGCCAGCCAGCGCCACCGACCCATCCCCGACCACGCCAGGGCCAGGGACGCCCGCCAGGTCTGCGGCCGCCGCTCGGCGCGCAGCAGCCGCAGGCTGTAGATCGCCACACCAGAGACCGAGAGGCCTGTCAGCAGAAGGCCAAACGCGAACCAGGCGATCTTGGTCGGCAGCCCGCCCCAGGTCCCGAAGTGCAGGGGATCGGCCATCTCGGAGATCCGCTGGTGGACGGAGAGGTCGCGGCCGTCGGTCGTCAGCAGGGCCTTGCCGGTCGCCGCCTCGGTCCAGACCGTGTTCGACCGCGCGCGGACCAGGATCGCCTTGTCCTTGCCGTGGAACACGAAGGCGCCCGACTTGGCCGTCGGGAACTGGACCCGCTCGATCCGCAGGCCGGGGCTCGCCGCCTGCGCGGCGGCCAGGCTTGCCGCCAGCCGATCGGCGGCCTCAATGCTTGTCAGCCCGGAAGCCTCGACCTTCGCCCGCGGATGCGGCGGCGCCTGCAGCCCCAGGCTCTCGGCCATGTACCAGACGCCCGTCAGGACCATCAGCAGGACGAACCAGAGGCTCCAGACGCCCGCCAGCCGGTGGTAATCCCCGAAAGCGGTGCGCGCGTCGGTCATGCGGATCGGCCGGAGGAAGCCCCGCCACCACTTCTTGTAGACGACGAACGCCGTGCCCAGGCTCACGGCCATCAGGAACGCCATCGACGAGACGATCGGCACCCCCCACTTCACCGGCAGGAACAGGTGGCGGTGCATGTTGCGGAAGATTCGCTTGGCCCCCACCCAGTGGCCGTCGCCCTGGACCGCGCCGCTGGTCGGATGGGCGTAGACGAACGCCAGGCTCCCGTCGGGCCTCTTGATGGTGGTCGCTGCAGCGAAGCCACGATCGATCGGACCATCGATGGCGGCGATCTCGGCCTCGGGCGCATGGCGCGCCACCGCCTGAGCGACGGCCGCCCATTCCACCGGTCCTGAGATCGTCGCCGGGTCGACCCGCATCGCCGGACGCAGCAGCCAGTCGATCTCGCTCGAGAACACGGCGATCGTGCCGGTCAGCAGCACGAAGCTCAGGAAGATCGAAAGCTTCAGGCCCACCCATTGGTGGATGGCCCACCAGACGCGCGAGGCCTTGCGCCGGGCCTTCGCCGGCGCAGAGGCCAGACGCGGTCCGGCGGCGTCTACCACTGGCGCGACAGCTCCAGGAAGATCGAGCGTGGCTCACCCGGGAAGTGCCCGGTCCGGTCGATGAAACCCGACGCGGCGTAGGTCTCGTCGAACAGGTTCTCCACCCGCAACAACGCCTCCCACGGCCCGTGCGTGTAGATGATCGAGGCGTCGAACACCGTGTACGGCCGCACCTTCTGGCCGCTGATCGAGCGCCGGACGTCGACGTAGTCGCCGCCCAGGGCCAGGGCCAGGCCGACGTCCGGGAACTGGTAGCGCGTCCAGAAGCCGAAGGTGTTCTCCGGCGCATTGGCGAAGCGGTCGCCGACGGCGTTGGAGAGCACCGTGCGCCCGTTGTCCTTGGTGATGCGGGTGTCGTTGTAGGCGTAGGAGGCCGTGATGACCCAGTCCGGCGTGATGTCGGCCGCGACATCGACCTCGAAGCCCTTGCTGGTGATCTCGCCGAACGCGATCTGGTCGTTGACCCCGTCGCCACCGACGTCGCCGCGCGGGTCGGCCTGAAGGATGTTGGTGCGCACGATGTGGTAGGCCGCCGCCGTGGCCTGGATGCGGCCGCCCAGCAGCTGCGCCTTCACGCCACCCTCGAACATCTCGCCTTCGGTGGGCGGGAAGGGGCCGCCGGCCTCCGGATCCTGGCTCGACACGCCCTGCGGCTCGAAGCTCTGCGCCCACTGTCCGTAGAGCGAGACGTCGGGACGCACGCGATAGACGAGGCCCGCCCGCCAGGTCAGCGAATCGTCCTCGAAGGTCGTTGCGCCCGAGGAGTCGGTGAATTCGTCATAGCGGGCGCCGATCGTGCCGATCAGCGGGCCCACGGTGGCCTCGTACAGCAGATAGGCGCCCATCCGCTTCTGGTCCGTGAAGGTGCGGCGGATCGCAGGAAGCACATAGGTGGACGACGAGACCTGGCCGTAGACCGGGTTCAGGAGGCTGAGCGGCGGCGGCCGGCCCGTCTGCACGGTCGTGCCGCCGGCGACGTTGTGGTTGTCCAGGAAGGCGTCCTGCTTGAACCAGTCGCCCCCGAAGAGGACGCGGCTCTCCACCGACCCGACCGAACCCGACCAGACGCCGTTCACGCCGATGGACCAGTAGTCCTGCTCCCGCCGCTGGTCGCGGAACTGGCGCCGGCTGGAATCGACCACGCCATCGCCATCGGAATCGAACAGGCCGAAGGGCTCGTGGTACTGCTGGGTCTCGATGCTCTCGCTGTAGCGGACGCCAGCGCTGAGCGTCAGGCTCTCTGTCGGCTGCAAGTCGATGAGGGCCTGAAGAACATTAGCTTCCAGGTTCAGGAAGTCCGTCGGCTCGTTGTGATTCCAGCGCCGGTCGGCGATGAACCGGCCGCTGTCGTCCACCGGGACGCCGCGAAGGCGGTTGGCCGCCAGATCCTGTTCGTAGCGCGTGGCCTGCAGGACCACGTCGCCCAGGTCGAACTCGTACTTCAGCCCTCCATCCAGGATCAGAGTCTCGTTGCCGGCGCCCCGCCGCGGCGTGTTGCGGTCCTCGTAGAAGACCCCGGCCCGGGCCGAAAACCCCTCCGTCGGAAGCGGCCCGGTCGCCTCGGCCGATGCGCCGTGACGCCCCTCGGTCCCGAAGACGCCGGCCACGCGCGCGGAGAAGACGTCGTCCGGCTTCTTGGTGACGTAGTTGAACAGGCCGCCGGGAGCCCCGGGGCCGTACAGCATCCCGGCCGGCCCCTTGAGGAACTCCAGCCGCTCCACGTTGAAGAGCTGCGGCACCGAGAACCCGGCGTAGGGGTCGCCCCGCAGCCCGTCGAAGAAGATCTCTTCCTGCCGGAAGCCGCGCGCCGTCACCCCCGCGTACGAGAAGAAGCTGACGCCCGACAGGTTGCGATAGAGGTCCTGGGCGTCGCGGGCCCCCTGGTCGTGGATCAGCTCGGCGTTGATCACCAGGACGTTCTGGCTCGACTCCAGCGGCTCCGCGGGCAGCTTGCCGACGGTCACCTCCTCCACGCGGTAGAGCTTCTCGGCCCGACCCGTCACCACGATGCCTTCGACGGTCGCCGCGTCGGCGTCCTCGACCGCCGCAGCCTGGCTCGCCACACACGAAAACGCCGTAGCCGCGAAAAGCGCCCGGCGAAGCAACTTGACCACTTGAACATTCCCCTATTGCGAATGCGGCTGAAAATCATTCGCAACAAGAACTGTCAAGTCCGGACGCCGTGCGTTTGGGATCTGCCTATCGCTTCGCGGCGCCGTCCACGGCCTCGATCACCGCCGACACCGGCGGCCGGTTCTTGTAGCCCTCCTCGGCCAGCTTGGCCTGGACCACTCCTGCGCGGGAGATCACGAAGATCGCCGGCTGCGGCACGCCGTGGGCGCGATGGCCGGGCGGATACTGCGGGTCGCGGAGCTTGAAGGCGTCGATGATCTTCGAGCCGTCATCGGACAGGAGCGTGTAGCCGACATCCCGGCGCGCCTTGAACTGAGCCAGCACCTCGGGCCTGTCATAGCTGACGCCGACCAGCGTGTAGCCCCGCTGCGCCAGGGGCGCCTCGGCCTCCTTCAGGGCGATCAGCTGCGCCTGGCAGTAGGGACACCAGGCGGCCGAGCGGAAGAAGACCAGCACCGTCCCGTTCTTGCCCGCGACGCTGGCGAGGCTGGCCGCCTTGCCGTCCGAGGTCGTGGCCGCGATCGCCGGCGCGCGGGCCCCGACCGGCGGGCCCACGTCGAGCGCCACTGCGCTCGCCGGCAGCAGCAGGGCCGCCATCAGGCCGGCCATCCAGGTCATTCGCATCGTCTTCCCTCCGAAATCCGCGCGCATCAGGCGCGGCCATCAAGACCCAGAAGCCGGTCCGCCGACCAGCGGCCGGGGCCCATGGCGATCAGAACGAGAAGCAGGCCGGCCCAGCTCAGGTGCGTCGGCCAGGCCTCCGGATAGACGAAGATCTGGATGACCGCGGTCATGCCCAGCAGCGTCAGGGCCGAGACGCGCGTCGCCAGCCCCACGACCAGCAGGAGCGGAAACAGATGTTCGGCGTAGGTCGCCAGGTGCGCGGCCGCGTCCGGCGGCAGCAGCGGCACACGGTACTCTTCCTCGAACAGATAGAGGGTCGACGGCTTGAGGGTCAGCACGCCCTCCACCTTGGTTCGCCCCGACTGGAAGAACACGGCCGCCACGCCGAGGCGGGCCGCCAGCAGTCCGAACGACGGGGGGACGAACAGGCCGGCGAGCTGCGCGGGCGCGGCCAGGGCCGAGCCCTTCCGGGCGGCATGAGAGGCGGTCACGAGGAAGTCTCCTGTTCATGAGGCGCGGGGTCGAAGCCGCCGAACATTCCGGCGGTCGCGAGGGACGAAAGGCACGCATCGAGCGCGAGGCTCGGCTCGGCCGAGACGGCGGCAGACAGCGCTTCACCGAAGGGCAGGCCCCGGCCACAGGCGGCGAGCAGGGCGAAGGCTCCGGGGCCGAGCCCGACCGCATGAACCTCGCCGCCGGGACGAGCCAGGGCGATCCCTTCGGCCCCCCACTCGATCTCGAAGCCCTCCGCCCCGGGCGCGGGCGCAGGCGGCCTGTTGAGGCGCCAGATGGTCGGGGCCGGCGTCTCGAACCACGCGAAGCGCGTGCTGGCGTGCAGGCGAAGGCGGCCGGCGGCCAGGGTCTCCGGACCCAGCGCGGCGAGCGTCGCCGGGGCCAGATGCGGCGCGTCCGACGCGAAATGCGCCTCTGTCCAGAGCCGGTCGATCGCGGCCACGTCAGCCAGGTACGGAATCTCCGCCGCCGGCGGGAAGGCGGCCAGGAAGCTGGGAAACCCGCCGCCATACTCGGCGAGCACGGGGTTCTGCGGGGGCGTTCGGTGGGTGAAAGCCTGGGCTGCGGCGGCGAACCACTCCTCGCCCACCAGCCGCTCCACCGTCGGGAACGCGGCCCTGAGCACGTCGACGAGCCCCCTGGCGACCGTGTTGCGATAGACGGCCATCGCCGGAGCTGCGGCGAGCGGCCCGGCCGCCGTCGAAGGCTCGCGCAACGTGCGTGCGAAGGCGTCCTGGAAGGCGGCGAGCTCAGGCATCGACCATCTCCCGGCGCGCTGCCTCGGCGAGCACGGCGGCGGCCCGATCGCGCTCGCCCATCAGCGCCTCGAAGGCCGGCACGTCGTCGTCGCGCTCGATCAGCGTCGGACGCGGCCCGATGCGCGCCACGAGCCGCTCGAACAGCGCCCAGACGGGTTCGGCGACCGGTGCGCCGTGCGTATCGATGAGGAGGCCGCCCGCCGGGTCCTCGGCGTGGCCTGCCAGATGGATCTCGCCCACCGCATTCGCCGGCAGGGCGTCGAGGTAGGCGCCGGCGTCGAAGCCGAGGTTGGCGGCGCTGACATGCACATTGTTCACATCCACCAGCAGGCCGCAGCCGGTGCGGCGCGAGAGCTCGGCCAGGAAATCCGTCTCCGAGAGCTCATGCCCCTCCAGGGCGAGGTAGTGGGAGGGGTTCTCTATCAGCACCCGGCGCCCAAGGGCGTCCTGGGTCCGCTGCACATTGTCGGAAATCCGGGCGAGCGCAGCCGCTGTCCGCGGAAACGGTAGAAGATCCGGCACGTAGGCGCCGCGCCAGGCCGACCACGCCAGGTGCTCGGAGACGACGAAGGGCTCGAACCGATCGGCGAGCGCCCTGAGCCGCGCCAGGTGCTGCGCGCAGGGCGGCGCGTCCGCCGCGAGCGAGAGTCCGACGCCGTGCAGCGACAGCGGATGGCGCGACCGTAACGCCTCGAGCATCGCCAGCCGCGGTCCGCCCGCCACCATGTAGTTCTCGGGGTGGACCTCGCACCAAAACCCGACCGCCGAGGTCGCGCAGGCGGCCTGGAAGTGTTGCGGCTTGAAGCCGATCCCGACGGTCGGGGTCATGGTCGTGGTCCGTGCGTCGGTCGTCAGGCCTTGGGCGAGAGCGAGCCCATGCCCTTCGGCGTCTTGATGGAGACGCACGTCCCCTTGGCGACCAGCTTCCAGGCGTTGCCCTGGTAGTCGACCTTGGAGGTGCCGGCGCAGGTCGTGCCGGGACCAGCGGCGCAGTCGTTCTGGCCGGCCAGGGCCACGCCGTAGCACTTCTCCATCTTCGACTTGTCGGCCGGGGCCTTGTCGGCGGCGGCCGCGGCGGTGGCGGCGAAGGCGCTGATCGCAATGGCGGCCAGGGCGGTCTTGGCGGAAGTCATGGGTTGTCTTTCTCCAGTATGGAAAGGGAGGCGGGACCGGGGGGCTCCGGTCCCGCCGTGTGCGGCGGTCGTCGGGGGATGAGGTTGCGCCGTCACAGGAGGGAGTTCGCGGCGGCCCCTGGGTCGGTTACACCAGAGCCGTAATTTCGCCGGATCGACGAAAGACCAGGGGCCGTGTAACCCCGCGCCACCCGGCGTCGAACTAGATCAGGAGACGGCTTGCACGCGGCCGAGGACCACCTGAAGGCGCTGATGCTGCGGGGCCTGGACGGCGACGCCCAGGCGCAAGGTCGGCTACTCGCCTCGCTCGCCGAGCTGCTCCGGCGCTTCTTTGCGCGGCGTCTCGGCCGTGAGGACGCCGATGTCGAGGATCTGGTCCAGGAATGCCTGATCGCCATGCATACGCGGCGCGAAACGTTCGACCGGTCGGGGCTCTTCACGCCCTGGGCCTATGCGATCGCGCGCTACAAGCTGATCGACCACTACCGCCGCCGGCGGGTCCGCGACTGGGCGCCGCTGGAGGCCGCCGAGGAGCTGTTCTCCCCGGACGAGACCGAAGCCGCCACGGCGGCCGCCGACGTGGAGCGCCTGCTGGGCGCCCTGCCCCCCAAGCAGGCGGCTGCCATCGCCCGCACGCGCCTGGACGGCCTCAGCACCGAGGAGGCCGCCCGCGCCACGGGGCTGTCCCCGAGCGCCGTGAAGGTCAGCGTCCACCGGGGGATGAAGGCCTTGATGGCGCGCGTGCAGCCGGAGAAAGACCGTGCGGACTGAAGACCTGATCGCCCGGCTCGCCGCCGAGACCCGTCCCGTGCCGAAGGGCGCCGTCTCGCGCCGGCTGTCCCGAGGCCTGCTGGTCGGCGGCGTCGCCGCCTTCGCCGTTCTGCTGACGGTTTTCGGCATGCGCGCCGATCTTGCCGGGGCCGTCCTCGGCGGGTCGTTCTGGATGAAGGCGGCCTACACCGCGATCGTCGGCCTGGCCGGCCTCGGCCTGATGCTTCGCCTTGCGCGGCCGGGCGCGAGGCCCGGAGCCTTGCCTTGGATCGTCCTGGGCCTCGCCACCGCCTTGATAGCGGTCCTGGCGGCCGGAGAGCTGGCGACGGCGGCGCCGGCCGACCGCATGGAGATCTGGCTGGGGCATTCGTGGCGGCAATGCCCGGTGCGCATTCTCCTGATCTCCGCGCCGCTGCTGGTCGCGGGACTGCTCGCCATGCGCCGCCTGGCGCCGACCCGGCCGACCACCGCAGGCCTCGCCGTGGGCCTGGCCGCCGGGGGACTGGGGGCGACGGTCTACGGCCTGCACTGCACCGAATCGACCGCGGCCTTCCTGGCGACCTGGTATGTGCTCGGCATGGCCGCCGTGGGCGCGCTCGGCGCGCTAATCGGCGCGCGCCTGCTCAGGTGGTAGGCGGCGCGCACTAAGCGTAAACCTTCATGGGGTTAGCTCGCCGCAATGGGCGCGCCGGGCCGACCTTTCCGGCCGTCGCCCGCGGCGACGAGGTGAAACATGGCGGCCAGTGCGACCGCCCCGGAATCGGCGACCCCTGCCCGCGCAAAGGCCGCGTCCGCGCCCAACATCCTGCAGTTGCTGGCCTTCGTCTTCGCCAGCGCCGACGTGGTGGTGGAGATCGATGAAGGTGGCCGGATCGGTTTCGCCACCGGCGCCGCAAGCCGCCTGACGGGTCGCGCCGCCGAAGCCCTCACCGGCCTTCACTGGCGCGAACTCGTCGACCCCGCAGACGCGCCGCTCGTCGAGGCCGCCCTGAAAAGCGTTCGCCCCGGCGAGCGCCGTGGGCCGTTCAACATCGGCCTGATCGGTTCGGGCGGCGCCAAGCCGGCGTCGCTCTCGCTATTCCAGATGCCGCAAAGGCCGGGGATCGCGGCGGCCATGAGCCTGCGGCAGCCCAGTGTCGGACGGTTCAAGACCGATCGCGCCGGCCTGATCTCGCGCGAGGACTTCGAGCAGGCGGCCTCAAGCCTCCTGCAACAGGCCGAACTCGCCGGTGTCGCCCTGAGCGTCGATCTCCTGGAACTCACGGGACTCAAGGCCGCCCTCGGCTCCCTGCCCACCGGCGAGGCGGAAGCCGTCCGCCGCAAGGTGGCCGCCGTGCTCCAGGCCGCCTCGTACGGCGGCGCGCCGGCCGCAGCGCTCGGCCCCGAGAGCTTCGCCATGCTGCGCGCGGGCCAGGCCAACCTCGACTCCCTGCTCAAGCACATCCAGGACGTGGCGGGCCCCGGCGTCGGCCTGTCCTCGGGCGCCTTGTCGCTCAACCCGGAGACCCCCGCGGAGGGTCTTCGCGCCATCCGGTACGCCCTCGACCGCTGCCTGGAGGAAGGCCCGCCGGCCGCAGCCGCCAGCTTCGAGACTGCGCTGCGCAAGACCGTCGCCGACACGGCGAAGTTCAAGGACTCGCTCAAGGCCGGACGCTTCGAACTGGTCTACCAGCCCGTGGTCGACCTGAAGACGCGGCGGCTCCATCACTATGAGGCCCTGACCCGCTTCGGCGGCGACGAGGGACCGGCCGCGACGATCAGGCTGGCGGAGGAGCTGGGCCTCGTCGCCGAGCTCGACATCACCGTGATCCGCACGGTGGCCGCAGCCCTTCGGGAAGCGCCGCCCGAGATACGCGTCGCCGCCAACGTCAGCGCATTCTCCCTGATGCAGCCGGGCTTCGTGCAGCAGGTGATCCAGGTCTCCGCCACCAGCCCCAGCCTGCGGCCGCGGCTGATGCTCGAACTCACCGAGACCCATCGGCTCACCGACCTCGAGACGGCCAACGGGCACATCCAGGGCCTGCGGGAAGCCGGCCATGTCATCTGTCTCGACGACTTCGGCGCCGGGGCGGCCTCCCTCGACTATCTCCGGCAGCTGGAGGCCGACATCGTGAAGTTCGACGGCCGGTTCGTGAAGTCGCTGGGCAGCAGCCCGCGCGACGCCGTGATGCTGAAGCGCCTCGCCGAGCTGTGCCGTGAGCTTGGCGTGTCGACCGTCGCCGAGATGATCGAGACCGAGGACACCGCCCAGCGCGCCCTCGGCCTCGGCGTCGTGCTGGGCCAGGGCTGGCTGTTCGGCAAGCCCGGCCCCAAGCCCGTCCCCCTCGCCGGCCCCGGCCCGACCGCCGCCCGCCGCCGCGGCGAGGTCGAGACCTGGGGGTAGAGCGCGTTCCGCAAAAGTGGAAACCGGTTCTGCGGTCAGAACTCGCTGAAATTGTTGATCTAGGGCCCGTACTCAATTGGGACTCCATAACAAGGGCCGTCATCCCGGCCGGAAGGCCGCGGGCGGCCTGTAGAGCCGGGACCCAGGGGGGATGTGCAGTGCGCGCGGCCCCTGGGTCCCGGCTCTCCGCTGCGCTGCGGCCGGGATGACAGATGTTTAAGTAGCTGAATCAACTCAACTTCGATCGACCGTCAATTGAGTCCGGACCCTAGAGCCTTTTCATCCCGTCAAACGGCTGCGTTTGAACGGGGAAAGGCTCTAGGCCGCTACATGCTCGCCTGCACCCGGTAGAGCGCGGCATAGGCGCCGTCCGCCGCGATCAGCGTCTCGTGCGTCCCTTCTTCCGCGACGCCCTGGTCCGTCAGGACCAGGATCCGATCCGCCCGCCGTACGGTGGACAGGCGATGGGCGATCACCAGCGTCGTCCGGTCGCGAGAGAGGCGCAGGAGGGCGTCCTGCACGGCACGCTCGCTCTCGTTGTCGAGGGCGCTGGTGGCCTCGTCGAAGATCAGGATGGGCGGGTCCTTGAGGAAAGTGCGCGCGATCGTCAGCCGCTGCTTCTGCCCACCCGACAGCTTCACGCCGCGCTGGCCGATGTCGGTGTCGTAGCCGTCCGGCAGGGCCATGATGAAGTCGTGCGCATGCGCCGCCCTCGCCGCCGCGACCATATCGGCCTCGCTCGCCGCCGGACGGCCATAGCGCAGGTTCTCCGCCACCGTGCCGGCGAACAGATAGACGTCCTGCTGGACGACGCCGATGTTCCGCCGCAGCGAGTCCCGCGCGATGTCGCGCACGTCGTGGCCATCCACCCGCACGCATCCGCCGCCGGCTTCGTAGAACCGGGGGATCAGCGCGCAGAGCGTGCTCTTCCCCACCCCGGAGGCGCCCACCAGGGCCACGAACTCGCCCGGGCGGACACGCAGCGATAGCCCGCGCAGCACATGCGGACCGCGGTCCTCGTAGCGGAAGCTCACGTCCTCGAAGGCGATCTCGCCGCGCGCGCGGCCGAGGTCGACGGCGCCGGGTGGGTCCTGCGGTTCCGGTTCGGTCTCCAGGATCTCCATGACCCGCACGAATCCGGTCCACCCCTGCTGCCAGAGCCGCGCAAAGTTCGCGAGGCGCTGGATGGGGTCCGTGAGGACCGCGACGCACAGGAGGAAGGTGAGCATGTCCGCCACGCCGAGCCGCGCCTCGGCGACCCGCACCGCGCCGACCACGATGACGGCGACGGTGATGAGCTGGGCGAAGACGACCGTCCCCAGCGAGAAGAACGCCTCGCTCCGGTAGCCTTCGCGCCGGCTCTCCAGGAACGCGCGGTTGGCGTCGCCGAAGCGGCGCTGCTCCAGCGCCTCGTTGGTGAACGCCTTCACCACCCGCACGCCGGCGAGCGAGTCCTCCACCCGCTCGTTGATCGCCGCGATCCGCTGGCGCGACCGGCCCACGGCCTCGCCCATCCGGCCGTTGAAATGCAGGGCGTAAGCCAACGCCACAGGCAGGATCGCCATGATCAGCAAGGTCAGCGGCAGGTCGATCCAGGCCAGGATCGCCAGGGCGCCGGCCGCCTTGAGGGCGGCGATGGCGAGGTCCTCCGGTCCGTGGTGGTAGAGCTCGCCCAGCGCATGCAGGTCGTGGGTGATCCGGCTCATGAGCTGGCCGGTGCGCTGGCGATCGTGGAAGCGGAAGGACAGGCCCTGGCAGTGGGCGAAGACCTGGGCCCGGAGTTCGGCCTCCATCTTCGCGCCCATCACATGGCCCTGGTAGTCGACGAACAGGATGCAGAGCGCCTGCACGGCCAGCAGGCCGAGCATGAACCCGCCCGCCGCCCAGATGCGCGCGAGCGCCTCGGGCGTCGCGCCGAGCTCGGTGAACTGCCGCGTCACGAAGTTCGCGCACAGGGGCAGCGCCAGGGCCGTGGCCGCCACCAGGATCGCGCAGGCCAGATCCGCCGCCAGCAACGGCAGGTGCGGCCGATAGTACGAGAGGAACTTCCGCGCCCGCGCGCGGATCAGGGCCGCCGTGGGCGGCCGGGAAAGGAGGGCGTCAGGTCGCCGTGCGCGCGCCCTCCGCAATGCCATCTGCATGGAGCTTCATGTCCTGAAGTTGAGCCGGGTCTTGCTTCGTCTTGGACATGAAGGTCTGCATGGCGCCCTCCCGGCAGGTCTGCGGCCCGGGACTATGCCCCCGATCGCCACACGCGACAACGCCGCGGCGGCGCCCGGGCTTCGGCGACAGGGTCGGCGGCGCCCCGCCGCCTATTTTCCGCCGTAGTGCTCCACCGCGCGCCGGGCGGCGGCGTCATAGTAGAAGAGGGCCTGATCCGCGCCCTCCGCGGCGCGGCCGTTCCGGACGAGGTCGACGTAGGTCGCCCAGTGGCCATAGGCGTTGCGGCAGTGGGTGTCGCGATCGTTGATGGCGCTGGAGAAGCGGAAGGTCCGGAAGTTCTCCTGGGTGTAGCCGGCGCACGCGGCCTCCCGGGCCAGCCAGTCCAGCCGGCCGTGCTGGGCCATGAGGCGCTCGGACAGCGTCGGCTCCTTGGGCGCCGCCGGCGCGTCGGCGTACTTGCCGTCCCGGACGGCCTGTTCGATCTCGTCGGCCTGCTTCAGCATCTGCGCGAGATCCTCGGCCGGCAATTGGCCCTTCAACTGTTCGACGCTGGTGCGGATCTGCTTGGCCATCGTCATCATGGCGTCGGCGGTGCTCTGGGCCGAGGCTGCGCCGGGCGCGACGAAGAGGGCCGCGACGAGCGCGAGGTGCAGGATGCGCATCCGGAAGGATCTCCAGTGAAGCTTGGAGAGCCGGATGTACGACCGAACGAGGGATTCGGACGAGACGTCTCTCAGACGAGCGCCTCGAACTCGTCCACCAGCCGCTCGAGCTGCTTCATGCCGGCGGCCCAGAACGCCTTTTCCCGGGGGTTGAGATCGAACGCCGCGAGCGCCTCGACGTAGGTCTTCGTGCCGCCGGCGGCCAGCAGCGCCTCGTAACGCGGCGCGAACGCCGCCGGATCCTGGCGCCGCTTCTCCATCAGGCCGCGCACCAGAAGGTCCCCGAAGGCGTACGCATAGACGTAGAACGGCGCGTGCACGAAGTGGCTGACATAGCCCCAGTAGTGGCGGTAGCCGCGGTCCAGGCGCACTGCCGGCCCCAGGCTCTCGGCTATCACCTCGACCCACAGGGAGCCGATCTCGTCAGGCGCCAATTCCCCCTGCGCCCGGGCGGCGTGGAACTGCGTCTCGAAGCGGTGGAAGGCGATCTGGCGCACGACCGTGTTGATCCCGTCCTCGATCCGGCCCGCCAGGAGGGCCCGGCGCTCGGACGGCGAGGCTTCCGCAAGCAGCTTCTCGAACACCAGGCCTTCGCCGAAGATCGAGGCCGTCTCGGCCAGGGTCAGGGGCGTATCGGCCAGCAGCGTTCCCAGCGGTCGGCAGAGGGTCTGGTGCACCGCATGTCCCAGCTCGTGCGCCAGGGTGAGCACGTCGCGCCGCTCGCCCATGTAGTTCAGGAAGACGTAGGGGTGATGCTCGGCCGTCACCGAGTGCGAGTAGGCGCCGGACTGCTTGCCGGGCCGGGGCTTTGCGTCGATCCAGGGCTGGGTGAAGAAGGTCTGGGCGGTGTCCGCGAACCGAGGCGCCAGCGCCTGGAAGCTCGTCAGCACGATCTCCCGGGCCTCGTTCCAGCCATAGACGCGCGGCCGTCCGGCTTCCAGCGGCGCGTTCCGGTCCCAGTGGTCCAGATAGGGGCGCCCCATCGCCCGGGCCTTGAGCCGGTAGTAGCGATGGCTGACCGACTCGTAGCTTTCGACCACGGCCGCCTCGAGGGCCTCCACCGCGTCGGCGTCCACCTCGTTGGCCAGGTGCCGCGCCGCGGCGGGCGTCCCGAACCGGCGCCAGCGGTCCTCCACCTGCTTTTCGAAGGCGAGGGTGTTGAGGCAGAGCGCCAGGGTGGACGTCCGCTGCTCCAGCGCCTTGGCCAGGGCGGCGGCCGCCGCCTTGCGCGTCTCCCCGTCCGGATCGGACATGCGGTTCAAGAGCTCGGACAGGGTGAGCGTCTCGCCCTTCACCCGCGCCGTCAGCTTCGCCAGCGTCTCGTCGGAAAGCCGCGTCCAGTTGGCGACCGCCGGCGCCTTGTCGAGCAGAAGGCGCTCCAGATCGGCGGACAGTTCGTGTGGCCGTCCCGCCCGCACGCGCCGCAGCCACGGCCGCCACCGCGCGGCCGGCGCATGGGCCGCCAGGGCGGCCTCGAGTTCGGCGTCCTCCAGCTTGTTGATCTCGAGCGTGAAGAAGAGGCTTAGCGAGGCGATCTGCGCCGTCTTCGCCCGCAGATCCGCCTCGAACTTGGCCCAGGCCGGATCGTCGCGCGCCGTGGTGGCCGAGAGCCCCGCGAAGGCGCCGACGGCCCACATGGCGTTGGTGGCCCTTTCGTAGAGCGAGATCCCTCGGTCGATCAGTTCGCCCAGCCGGGCCGGCTCGGCGCGGGCGGCCACGAACGTCCCTTCCATCCCGGCCAGTTCGCCGTTGAGCCGCTCGGCCTCGGCCAGGTCGGCCGCGATCCGCGGATCCTCGCGGTCGCCATAGAGGTCGTCCAGCCGCCAGGTCGGCAGCGCGTCGGTCTTGAAGGGGGCGTTCATGCCGAACGAAACTAGGCTCAGAGCTTCTGGGTCGCCAGTAGGATTGAGGTCTCCGTCGAGGCGATCCCCTCGATCTGCCGGATCCGGTCGAGGGCGTCGCTGAACGCCGACAGGTTCTCCACGTCCAGGTCGGCCACCAAGTCCCAGCGGCCGTTGGTGGTGTGGACCGCGGCGACCTCCGGGAACCCCTTCAGCGCCGCCACCACCGCGCCCGAGCGCTCGCCCTCGATGGCGATGGTCATCACCGCCCGCACCCGGCCGGCGTCCATCTCCGGCCGCGTCTTGACCGTGAAGCCCTGGATCACGCCGCGGTCGAGCAGGCGGTCGATCCGGTTCTGCACCGTCCCGCGCGAGACCTTCAGCATCTTGGCCAGCGTCGCCGCCGGCGTCCGCGAATCGGCGCGCAGCAGAGCGACGAGCCTCTGGTCCAGGTCATCGATCATATCGCCAGACTTTCATATCATTCCGTCAAACTGATCGACGTAATGTACCGCTTTGTGCGCTTTACGCTAGCGCGGCCTCGCGGGACCCTGGGTCATGTTCGAGATCGAGGCCCTCATGGATCGCCCCACCTTCCTGATGACCGACCCCGGCTGCTTCGACGTCAGCTATCGCATCAATCCCTGGATGGACCCGAAGGGGTGGACGCCGGCCCACAGCGCCGCCGCCTGCGCCGGCTCCGCCGCCCTGCGCGCCGCGCTCGAGGCCGCCGGCGCCCGGGTCGAGACGATCGAAGCCGCGAAGGGCCTTCCCGACCTCGTCTTCCCCGCCAACGCCGCCGTGGTCCTGGACGGCAAGGTCCTCCTGGCCCGCTTCCGCTATCCGGAGCGCCAAGGCGAGGAGCCCATCTTCCGCTCCGTCTTCCAGCGCCTGAAGACGCGCGGCCTCGTAAGCGAGATCGTCGACCTGCCCGAGGGCCTGTTCCACGAGGGCGCCGGCGACGCCATCTGGGACCATGACCGGCGCCTCTTCTGGTGCGGATACGGTCCCCGCTCCAGCCGCGCCGCGATCCCGGTGATCCGCAAGACCTTCGGCCACGAGACCGTGCCGCTGGAGCTCGCCACCGAGCAGTTCTACCACCTCGACACCTGCTTCTGCCCGCTCGCCGGCGGCAAGGTGCTCTACTATCCAGACGCCTTCACGCCGGACGCCCTCGCCACCATCCGCGCCCGCCTGACGGAGAGCGAGCGCATCGAGGCCAGCGCCGAGGAGGCCGCCGCCTTCTGCGTCAACGCCGTGAACCTCGGCGAGCGGATCATCATGGCCAAGCCGCCGGAGTCGCTGCGCCGCACCCTGAAGGGTCACGGCTATTCGGTGACCGAGGTCGATCTCTCGCCCTTCATCCTCTCGGGTGGCGCCTCGTACTGCATGACCCTGCGCCTCGACCGCACCTCCGCGCCCGCCGTCGCCCTGCAAGCCGCCGAATAGGAAGCCTCCCATGAACGACATCGCGCTGCGCAGCCAGACCGCCCGCTTCATCGAGACCGAGAGCCTCTATGGCGCGAAGAACTACAAGCCGCTGGACGTGGTGCTGACCCGCGGCGAGGGCGTCTATGTCTGGGACGTGGACGGCAAGCGCTACATGGACTGTCTGTCGGCCTATTCGGCGGTGAACCAGGGGCACTGCCACCCGAAGATCCTGGCGGCCATGGTCGAGCAGGCCGGCAAGCTCACCCTGACCTCGCGCGCCTTCCGCAACGACCAGCTCGCGCCCTTCTACGAGGAGCTTTGCGCCCTGACGAACAGCCACAAGGTGCTGCCGATGAACTCGGGCGCCGAGGCGGTGGAGACGGCGATCAAGGTGGCCCGTAAATGGGGCTACGAGGTCAAGGGCGTGCCGGACGGCCAGGCCGAGATCATCGTGGCCGCCGACAACTTCCACGGCCGCACCGTCGCCATCGTCGGCTTCTCCACCGACCCGCAGTCGCGCGGCGGCTTCGGCCCCTTCACGTCCGGCTTCAAGACCATCCCGTTCGGCGACGCCGACGCCCTCGAGGCGGCGATCGGGCCCAACACCGTGGCCTTCCTGGTCGAGCCGATCCAGGGCGAGGCCGGCGTGATCATCCCGCCCGCCGGCTACCTGAAGCGCGTGCGCGAGCTGTGCACCCAGCACAACGTCATCCTGGTCCTGGACGAGATCCAGACGGGCCTTGGCCGCACCGGCAAGCTGCTGGCCGAGGAGCACGAGGGGATCGAGGCCGACCTCACCCTGATCGGCAAGGCGCTGTCGGGGGGCTTCTATCCCGTCTCGGCCGTGCTCTCGAACAGCGAGGTGATGAGCGTGCTGCATCCCGGCGAGCACGGCTCCACCTTCGGCGGCAACCCCCTCGCCTGCGCCGTTGCGCGTGCGGCGCTGAAGGTGCTGACCGAGGAGGGCATGGTCGAAAACGCCGCCCGGGTCGGCGAGCGACTGAAGCGCGAGCTCGCCGCCATCGCTGCGCCGGGCGTGAAGGAGGTCCGCGGCCGCGGCCTGATGATCGCCCTCGAGCTGCGTCCCGAGGCCGGCGGCGCGCGCCGCGTCTGCGAGGCCCTGCAGGCCCGGGGCCTCCTGGCCAAGGAGACCCACGAGCACACCATCCGGATCGCCCCGCCGCTGATCCTCACCGACGCCCAGGCCGACTGGATCGTGGAGCAGTTCGCGACCGTGCTGCCCTGAGGTCGGCTCAGGTCGTCGGCGCGCCGCCTTTCGCCGGCGTCACAGGCGCGGCCGGCGCCTGCGCCGCCTGGGCCTTGCGGGCCTCGGAGATCACATAGGCTCGGATGTCCTCGGCACCCTTGGCGTCGAAGAAGCGGGCGAAGCTGGCCATGCCGCGGCTGGCGCTGGCCCCGTCGATCACCACGCCCTTCCAGTTCTCGGCCGTCATCAGCATGGGCGAATGCTTGAGGTCAGGCAGCCAGGCGCCGGAGGCGTTCGGCCCGTGACAGACTTGGCAGTTCTGGTGATAGAGGGCGAAGCCGTTCTTGACGTCGCCGCTGGACGACACGCCCGTCAGGTCCGCCTCCGGCAGCGTCGGCTGCGGGAACTCCGGCGCCTTGGCCGTTCCGCCCAGCTTGAACACTAGGAGCCGGCCGGGCAGGCGCGGCCGGTTCGGCATCAGGCCCGGCGCCGAGATCTGGCCGCCGCCGCCGGCGCCTACCATGATCGCCACGTACTGCTCGCCGCCCAGTTCGTAGGTCATGGGCGCGGCGATGATCCCGTTGCCGGTCTTCCAGCTCCACAGCCGCGTCCCCTTGGCCGCGTCATAGGCCGAGAACTCGCCCTGCGCTGCGCCCTGGAACACCAGGCCGCCGCCGGTGGACAGGATGCCGGCGTTCCAGAAGTGCGGATGCTCGACGCGCCAGACCTCCTTCTGGGCCACGGGGTCCCAGGCGATCAGCGTGCCCTTGATGGCCGCCATCATCGCGGCCACCTGCGCCGCGTCGTCCGGCAGCGAGTTGGCGAGGAAGTCCGTCCCGGTGTTCCAGCCGCCCGTCCGCACCTCGAAGCCCTTCTCGTCGGTGTAGGGGAAGGGCGTCGCCTGGGTCGGGATGTAGACCAGGCCGGTTTTCGGGTTGAACGCCATCGGCTGCCAGTTGTGGCCTCCCAGCGGGCCCGGCAGGGCCAGCACGGGATTCTTTTCGTACCGCGCCCCAGGCGTTTCCACGGGCCGTCCGGTCGCCATGTCGACATGCGTCGCCCAGGTGATCGGGACGTAGTTCTTGGCCGAGATAAGCTGGCCAGTGGCCCGGTCGATCACGTAGAAGAAGCCGTTCTTCGGCGCCTGCATCAGCACCTTGCGCGGCTGACCCCCGATGTTCAGGTCGGCCAGCATGATGTGCTGGGTGGCGGTGTAGTCCCAGCTCTCGCCCGGCGTGGTCTGGTAATGCCAGACGTACTCGCCGGTGTCGGGCTTCAGCGCCAGGATCGAGCTCAGGAACAGGTTGTCGCCCTTCCCGCCCGAACGCTTCATGTGGTTCCAGGGGGTACCGTTGCCGATCCCGAAGTACATGATGTCGAGTTCGGGATCGTAGGCCATGGCGTCCCAGGCCGTGCCCCCGCCGCCGGTCTGCTTCCAGGCGCCGTCGGACCAGGTGGCGTTGGCCTTCTCGGCCATCACCTTGTCCGAGGCGGCGCCATCGGGCGCGCCGGTGCGATTGGGCGTGGTGTAGAAGCGCCAGGCCAGCTTGCCCGTCGCAGCGTCGTAGGCCGAGATGTAGCCGCGCACGCCGTACTCGGCGCCGCCGTTGCCGATCATCACCTTGTCCTTCACGACCCGCGGCGCGCCGGTGATGGTGTAGGGTTTGGAGTTGTCGGTGGTCTGGACCGACCAGGCGACATCGCCGGTCTTGGCGTCGAGGGCCACGAGCCGGCCGTCGAGCGTCCCGACGTAGACCTTGCCCTTCCAGATCGCGACGCCGCGGTTGACCACGTCGCAGCAGGCGTCGAAGCCCTTCGCGCCCTCGACCTTCGGGTCATAGCTCCAGAGCAGCTTGCCGGTCTTGGCGTCGAAGGCGAAGACCTTGGACCAGGCGGTGGTGGTGTAGAGGACGCCGTCGACCATCAGGGGCGTCGCCTCCTGGCCCCGGTCGGTGTCGAACTCGGCGTACCAGGCCAGCCCCAGTTCCCCGACGTTGCCGGTGTTGACCTTGTCCAGCGGGCTGAAGCGCTGCTCGGAATACCCCTTGCCGTACGATAGCCATTCGGCGTTTCCGGCCGCCGCGACCAGGCGCTCGGCGTCGACGTCGCCGGGCTCGGGCTTCTGGCAAGCGGCCAAGCTCGTGGCCAAGGCCAGCGCGACACCCCAACGGATCAGATTCATGACGCCCTCCCAGCAGCCGATTTCTTATTATGATCGGCGTTCAGCGCCGTCACTATGACGGGGCCGGCCGATCCCGCAAGCGTGCCGCCGCGGAACCGGCGGACAGGTCTCACACGATGGCGCCGACGCTCGCGCGGGTCGCGGCCTGTCCCGGCCGCAGGCGCACGTAGGCCTGGGCGAGGCGATCCACCGCGTCGGTGAGGTCCTCCGGCGGCAGGGTGAAGGGCAGGCGCAGGAAGCGCTCGAACGCGCCGTCGACGCCGAAGCGCGGGCCGGCGGCCAGGCGGACGCCGACCCGTTCGGAGGTCGCCGCGAGAGCATTGGAGGCCGGGGCCGGAAGCTCCGCCCACAACGAGAGCCCCCCGGCCGGCGAGGCCACACGCCAATCGGGCAGCCTTGATCGGACCAGGTCGAGCAGGTGATCCCGCCGCCCGCGAAGCAGCTCGCGGCGGGCCGCCAACGGAGCGGCGTCATCGGAGAGCAGGTGCGCGGCGGCGAGTTGCTCCAGAAGGGGCGTGCCCAGATCGATCGACGACCGCCGTGTGGCCAGCGCCTGGATCATCTGTGCGTCCGCGCGGATCCAGCCCAGCCGCAGGCCACCCCAGAAGCTCTTGCCCATCGAACCCAGCCGTACGAGCCCTGCCGCCGGTTCTTCGAAGGCGTAGGGTTCCACCGGCCCATCGAGCCAGAGGTCGACCAGGGTCTCATCGAAGATCACCACCGTGCGCGACCGTGCCCCGGCGGCGGCGACGGCGGCGCGGGCGTCCGGCGTCATCCATCGACCCGTGGGGTTGTGGAAATCGGCGATGAAGTAGGCCAGCCGCGGACCGCTCTGGCGGAAGGCGGCGGCGATCCCTTCGACGTCCCAGCCCTGATCCGGGAGGCCCACCGGCGCCGGCCGCAGCGAGGCGCGCTGGATCGCATCGATGGCGTGAGGGTAGGTCGGGTGGTCGATAACGACGCGGTCGCCGGGACCGGCCAGGAGCCGCAGAATCAGCGCCAGAGCGTGCTGAGCGCCGTTGGTCACCATGATCTGGTCGGGCGAGGTGGGCAGACCGCGGCGTTCGTAGCGTTCGGCGATCACTTCGCGCAGCGCCCCGAGCCCCAGCGGTGAATAGCCGTGCTGCGGCAGGTGCGCCGGGAGGGCGCTGAGGGCGGCCGCGTAGGCGCCGTGAACGGTTTCTGCCGCGGGCGGCGCGGCCGACGCCAGATCGATGAGGCCCTCGGGCTCGCTACCCGTGATCAGCGGCGTCAGCGGCCGCCGCCCCGGGCCCGCGGGCAGGCGCGTGCGCGCGCCCGCGCCCTGCCGGCGCTCCACGAACCCGTCGTCCCGGAGTCTCGCCAGCGCCGCGGTGACGGTCGTGCGGCTGACCTCCAGGGCCGCCGCAAGTTCCCGCTCGCCGGGCAGCACCACATCCAGCGGCAAGCGGCCGTCCAGGATCAGCAGGCGCAGGGCGTCCGCGAGTTGCCCATAGGCGGGCCCGACGCGCTGGCCGCGCCAGGCGCCCAGGAGGCGGGTGAGGGAAGCGGGACCGATCCGGCGCGATGTCATGGCGCCAAGCTGCCGGAACTGGCCACCGATTCAAGGGCCAGTCTCCAGAAACTGGCGAGTCAATGCGCGCTCCAGGGTTGTGGCGGGGCGCCGGGCCGTTTTCCCCGTTAACCCCTGACTCAGGTCTGCGAAACGCCACCTTTACCCTTGGCCTGTACCAAACGGAGACAAGAACAAGACCTCGTCCAGAAAGGGCGAGCGTCCAGCTTGGTGGGTGTTTTCAAATGGCCAAAACGGTCCTGGTCGTCGACGACGACCCCACGCAACGGCGGCTGATCCAGGCGGTCCTGGAGCGCGACGGCTTTGCGGTGGCCCACGCCCAGGGCGGCGACGAGGCCATCCAGCGGCTGTCTTCGGGGGCGTCGGTGGACGTGGTCCTGCTGGACCTCGTGATGCCGGACATGTCCGGCCAGGACACCCTCGTCGAGATGCGCGCGCGCGGGTTCAACCAGCCGGTGATCGTGCTGACGGCCACCGGCGGCATAGACACCGTCGTGCAGGCCATGCAGGCCGGCGCCTGCGACTTCTTCGTGAAGCCCGCCGCGCCGGAACGGATCATCGTCTCGATCCGCAACGCGCTGTCCATGGGCTCGCTGAAGAGCGAGGTCGACCGTCTCAAAAAACACGCCTCCGGGCGCACCACCTTCGACGACCTGATCGGGACGTCGCCCGCCATGCTGATGGTCAAGCGGCTGGGCGAGCGGGCGGCCAAGTCGTCGATCCCCATCCTGATCACCGGCGAAAGCGGGGTCGGCAAGGAAGTGATCGCGCGCGCCGTCCACGGCTCGTCCGACCGCGCGGGCAAGCCGTTCGTGGCAGTCAACTGCGGCGCCATCCCCGAGAATCTGGTCGAGAGCATCCTGTTCGGCCACGAGAAGGGCAGCTTCACCGGCGCCACCGACAAGCACCTGGGCAAGTTCCAGGAGGCCAACGGCGGCACCTTGTTCCTCGACGAAGTGGGCGAGCTGCCGCTGGACATGCAGGTCAAGCTGCTGCGCGCCCTGCAGGAGAGCGAGATCGACCCGGTCGGCTCCAAGCGCTCGATCAAGGTGGACGTGCGCATTGTCTCGGCCACCAACCGCGACCTCTCCCAGGCCGTCGCAGAGGGCCGGTTCCGCGAGGACCTGTTTTATCGCCTCAATGTCTTCCCGGTGGAGGCGCCGTCCTTGCGCGACCGCAAGGAGGACGTGCCCGCCTTGGTGGACCACTTCATCCGCCGCTTCAACGTCGAGGAAGGCAAGTCCGTGGTGGGGGCCAGCGCCGAGACGCTCGCCTGCCTGACCGCCTTCGACTGGCCAGGCAACGTCCGCCAACTGGAGAACGCCGTCTACCGGGCCATCGTCCTGGCGGACGCCCCCTACCTGCAGCCGCACGACTTCCCGGCCATCTCGGGTATCGCTGCGCCGCCGCCCGAGGCCGTCACGGACTCGGCTCCGGCCCCGGCGCCGGCCGCGACCGAAGGGTCTCCCGTCGACGCGCCGGTCCGCATCCTGGACGGCCGTGGCCACCTGCGGACCCTCGAGGAGATCGAGCGCGACCTGATCCAGCTCGCCATCGAGGTCTATGCCGGCCACATGAGCGAGGTGGCGCGTCGCCTCGGCATCGGCCGCTCCACCCTGTACCGCAAGGTGCGCGAGCAGGGCCTTGACGGGCTGGTGAAGGGCGACGGCGAGGCCGACGAGGCCGCCGCCTGAGCGGGATCGGCGCGGCAATATTCCGTTAACACACTGGAATGGCGCACTTTTTTCTGCCGGCGCTGCATCCAGCCGCACCCGCCGCCCGTACCTTCCCGCATGAGCTGGATGGCATACTGCTGGCGGGAAGCGTTCGAATGCGAGCGCCTGGCCCGCGTCGAGGACGGCGAGGCCCGCGAGGAATGGCGCGAGGCGGCCGAGCACTGGTTCCATCAGAGCGCCCGCGCGGCCGCCGGGCCGGCGCCGGCGGTGTTCCGACGGCGGCGCGAGCCCGTCCTCAGTCCTTGACCTTCCCGCGAAACGGCCGGCGCTGAAGCGTCCGCTTCTCGCCTTTCGCCTTGGCGGCGATCTCCTTCAGCTTCACATGCTGCATCGCCGACAGCGCCTCGCCGGGCGCGCCCTTCTCGGGATCGCCGAAGGCGCGGCCGAAGGTCTTCACCCGCTCGGCCACCGAGCCCAGGAACTCGCCCTCCCAGTCCGACAGCTCGACGCCGGCCTTGTCGGCCATGCGCCGGGCGCGCTTGAGGGCGTTGAGCGCGGCGCGCTTGGCCGCAGCCTTCCGGGCCTCCAGGGGCGAGGCTGGCGGCTTCTTCCTCAAATCTCTCCGATCGCCGACAGATAGAGGTCGAGGATCGCCTCCTCCTCCTGCCGCTTGGCGCGATCCTGCTTGCGTATCCGGATGACCTTGCGAAGGACCTTGACGTCGAAGCCGTTGCCCTTGGCCTCGGCGAAGACCTCCTTGATCTGCTCGGCGATCTCCGCCTTCTCCTGTTCCAAGCGCTCCACGCGCTCGATGATGCTCTTGAGCTGGCCCTGCGCGGTCGCGTTCAGGACGTCGGAGTGAGCGGTAGCGTCGTCAGCCATGACCTGGTCTTTAAACGGGTTGGAGAGGGGCGGAAAGGCGCGGACCCTAGTGCGCAACGGGGGCGCTGTCATCCATCCTGAACCTGTGCTGCAGAGAGCCGTTGAATCCCCAGGACGCGGAGGGCGAATGAGCCAGGAAACCCCCAAAAGGCCCAACGAGGCGGACGCGCTGGCGGCCGTCCGGACCCTGATCGAATGGGCGGGAGACGACCCAGACCGTGAGGGCCTGCGCGACACGCCCCGCCGGGTCATCAAGGCGTATCGCGAGCTGTTCGCCGGCTACGAGGCCGACCCCCGGGAATATCTCGAGCGCACCTTCGAGGAAGTGGGCGGATATGACGAGCTGGTGCTGCTGAAGGACATCCGCGTCGTGAGCTTCTGCGAGCACCACATGCTGCCGTTCCTCGGCAAGGCGCACGTGGGCTATCTGCCGACCGATCGGGTGGTGGGCATCTCCAAGCTGGCCCGGGTGGTCCACGGCTTCGCCAAGCGGCTGCAGATCCAGGAGAAGCTGACCGCCGAGATCGCCGAGGCGATCCAGGACATCCTCAAGCCCAAGGGCGTCGGCGTCGTGATCGTGTCCGAGCACAGCTGCATGACGATGCGCGGCGTCAATACGCCGGGATCCCGCCTGACCACCTCGTCCCTCCTGGGCGATATCCGGGACGATCCGCGCACGCGCCAGGAGTTCTTCGACCTGGTCCGTGGCGACTGAGCGCACAAAGAAGCCCCCCGCCGGGGAGACGGGGGGCCCTGAGTGTTCGCCTAGGGAGAGAGCTAGGCGAACGAAGTGACGGTGCGGCGGCGGCGGATCACCGCGCCCATGGAGCCGAAGCCCATGATCATCATCGCCCAGGTGGCCGGTTCCGGAACCGCGCCGGCGGCGAAGTTGTCGACCTCGAACGAATTCCGGCTCGAGCTCAGGATGATCTGGGTGATCGGCGTGTCGCCGAAATTGAAGTTGACGCGCGCGCCCCAGCTCCAGGCTTGGCTGGTGTCGCCGGCGCTGAGCTGACCGCCCGACAGGGTCTGGTCGAAGCCGTTCCCGATGAAGCGAACCGAGTTGTAGGTGTCGGGCGAGCCCATGAAGAGGCTGAAGTTGCGCAGGCCCTTCACCGAGGTCAGGACGGCGTTCGCACCGCCCGGCACGGTCAGGTAGTGGGTCGGATCGTTCGGCAGCGTGCCGCTGTAGCCCGAGCCGCCCTCGTTGACACCGACGGTGGCGCCGTTGAGGTCAAGCGAGAAGCCGGGCTGAAGGACCGCTTCCGGGTTTCCGGCATCGTTGAAGTCGGCGATCAGCACCTGGCCGGCGGGCAGGGCGTTCGGATCGTAGTAGGAGGCGACGCTAACCGTCACGGCGGCGGTGGCGGGCGCGGCGACGGCCAGGGCCGCCGCGGCGGCGGCGGTCGACAGCAGGGCGCGGAAGGCGTTGCGAGTACGCATGGATCAGGTCGTCCGTTTTTCGGGCGACGGGTCCTCGGCGAGGCGCCCGTGCAGGTTTGAGACAGTACGCAGCTACTACGTCCCAACCCCTGCCAGGGCCGTGCCAGTCGATGTCAGAGGAGGCCCCGGGCCTCCAGGGCCGGCTTCAGCGCGGCCGGATCCGAGAAGTGGTGGACGTCGAAGCCGAGCCCGCGGGCCGCTTCGATGTTGCGCACGCTGTCGTCCACGAACAGGAAGTCGCCCGGCGCGTGTCCGAACCGCTCGCAGCACAGGCGGAAGATCGCCGGGTCCGGCTTCATGACCCCTTCGAACCCCGAGGCCACGACGCCCGAGAGCCGCTCGAACGCGGGGCTCATGGCCACGGTGGAATGGAACGTCTCGTGGCTGATGTTCGAGAGGCCGTACTGCGGGACGCCAGCACCGTGGAGGGCTTCGATAGCCGCTTCGGTCTCCGCGATGGCGCCGGAGAACATCTCGTCCCAGCGGTCGCGCCAAGCGAGGATCTCGGCTTCATGATGCGGGTGTTGCGCGACCAGTCGCGCGCAGTTTTCGTCGAAGGTCACGCCACAGTCGGTCGGCGTGTGCCAGTCCAGCGTGCACACTTCGGACAGGAACCGGTCGCACTCGACCGGATCGGGGAAAATCTTCTGGTAGAGGGTCCGCGGGTTCCAGCGGACGATCACATTGCCGAAGTCCCAGAGGACGGCCTTCGGCATCGCGAAACGCGCTTAGCCCTGCTTGGCCTTGAAGCGCGGGTCGGTCTTGTTGATCACGTAGACCCGGCCCTTGCGGCGCACGAGCTTGCAGTCGCGGTGACGCGTCTTGAGCGACTTGAGCGAGCTTCTGACCTTCATGACCGTATCTTCAATCGGGCCGGGATCCGGCCGGTTGGCGAACAAGAGCGGGCGCATATACGGGGCAGGCGTGGCCAAGTCAACCAACCGACTAACCAGCGCAGCCCGGACGACCACTCGCCACTTCAACACCCTCGCCCCGACGGATCGCCGCGATCAAGCGGCTCACCTCCCGGTCGGCTTCCGCATAACTGCGTGTGCGGTCGTAGGTCGCCGTCCAGGCGCGCTCGACCGCTTGGGCGTCGGCCTTCTCACACAAGGTCGCGCTCCGCTTGCCGCCTCGATAGAGATACTTCATGAAGGTGCAGGCCCCTGTCGCGCCGTCTCCGAAGCAAGTCAGCACCGCCGAGACAGGATCACAGGCACTGCTAGTAATCCGTCCGCCGCGGCCTTGGGTGCTTGCCGTGAAGGCGTCCCAACACTTGTCCTTTCCGCTGGCCTCGCACGCGCACGCCGCGCGGGCCTGCCGTCCGAACGCGGTCAATTCCAACTCGCTCGGAACGCCTGCCGCTGGACGCGGCCGCTGGGAGCCAAAGCTCGCGACCCCGACCGCGATCAGCGCCATCGCGACAAACGCGGCCTCCAAGCCAGCCCAGCGCTCCGCACTCATCTTCGACCCCTCCTCCACAACACGCTTCGGACTTGTAGTTCAACCTGACGCCGAATTGATTGGGTCGAGGACCGACGCAGCCTAGATTCGATCGGATGCGTCGACGTCTCTCCTTCATGTTGCTCCTTGCCGGCTGCGCCAGCGCGCCCTCCCCGCGTATCGATGCCGCCTCTCCTGCGCCGCCCACGGCCCTCGCGGCACCGCAGGCCGCCGTCCCGGCCGCCCAGCCGTCGATCGCCCCGCCGACGGCCTCGGGAGACATGATCTTCGACGCCTGGGCCGCCGAATTCCAGGGCCGGGCGCTGGCGGCCGGGATCTCGCCGGCCGTGCTGAGCCGCGAGCTCGCCGGCCTCTCGCCCGATCCCAAGGTGGCCGCGCTGGATTCCCGCCAGCCGGAATTCTCCAAGCCGGTCGGCGACTATCTGAAGGGCGTCGTCACCGCGGACCGCGTCGCGATCGGCTCGCGCCGCCGCGTCGACATGCCCGAACTGGCCGCCATCGAGGCGAAGTACGGCGTGCCGCGCGATATCCTGCTGGGCGTCTGGGCGTTGGAGAGCGGGTTCGGCGGCATCCAGGGCGACAACGACGTCCTGCGCTCCCTCGCCACCCTGGCCGCCCAGGGCCGCCGCCGCGACTGGGCCGAGGGCGAGCTGATCGCGGCTCTGCGCATCATCCAGTCGGGCGAGCATCCCCGCTCGCGGCTGAAGGGCTCCTGGGCTGGCGCCATGGGCCAGACCCAGTTCATCCCCACGACCTTCCTCTCCACGGCCGTGGACCACGACGGCGACGGCCGGCGCGACATCTGGGGCTCGCGGGCCGACGCCCTCGCCTCGGCCGCCAACCTGCTGTCCAGGGCCGGCTGGAACCGGGGCCAGGACTGGGCGCGGGAGGTCACGGTCCCCGCCGGCTTCGACTATTCGCTGACCGAAGGCCCGCGCGAGACGCCCGAGTGGTGGGCGGCGCGCGGCGTGAAGCGCGCCGACGGCCAGCCCTGGCCCGCCGCGGACGCCGCGGCCCCGGCCCAGCTCATCGCCCCGGCGGGCGCGGCGGGGCCGCTCTTCCTGCTGTTCCCCAACCACTTCGCCCTGCGCCAGTACAACAACAGCGTCGCCTACGCCCTCGGCGTCGGAATGCTGGCCGACCGCTTTTCGGGCCGGCCCGCAGTCATCAAGGCCTGGCCGAACGAACAGCCGCTGTCCCTGGTGGACCGGATGACGGCCCAGCGCGCCCTGGCGGCCCTGGGCTTCGATCCCGGCGCGCCCGACGGTGTCGTCGGCATGAACACGCGCAAGGCGCTTCGGGCCTGGCAGAAGTCACGAGGCCTCGTCGCCGACGGCTATCTGTCGAGCGAGATGGTGCGGCGGCTCCGCGCCGAAGCCGGCGCGGCCAGCAACTAGAGCCCGCCGCCACCCTCGTCCCGCTTCTCCAGGGTGGCGAGCGTGGCCGCGTCGCGGGTCGCGGGCTGTGGGTCGGCGTTCTTCAGCGCCGCATTCCGGAAGGCGTAGACAAGAAGCCACGCCATGAGGACCGTGTTCAGCAGGAACGGCAGCGGGCCGTAGTGCTGGTAGAGGAAGACGAAAGCGGGCGCGAAGATCACGTTGATGCCGTTGACGGCCGCGATCGCGCCGGCGACCCGCGCCTGTTCCTCGATGCCCACGGCGATCGAGGACCCTGCGGTGAAGCCCGGCCGGGCGAAGCCGAAGCCCAGGCTCGAGACGGCGTAGCCTACGACGACCCCATAGTACTGGGGCGACAGCGCCACGATCAGGTTGCCGAGGGCCGCGATCCCGACGCCCCACCGCAGAAGCTGGCGCGGCGTCATCTGGAACATGCGGATCAGGCCCCACTGGGCGAGCAGGCCGGCGACCGCGCCGAACATCATGGCGATGGCGATGAAGTACTGCGCCTGGGCGGGCGACATCCCCAGTTTGTCGATGATCAGGAAGCCCAGCGTCTGGGCCTGGGCCGTCTGGCAAGTGGCGACGATGAAACCATAGAGCAGGAAGGGCGTGATGCGAGGATCGCGCCACATCGGCCGCTCCTTCGGTGCGCCCATAACGGGTCGAAGCGGTCGCTGCGCCTCGGGCGCGACACGGCTGTCCGGAAGCCAGCGCCAGACGACGAAAAGCATCGCCACGGCGATCAGCGAGAAGGTGTAGAGCGGCCCGGCGAGGCCGATCACCGGATAGATGAACAGCGGCGCCAGGAACGGCCCGATCACGGTGCCCAGGCCGAACGCGCCGGCGAGGCTCGCCATCGCCTGGGTGCGCCCCTCGGGCGGCGTGCGTTCGGCGACATAGGCCTGTGTCGCCGGATTGCTGGCCGCGCCGAAGAGGCCGAACAGCGCGCGCGCCAGCAGGAACAGGGCGAAGATGATGAGCGGCGGCGCCAGGTGCAGCAGGCCTGCGCTCACCACCGCCCCGCAGAGCGCCATCGAGACGGCGAACCCGGCCAGGCCCACCAGCATTAGGGGCTTTCGGCCATAGCGGTCCGAGGCGCGCGCCCAGAACGGGGACGAAACCGCCCAGAGCAGAGCCGACAGCGAGAAGATGCCCGAGACCATGAAGTCGGCGATGCCGATGCTGCGCCCGATCGCCGGCAGCACCGAGATCAGGCCGGTGTTGCCCATGGCGGTCGCCGCCGACACGGCGAAGATGATCGCGAAGGACTTCCGCGGCAGGCTGGATTGCGGGGGCGCGGACGCGGTCATCGTCCTGGCTTAGCGCCTCGGCTGTCCGCCGCAAGCCCGCTGAGGCCGCCGGGGCCGCTCACGCGACATTAAACATTAACGGGCATCGTCCGCCGACCTCCGGGGGAGTCCATGTTCCAGATCGTCGGTATCGTGCTGCTGTTCGCCATGGTGTTCGGCAGCTACCTCATGGCAGGCGGCAACATGGGTGTGATCATGCACGCCCTGCCGCACGAGATGATGGCGATCGGCGGCGCGGCCGTGGCCGCCTTCCTGATCTCGAACTCGATGCCCGTGATCAAGGGCGTGGGTGGCGGCATGGGCAAGGTGTTCGGCGGGCCCAAGTGGAAGGCCTCAGACTACCGCGACCTGCTCTCGCTGCTCTTCCTGCTCACCAAGACGATGAAGTCCAAGGGCGTGATCGCCCTGGAGAGCCATATCGAGAACCCCAAGGAATCGACGATCTTCACGCGCTTCCCGAAGGTGATGAAGGACCACTTCGCCATCGACTTCATCTGCGACACCCTGCGGATGATGACCATGAACCTCGAAGACCCCCACCAGGTCGAGGACGCCATGGAGAAGCAGCTCGAGAAGCATCACCACGAGGCGCTGGCGCCCAGCCATGCGCTGCAGAACACGGCCGATGCGCTTCCGGCGCTGGGCATCGTCGCCGCCGTGCTGGGCGTCATCAAGACCATGAGCGCCATCACCGAGCCCCCGGAAGTCCTGGGCGGCATGATCGGCGGCGCCCTGGTCGGCACCTTCCTGGGCGTGTTCCTGGCCTATGGCCTGGTGGGTCCGATGGCGACCCGCATGAAGGAAGTGGTCGAAGAGGAAGGCGCCTTCTACCGCATCATCCAGTCGGTGCTGGTCGCCCACCTGCACGGCAACGCCGCCCAGATCTCTGTGGAGATCGGCCGGGGCAACGTTCCCTCCGGCGCCCAGCCCAGCTTCCTGGAGCTGGAAGAGGCCCTTTCGAACATCCCCGCCGAGGCCTGACGGCGCGGTCGTCTCCCGGCCGCGACGCGATCACGAGTCTGTGATTTTTCCCCTTGCTATCACGGCCCTGTGAGGCGTATTCCTGCCGTTGCGTCGGGGGGCGGCTTTCCACACTCGGGGGAGAGTCCGACCGGCGCCTGACACACGACCAGAGGACTAGGGACATGATGAAGCAACTGCTGATCGCCAGCGCCGCCGTCGCCATGCTGGGCGTCGCCGCCTGCCAGAAGCAAGAAGAAGCCCCGGCCGAAGCTCCGGCCGCCGAGGCCCCCGCCGCCGAAGCTCCGGCCGCTGACGCCGCCGCCGCCGCGGCCGCCACGGACGCCGCCGCTCCGGCCGACGCCGCTGCTCCGGCCGCCGACGCTGCCGCTCCGGCCGCCGACGCCGCTGCTGCTCCGGCGCAATAAGCGCTTCGACGCGAATAGCGTTACGGAAGGGCCGCCCTCACGGGCGGCCCTTTTTCGTTGTCCGGAACCCTTCATGCCGCCGGTCGCGCCCCCCGATAGCCCCCTCGTCTGGACCGACGACGGCCTGCCCCGGTCGCGACGCTTCGGCGACGTCTACTTCTCGTCCGACGATGGGCTGGCCGAGACGCGTACGGTCTTCCTCCAGGGCTGCGGCCTGCCCGGGGCCTGGGCGGGCCGCCGACGCTTCGTCGTGGGCGAACTGGGCTTCGGGACCGGCCTGAACGTCGCCGCCCTGCTCGACCTGTGGCGCGCGACCCGACCGGCCGGCGGGCTCCTGCACATCGCCTCGGTCGAGGCCTATCCCATCAGCGCCGACGAGGCCGCCCGGGCCCTCGCCCGCTGGCCCGAGCTCGAGCCCGTGACGCGGCCGCTCCTCGCGCGCTGGCCGGGCCGCGCCCGCGGCCGCCACCGCGTCGAACTCCCGGAACTGGGAGCCATCCTCGACCTGGCCGTGATGGACGCCACCGAGGCGCTGGCGGGGTGGATCGGGCGCGCCGACGCCTGGTTCCTCGACGGCTTCGCGCCGGCCACCAACCCGCAGATGTGGACCGACGAACTCCTGGGCCTGGTCGCGGCCCGTTCGGCTCCAGGCGCGCGCGCCGCGACCTTCACGGTGGCCGGACAGGTGCGGCGAGGCCTCGGCGCGGCCGGCTTTGCGGTCGAGAAGCGCCCGGGCTTCGGCCGCAAGCGCGAGCGCCTGGAGGCGCGCCTGCCAGGCGTGGCCCACGATCCTGCGCCACCGCGGGTAGCCATCGTGGGCGCAGGGATCGCGGGGGCCTCGGCCGCGCGCGCCGTCCAGGCCCTCGGCGGCGAGGCCGTCGTCATCGAGGCCGAGGCGTCGGGGGCCGGAGGCTCAGGCAATCCGGCGGCGCTCGTCACGCCCCGGCTCGACGCCGGCCTGGGCGAGACGGCCGTTCTTTTCGCCCGCGCCTTCGATCGCGCGGTCGGCCTCTACGCGGCGACGCCCGATGCGGTGATCTCCCGGGGCGTGGCGCAACTCGCCCCGGATGCGCGCGACGCGGACCGCTTCGCGCGAATCGCCGCCTCCGACGTCTTCGAGCCCGGCGCGCTCTTCCTCCTCGACCCGGAGCAGACCACGGCGCGCATGGGGGAGGCCGCGCCGGTCGCCCTGGACCAGCGGACCGCGCTGGTGGCCGATCCGGCCGCCATTCTCTCGGCCTGGTTGCCGCGACCGCTGGCCGGGCGGGTCGCCACGCTGGATCGCGACGACGGCGGCTGGCGTCTCGGCGGCGACGACGGCGACGAGATCCTGCACGTGGACGCCGTGATCCTCGCGGCGGGCCTGGCCTCGCACGGGCTTGCCCCGGATCTGCCCCTGTCGGCGGTGCGTGGCCAGGCCAGCTGGGCGGTCGGCGCGCCGACCGCGCCCGCTGCGGCCTGGGGAGGCTATGTGCTACCCACGCGCGACGGCGTGCTGTTCGGCGCCACGCACGACCGGGGCGAGACAGGCATCGACGTCCGCGAAGACGATCATCGCCGCAACCTCGAGATCCTGGAGCGCGCCCTTCCCGGCCTGGCCGGTCGTCTGGCTGCCGCCCCCCTCGCCGGGCGCGCCTCGGTCCGGGCGGTCACCCCCGACCGCCTGCCGATCGCCGGTCCGCTGGGCCCAGCTGGCCTGTTCGCGCTCACGGGGTTCGGCTCGCGGGGCTTCTCGCTGGCGCCCTTGCTGGCCGAACATGTGGCGGCGCTCGCCCTGGGCGCGCCCTCGCCGATCGGCCGCGCCGGCGCCGAACTCGTCTCTCCCGACCGTTTCGCCCGGCGCGCCGCGCGCCGGACGCGTTCCTAAGACGCGCGGCGGCGCCTATAGTCCCCTTCGGGGGACGTCCTGGGGCCAAGAGGACCTCACGTTATGAGATGGAAGACCGCCCTATCCCTCGCCGCCGCAATCGCGGCCGCAGGCCCGGTCGCGCCGGTTTCGGCGAAGTCGCCGCCAGAGTCCGAGGCCAAGCCGGCCCGCCAGTGCTTCTGGGCGCGGCAGGTCACCAGCTTCGCCTCGAACGACGATCGCATCGTGAACATCCGCGTCGGCGTAAAGGACGTCTATCAGCTAGAGATGTTCGGCCCCTGCCAGGACGTCGAATGGAGCAGCCAGATCGCGATACGGTCGCGGGGCAGCTCCTACATCTGCTCGGGCCTGGACGCGGAGATCATCGCCCCATCGTCCATCGGGCCGCAACGCTGCGCCGTGCGCAGCATCCGCAAGCTGACGCCGGCCGAGATCGAGGCCCTGCCGAAGGGCTCGCGGCCGTAGACTCCGCCAAAAAGAAGGGGCGCCGGTCTCCCGGCGCCCCAACAGGCGTGCTCTCCTGGGAACTCAGAAGCGCTTCTTGACGCCCAGTTCGAAGACCCGGCCCAGCGGGTTACCCTGGGTGACGTCGTAGTTGTACTGCGCCGGCACGTACGGCGGATCTTCGTTGAAGATGTTCTGGACGCTGGCCGTGATGACCGTGTCCCAGGGCGCCTCCCAGCGCACGATCGCGTCGTGCTGCCAGTAGTCGTCGGACTTGCCGACCGGCACCAGATCGCGTCCCGACGGGGCGCTGGAGTTCGGGACCGTGATGAAGAACGGCGAGCCGAACGCCGGCGAGGTGCCCTCCGAGTAGCGGATCTGCCAGCGGAACGTCCAATCGCCCCGCACCACCGCGGCGAAAGCGTTGGCCTTCACTTCGGGGTACGAGAAGTAGTCGTTCACAACGTCGCTGAGGCCGGCGCGGTCCTCGGCCGGCGAGATCGCGATGTCGCTGTTGAGCAGGCTGATCTCGCCCCGCTTGTACTCGATCAGATAGGTCAGCTCGCCACCCACGGCGTAGTGGGCGTCGAACCAGCCGTCCCAGTCGTACTGCGCCCGGAACTCCAGGCCCGAGGTGTCGGTGCTCGGCCCGTTGATCGTGAAGCTGCGCAGCCGCGCCACGTTGGCCGCGCCACAAGCGCCGGCGAAGGTGAACCGCTCCTCCAGCGCCGCGAAGGCCGGATTGCCGCAGTTCACGTTCGTGCCATTCGGGAACATCGTGGCGTAGAGGCGCGAGCCGCTTTCCTCGATGATCTCGTCCTTGAACTTGAAGTTGAAGTAATCGACGGTCGCCATGAACCCGCCGTACTCGAAGATCACGCCGATATTGTAGGTGTCAGCTTTCTCGGGCTTCAGGTCCGGGTTGCCGCAGGTCTGGAAGGCCCGGTACGAGCCGCCCAGGACGCGCACGCCGTTGTTGCACGAGTTCACGGTCAGGCCGGGGCCCGGCGCGCGGAAGGTCGTACTGGCGCTGCCGCGCAGGGATAGCCAGTCCGTCAGCTGCCACTTGGCCGCGACCTTGGGATTGGTCGTCGAGCCGATGCCGCCCTGGTAGGCCTCATGCCGGATGGCGAAATTGAGGTTCAGGGTGTCCAGGACCGGCACCTGCAGTTCGGCGAACACCGCCTTGACGTTGGCGTCGTCGTCCCGGTCCGTGGCAGAACCGAAGAACTGCAACGGGCCGCTCTCGTCCGCGCACGACGGCCGGTCGGGGCACGGGTTCTCGTCGGCATTGAAGAAGGCGCCGTACTTCCGCAGTTCGCGATTGTAGCGGTACTGGCCGCCCACGGCCCACGCGACCGGGCCGCCGGCCAGTTCGATGCCCAGCTCGCCGGAGAACACGGCGTCGGCCACCAGGAGCTGGTTCGTCAGGACATTGGTGTAGTTGCCGTAGAGCCAGGCGACCACCTGCGGATCGTTGGCCACGGCGGGATTGAAGAACGGGTTCGCCGCCCCGTTCACGGCGCTGGTCTGCACGCCATTGGTGAACGGATTGAAGAAATGGCAGCCGATCGCCGCGTTGCCGGCGCCCGTCGTGAACCCGGCCGTCTCCGCGGCTGTGCAGCTCCCGGGATCGTCCGCGCGGCTGGCGAAGCCCCGCAACGCGAGCTGGATCCGCTCGACCAGCAGGTCGCTGGAGTTCGTGGTGTTCTTCTGCTCCATGTAGGTGAGCGCGGTGTCGTATTTGATCCCGCCGAAGATCTCGCCCTTGAAGCCCCCGGAGATGCGGAAGCCTTCATTGGTGATCGACTGGTGATCGGCGCCGTCGGCGTTCAGCGGGTGACCGGCGAAGGCGATTGCGCGCCATCCCAACTGGATGATGTCGACGCCGCGAGCCCCACCCGGCGCGCCAGGCTGGGCGCCGGCCGTGCTGAAGGCGCTCGCCTGAATGGCCGCGCACGCGGCGGCGGTCAACGGCGCCTCGCAATCGTTGATCAGCGCTAGCAGGCCAGGGTGGTTGACCGGGATGTTGAAGGGCACCGACAGGTTCGGCCCTCGCGGCGCGGTCGGCGAGAAGGAGGTGCCTCCGATCGATACCGGTGAGGGATACTGCGCCGTCAGGTTCGCGGGCGAGATCCGCTGAACGGGCACGTCGTTCTTCGCCCAAGCGACTTCGGCGTGGAACGACATGGTGTCGGACAGGTCGAAATTGACCTCGCCGTAGAGCTGGTAGTGGTCCTCCTCGTTCACGAGGTCGTTGAAGTTGGAGAACTGGAACCGGCAGAGCGAACCCGAGCCAGCGAGCGCCGGAAGCTGGGCGCTGACCGGCACGGCGATCGTGACGGTCGGCGTCTGGTTCGGCTCTCCAGCCAGCGGGTTGGGGAAGGTGACGTTCCGCGTGAGCGTTCCGCCGAGCTCCTCGCAACCATTGTCGCGGAAGACCGTGGCGCCGGCGAGGAACAGGCCCGGGTTGGAGGCCCCGGTGTAGCCGGCCGCCCCGAAGGCGCCGGCGAAGTCGAACGGCCGCAAGGCGAAGTCGCGGTCGTGGATGTCGAGGCGCGAACGGTGACGATAGCCGGCGGTCAGCAGGACGTTGCCGTTGTCGAACTGCTTACCCCAGGCCGTATTGAGCTGGTAGTCGCCGTCGGTGTCGTCGATGAGCGAGTACTCCGCGTCGAACTCGAACCCGTCGAGATCGCGGCGGGTGATGAAGTTGACGACCCCGCCGATGGCGTCCGAGCCGTAGGTCGCCGCGGCGCCATCCTTGAGGATTTCGATCCGCCCGACCGCGGCGGTGGGGATGAAGTTCAGGTTGGCCCCGCCGCCCTGGAAGGCGGCCACAGGGCTGTCCGCGAGGCGGCGGCCGTTCATCAGGGTCAGGGTGCGCGCAGCGCCGAAGCCGCGCAGGTTGATCGTGGCCGTGCCGGCGCCGCCGTTATAGCGGTTGCTCTCGCCCAGCGCCGATTGTGACGACGTGACCGATTTCACGAGCTGCACGATGGTGGGCGAACCCTGCTTCTCGAGATCCTGGGAACTCAGGACGTCGACCGGAAGCGCGGAGTCCTCGGGCGTACCGGCGATGAACGAGCCGGTGACGATCACCTCTTCGACGAGTGCGGGTTCGGCTTCCTGCGCCGCCGCCAGACCGGAAATTCCAAATGACATCATGACGGCCAGCATCGAGCCGCCGCAGAAATAGCTGCGTCTTCTCATAATCTTCCTCCCTGGGGCGGCCCGCATCTAGGCGTGCGGATTCCGTTTCCCCGACGGGCCATGATCCGCCGAGTTGGGCCCGAGCGCTAGTGTTTTCCGTAGCGGAAGCGTACCGCTTTTCGGAAATGTACCCGAGTTACCGTCGATAACCTGGGCGGCGCCGGGCTTGCGGACCGGGCAGGAAAAAGGCGCCGCCGGAGACCGGCGGCGCCCTGAGAGGCTGGATCTGATCCTGAAGGCGTCCCGGCTGGCTTGATCCAGGCCAACCGGGACGCGCTCCTGACTAGAAGGTCTTCTTGACCCCCAGCTTGAAGGTCCGGCCGTACGGGTTGCCGATGAAGGGGTCGTAGCCCGCTTCCAGGCGCGCGTCGGACGGATCACGATCGAAGATGTTGAACACCGAGGCGCTGAGCGTGGTGTCCCACGGCAGCTCGACCCGATAGGTCAGGTCGAACTGGTAGAACGCCTTCACCCGCTCGCCGAACGTGATCGGGACCACGTTGCGGTTGGAGTCCAGCACGGTGATCGGCGCGCGGTTGTCGTCCACGCCGCCGATGTAGGTCATGTCCAGGCGCAGGTTGTGGATGTCCCGCGCGTACTGGGCATAGGCGGCGCCGCGGATCTTCGACACGGTTCCGGGGAACCGGTCGTAGTTCGCGAAGCCCAGCGCCTTGTAGGCGGTCGACACCAGGGCGCCGTTGAAGTTGAACTCGCCGATGTCGTACTTCAGGTACCGGCTGGCCGAGGCGCCAACGGTCACGTCGCCGCCCATGACATCGAACATCCTATAGTCGATCGAGACGTCGATCCCACTGATCTTCATCTCGGGGCCGTTGACGGTGTCGGAACGGACACGCTGGATGTCGTTGCCGATGGTCACGCCCTGGATACAGGCGTCGTTGTTGTTGAACGTGATCAGGCCGCGCAGCGCGCTGGAGCAGTTGACCAGCTGCGAGCCGTTGCCCACGCCCGCCACGGCGGTCGCCACGACGTTGGCCGGCACCGACGTGATCTGGTCCTCGATGTCGAAGTACCAGTAGTCGGCGATGATCCGCAGGCCGCCGGCCTGGAAGATGCCGCCGACGTTGTAGGTGAACGCCTTCTCGGGGCCGATCGCCGGGTTGCCGGTGAAGTCGACCGACTTGAAGTTGTTGCCCGCGGCGATGATGCCGCTGAGGCCGGTGACGGCGTTGCCCGAGCGGTTGGCCGGGGTCGGCCCCCGGAACGTCGTGCCGACCGATCCGCGCAGGGCGAAGTTGTCGGTGATCTGCCACTTGGCGGCGAACTTCGGGTTCGTGGTCGAACCTGTCAGGCCGCCGTAGTCCTCGTAGCGGATCGCTAGCTGGGCGTTGATCGTGTCGGTGATCGGGATGTTGGTCTCGGCGAAGAACGCGTAGACCGAGTCCTCGAGCTGCTGCGGCGTGCCCTGGCCCAGGAAGATGTAGGGGCCCGTCGGGAACGTGCAGGTGGTGACCCCCGGGACGGGGCACGGCGTGACCCGGGTGTCCTGGAACGGGCTGCGCAGCGTCGACTGGAAGTCGGTGGTCCGATACTGGCCGCCGGCCGCCCAGCCGATCGCCCCGCCCGGCAGTTCGATCGGCAGTTCGCCGTTGAACACCAGGTCGACCACGAACAGGTCCTGCCGCTGGCGGGTCTCGGAGCCACGCTCGAACAGCCAGTCGACGAGTTCGAGGCTGTTGGCGTTGGCCGGGACGAAGCCGGGATTGGTCAGGCCCAGCGCCGGGTTGCCCGCATAGCCGTTCGAGAAGGGGTTGAACCACTGGCACCCGTTCGCGCCGGGCGTCGTGCCCGTGCAGCTCGGGCCGCCGAAGCCGTTCAGGGCCATCTGCAGGCGGTTGATGAACACGTCCGGCGTGTGCTGGCGGTTCTGGGTGTGCGAGTAGGTGACGCCCAGGTCGTAGCCCAGCCCGCCGAACGGCAGTTCGCCCGTCAGGCTCGCCGACACGCGATAGAGGTCGTAGTGGCGATAGCCGATCTGGCCGCCGTCGTCGTAGAGCGGGTTGCCGCCGGCGCCGAGCGGCCGGAACAGGGTGAGCGAGATCCGGTTCGTCGCCGCGATCTGCCCGGCCGAAAGCCCGGCCTGCTGGAGCGCGGTGAGGGCGCCCGGGTTGGCGATCGGGGTGGAGAACACGCCGACGCTGCCGGGCCCGTTCGGCCCCTGGATCGGCGGGAACGCCGGCGAGAAGCGCATGTTGGGGATGCTCGTCTTGGCGTAGTAGCCCTCGACGTGCAGCTTCGTCGTCTCGTTCAGGTCGACGTTGGCCTCGGCGTAGACTTGGTACTTGTCTTCGTCCTCGATGAGGTTGTCGAACGGGATGTAGGTGAAGAAGCAGGCGGCCGTGGTTCCGGTGAAGCCCGCGTAGCCGCCCACGTCCGCGCAGTTGGCGTCACGCGTCACGCCGGCGGTCGGCGTGCCCGCTGCGCTTAGCGGCAGGAACGACGGCGGCTGGCCCAGCACCGACCAGCCCGACGGGTTGACCGTGTAGGGCTGCACCGACCAGTCGCGATCGGTGGTCTGGAGTTCCGAGCGGCGCTGGTAGCCGGCCGTGACCAGGATATTGGCGTTGTCGCCGACCCAGCCGTAGACCGCGTTCAGCGAGTAGTCGCCGTTCGATCCGTCGACGAAGCGGTAGTCGCCGCTGACCTCGAAGCCGTCAAAGTTCGTCCGGGTGATAAAGTTGACGACGCCGGCGATCGCGTCCGAGCCGTAGGTCGCCGCCGCGCCGTCCTTCAGCACCTCGACCCGGCCGATCGCGGCGACGGGCAGGAGATTGGTGTCGACCCCGCCGCTGCCGGCGCCCGCCGAGGGCGTGACCCGGCGGCCGTTGACCAGCACGAGGGTGCGGAGGCTGCCGATGCCGCGCAGGTTGATGCTGCCGGCGCCGACCTGGCCCTGGGCGCTGGTGGAGAACTGGTTCGAGTCCCCCAGGACCGGGCCGCTGACCGGCAGGCTCTTGATGAGTTCGACGGTGTTCGGCGAGCCGCGCTTCTGGAGTTCGTCCTGATTGATCACCTCGACCGGGAGAGCGGCGTCTTCGGGCGTGCCCCGGATGAACGAGCCGGTGACGACGACTTCTTCGACGACGGCGGGGCCCGCCTCTTCCTGGGCGGCCGCCGGCGCAGCAAATCCCAGGGCGCAAGCGACGGCCAGCACAGAGCCGCCGCAGTACAGACTGCGTGTGTTCATGGTTTTTGTTCCTTCCCCTCCCGCGGTCGGCGTCCTGCGTCTTGTGCGCAAATCCGCTCCCGGGATCGCCCCATGATCCACCGCTCTGTCAAAAAAAGATACCCGCGTTTGGAAAAACACCGGTGTCTCAAAAACGCCGAATGCCAAGCCAGGAAAGGGAAAGCGCCGCCGGCGGGGCCGGCGGCGCTGAAGGAACCGCTAAGCGGGCGCCTGGATCAGAAGCGCTTCTTGACGCTGAGCTTGTAGGTCCGCCCGATGGCGCTGCCGGTGAACGGATCGTAGTTCAGGTCCAGCCGCGCGAAGGACGGATCCTCGTCGAACAGATTGTCGATCGAGGCGGTCACCGTGGTGTCCCACGGCAGTTCGACCCGGTAGTCCAGCTCGGCCAGCACCACCGACTTGATGGTCTTGCCCGCCCCCGTGATCGTCACGCGCTGATCCTCGTAGGAGTCGGTGTAGTTCAGCGTCAGGCGCACGTTGTGCGGTCCGGTGGAGTACTCGGCGTAGGCCGAACCCTTCCACTCGGGAAGCGACGTGGCCGCGAGCTGGTAGTTCAGGAACCCGGCGGCGTCGTAGGCGCCCTGGACGACCACGCCTTCCACCTCGAAGTCGTCGAACTTGTACTCGAGCGTATAGGTGGCCGAGACGCCGATCCGGAAGTCGCCGCCAAAGACGTCGCCGAAGTCGTAGGTGGCGAGGAAGTCGATACCTGACGTCTTGATCGCGGGACCGTTCACCACCTGCGTCCGCACCCGCGCGATGGTGGCTGTGGAGCAGGCGCCCTGGAAGCTGAACCGCGACTTCAATCCGGCGAACGTCGGATCGTTGCAGGGATGGGTCGGCGCCGCCACGTTGCCGCCGGCCGGGAACATCGTGTTCACGATCGCCCCCGAAGGCTCGCCGACGATCGGATTCTTGAAGTCGAACCGCCAGTAGTCGACGGTCGCCCGGAAGCCGCCCAGGTCGAAGATGGCCCCCACCGTATAGGTGTCGGCGGTCTCCGCCTCCAGGTCGGGATTCCCGAAGAAGTCGATCGCCCGGAACGAGCCTGCGATGAAGCTCAGCGCCGTCACGCTGGACGTGGTGAGGGAGGTGAGCGGCGGACCCCGGAAGGTGCTGCCCACCGAACCGCGGAACGCCAGCCAGTCCAGCGCCTGCCAACGGGCCGTGGCCTTGTAGTTGGTCGTCGAGCCGACTTCTTCGTAGTCCTCGTACCGCCCCGCCAACTGGATCTGGAAGTTGTCGGTGATCGGCACGGACAGCTCGGCGAAGCCCGCCCAGACGTTGCGGTCCAGTTCCTGCTCCTCACCGGTGCCCAGGAACACCAGCGGGCCGTTGCGGACGTTGCAGTTCAGCGTGCCGCTGACCACCGTGTCGATGCACGGGGTGACGTTGATGTCGTTCAGTTCGCTGTACTGGGAATCGAACATGTCGCGGCGGAACTGGGCGCCGGCGGCCCAGGCGACGTTGCCGCCGCCGAGCTCGATGTTCGTCTGGCCGTTGAACACCGCGTCGGCCACCACCAGGCGCGTGGTCTGCTTCGTGGAGACCTGCGGGAAGAACCAGCGGATCAGGTCGGTGTTGTTCACCAAGGCCGAATTGAAGCCCGGGTTCGTGGCCCCCGTGATGGCGTTCGCCTGCACCGCGCTGGAGAACGGATTGAAGTAGTAGCAGCCGAGCGCGTTGTTGCCGGCGTTGGTCGTGAAGTTGTTCGTCTCCGCCGCCGTGCATCCGCCATTGGCGCCGCTGGCAAGGCTGCCGAAGCCACGCAGGGCCAGCTGCAGACGCGAGACCACGGTGTCGTAGCCGGTCCGGCGGGAGACCTGCTGTCCGTAGGTCAGGGCGAAGTCGTAGCCGATTCCCATGAACCCGGTGTCGCCGCTGAAGCCACCGGTGATGCGATAGCCTTCATGCTGGCGCAGGCCCTCGGAGGACCCGTCGTTCTCCGGGAACATGGGGTTGCCGCCGAACGAGATCGGCCGGTAGAGCACCCCGGGGATGTGGACGCCCGTGGCCGTGGCCGGAATGGCGCCTGGATTTGCCTGCTGATAGGCGATGAAGCCCGGGTTGGTGGAAGGCACGAACCAGCCGAGCAGCACCCCTGGCGTCAACGAGCCCACCGTCGGGTTCGTCGTGGCAGTGGGCGTCTGCAGAGACAGGTAGGACGGCGACGTCTTCCAGTTCGGCACGTCCGTCTTGGCCCACAGGGCCTCGATGTGGAACCGGTGGTTCTCGTTCAGGTCGAAGTTGGCCTCTCCGTAGAGCTGGTAGCGATCCTCCTCCTCGATGAGGTTGTCATAGGCCGTGTACTGGAACCGGCAGGACTGGATGGCGCCCGCAACGGGAATGCCGCCCAGCGGCGCGCAGCCCGTGTCGACCAGGCCGATCACGCCCGGGGTGGCCGTGCCCGTCGGCACCCAGGCGCCCGTGGCGGTCTGGGTGATCGGCACGTAGCCGGTGACCGAGCTGCCGCCGGACCAGCCGCCTTCCGGATTCTCGGCGAAGGGCCGCAGCGCCCAGTCCCGGTCGGTGACGCGAAGTTCCGAGCGATGCTGCCAGCCGGCGCTCAGGAGGATGTTGCCGTTCTCGAAGGTCTTCCCCCAGACCGCGCTGGCGTCGTAGTTGCCCTTGGATCCGTCGATCAGCGTGTAGCTGCCGCCGACCTCCAGCCCGTCGAGGTTCGTCCGGGTGATGAAGTTCACGACGCCGCCGATGGCGTCGGAGCCATAAGTCGCCGCGGCGCCTTCCTTCAGGATCTCGACCCGGCCGATGGCGGCCTGCGGCAGGCTGTTGGTGTCGACCGTGCCGTCGCCCCGGAACGGGTTTCCGGGCATCCGGCGGCCGTTCATGAGCACCAGGCTGCGCGCGGAGCCCAGGCCGCGGAGGTTGATCGTGCCGACGCCTTCCGAGCCCTGGGCGCGGGTATCGAACTGGTTGGTGTCACCTAGCACGCCGCTGGAGACCGACAGCGACTTGATCAGTTCGAGGGTAGAGGGCGAGCCCTGCTTCTCAAGATCCTCCTGGCTGATCACGTCCACCGGCAGGGCCGCATCCTCGGGCGTGCCACGGATGAACGAGCCGGTGACCACGACCTCCTCGACGATGGATGGCTCGGTCTGGGCCAGGGCCTGACCTGTCATCCCGCACGCCATCAGCGCGGATAGGGCGGAAGCGCTGCAGAAAAGCCTGCCTTTGGACATTGATTTCCTCCCCTCGGCGGCCTCTGGAACGGGCCGACCTGAGTGGGGGGATAAGAGATCGCCTATTTCAGCTTTGCCACACAAATCTCATTGTTCGCCTACCGTTGGAATCTCAGAGCGGCGCCGCTGCAACACCTTGTGACGTAACGGATTGTTCGGCCGGAACGTGCGTGTTCAGGGATTTCTAAGCCAGGTTTTGCTCCCAAACCGCCTTTCGCTGGTCCGCCAGCCCCCGAGGACGCCGGACGGGCGAAACCTGTTGCGCCCTCCCCCCGGCCGCGGTCTCTTCGGCTTTTTGGGGGGGAGGCGGATGGATCTGAGCTGGCGACTGCGAATCGCGGCCGGGCGCCTGGTGGGCGAGCCCGTCGGCCGGGTCGACGAAACCACCTGGGAAGCCTTTCTCGGCCATTTGAGCGATGCGGTCCGCCAGGCCGCCGGCGCCGGAGCGCCGCTCTTCATCGACCTGTCCGGACTGGACTACATGTCGTCCCGCGGCCTGCGCGCCCTCACCGTGGCCAGGCGCGAGGCAGGCGAGTCCGTCACCATCACGCTCGCCGCGCCCAACGCGCGGATGCGCGAGATCCTGGCGATCAGCCGCTATGACAAGCTGTTCGCGGTCGTGGACGACCTCGGGCCGGACGCCTGAGCGGAGGGGGCATGCTGGTACGTTTCTGGGGCACGCGGGGCTCGCTGCCGGTGGCGCAGACCGCCGGGGCGATCCAAGCCAAGATCGCCCGCGCGCTCGTGGCGGCGAACGGGCGACGCTTCGCCGACGTCGCCGAAGCCGACGCCTTCGCCCGCGCGAACCTCGACTTCGCCGATTACGGCGCCTACGGCGGGGCGACCTCGTGCGTGGAGATCGAGGGCGGCGACGGCGCCTTCATCGTCTGCGACATGGGCTCCGGCCTGCGCGAGTTCGGAATCGACGCCTTCCGGCGTTGCGCCGCCGGGCATCCGCGCGTCTATCACTTCTTCCTCTCGCACCTGCACTGGGACCACATCATGGGCTTCCCGTTCTTCGGGCCGGCCTTCGACGCGGGCGCGACGATCGTGGTTCACTCGGGCCATCCCGACGCCGAGACCGCGCTGCGCCGCCAGCAGGAGGAGATCTCGTTTCCCGTCCCCTTCGACTGGCTGCGGGCGAAGTTCGAATTCCGCGTCCACAAACCCGGCGTCCCGTTCGAAGCTGCAGGCTTCACCGTCACGCTGGCCGCCCAGCATCACAGCCACGACTCCTACGGCTACCGGTTCGAACGGGACGGGCGGGCGGTGATCTATTCCACCGACTCCGAACACAAGGCCGAGAACATGGAGGCCGAAGCCGCCTTCGAGGCCTTCTTCGCGGGCGCCGACCTGGTGATCTGCGACACCATGTATTCGCTCGGCGACAGCGTCAGCCTGAAGCAGGATTGGGGTCACTCGTCCAACGTCGTGGCGGTGGACCTGTGCCTGGCCGCCGGGGCGAAGCGCCTGGCGCTTTTCCACCATGAGCCGACCTATTCGGACGAGGATCTCCAGCGCATGCACGCCGAGACCGTCCGCTATGAGGAACTGGTCCGCGGCGAGCGGCCGCCGCTGGAGGTGATCTGCGCCTATGACGGCCTCGAGGTCCGCATCTGAAGCGGCCCCGCGGGCCGACGCGCTGAAGGAGCTGGGCGCATCCGCCCGGCGTCGCATACAGGCGGCCGGCCTCGTCGCGGCGCTGGTCGCAGCCCTGGCGGTCCTGTGGGGCGGCGCGGGCCTGCGCCAGTCCCTGTTCGACGCCTACCAGCGGCTCTCGCCAACGCCCGACGTCTCGCGGCGCGTACATGTGGTGGTGATTGACGCCGAGAGCCTGCGCGAGGTCGGCGGCTGGCCCTGGACGCGCTTCTACCTGGCCCGGCTGGTCGAGGAGATCTCGGCGCGCGGGGCGTCGGTAATCGGGCTCGACCTCCTGTTCGCCGAGCCTGACCGGCTGGCGCCGTCCGATTTCGCCGGCCTCTACCCCGAGCTCGGACCCGATACCGCCGCCGAGATCCGCGCACTGCCGTCGATGGACGCCATCTTCGCCCGGGTGATCGGGCGAAGTCCGGTGGTCCTGGCGCGCGCCGGCGTCGCCGCGGGCTCGTTCGACCGGCTCGACGGCGCCGGGGCGGCGCTGCCGCCGGAGGCGCAGGTCGTCGGCAAGCCGCCCGCGGCGCTTCCGACCTACCCGGCCGTCGTCGCCAACATTCCCATCCTCGACGGCGCGCCCCTTGGCCATGGGCTGGTCAATGGAGAGCCGGATGGCGACGGCGTGGTTCGCCGCGTGCCCCTGCTTGCCCGGGCCGGCGGGCAGCTGGTCCCCGGCTTCGCCGCCGAACTGGTCCGCGTCGCCGAAGGGGCGGACGCGCTGGACCTGGAGCGGGCGCCCGGCGGCGGGCTCTCGGTGCGCATCGGCGCACGCCGCGTGTCCGCCTTGCCCGATGGCCGGCTGCTGCTCCGGTTCGGAGACTGGCGAAGCACCCAGACAACCTCGGCGGTCGATCTGCTCCGTCGGGGCCTGCCGGCCGATCTCTTCAAGGATCAGATCGTCCTGGTCGGCCTGGCGAGCGCCGGGACGGCCGACGTGGCCAGCACGCCTCGCGCCAACCAGGTCTACGGCGTCTACGTCCAGGCCCAGGCGGTGGACGCGATCCTGCGCGGCGCGGGCCTTCACCGACCCCGTTGGACCACGCCGCTGGAATGGGGAATCGGCCTGGCCCTCGCGCTGGCGTCCGTCGCCGGGATCCCCCGCGCGCCCCTGAGCCTCGTGATCGCCGGGTCCGCGGGCGCGGTTGCGACCGCCGTCGGCTTCAGCCTCCTCGCCTTCCAAAACAACATCTTGCTGGATCCCATCCCCATGCTGTCGCCGGCGGCCGTCGGCGCCGCCACGCTGGTCATGCTGCTGTTCGTCGAGGGCCGTCGCGTGCAGGCGCGGCTGCGTTCTGCGCTCGAGGACGAACGACTGGCGGCGGCCCGCATCTCCGGCGAACTGGCGGCCGCCAGCGAAATCCAGTCGGGCATGCTGCTGCCGCGGCAGGCGCTGGGGCGCATCTCGCCCGAGATCGAGGTGGATGCGGTTCTCCACCCGGCCCGCACCGTCGGAGGCGACCTCTACGACGCCTTCCGCCTCGAGGATGGACGATTGTGCTTCCTCGTCGGCGACGTCACCGGCAAGGGGGTTCCGGCCTCCCTGTTCATGGCGCTGTCGAAGGCCCTGTCGCGCAGCCTGCTGATGCGGCGCGCCACGTCGCTGGACGCGGCCCTCGCCGGCATCAACGCCGAGCTCTCCCGCGACAACGGGCAGAACATGGCGCTATCGCTCCTGGTGGGCGTGCTTGATCCCCGCGACGGCGGGCTCGACCTCTGCTGCGCAGGACACGAGAACCCCTTCATCGTGGACGCTGCGGGCGGCGTCCGCGAACTCCGGCTCGAGGGCGGACCGCCCCTATGCGTGGTCGAGGACTTCCCCTATCCCGTGGAGCGTCACCGGCTCGCGCCGGGCGAAACGTTCGTCGCCCTGACCGACGGCGTCACCGAGGCGCAGGACCCGCAGGGCCGCCTCTTCGATCGCTCGCAGCTCCTGGAGGCGCTGCGCGAAGGCGCGGCGGCGGCGGACCTTCGCGGAATGGTCGACACGCTCGTGGACCGCGTGCGCGCGCACGAAGCCGGGGCCGAGCCCAGCGACGACCTGACCATCCTGGCGGTGCGGCGCGGGCCTACCGGAGGATGACCTCGACGCGCCGGTTGGCCGGATCGGCGACGCCGTCGGCCGTCGGCGTCCGGGGTTCCCGCTCCCCGCGCCCGGTCACCCGGGCGTTCGCGACCGGAAGGCCCAGCGCCAGGAGGGCTTCGCGGACTTCGCGGGCCCGGTCCAGGGACAGGCTGTCGTTGTCGGCGTGGGAGCCTACCGCATCGGTGTGACCGATGATCTGCACGTCGGACGCCTCGGTCACGGCCTCGCGCAGCGCCCCCAGGATTGGCGCCGATTCGGCCGTCAGCTCGGTCGTGCCCTCAAGGAAGTAGAGCACATAGGTTCGGGGCGGCGGGGGCAGATAGGCCAGCAGGCCCTGGTGGGTCCCTGGGGGGACCGGCTCGATCCGGAACGGGCCGCCCAGCCGGGCGCGCGTGTCGAGGTCGGTGAGCGCGCCCACCTCCCCGCCCGTCTCGGCGTCGAACACGGCGACCGATCCGGTCGATCCGCCTGCGTCCTCCAGCAGCGTCACGGACGCGCTCGCGCAGCCCGCCAGCGCACACGACAGCGCCATCGCGGCCAACGCCCTCACTTCACTTCCACCACGAAAGTGGTGCCGCGCGCGGCGAGCAGCGACGTAGGCGTGCGCACCTTCATCGCGTCCTTGTTCTCCTTTGCGATCTGTCCGGAGACGATCCCCAGGGAGCCGCGGTCCACGGTGGTGAGCGATCGACCCTTGTGGGTCGTATCGTCGAACTCGAACTGGCTGAGCGCGATACGGCTGTTGGGCCCCACGGCGAAGCGGCTGTTGTCGATGAAGGTGACGCCGATCCGCCCGTTCGCCCCGGTCGAGAGCACGTCGCTGACCAGGAGCTGTTGCCCGGGCGCCGCCGGGGTCACGGCCTTGCCGCGGATGATCGAGGCCGAGCCCGCCACCGACTTGATCCGTCCGATCTCCGCCATGGCCGCGGCCGGCGTCGACACGGCCACGGCGATCAGCAATGCTGCGACCCGTCGTTGGCGCATCCGGACCTCCGTGAACCAGGCTCGAGACATAGCCCAGCTCCGCGCACGTTCCGACTCCCCCCTGGTGGTGTCCGCTCGCCTGGCTGCGGGCGAGGAGACCGTGCGCCGCGCGCTCGAGCTCACGCGGAGCTTCGCCCGCGACGCAGCGCTGGCGGCCGATGACGCCGACCGGCTCGCCGTCGTCGTGGAGGAGTGGGTCGCCAATCTCCTGGAACACGGCGGCGTCGCCTCCGGCAGCCGCGTCGGCCTGCGATTCTCGCGGCATACGGCGGCCATTCGCCTGACGATCACCGACGACGGCCGCCCCTTCGACCCGCGCGCCGGCGTCTTCGATGGGCCCAACGCGGTTCGCGGCGGCGGCGCAGGACTGCAGCTCCTCCGCGCCTGGAGCCGGATCGTGTCTTACCGGCGGCGCGGCGACCGCAATCGCCTCGTCCTTGAAACGCCCCTGCGCGGCTGATTGGCGCAGCCCCGGAGCAAAACGTCGCAGCAAGCTTCACTTGAGGCGCGAGAAACTCTACCTCTGATCCATGGACAAGGCCGTCGAACTCCCGCCTTCACGGGTCTCGCGACGTTAAGTGAAGTTATAACCTTTGAGTTATATTACTCACAACACACGTATGACTACGTGATTACCTGCAGGGTGTAATATTTTGTATTGGGAGCGGAATGGCGTCTAGCGCGCTCATCCTGTCCGGCGAGCAGATACGCGCGGCGCGGGCGCTCGCGCGTATCGACCAGCTGGCGCTGGCCCGTCTGTGCGGCCTCAGCCTGGAGACCATCAAGCGGCTGGAGCGAATCCGGGGCCCGGTCGAGGCGAACGTCCGCACGCTCGCCGCTATCGTCTCGGCCTTCGACGAACTCGGCGTCCGTTTCGAAAAGCTGCCCGAAGGGCGGGTCGGCGTGAGCCTCGCGCCGACCCCGAGCCCGCGGCCCGCGGCGGCCTCGAACGCCCTGCTCCGACTCATCTTCTTCAGCACGGCGGCGCCGCGCGCCGGTCGGTCCCGCCGCGAGCTCCTGGACCACATCCAGCGCAAGGCTGCGGCCAACAACGCCACCCTGGGCGTCACGGGCGCGCTCTTCGCCTGTGACGACCGTTATCTGGAAGCCCTCGAGGGCCCCAAGGAGGCGGTTCTGCGCATCTATGGCGCCATCTCCAGCGACCCAAGCCACGGGGCGATTTCCCTGATCGAGAATCGCGCGTCGACGTCGCGGCGATTCCACGACTGGCGTCTCTGCTGCGGCCGGTTCGACGGCGAGGACCACATCTTCGGCGCCGAGCCGGCGCTGGAGAAAGGATTCCATCCCGAGCGGCTGACGCCCGCGGCTGCCCTTGGCCTCCTCTCGACGGTTCGCGAACTGGAGGACGCCGACCCGCGCTGCGGGCGCCGCGACCGCAGCCAGTGCGTCTTGATGGGGGACTGCCGGGATCGGAGCTGCGCCGCGGCCACTCCGGCGCCCGCGACGTGACCTTCCTGGACGCCCGCATCGCATGACCCGACGAGCCGACCGGCCGCCACTCCAGACTGACGGCTGCGACACCTGGGAGTCCCGGAGCCGCGAGGCGCGCACAGCGCGCTGGCGGGCGGCGCGCGGCGACCTCCGGCGCGCCCTGGCGATCCGGGCGGGCCTTCCGAGCCGGCTCGAGGACGTTCTCGTCCGGATCCTCAACATCTCGTCCGAGGGCATCATCGTCGCGGACCGCGACCTGCGTATCCTGCTCTTCAGCGCGGGCGCCGAGACGATCTTCGGCTATTCGGCCAAGGAGGTGCTGGGCCAGCCGATCGAGATGCTGATCCCGCCCGAGCACCGTCCGGGCCACGACGGGCACGTGGCGCGTTTCGCCGCCGGCGCCGTCCTGAGCCGCCGGATGCGCGGCCGTGACGAGGTGGTCGGCCTGTCCAAGACCGGAGAGACGATCCCCGTCGAGGTCGGCCTGTCCAAGCTCCCCACCGAGCATGGGCTGATCTTTACGGCCATCGTACGGGACATCTCGGAGCGGCGGCGCACCGAGGCGGCGCTGACCCAGGCGGCCCAGGAGGCCAAGGCCGCCAACGAGGCCAAGAGCGCCTTCCTGGCGGCGATGAGCCACGAGATCCGCACCCCGCTGAACGGCGTGCTTGGCATGGCCCAGGCGATGGCCCGGGACGAGTTGCCTGATCGCCAGCGCGAGCGCCTGGAGGTCATCCGCCAGTCCGGCGAAAGCCTGATCGCGATCCTCAACGACCTGCTCGACCTCTCGAAGATCGAGGCCGGCAAGATGCAGTTGGAGGAGGTCGAATTCGATCTCGACCAGCTCGCGACCAGCGCCCACGCCACCTTCCAGGCCCTCGCCGCCCAGAAGGGATTGGAGTTCGACGTCCGCATAGACCCCAGGGCCGGAGGGGCCTACCGGGGCGATCCGCTGCGGCTGCGGCAGATCCTTCACAACCTGATCTCGAACGCCATCAAGTTCACCGAGGTCGGCGGCGTCACCGTCGAGCTGAGCCGCGCCGGCCGCAGCCTCGTGATGACCGTGCGAGACACCGGGATGGGCGTGTCGCCGGAGCAGCTGGAGCGCCTGTTCGACAAGTTCGAGCAGGCCGACATCTCCACCACGCGGCGTTTCGGGGGGACGGGCCTCGGACTCGCCATCTGCCGGGACCTCGCCGCAATGATGGGTGGCCGGATCAACGCCGCCAGCACGCTGGGAACCGGCGCGACCTTCCGGGTCGAACTCCCCCTGCCCCGCGTCAACGCCAAGCGTGCGATCGCCGAGGCCGCCGAGCCCGATGCGGCCTGGACGCCGGACGCGCCCCTGCGCGTGCTCGTGGCGGAGGACAACCTGACCAACCAGCTCGTCATCCGCACTCTCCTCAACCAGCTCGGGATTGAGCCGACAATGGTCCCCGACGGGCGCGCCGCCGTCGCGGCGTGGGAACAGGAGCCCTGGGACGTCATCCTCATGGACGTCCAGATGCCCGAGATGGACGGCCCCACGGCCGCCGCGATCATCCGCCGGCGCGAGCTGGATCAGGGCCAGCCGCGCACGCCGATTCTGGCGCTGACCGCCAACGCCATGGAGCATCAGGCGAACGAATATCGCCAGGCGGGCATGGACGGCGTGATCGCCAAGCCGATCGAGGTTGGAAAGCTGTTCTCCGCGCTCGCGGCCCTGGCCGCGGCCTGAGCGTTCCCCCTGCGCGATTCCGCGGGGCGCGATCCTCGCGTTGCACGCGAGCCCGGCTGCATCGTCCCTCAACCCATGCTTGATGCCCCCGCAGGGGACAGGGTCGGGATTCGAAATGCTGGAATCGACGCCGGATGTGGCCCATCCGGACGGCTACATTCGTTATTCGCGCGGGGTGGCCCTGACGCGGCTGGCGCTGGTCGGGGCCTTCGTCCTGCTGTTGGCCGAGTTCACGCCCTGGAGGATCACGGCCCTCGGCGCCGTGGAGTTCGCGCTGTACCTCGCCCTGCTCGTCGCCACCGAGGCGGCCATGCGCTCGCCCGACCGCCAGCGCGCCTCCCGCCGGCTGCGCATCCAGGCCGACATCCTGATGCTGCTGCTGGTGGCAAACGCCTGCTGGCTGGCGCTGATCATCAGCGACTACGGCAAGCCGAAGATGCAGGTGGAGGCGGCCCTGATCGCCATCTGCGTCCTGCTGTTCGCGGCCCTGCGCGTCCACATGAGCCGGCTCAGCTACCTGGTGGGCGTCGCCCCACCCGCGGCGACCCTGCTCTGGATCGCGCTTCACCCGAACCGGCCGCCGGCGGACAACCACTTCGCCCTCGCCATGGCGCTGTTCGTGGCCGCGGTCCTGCTGGTCACCTGGCGCCAGCTGCGCACGGACCGCGCCCTCTCGCAGGCCCTGCGAGACCTCACCCGGAAGAACCTGGCGCTTGCCCAGGCCATGCATGAGGCCAGCATGGCGGCGGGCGCCAGGAGCCGGCTTCTGGCGATGGCCAGCCATGAGGTCCGCACCCCGCTCAACGCGGTCATGGGCTTCGCCCAGGCGCTCCTGCGTCAGCCGCTGACGCCGGTCCAGGCCGGGTACGCGCGCGGCGCTCAGGAGGGGGCGGAACACCTGGCGCGGTTGCTGGATGGAATCCTCGATCTGGCGGCGGCGGGGTCCGAGGAGGCGCCCCTGAATCCCGCGCCCCTCGACATGCGCCGTCTGGTGTCCGGGGCCGTCGCGCTGTGGCGCGGCCAGGCCCAGGCGCTCAGCATCGATCTCGCCTTCGAGGATGCGGACCCCGGCCTTTCCTACGCCGTCGTGGCCGACGGGGCGAAGATCGAGCAGATGCTGGTGGCGCTGATCTCCAACGCCCTACGGGCGACCCCTGGCCGCGGGCGGGTCGGCGTGCGCCTTGCCGGCGTCGACCGCGGGGATTCGCTCGGCGTCCTGGTGGAGGTGCGCGACACCGGACCGCCCCTGTCGTCGGAGGATCGGGAGCGCGCCTTCGAGGCGTTCGGCGACACCGCGCGCGGACGCTTCGTGGGGGACACCGGCTTCTCGCTGGCCGCCGCGGCGGCCGCGCTCGCCCGGATGGGGGGCCAGGCCGGCGTCGACGATCCGGCGCCCGAGTGGGGCGCCGGCGCCGCCTTCTGGTTCGCCTTCGAGGCGCCGCGGCAGGCCTCGCCGGCCTCCGTCGAGGCGGGCCCGCTCGGCGTCACGCGCACGATCCGCGTCCTTGCGGCCGAGGACAACGCCGCCAACCGGCGGGTGCTGGCTGCGCTGATGGAGGCGCTGCCGGTGGCGCTCACCTTCGCCGAGGACGGCGCCGAGGCCGTCGCGGCGTGGCGCGGCGGCGCCTTCGACCTCGTCCTGATGGACGCCAACATGCCGGTGATGGACGGGGTCGAGGCCCTGCGCGAGATCCGCCGAGCCGAGCCCGCCGATGCCTGGACCCCGGTCTGGATGCTGACCGCCAACGTCTCGCAGGAGGACATGGCCCGCTATGAGGCCGCGGGCGCGAGCGGCGTGCTGCGCAAGCCACTGGACGCTGGCGCCCTCTATGCCCTCCTCGGGGACGTCGCTGCCCGGGCTTCCGACGAGGTCCGCCCCTCCTGACGGCGGACGCGGGCGGTCAGGACGCCGCCGCCTCCTGCTCGCCTTCGTCCGCGGCGGCCACCGGCTCGCCGAGCGTGTTGTGGATATAGAGCCGCCGGACGAGCGTGTAGATGACCACCAGCAGCGGCGTGGCGAAGATGATCCCCACCGTGCCGAACAGGACGCCGAAGGCGACCACCGCGATCAGGGTCAGGACCGGCGGCAGCTTGACCGCCCGGCGCTGGATCAGCGGATAGACGAAATTGCCCTCGACCTGCTGGACGACGACGTACATCAGGATCGTCCACAGGATCATCTGCGGCCCGAACTGCACGGCGACCAGCACGCCGGGGATCGCGCCCGCGATGGCGCCGACGATCGGGACGAAGGCCGCCAGGCCCACCAGCAATCCCAACGCCGCCGGCGACGGCAGTCCGACGATCCAGGCCCCGACGGCCGTCAGCGTTCCCACCACCAGCATGTCGGCGAAGGTGCCGAGGAGCCACAGCCGGAGCGCCCGACCCGTTTCGTTCAGGGCCTCGCGCCCCTCGGCGCGCGCCGAGGCCGGCGCAAGCAACAGCAGTCCGTCCCGCGCCTGCGCCGGCGCCACCGCCAGGAAGACGCCGGCGACGAGCACCAGGAAAAGGTTGGTCACCGCGCCGACGGCGGTCATCGCGAACACGCCCAGCCGGCCGGCCACGCCGTTCAGGCTCGACGTCAGCCAGCCCGCCGACAGGATCTCGTCGGCGACCTGCCGTCCCAGCGGCAAGGTCGCGAGCCGCTGGCGCAGGTCCTCCACGGAGTTCGGCAGAAGGTCGACGAGATGGCGGATCTGCTCGGCCATCAGGGCCCCCGCCAGCCAGATGGCGCCGCCCACGGTCGAGACGATGGCCAGACCCGCCAGCGCAAGCGCGATCCCCGGCCGAAGCTTCAGCCGATGCTCCAGGGGATCGGCGACGGTGCGCAGGACCACGGCGACGATGATCGCCGCGAAGACCAACAGCAGCACGCTGGTGAGTTGCCACAACAGGAACAGGCCCGCCACGACCGCCGCCACGAACAGCGCGCGGGCCACGAAACGGGGATCCAGGCCCGACCCGGCCATCCTCAACGCCACGGCCCCGCCACAAGGCGGGGGCGGAGACGACGATTGCCGCCGATGAAGCGGTGAACCGTGTGCGCGCTCATGCAAACGCCAACAGCCCAGGCCGAAACAGGTTCCGGCGCCAGGCTATTCGAAGCCTGAAGCTGAAGGACGGCGTGGTTGGCAGTTGGCACGTGGCTGGTCTCCGCCGACCGCGGGCGCCGAGCTCTTCTCAGGTCAGTTGTGCTGGAGGGAGCGGCCCGGGAGCATAGATGCGCGGCATGGCGGCGCCGGGATGTGGCTGCCGGACGAGGCTTGAGCCATGTCAACGCTCGCCGTCGCAATGCGGGGAAGTTTGTGATGGGGTACAACCCGAGGCCGCGCAACTCGCCCAGAGTCGACCCCGACGAGCCAATCCTGCTCCGCGCGGGCGCCGCGCCGCAACCCGCGGAGGGATGGGCGGAGGACAGCGCCGGCCTGCCTGCTGGCGAGTGGAGAGGACGATCGATGCGCCTGCCGAAATCGATCTTGCTGGGCGGCCTGCTCTGCCTGGCGGTCGCAGCCTGCGGCGAGACGCGTCTCGCGCGCTCCGATGAAACGCGCGCGCCATCAGGGTCGGAGTTGGCGGCCGCCGAGGCCCGGGCGCGCGCCGCGGCGGACACGCTCTTCACCCGCCTAAACGCCGAACTGATGGCGGCGCTTCAGGCGGGCGGGCCCGAGGCGGCCGTCGACATCTGCAAGCTTCGCGCGCCGGCCATCGCCGCCGAGATCGAGGCGCAGAGCGGCGTCGATATCGAGCGGACGGCGCTGAGGGTGCGAAACCCCGGCAACGCTCCGTCGCCCTGGGAGCGCGAGATGCTGGCGGCCTTCGAGGCGCGCCACGCGGCCGGCGAGGCCTGGCAGGGCATGGAGTCCCGGCGCGTTTCGGACGGTGTGCTGCACTGGATGCGCCCGATCCCGATGGGCGGCATGTGCGTCGCCTGCCATGGCGGGGACGAGGTCGCCCCGGAAACGGCCGCCGCCATCGCCGCCGCCTATCCGCGCGACGCCGCCCGCGGCTTTGCCGTGGGCCAGTTGCGCGGCGGCTTCAGCGCACGGGTTCCGCTGGGCCGGTAGCGTCTCCGGCCGCATACTAAGCGACGACTGGACTCACCGGAGGGCTGATGGCGGAGCGACTGGGACTTACTGAAGCGCGCACGATCGTCGACGCCATGCTTGAGGAGGCGGACCGGCGCGGCTTGAAACTGGCGGCCGCGGTGGTCGACGCCGGCGGCGACCTGATTCACCTAGCGCGGATGGACGGCGCATCGGCGCTGAACGCCCGCATGAGCCAGAACAAGGCCTACACCGCCACCAAGTGGCAGCGGGACACCAAGCGGATCAAGGAGCGGTTGTTCGACATGTCCCTCGGCGACGAGCGACGAGAGATCGCCTGGTTCGGAGACCCTCTCTACACGCCTGTCTGGGGCGGGATCGTACTGCGCGCTTCGAGCGGAGCCATGCTGGGTGCGCTGGGCGAGAGCGGCGGCACCTACCAGGAAGACGAGGAAATCGGCCAGATCGGGAAGGCGGTCTTCGAGGGGCTGTAGCCGTGCGCGCTGCGCAGCCGTCGTGACTTTCCGCGGCATCACCAGGAGGGGCGGCCACGCCCAACCGGCGGACTTCCCGGAGATACTCGTGGGAAGGAATTCACGCCGCATCAGCGGCGGAAGGAATGGTGGACGCGGCTGGGATTGAACCAGCGACCCCCTCGATGTCAACGAGGTGCTCTCCCGCTGAGCTACGCGTCCGCTCCGTTCGGGAAGGCGGGGATATACAGACCGGCCCGGGGCTTAGCAAGCGCCCGCCGAAGCGGCCTCAGGCGGCGATCATCCGCTCCACTTCCGACACGATCTCGCGCAGATGGATGGGCTTGCTGAGCACCTTGGCGCCCGCCGGGGCCTTCTCGCCGGCGGCCAGGGCGACCGCCGCGAAACCCGTGATGAACATGATCCGCAGGCCGGGATGCTTGGCGGCCGCCTGGCGCGCCACCTCGATCCCGTCGAGACCCGGCATCACGATGTCGGTGAGCAGCAGGTCCCAGGCCTCGTCAAGGTGGGTCACCGCCTCCTCGCCATCTGCGCAGGACGTCACCTCGTGGCCGGCGCGTTCGAGGGCGCGGGCCAGGAAGCCTCTCAGCGAGTCGTCGTCTTCGGCGAGCAGGATGCGGGACATGGGTCAGCGATCGGACGGGGAGGGACGCGAGTTGAACATCCAGTTTAGTCACCGAAGGGTAAATGCGCCATGAAGGGCTTTGACGCTGGGCCCCTTGGCGGCGTTCAATGCTGGGGATGAATGCGCTGGACCCTCTGCCTGGAGCCGATTCGCCGCCGACGGCAGAGGCGTTCGTGGTCCGGCGGGCCGCGCCCGAGGGGGCGCCGCCGACGCCTCTGGTCTTCGCCTCGCCCCATTCCGGCCGTCTCTATCCGGACGACATGATGAGCGCCGCGGCCCTGGACGCGGTCAGCATCCGCCGGTCCGAGGACGCCTATGTGGACGACCTGATCGCCCAGGCGCCCGAGCACGGGGTGACCGTGATCACGGCCCGCTTCGCGCGGGCCTACATCGACCTGAACCGCGAGCCGTTCGAGCTGGACCCAAACATGTTCGCCGACGAGTTGCCGGCCTTCGCCCGCTCGCGCACGGCCCGGGTGGCCGCAGGCCTGGGCGCCATTGCGCGGGTCGTGTCCGAAGGCCAGGAGATCTACCACCGCAAGCTCACCTTCGCCGAGGCGCGCAAGCGGATCGAGGAGGCGCACCGGCCCTACCACAAGGCGCTGGCGGGGCTGATCGCCGAGGCGCAGGCGGCGCACGGCTTCGCCATCCTCGTGGACTGGCACTCGATGCCGGCCGCCGCCGCGCGGGCCGGCGCACGGGACCGGCCGGCCGACATGGTTCTCGGCGACCGGTTCGGCGCAGCCTGCGCCGGGGTGCTGACCTCGCGCGCGGAGCGCGAGCTCGAGGCCCTGGGTTACCGGGTGGCGCGCAACACGCCCTATGCCGGCGGCTACACCACCGAGCACTATGGCCAGCCGGGCCGGCGGAGCCACGCCCTGCAGATCGAGATCAACCGGGCGCTCTACCTGGACGAGGCGACACTGGCCCCGACCTCCGGATTCGCGCGGCTCAAGGACCATGTAGAGCGGCTGACCGAGGCTCTGGCCGCCGCCGACTGGAGCGCGCTGGGCGCCGCCTGAGCTATAGCTCCCAGCCTGACCTGTAGCTCCGGCGCAGGTGGGCGTCGGCTTCGGGGACATTGGTGCGGCCGGCGGCGGCGTCCCACTCGATCGCCCGCCCGGCCTTCAGGGCGACGATCCCCAGGATCATGGCTTCGTTCAGCGGCACGGCGTCCTCGAACGGACAAGAGGCAGGCTCCTCGCCCCGGATGGCGCGGACCCAGTTCTGCTCGTGACCGCGCAGGCCGCCCTCGATGCGGGGCAAGGCATGGGGAATCCGGGCGGCGCGGGCCTCCACGCCGTCGCCGATCAGCACCGGCTTCTCGCCATAGGTCTCGTGCATCAGGAGGCCGCGCGAGCCGACGAACAGCACCCCGCCGGCCGGATTCATCACCAGGTCCGGCGGGAAGCCGGGCGGCGTGGGCGGCAGGAGGCCGCCGTCGTACCAGGTCATCCGCAGGGGGCCGCCCCCCTTCGCGGAAGCCCCGGGGGCGTTCCCGAACTCGTAGTGGGTGACGCAGGCCAGCGGGAACCCTTCCAGCGCGGCCGGCCGCTTCGTGTCCCACAGGCTGGCTCCGCCCGGCCAGCGCGAGTGGCGAGTCTCGATGCGCGTGGGCAGGCCCGCCTCCAGCGCCCAGATGGGGAAGTCGATCAGGTGGGCGCCCATGTCGCCCAGCGCGCCGCAGCCGAACGGGACCCAGCCGCGCCAGTTGAAGTGGGCATAGTCCGGATGATAGCCCCAGCCGGCGTCTGAGGGGCCGAGCCACACGTCCCAGTCCAGGCCCTGCGGGACCGGCTGCGCCTGGGGCCGCGGAACGCCCTGGGGCCAAACGGGCCGGTTGGTCCAGATGTGGACCTGGCTGACCTTGCCGATCGCCCCGCCGCGGATCAGCTCCACCACCCGACGGCCGTCGTCGCCAGAATGGCCCTGGTTGCCCATCTGGGTGACCAGCTTCGGATTGGCGCGGGCCAGCGCCAGCAGCCGCCGGCCCTCCTCCACCGTGTAGGTCAGCGGTTTCTGGACGTAGACGTGGAGGCCGCGCTCCATGGCCATGCGGGCGGCGACGGCATGGTGATGGTCGGGCGTGGCGATCACCACCGCGTCGATGTCCTTCCGGGCGTCGAACATCCGTCGATAATCGGCGAACCGCTCGGCCCCGTCGTAGGCCTCGCGCAGCGGGATGCGCTCGGGGATCGGGCGGAAGTCCCGGTCGAGGAGCGACCGGTTCACCCGGCCATAGTCCACGTCGGCCAGGGCCACGATGTTCTGGTCCACGAGCTTGGCCGCGTTGGAGGCCCCCTGCCCGCCGGCGCCGATGACGGCCACGTTCACCCGGTCGTTGGGCGCCAAACGGCGCTGAGCCAGGGCGGGCGCCGCCAGCGCCGCCGCCGCGCCGGCCCCCAGCAGGCCGCGCCGGGTGAGCCGGCGGCCATAGGCGTCGCACCTCGTCATGCCGCCCCTCCCCTCGAAGCGGGACCATTGGCTAACGACGGTCGCCGATTTTCAAGCCCGACGATGGGCCAAAAAAAAGCCGCGCCATCGGGCGCGGCAGGGTCATTAGGGAGGAAACGCCCAGGAAGGGCGAGAGACGTCAGCGACGCCTCATAGTTGTCAAATTAATGTGCAGCGCACAAATTCGCAAGCCTTCGGCACATATTTTTCAGACTCGCCTTTCCGGAAGCCGGGAATTCATCAACCGAAACAATATATCCCGTTACGTCACTCGGACGCGACGTTAGGTGCGGCGCACAACGCACTGGCGGGAAGCCTCGGGTTCCCCTACAAGCGCGCGCCTCCGCCAAAGACCCGAAATCCCCATGTCGCTCCGAAACATCGCCATCATCGCCCACGTCGACCACGGCAAGACCACGCTGGTGGACCAGCTGCTCGCCCAGTCGGGCGTCTTCCGCGCCAACGAGGCGACGGTCGAGCGCGCCATGGACTCCAACGACCAGGAGCGCGAGCGCGGCATCACCATCCTGGCCAAGTGCACGTCCGTGCTCTGGAACGGCAAGGCGGGCGAGACGCGGATCAACATCATCGACACCCCCGGCCACGCCGACTTCGGCGGCGAGGTCGAGCGGATCCTCGGCATGGTGGACGGCTGCGTCCTGCTGGTCGACGCCGAGGAAGGCGTCATGCCCCAGACGAAGTTCGTGCTGGGCAAGGCGCTGAAGATGGGCCTGCGCCCCATCCTCTGCCTCAACAAGGTCGACCGGCCGCACGCCGATCCCGACCGGGTGCTGAACGACGCCTTCGACCTCTTCGCCGCCATGGGCGCGAGCGACGAGCAGCTCGACTTCCCGCACATCTACGCCAGCGGCAAGAACGGCTGGGCGACGCTGGACATGGCCAAGCCCAACGACGACCTGTCGCCGCTGTTCGACTTGATCGTCGAGCACGTGCCGCCGCCGAAGGCCGAGAGCCGCAAGGACGCACCGTTCCAGATCCTCTCGGTGCTGATCGAGAGCGACCCGTTCCTGGGCCGTCTGCTGACTGGCCGCATCGAGGCGGGCAAGGCGGTCCCCGGCCTGCCGATCAAGGCCCTGTCGCGCGACGGCAAGGAGATCGAGCGCGGCCGGATCACCAAGGTGCTCGCCTTCCGCGGCCTGAAGCGCCAGCCGATCGACGAGGCCGAGGCCGGCGACATCGTCGCCATCGCCGGCCTCTCCAAGGCCACCGTCGCCGACACCCTCTGCGCCCTGGAGGTCACCGAGGCCCTGCCGGCCCAGCCGATCGACCCGCCCACCATCTCCATGACCGTCAGCGTCAACGACAGCCCGCTGGCCGGCCGCGAGGGCGACAAGGTGCAGAGCCGCGTCATCGCCGCGCGCCTGCAGAAGGAGGCGGAGTCCAACGTCGCCATCCGGGTCACCGAGACCGCCGAAAAGGACGCCTACGAGGTCGCCGGCCGCGGCGAACTGCAGCTCGGCGTCCTGATCGAGAGCATGCGCCGCGAGGGCTTCGAGGTCTCCATCAGCCGTCCGCGCGTGGTGTTCCAGACCGATCCCGAGACCGGCGAGCGGCTGGAGCCGATCGAGGACGTGATGATCGACGTGGACGACGAGTTCACCGGCATCGTCATCGAGAAGCTCTCGGCCCGGAAGGCCGAGCTCCGCGACATGGGCCCTTCAGGCGCCGGCAAGACCCGCGTCTCGCTGTCGGCACCGTCGCGCTCGCTGATCGGCTATCAGGGCGAGTTCCTGACCGACACCCGCGGCTCGGGCGTGCTGAACCGCGTGTTCAGCCACTACGAGCCCTACAAGGGCCCCATCGACGCCGGCCGCAAGGGCGTGCTGGTCTCCAACTCCGACGGCGAGACGGCGGCCTACGCCCTGTGGAACCTGGAGGAGCGCGGGACCATGTTCGTTGGCGCCGGCGAGAAGACCTACCAGGGCATGATCATCGGCGAGAACAGCCGCTCGGACGACCTCGACGTCAATCCGATGAAGGCCAAACAGCTCACCAACGTCCGCGCCTCGGGCAAAGACGAGGCGGTGCGCCTGACCCCGCCGCGCCGGCTCACCCTCGAACAGGCCATCGCCTACATCGAGGAGGACGAGCTGGTCGAGGTGACGCCCAAGTCGATCCGCCTGCGCAAGAAGGTCCTGAACCCCAGCTTCCGCAAGAAGCGGGTCAAGGAGGAGTAGCGCGAAGGCTCGACTGTTTCCCGTCGTCATCCCCCGGCTTGTCCGGGGGACCCATTGGGCGAGGCGACGAAGGGATAAGGCGCGGCGGCGACGCTGCGGATACTAACGTTCTCCATCGCGCAATGGGTGGCCCGGACAAGCCGGGCCATGACGCCCTGGACTGTCGGAGCGTCCCCGCTCACCGCACCTCCAGCGCCACGATCCCGTGGTCGGCGCCTTTCCGCACCACCACATCGGCATAGGCCATTGTCGGCGCGATGTGCTCGCGCAGGTTCACCAGGTTGAGGTGGGTCCAGGCGGCCTCGAACATGGCGTCGCGGCGCTCGGCGTCCAGCCTTGCGAAGAAGCTCTCCGGGTCGGCCGCGATGATCCCGTGCAGGCGGGCGAGGTACCAGGCCTTCGCATGGGCCGGGTCGGCATCGACGTAGAGTGAGATTCCGAAGCGCTCGCGCGCGCCCTCGGTCTGCAGCACGTTGATCCCCTCGACGATCACCACACCGGTGGCCGCGACGCTGCGGGCCTCCCCGGGAAGGATGTCGTAGGTGACGTGGGAATAGACCGGGATCTCGGCGGTCCGTCCGGCCGCTACTTCGCCCAGGAAGGCGTGCAGCGCGGCCGTGTCGTAGGTCTCGGGGAACCCCTTCTTCATGCCGAGGCCGGCGGCCTCGAGCTCGGCGTTGGGCTTCAGGAAGCCGTCCGTGGCGACGATCTCGACGGGCAGGCCCTGGGCCGCCAGCCCTTCGCCGATCAGGCGCGCGAGCGTGCTCTTGCCGGCCGCCACCCCGCCCGCGATTCCGACCAGAAGGGCGCCGGGTCCGCCGCCCGCGGCCCGCGCTCCGATCAGCGCCGCCAGCGCCTGCAGGTGATCCTGATCCGTCATCCGCCCTCCCGCCGGGCGAAAGGGGTTCCACGGCGCCCGCTCCGCGGTCAAGCCGTCGCCTGCGCCGCTGCGGCGCCTTAACGATGTCGCAAGGGCGCGCTAGGAAGGGCGCCATGAGTTCGCTGCCGGCCAAGCCCTATCCCCCCCGCCACTACCCCACGCCGGCCGCCAAGTGCGCCGACCTGGTGGTCCACGTCATGGGCCTGACCCTGGCGCTGATCGGCGGGGTCGTGCTGCTGACTCTGGCGGTGCTGAACGGCTCAATCAGCCAGGTGGTCGGCGTGTCGATCTATGGCCTGGGCGTCGTCGCCATGCTGGCCTTCTCGACGGCCTACAACTTCGCCAAGCCCCAGTACCGGCCGACGCTTCGCCGCCTGGACCACGCCGGCATCTTCCTGATGATCGCCGGCTCCTACACGCCCTTCACGATCAATCTCGAGGGCGCCTGGGGCTGGGGCATGACGGCCGCGGTCTGGTCGATCGCCAGCCTGGGCGCCCTGGGCAAGCTGTTCCTGACCGGCATCGACCGGAAGTTCTGGGTGGCGGTCTACCTTGTCCTCGGCTGGCTCGTCGTCGTGGCGCTGAAGCCCATGATCGACAGCCTGGCCTGGTACGCCTTCGCCCTGCTGGTCACCGGCGGCGTGCTCTATTCCACGGGCGTGATCTTCTACGTGAACAAGCGGCTGAAGTTCGCCCGCGCGATCTGGCACGGCCACGTGGTCGCCGCCGCCGCCGCCCATTGGGCCGCCATCCTGACGGGCGTGGTGCTGGCGGCGCAGCACTAGTCTGCCGATCCTCCCCCGCAGGGGGAGCATCTACTCCGCCGCCATCGGAAACACGGCGGCCGGACACGCGGCCAGGATCATCTCGTCCGGCGCGGGCCGGGCGCGCAGCATCAGGCCGTTCATCGCCAGGGTTTCGGCGACCATGCAGGCGGCCGCACCCATGGGAACCGGCGGCCGGACCCCCATCAGGCCCTGCAGGCGTTCGTCCAGCGACCTGTAGTCGCCCGCCTGGGCGCAGCCGAACGCGTCCAGGATCAGCGCCTCGTCATCGGTGAGACGCGGATCGGCCGGGATCGACAGGCGCACCGTCCGCCGCCCGCGCGCCGCCATCTGCTGCACGAAGGCCTCCAGCATCCGGTAGGCGCTCTCGCCCGCGCAGCCGCAGGCCGCCTCGAAGTGGGCCCTCAGCGAATGGCAGGGCGTCGTCAGCGCCAGCAGCCGCACCGTGCGGATCAGCAGCCGCTCGCCGTGAAAGAGGGTGTCGCAAGGATAGAGGTCGCGCATGGCCGACTCCGGGAAAGCCACGCCATGCTATCGTTCTTGCGAGTCATTCTCAACTAAGAATGACGATCAGTACCGCCTTTCCATGAACACGTCGGCGCGCGCATAGGGCGTCTCCACGGGGGCCAGGTCCTTGAACCCCATGGCGCGGTAGAGCCCCAGCGCGGGCCCCAGGCCGGAATTGGTCTCGAGGTACAGCCGCGTGGCGCCCAGCTCCGCGCCAGCCTCGATGCACCGCTGCATCAGCCGCCGGCCCAGGCCCGATCCGCGCAGGTCCTCGCTCACCGTCATCTTGGCGACCTCGTAGCCGCCGTCCTCCATCCTCAGCAGCGCCGCGCAGCCGACCGCCACGCCGTCCTTCAGCGCCATGAAGATGTGCCCGCCCTGCTCGATGATCTTGCCCTGGGGGTCGTTCAGGACCTCCCGGTCCTTGGCCTCCAGCACGAAATACTTGGAGATCCAGGCCTCGTTCAGGGTGCGGAACGCCTCGGCGTGGGCCGGCTCGAACTCGACGATCTCCATCACCCCCTCCGCGCTGGTCACGGCGCAAATCCGCCGCCAATGTCCAGCTAATGGCCAATTCGATTTTCTCAAGCCTGCCGACCACCATCTTCGAGGAGATGTCGGGCCTGGCGCGGGCGACCGGCGCGATCAACCTGGGCCAGGGCTTCCCGGACGATCCCGGCCCCGAGGCCGTCCGGGCCAGGGCCGCCGACCTCACCCTGAACGGCTACAACCAGTACCCGCCGATGGCCGGCCTGCCCGAGCTGCGCCAGGCGGTGGCGGCGCACTACGGCCGCACGCAGGGGCTGGATCTCGACTGGGCCACCGAAGTCACCGTGACGTCCGGCGCCACCGAAGCGCTGGCGGCGAGCTTCCTCGCCCTCATTGAGCCTGGCGACGAGGTGGTGGTGTTCCAGCCCTTCTACGACGCCTATCCGCCCCTGATCCGGCGCGCCGGCGGGATCCCCCGGTTCGTGCGGCTGGAGCCGCCGCACTGGCGGTTCACGCGCGACATGCTCGAAGCCGCCTTCACGCCGAAGACCCGGCTGGTGGTGCTGAACAATCCCATGAACCCCACCGGCGTGGTCCTACCGGAGGAGGACCTCGCGCTCCTCGCCGAATTCTGCGTCGCCCACGATACCGTCGCCGTCTGCGACGAGGTCTGGGAACAGGTCGTGTTCGCCCCCGCCCGCCACCGGCCGCTGATCGCCTTCCCCGGCATGCGCAAGCGCACGGTGAAGATCGGCTCGGCCGGCAAGATGTTCGGCCTCACCGGCTGGAAGGTGGGCTGGATGTGCGCCGCCCCGGCCCTCACCCACGCGCTCGCCCGCGCCCACCAGTTCCTGACCTTCACCACGGCGCCAAACCTCCAGGGCGCGGTCGCCTGGGGACTCGAGAACCCCGGCGGCTGGTTCGAGGACATGCCGCGCGGCCTGGCCGCCGCCCGCGACCGCCTGGCGGGCGGCCTGCGCGCCGAGGGCTTCGCCGTCCTGCCGAGCGAAGGCACCTACTTCCTGTGCGTCGATCTGGCGGCGTCAGGGATCGCCGCGAAGGACCGCGACTTCTGCCTGCGCGCGGTGAAGGACGCCGGCGTCGCCGCGATCCCGGTGTCCGCCTTCTACGAGACGGACCCGGTCACCAGCATCATCCGCCTCTGCTTCTCCAAGGCCGACGCGACCCTGGACGAGGGGGTGAAGCGGCTGGCGAAGGCGCGAGAGTTGACCGTCAGCCCGCCCGCCACCGCGCCGGCGTCACCTCGAACGTCCGCTTGAACGCGGCGATGAAGGCGCTCGGGCTCTGGTAGCCGGCGTCGAGGGCCGCGGTGGTGACCGAGGCGCCCCCGCTCAGCGACACCACCGACTGCTGCATCCGCGCGCGGCCGCGCCAGGCGTCGAGCGAAAGCCCCGTCTCGGCGAGGAACAGGCGCTGCAGGGTCCGCAGGCTGGCGCCCGAACCGCGTGACAGTTCCGCCAGGGACGCGTCACCGCCCGGCTCCGCCAGCAGGCGTTCGGCGAAGGCGCGGGCGCGGGGGTCCGCGGGCAGGGGCAGCTCGAGGGGTGCGGTCTCGCCCTGCGCCAGGAGGTCGACGAGCAGGCCCTCCATCCGCTCGTGCTCCGGACGACCGGCCTCCAGCATTCCCAGCTTCACGATGTGCAGGATGAGTTCGCGCAGCAGCGGGGCCACCTCGATGGCGCGGCAGGTCGCCAGCCGCGGGTCCTCGCCGGCCGGCGCCAAGTACAAGGTGCGCATGGCCACCGTCCCGCGCATGCCGATCTCGTGCTCCACCCCGCCCGGCACCCAGATGGCGCGGGTGGGCGGCACGAGCCAGGCGGCGTCCGGCGTCTCGACCAGCATCACCCCGCTCGCGGCATAGACGAGCTGGGCCCAGGGGTGGGTGTGGCGGTGCAGCTTCTGGCGGTCGCCATAGGTCACGGCCAGGCCCCGGACCGGGAAGCCGTCCACGTCCCGCACGGATTGGCGCGTCAGCGACATAATTCGTCAGACTAGCGCAAGCGCGCCGCGGGACGAAGGCCTAGCTTGCCGGCGAAGGAGGCCCCGACATGCCCGCCACCCTGCGCCATTTCGCGATCAACGCCGACGACGTCCCCCGCGCGCGGGCGTTCTACGAGGCCGTCTTCGGCTGGTCGTTCGCCCCCTGGGGCCCGCCCGACTTCTACAGCATGGAGACGCCGACGCCCGGCCTGCGGGGTGCGGTCCAGGGCCGGCGCTCGGTCGACGGCCGGCCCATGCCCGGTATCGAAGTGACCTTCGACGTCGACGACATCGGCGCGGCCGTGGCCGCCATCGAGGCCAATGGCGGCAGGGTCCTCATACAGCCCTTCCACATCGAGGGCGTCGGACGCCTGGTCTGGTTCGAGGACACCGAGGGCAATATCGCCGGCGCCATGCAGTACGAGCGGGCCCGGCCATGAGCGTGCTGACGGATCCCGCCCTGCAGGCCCGGATCGACGCCCTGCAGGCCCGAAGCGTGGCGCAGGAGGCCGAGACCCACCGCTACTTCGGCGAGCGCGCGAAGAGGGGCGACCTCTCCTGGGACGGCCTGGACGACGACGCCAACCGCTTCATGGCCGACAAGCTGGTCGCCCTGGAGCCGATCAAGGCCGAGTTCTGCCACATGCTGTGCCGCGCGCTGCGGGCCCGGCGGGTGGTCGAGATCGGCACCTCGTTCGGGGTCTCGACGCTGTACCTGGCCGACGCGGTCCGCGCGAACGGCGGCGGGACCGTGATCGCCACCGAGTACGAGCCGGACAAGGCCGCCGCCGCCCGCGCCACCTTCCAGGCCGCCGGCGTCGCCGACCTGATCGACCTGCGCGAGGGCGACCTGCGCGAGACGCTCAAGGTAATCGAGGGGCCGGTCGACTTCGTCCTCATGGACATCTGGACCGAGATGGCCCGGCCGGCGCTGGAGCTGGTGCATCCGCACCTGCGGCCGGGCGCGATCGTCGTGGCCGACAACACCGACCAGTTCCGTCACGCCTATCGCCACTTCTTCGACTTCGTGAACGATCCGAAGAACGGCCTGAAGACGATGACCCTGCCGTTCGACGGCGGCCTGGAGCTGGTGGTGAAGGTGTAGTTTGAAACCTCATATTCATCCGTCATCGCCCGGCTTGTCCGGGCGACCCATGAACACCGCGGGACCGAATAGCCTCGGGCGGTAACGCTGCGGGTCACCACCTCGATCGGTGTCTATGGGTGGCCCGGACAAGCCGGGCCATGACGATCGTTCGTGTCCGGGCCGTCAGTGAACGCCCCCTACGCCGCCCCCTCCGTCACCGCGTGCAGCCGGGCGTAGGCGCCGCCCTTCTTGACCAGTTCGGCGTGGCGGCCCTCCTCGACGATGCGGCCCTGGTCGAAGACCAGGATCCGGTCCGCGCCGCGGATGGTCGACAGCCGGTGGGCGATCACGATGGTGGTGCGGCCGGCCATCAGCTCCTCCATTGCCGCCTGCACCTGGCGCTCGGTCTCCACGTCCAGGGACGAGGTGGCCTCGTCCAGCACCAGGATCGGCGCGTCGGCCAGGAAGGCCCGGGCGATCGCCACCCGCTGCCGCTCGCCGCCCGACAGCTTCACGCCGCGCTCGCCGACCAGGGTGTCGTAGCCCTTGGGCAGACGCAGGATGAAGTCGTGGGCCCGCGCCCGGCGCGCCGCCAGCGCGATCTCCTCCGGCGCCGCGTCGGGACGGGCGTAGGCGATGTTCTCCGCGATCGTGCGGTGGAACAGCGCCGGGTCCTGCGGCACCACGGCGATCGAGCGCCTGAGCGAGCCCTGCGCCACCTTGGAGATGTCCTGGCCGTCGATCAGGATGCGGCCGCCCTGGACGTCGTAGAGCCGCTGGATCAGCTTCACGAACGTCGACTTGCCCGAGCCCGTCGGCCCAACCAGCGCCACCCGTTCGCCAGGCGCGATGATCAGGGTGAAGTCCCGATAGAGCGGCGTCTCGGCCGACTTGTAGGCGAAGGTCACCCGGTCGAAGGCGATCTCGCCCAGCTCGCCGCGGAAGGCCGGGGCGTCGGGCGCGTCGGGCACCTGGGCGGGCGCCACCGCGAAGGCGGCCACGTCCTCCACGTCGTCCAGGCCCTTCTGCATCATGCGGATGTTCTCGCCGATGTTGCGCAGGTAGCCGCTCATGATCAGGAACGAGGTGATCGCGAAGGCCACGTCGCCGGCGCTGGCCTCCCCGCGCGCCCACAGGCGGATCAGGAGGCCCGACAGCCCCGCCTGCAGCACCACCAGCAGCATGTTCTGGATCAGCCAGACATCCATGAACCGGGTCCAGGTGACCAGGGTCAGCCGCCGCCACAGCGAGGTGACCTCGCCGATCCGCTCCTCCTCCCGCGGCTCGGCCCCGAACGCCTTGACCGTGGGGTTCGACGAGATCGAGTCGGCCAGGGCGCCGCCGATGCGGGTGTCCAGCGCCACCGACTTCAGGTTCGCCGGCCGCACGTACTTCACCGTCAGGATCAGGTTCGAGGCGATGTAGAGCACCACCACCGCCATGGAGAACGCGCCGACCATCGGCCAGCGGACCACCATGGTCGCCGACAGGCCAAGCAGCACCACCAGCGCCGGACCGAGCCAGAGCACCACCGCGTCCGAGACCATGTCGTAGCCCCACATGGCGCGCGACAGCTTGCGCACCGTCGAGCCGGCGAAGTGATCGGCGTGCCAGTCGGCCGAGAAGGCCTGCACCCGCCGGAAGCCCTCGTCGGTCATCTCCTTCATGTTGCGCGCCGACATGGGGTTCCAGAACCGGAAGGCGAGGTTCCGGATCAGCGAGAACGCCAGGTACACGCCGACGAAGAAGGCCCAGGCGACCCAGGCGTCGGCCGGCTCGGGCGGGCTCTTCGCGACCACGTCCACCAGCCGCCCCGCGGCCCAGGGCAGCATCAGGTCGAAGGCGATGGCCGTCAGCATCAGGCCGACCGCCGTCCAGAACAGCCAGGGGCGCCGCATCCAGAAGCCGCCGATGAAGCGCAGCACCTGGGTGTTGGAAAGGACGCGGTCCTTCTTGATCTCTTCGTCGTCCTCGTAGTGTTCGGTCATGACACGTCTCGAATATCGGGCGCCGGCCGGAACGCTCGTCGCAGGAGCGCGCGCAGGCCTGGCGCAGGAATGGATAGGACTCGGGCGGCGTTGCGGGGAGAAAGCCCTGGAGGGCCACGGGCGCGCGGGATCGCTTCGCGGGGCGGCCCGGTCAGGCCACGGGGCGAAGCGGCTCGGACTTAACGGTTCGGCGGCGGCCCGAAATGCGCGCGGAGTTTCGGCGAAGCAAACACTGCCATGCTGACCCTCCTGCTGGCGCTTCCAAGGATGCGGAAGCTAGGCGGCGCCGCGGGGACGGTCAAGGAACGTGGTTACCGCTGCGGCCGCGCAACCGCGACGCAGCGGCATTTCGGCAACACTGGAACGTCTGCTAAGCCCCCGCCATGAGCACCGCCGCGCCCCTGCCCGACGCCGCGCCCTCCAACTGGGTGGACCGGTGGGCGCCGCCACCGCTGCGGCCCTGGCTTAAGCTGGGCCGGTTCGACCGGCCGACGGGGATCTGGCTTCTGATGCTGCCCGGCTGGCAGGGGATCGCCCTGGCCGGCGCGATGCAGGGCCGCTTGCCGGACCCTCGGCTGCTGGCCCTCTTCTTCGTGGGCTCGGCGCTGATGCGGGCGGCGGGGTGCGCCTACAACGACATCGTCGACCGCGACATCGACGCCAAGGTGGCCCGTACGGCCGGCCGCCCGATCCCGGCGGGCCAGATCAGCGTCAAGCAGGCCTGGGCGTTCGTGGTGGCGTGCAGCCTGGCCTCGCTGCTCATCCTGCTCAGCCTGCCGCCGTTGTGCTGGGCGCTGGGCGTGGCGTCCCTGGGCCTCGTGGCCGCCTACCCCTTCATGAAGCGGATCACCTGGTGGCCTCAGGCCTGGCTGGGCCTCACCTTCAACTGGGGCGCCCTGATGGGGTTCGCGGCGGCGGCGGGCGAGCTCTCGCTTCCGGCCCTCGTCCTCTACGCCTCGGGCATCTTCTGGACCCTGGGCTACGACACGATCTACGCCATCCAGGACATCGAGGACGACGCCCTCGCCGGGGTGAAGTCCTCCGCGCGGCGGCTGGGGTCGGCCGCCCCCGGCGCGGTGCTGGCCTTCTACGCGATCGCCGCCGGCCTCGCCGCCGTGGCCGGCGCCCTGGCCGGGCTCGGCCCCGCCTTCTACGCCCTCGCCGCCCTCTTCGCCGCCCACCTCCTCGGCTGGCAGGCCATGCGGGTGAAGGCCGGCGACGGGGCGCTGGCGCTGCGCCTCTTCAAGTCCAACACCTGGGCCGGGGCCCTGCTGTTCGCCGCCCTCGCGGCGGGCGCCTTCTAGCGCCGCCCCGTCCAGCCCGGCAGGGCCATGCGCGGCTTGGCCTTCTTCCGGCCGATGAGCTTCAGGATTCCGTTGAACAGGCCTCGGGCCATGGGTTTCGCCTCCGTCGTTGGGGACGACTCTTTGGGGCGGGGGTGGCCACACGGTGACCAAGACCGAAAAGATGCGGCGTCAAAACGGCGCACGGGGAGTTCGCCGAACACCGGTCCGGCTTGCCACGCGATCTTGTACGACATACAAATAAGTCATGGCCGACGTCCGAGCCCTCGCCGAAGCGCGCCCGATGCGCGAGCCCGGGAAGCGGATGCGCTCGCGCCTGCTGGACGCCGCGGTGGAGTTGTTCAAGGCCAAGGGTCTGGCGGGCGTCTCCGTCGCCGAGATCGCCGCGGCGGCCGGCGCCTATCCCAGCCAGGTGACCTACTATTTCCGCACCAAGGAGGCGCTGTTCGTCGAGGCGGCCTGCCGCGAGGTGCTCTACGTCGCCGCCCAGGCCGAGGCCGCCGCCGCGGGCGCGCGCAACGGCGCCGACTACAACCGCCGCCTCGTGGAGACGGTGATCGGCTCGCCGGGCCTCGCCCTCTTCGTCGAGGCCCTGTCCCTGACCCGCCGCCGCCAGGACCTCTCCCCGCTGATCGAGCGCACCTTCGAGCGCCTGCACGCCGAGGGCGACCGGGCCTATGCCGACGCCCGCGCCCGGCGCGGCTGGACCGGGCCGGAGCCCACCGCCACGGTCGCCCGCCGCTTCTGGACCCTAGCGCTCGGCGTCGCCCTGCGCGAAGGCGCCACCGAGGCCACCCTCCCCGAGGCCGCCGAAGAGATGATCGCCCTGCTGCGCCACGAACCCGTGGCCCGCATCCGCCCGCTGGAATCCGGAGACGCCTGATGGCCGCCGCCGCCCGTGTCGCCCCCAAGGACTTCTTCACCCCCGAGGAATGGGCCCCTCTTTCCGTGCGCTCGTCCTGGAAGGGCCCGGCCCTGGTCGCCCACGCCTGGATCGTCATCGGCCTGGCCGCCGCCATGGCCATGGCCATGCCCTTCACCATCCCGCTCGCGGTGATGATCATCGGCGCCCGCCAGCTCGGCCTCGCCATCCTGATGCACGACGCCGCCCATGGGGCCCTGCACCCGAACCTCAAGGTCAACGATTTCCTGGGCGAGCGCCTGACCCCCGGCGGCCTTGCCCAGTACCGCAACTATCACCTGGGCCACCACAAGTACGCCCAGCAGGCGGAGGATCCGGACCTCGGCCTCTCGGCGCCCTTCCCGATCACGCGCGTCAGCCTGCGCCGAAAGATCGTCCGCGACCTGACCGGCCAGACCCACTTCAAGCAGCGCTGGGCGCCCCTCTTCCGCCGCATCGCCGAACGCAAGCCGGGCGAGAGCGCGCTGGGCGTCGTCTGGGCCTTCATCAAGCGCCGGCCGCGGTTCTTCATCGGCGGGGCGGTGACGATCGCGCTCACCGCGCCCTTCGGCTACTGGTGGGCTTGGTTCGTGCTGTGGTGGCTGCCGTCCGCGACCTGGCTGCCGCTCGTCACCCGCCTGCGCAACATCGCCGAGCACGCCTGCATCGCCAAGGACGAGCCCGACCCGTTGCGCCACGCGCGCACCACCCACGCCAACATCCTGGAGCGGATGTTCCTGGCGCCCTACTGGGTGAACTACCACTGCGAGCACCACATGTTCATGCACGTGCCCTGCTACAACCTGCCCCGCACCCACCGCCTCCTGAAGGCCAAGGGCGTCACGTCCCGGATGCTGACCGCGCCCGGCTACGTCGACGTGCTCAGGATGGCCTCGTCGCGGCCGGCGAAGGACGACCGCGGCGGCAACGCCACGCCCGAGGAGCGCGGCGTCGTGCAGGTGGCGGTGCAGTAGGCTTCAGGCCGCCTCGGCGCGCGCGGCCTGGGCCTCCGCCAGGGCGGCGTGGAGCTGGTCGATCATGATCGGCTTCGGCGTCACCGCGTCCATGCCCGCGGCGAGGTACTCGTCGACCTGGGCCGGCAGGGTGTTGGCGGTGAGCGCCACGATGCGCGTGGGCGGCAGGCCCCGCTCGGCCTCCAGCCTGCGAATGTCACGTGTGGCAGAGACGCCGTCGCGAACCGGCATCTGGATATCCATCAGCACCAGGTCCCAGCGGTCGCCGGCCCAGGCCTCGACCGCCGCCTCGCCGTCCGCCACGACGACCGGCTCCACGCCGAGCGCGTTGAGCACGGTCCGCACGACCTGCTGGTTCGTCTCGTTGTCCTCGGCCACCAGCACGCGCATCCCCTCGACGCCGCGATCGGTGGCCGGCGCCGCCTCTGAAATCGCGCGCGACAACGGCAGCCGCACGGTGAAGACGCTGCCCCGGCCGGGCTCGCTCTCGACCAAGATGTCGCCGCCCATGAGGTCGATCAGACCCCGGCAGACGGCCAGACCTACGCCGGCGCCGCCGAAACGCCGGGTGACGTCGGCCTCGCCCTGGTGGAACTTCTCGAACAGCCGGGGCAAGGCCTCGGGCGCGATCCCGATGCCGCTGTCGGCCACAGTGATCGTAAGGCCTTCGACCCCCGCGGCGGCGCGCACGCGCACCGCGCCGGCGACGGTGAACTTCAGCGCGTTGGCGACGAGGTTGTAGAGAACCTGACGCAGCCGTTCGGCGTCCCCCACCCACGCCCCGGCCGCCGACGGCGCGACCTCTACCGTCAGCGCCAGGCCCTTGCTCTCCGATAGCGTGGTGGCGATCTCGCACGCGTCCGTCATCACCGCATCGAGGTCGAAGCGGGCCGGCTGCAGCCGCGCGCGCCCCGCCTCCAGGTCCGCCAGCTCCAGCACGTCGTTCAGCAGGGTCAGGAGCGCAGATCCGGACCTCTGGATAACCTGAACCCGCTCGCGCTGGCCGGCGGTCAGGTCATCGCGCAGCAGGGCCTGGCTCATGCCCAGCACCCCGTTCAGCGGCGTGCGCAGCTCGTGCCCCATGTTGGCGAGGAATCGGGACTTCATCGCATCGGCCGCCTCGGCGGCGTCCCGCGAGGCCGTCACCTCGGCCAGGGCCCCCCGCAGGTGGGCGTCGTAGTCGCCGAGCGCGCCCTGCAGGCGGTTGAACTGCTCGGTCAGACGGCCGACCTCATCGTCCCGGGTCACCGGGAGGCGCGCCCCGAAGTCGCGGGAGGCGGCGACCGTCTCCATGCCGGCGGCGAGCGCGTTCAGCGGCGCGAGCGCGCGCCGGGCGAGGCGGCGAGCCATCAGCGCTGCGCCGAGCGTGGCGATCAGGGAGAGGCCGAGCGCAATGGCGATGTTCTTGAGGCGGACCGCCAGCACCTCACTGTCGTCGACCCGCAGGGCCACCTCGCCCAGGACGCTGCCATCCCGTACGTAGGGCGCGTGGGTCTCCAGCCCGCGCGGTCCATAGCGGGCGACCGGCGCTGCGGCGCCCGTGACGTCGAGGCCGTCGGCCTGACCCAGCCGCACAGTACGGCCCTGGGCGTCGCGATAGACGGCGCCGAGGCCGTGCTCGCTTTCGTTCAGCAGCCAGGCCGCCGAGGGCGCGCTCGGATCGCCGCGTGAAAGATCGGCCTGGGCCGCCGCGGCGACGGCCCGCGCCAATCGAGCCGAGTCCTCGACCAGGTCCGCGCGATCGGCCGACCAGTTGCGCCATTGATAGAAGGAGAAGGCCGCCACCAGCGCGGCGATTGTCGAGACGAGGGCCACGGTCACGACCTGGCCTTCAAGCCCTTGTCGGAAGCTGTCCGTCCGCGCAGACGCACGGCCGAAGACATCCATGTCGCCGACCCCCTGGTCGTTTTCTCTCACGCAGAACCGTGTCGTGCAAAGCTTAAACAGCGGCAAACTACGGCGCCCCGCAGTTGATCTGACAGGCGGTCGCGGCGAGGTACGGCGCATGATCGAGTCCACGCCTGCCGCGCGCCGCGCCTTCATCCTCGAGCACACGCGGCCGCAGCGGCCGCCGCACACGCCCGAACTGGTGCTGCGCCTCGCGGACGAGATCACTCCCATCTGGCGCCTGACAGAAGAGGCGCTGGCCGAGATCGGCCTGCCGCCGCCCTTCTGGGCCTTCGCCTGGGCGGGCGGCCAGGCGCTGGCGCGCTATGTCTTGGATCATCCGCCGTTGGTGGCCGGAAAGGCGGTGGTGGACTTCGCCTCCGGTTCCGGGATCGTCGCCATCGCGGCGGCGAAGGCCGGAGCGCGACGCGTCCTGGCCGCCGACATCGATACGTTCTGCGGCGCAGCGCTCGAAGTGAACGCGGGGGCGAACAGCGTGGCGGTCGAGTTCACCGACAGCGACCTGCTGGAGGCGCCGCCGCCCGCCTGGGCCGAAGTGATTCTCGCCGGCGACATCTGCTACGAGAAGCCGCTGGCCGAACGGGTCATGGCCTGGCTGGGAACGGCGCGGGCGGCCGGCGCCACGGTGCTGATCGGCGATCCTGGCCGCAGCTACTTCCCGCGGGAGGGCCTGGCGAAGCTGGCCGAGTATCAGGTGCCGACCACGCGCGAACTGGAGGACATGGAGGTCAAGAAGACGGCGGTCTGGACTCTGCCGTGACCCCGCCCTAGGTTTGGAACAAACTAGGAACTTGGAGGCTGCGATGCGACAGGACGGCAAGGTCGACTATGTGGAGCTGCCCGGCGGAGACCTGGCGAACGTGAAGGCGTTCTATGGCGCCGCCTTCGGCTGGACCTTCACCGACTACGGTCCCGAGTATGCGGCTTTTGACGAGGGCCTGGACGGCGGCTTCCACACGGGTGAGGAGGGAGCGGCCGATAAGCCCCTGGTGATCCTCTACGCTCACGACCTCGAGGCCATGGCGGCGAAGGTCACCGCTGCGGGCGGGGTGATCGTCAGGCCGATCTTCAGCTTCCCCGGCGGACGACGGTTCCACTTCACGGATCCGGCCGGCAACGAACTGGCGGTGTGGAGCGAGGCGGGCTGACGCTCAGGCGTGCAGCGTGATCACCCGCTCGCCGAATCGGTGGGCCTCGATCGAGACGAGCCTGCGCTCGGCCAGCATGCGGCGCATGGCGCTGAGCAGTTCCACCTCGTCGGCGCATGTCAGGGCCTCGAAGACGGGCTTGCCGTCTCCGCTGTCCAGATAGAGCTCGTAGGTCAGGTGCAGGGCCAAGGCGACAATCCAACGCGCCTGCGGCCGATCGGATCGACCGGCCGCAGGACGGAGCTTTGTTATGTATCCGACAGTCGGCCGCCGCCTCCTGTGGCGACTACTTAGGCCGGACACGGGCGCCAATTGCCCCTCAGGTGCAAATAGCGGCGCTAGCTCCTATCGCATCGCGCCACGCGCCGCCCCCTGGGGCTGATACGTAGGCGATGCTGGCCGCGCGACCGGGGTCTGGTAGACGTTGCGGCCTGTTCTGGAGTTCCCCATGCGCCGCCGAAGCTTCCTCGCCGCACTACCCGCCGCCGCCTTCGCGGCGCCGGCCTTGGCCACCTCCCGCGCCGAGAACCCGAACCGTGACCGACCGGACGTGCGACCCGGCGACCGCATCGACGGCGCCACCTTCGCCAGCCGTTCGGCCGTCTGGGGCGTCCACGGGGCGGCCGCCACCGCCCATCCGCTGGCCACGCTCGCAGCCATCGACATGCTGCGGGCCGGCGGCTCGGCGGTGGACGCGGCGATCGCGGCCAACGCCGTGCTGGGCTACGGCGAGCCCATCGCCTGCGGGATCGGCGGCGACGCCTTCTGCATGCTGTGGGACCCCAGGCAGAAGAAGGTGGTGGGCCTGAACGGCTCGGGTCGTAGTCCGCGGGCGTTGACCCTCGAGACGGTCCGCGCACGCGCCACGCCCAAGGGGTTCATTCCCTCGCACGGGGCGATCTCGGTCAGCGTGCCCGGCGCCGTCGACGCCTGGTGGAGCCTCCACCAGCGCTACGGCAAGCTGCCCTGGGCCAAGGTCCTGGAGCCCGCGATCCGCCACGCCGAGGAGGGCGCGCCGATCGTCCAGAACACCGCCTTCTACCTCGAGGCCTCCAACCGGAACTTCTCGAACAACCCGGCGATCGAGGAGCTGGAGAACTTCCGGAAGGTGTGGGTGAAGGATGGCCGCACGCCCCGCGAGGGCGAGATCTTCCGCAACCCCGCGCTCGCCCGGACCTACCGCCTCATCGCCGAGGGCGGCGGCCGGGCCTTCTATGAGGGCGAGATCGCCGAGACCATCGAGCGCTACTTCCAGCGCATCGGCGGCTGGATGACGAGGACCGACCTCGCCGCCCATCGCAGCGAGTGGGTGGAGCCGCGCAGCATCCGCTACCGCGACGTCGACGTCTGGGCCCTGCCGCCGAACAGCCAGGGCCTCGTCACGCTCCAGATGCTGAACATGCTGGACGAGTTCGACGTGAAGGCCATGGGCTTCCAGTCGGCCAAGGCGATCCACCACGCGGTCGAGGCCAAGCGCCTGGCGTTCGAGGACCGCGCCCGCTTCTACGCCGACCCGGCCTTCTACGACGCGCCGGTCGAGCAACTCATCTCCAAGGACTACGCCCGCGAGCGCGCGAAGCTCATCCGTCCCGACCGCATCGCGCCCGTCGTCTACCCCGGCAAGGCGCCCAGCCACGGCGACACCACCTACCTCACCACCGCCGACGCCGACGGCATGATGGTGTCGCTCATCCAGTCCAACTACCGCGGCATGGGCTCGGGCCTGATGCCCGACGGCCTGGGCTTCATGCTGCAGGACCGGGGCGAGCTCTTCGCGCTCAGGGACGGGCACCCCAACCTCTACGCGCCTGGCAAGCGGCCCTTCCAGACCATCATCCCGGGCTTCGCCACCAGGGGCGCCGACCCATTGCTCAGCTTCGGCGTCATGGGCGGCGACATGCAGCCCCAGGGCCAGACCCAGATCGTCCAGAACCTCGTCGACTTCGGCCTCGGCCTGCAGGAGGCCGGCGACAGCCCCCGCTGGCATCACGAGGGCGGCTCCGAGCCCACCGGCGAGGACCTGGGCCAGCCCGGCGTGCTCAACCTGGAGACCGGCGTGCCCGAGAAGACCCGCGCCGAACTCGCCAGGATCGGCTGGACGTTCAAGCCGGCCCCCGGCGGGTATGGCGGCTACCAAGCCATCCAGCGCTGGCCGGGCCGCTACGCCGCCGCGACCGAGATGCGCAAGGACGGCGTGGCGCTGGCCTACTGAGACCGAGGGCGCAGCCAATGGACCTTCCGCCGCCGCCGCGCGAGCCCGAAGACGAGGAATGCTGCGGCCGCGGCTGCGACCCCTGCATCTTCGACTATTACGAGCGGGCCCTGACCCGATGGCGCGACCGGGTCCTGGCGGCGGGCGGCGACCCCGACGAAATCCTCCAGGCGCATGATCGCGGAGGCCCGAGGACATGAGCCCGGAAGAGATGCGCGAGATCGCCCTCTCCTTCCCGGGCGCAGAGGAGGGGCTGAGCTACGGCCGGCCCTCGTTCAAGGTGAACGGCAAGTTCCTCACCCGCCTGCGCGCCGAGGACGACTCGGTGGTGCTTCTGGAGGTGCCGTTCGACGAGCGCGAGATGCTGATCGAGGCCGAGCCTGAGACCTTCCACTTCACCGCCCACTACAAGGACTATCCCAGCGTCCTCGCCCGCATCGCCACCCTGCACCCGGGCTCGTTCCGCGCCTTCCTCGAACGCCGCTTCCGCAAGATCGCCAAGAAGAGCGTCGTGAAGGCCTGGGAGGCGGACGCTCAGACGAAGCCCAGGTAGGAAGTTCCGAAGTTCCGCAGGCGCGGGAAGATGACCTGGATCTCGGCGTCCGAAACCCCGAACCATCGGCCGAGCGTGGCGCCGTACTGGTCCACCGAGGTGGTGGGGATCTGGGCGCCGCCGACGGCGTCGGGGTTGTTGAACCCGCCCAAGTCGGCGCCCAGGGTCGGATACTGGCCGTAGATGTCGCCGCCGTTCACCGCGCCGCCCAGGATGAAGTGGTGGGCGCCCCAGGCGTGGTCCGTGCCGTCGCCGTTGGTGGTGAAGCTGCGGCCGAAGTCCGAGGCGGTGAAGGTGGTCACCTGGCTGCGCCGGTCGACGCCGCCGATGTTCGAGAGGGCGCCGTCGAAGTAGCTCAGGGCATGCGCCACCTTGGCCAGCAGGTTCGGCTGGGTGGTGTTCTGGAAGTCGTGGGTGTCCCAGCCGCCGAGGCTGACGAAGAACACCTGCCGACGCACCCCCAGCGCCGCGCTGGCGGCGACCATGCGGGCCACCGTCTGGAGCTGAAGCGCCAGGGTGTTGGTCTCGGTCTGGCCGGTGATCGGGTTGGTGTAGTCCGCCACCGTCGGGACCGCGGTGACGATGGACTGCGAGAAGGCGCTGTTGACCGTGGTCGCCGCTGACATCGAGCGGGCGACCACCGTGGCGTAGTCGGCGGCGAAGCTGTTGGCGAGGCTGGTGTCGGTGACCAGGTCGCGCACCCGCGTGGGCGCGAGCGACGAGCCGAACAGGCTGTTGCCCTGGGCCGAATTGATCACCACCGCGGGCTGGGCGGCGGTGGAGAGCTGGTACTGCACCACCGACTGGCCGGAAAGGAAGACGGCGTTGCCGGCCGCCGAGACGGCGGTGAACAGGGTCGAGGTTCCGTTCATGCCGGCGATCAGGTCGGCGAAGCGGCCGCCCCAGCCGGTGCGTGCGCCCTCGGTGGACAGCGCCTGCCAGGTCGACTGCTGGTCGTTGTGCGAGAACAGGCTGGTGGGGATCGCGACCGAGCGCGCCTGGTACTGGGCCTTGCTGGTGGGCTGGACCAGAGGGCCGACATTGGCCAGCACCGCCAGCCGTCCGGCGCCGAACAGGCTCTGCAGGGGCGCGAGGAACGGGTGCAGGGCGAAGGTGCGGGTGGCGGCGTTGGTGCCGGCCGGGATCGGCTGGGCGGTGCGGGGCGAGATCGGCAGGACGCCGCCCCAGGCCTCGGGCATGTCGGCGGCGGCGACGCGGCCGGTGACCGGGTTGGTCTGGCCCACAGGCGTGGGCGCCGTGCCGGGCGGCATCAGGGCGATCGGATCGGCGCCGGTGTTGCGGGCGGCGAAGTAGCGGCCCCACGAATCCTGGTCGGTCGCCAGCACCGTGTTGTGGCTGTCGTTGCCGCCGTACAGGAAGACGCAGACCAGGGCCTTGTAGTCCGGCGCGGTCTGGCCGGCCGCCGAGCCCGCCGCGGCGAGCTGCAGCGCCAGGGGCGCGCCGACGCCCAGCGCCGAGAACGCGCCGCCGACGCGGAGGAAATGGCGCCGGTCCATCGGGCTCATCGCTGCACCAGGTATTCGGGCGAGGCCATCGTCATGAAGACGGCCAGCTTCGCGCGGTTGGAGAGCGCCGTGGCCTGGCTGCCGCTCGCCGGCAGCGGGACGCCGCCGACGGCCTCGACGATGCGGGTCCTGAGCGCGGGCGACATCCTTCCGGCCATCAAGAGCAGGTTCACCCGGTCGACCAGCGCGTTCGGATCGGCGGCCAGCGCCGTCTCCTTGGCGTAGCTGCTCTGGACGTCGCGCACGCCGCCGGTCGCGGCGCCGATCCCGCTGCCGACCGTGGTCTGCATGGTGTTGAGGTAGCCCGCGACGGTCACCTCATCGACGATCTGGAACTCGGGCGCCACGAGCCCCGCCGCGCCGACGCGGGTGTTGGGCGGGACATAGCCGGGGCGGAAGAAGTTGAACACCGAGGGCGAGGTCAGCGCGCTCTGGCCGAGCGAGGTGTTGCCGCTGGTGGAGCCGATGCGCCAGGCACCGGACTGCGACGTCGCCTCGAAGGCGCGGGCCCAGTTGGCCAGGCGCACGACCGGCTCGCGCACCTTGCCGTAGTTGGCGCCGTCGGCGACCGTGGCGCTGCGCGCTTCCTCGTCCAGCAGGATGGCCCGGACCACGGCGGCCATGTCGCCGCGCACGCCCGCGCCGTTGTTGTTGAAGACCGCCGCCACGCGGGCGACGTACGCCGGGCTGGGATTGCTCGTCACGAGCCGCTGGATCAGCTGCTTGCCGATGAACGGGCCGACGTTCGGGTGGTTGAACAGCGTGTCGAGCGCGATCCTCAGGTCGCCCGCCGGGTCGGGGCTCGCCGAGGCCGGGATGTTCGTCCCCAGGAAGCTCTTGGCGCTGGTCGAATGGAACGCCGGATAGGGGATCATCGCCCGCACCGCGGCGTCCGCGTGGCGCCCTCGGCCGGCGAAGGTCTGGTTCGTCGGCGTGGGGTGATAGTAGCTGTACCCGGTGAACACCTTGGCCAGGCCGCTGATGTCGTCGGCGGTGTAGGTCGGCAGCGGGCGGCCCGAGGCGTCGGTCTTCACCGTGCCGTCCGGATTCAGCTGGTAGAGGCCGATGGTCATAAGCTGCATGACCTCGCGGGCGTAGTTCTCGTCCGGATTGCGGCCGGTGGCGGGATCTTCCTTCTGGTTTCCCAGCCAGGTGAGATAGACGCCCATCATCGGATGCAGGCTGACCTGCTCGAGGAGCGTGCGGAAGTTGCCGAATGCGTTGGCGCCCAGCATGTCGAAGTAGGACGCAGCGCCGCGCACATCGACGTTGTTGTCCAGCAGCGAGATCACGAAGATCTCCGACAGGGCCAGCTTCATCCGCTGGCGCAGCTGGTCGGGCCCGGTGGCCGCCTGGGCCCAGTAGGACCAGTAGAAGTCGTTGGCGCTCAGCCGGGCGGCGGGGTTGGCGGCCCGCAACTCGGCCAGCCGCGCCTCCAGGTCCGCCTGGTGGCTGCGCGGCGCAGGCGTCACCATCTGCTGGTCGATCCATTGCGAATAGCCGGCGGACCGCACGGCGCCGATATCGGCGTCGGTCGGCCCATAGGTCGCCTGGATGAGGAAGCGCGCGGCCTCGGCCTCGGTGGCGGGCGTGTCGCCGCTTCCGCGGATCCCGCTGCAAGCGCTGATCGCGACGAAGGCCGCGACCGCCGCCCAGCGCCGCATCCGATCGACTGATCGCAAGCCCCCCTCCGGTGTTGCAGGCTGGCCGACTCGTCCCGCGAGCATGCGCGGACTTGATGACGCAACCCCTTACGCAAATGGTTTCACGGCGCGTTCGTCATCTTCCGTCGGAATTCGGAAACTGCGCCGTGCAAGGTATAGGGCAATGTCTGGGGGCGCGATCCGCTCATGGCCACCTTCACCGCCGGCGCGTTCGGCGTCGACTTCGATCTCCTGGACCTGGGCCCGCTGGCGGCTGCGGCGCCGACGGGCGCGACCTCCGCCTCGGTGTCGCTCACGGTAGGCGGCACGACCCTGCAGCTGTTCGGCTCGGGGTTCGTCTTCGACGCCGCCGGCCCGCCCGTCGCGGGGACGATCGCGCGGCTGGTGGTCAGCGTGGGCGGGTCGACCGGCTATGAGATCAGCGGCCTGTCGCTCTCGGCGGCGACGTTCCGCGGCTGGGTGCTCGCCGGCGACAATGCGGCCGCCAAGGCGGGGATCTTCGCGGGCGCCGACAGCCTGGCCGGCGGAGCGGGGGACGACCTGCTGCGCGGCTTCGAGGGCGCGGACACCATCGCCGGCGCCGGCGGCGCCAACTACCTGCGCGGCGACGGTGGCGATGACCAGGTCACCGGCGGCGCCGGTTTCGACGACATCAACGGCAACATGGGCAATGACACCGCCCGCGGCGGCGCCGGCGACGACTGGGTCGTGGGCGGCAAGGACAACGACCTGCTGTTCGGCGAGGACGGCGGTGACCTCGTCTACGGCAACCTGGGCGATGACACCTGTGACGGCGGGGCGGGCGCCGACATCATCCGCGGGGGCCAGGCGAACGACGTGCTCTACGGCGGCGCGGGCGACGACTTCCTGTCCGGCGATCGCGGCGATGACACCCTCACCGGCGGCGCCGGCGCCGACATCTTCAACGCCTTCGCGGAGGCCGGCCTGGACCGGGTGCTCGATTTCAGCGTCTCGGAAGGCGACCGGGTGCGGCTCGATCCGGGTACGGCGTACACCGTGGCCCAGGTGGGGGCGGACACGGTGATCACCCTGGCGTCCGGCCAGGTCGTGCTGGCGGGCGTCTCCATGTCGGGCCTGCTCGCCGACAGCATCTTCGTCGGCTGAGGACCGCGCTAGCGGTCCAGTCCGTAGCGGTAGAGAACCCGTACGCCCACCTCGCCGAGGCCGGGGTTGTAGTCGCCCGCCAGCTTGGCGTGGCTCATGTGGATCCACGACAGTTCGACCGAGAGCCGCTGCGTAGCCTTCCAGCCGACGGAGAGCTCCGGCTCGAACAGGACGCGGGAACCGAGGTCGAGCCTGGTTTCGCGGTCACGCTGGCGCTTCAGCCGCTCCGCGGGCGTGAGGCCCGGCGCATCGGGCGAGGGCAGGCCCACCTTACCGTCGTGGATCGCGACGCCGATCCCGGGCTGGACATAGAGCCGTTCGGTCAGCTCGAACCGCCAGGCGAGGCCGGTGGCGACGAAGTTCGTGCCGCCCGAGGTGTTGGCGCCCGCCAGCAGGTGGACCCGCGGCCTGCCCAGGAAGGCCAGTTCGTCGAGCGCGGTCGTGCGGGCGCCGCCCACGATCTGGGCGCCCTCCTCGAAGCCGCCGTACGAAATGCCGTCGCCGACGTCGTGCTTGTAGAGACCGAGGAAGAGCTCGCCCGCCTGGGCCGCGCCCGCGGACAGGCTCGCCGCGGCGGCGATCGCAGCCAGGACCTTCGCCATGATCAGAATTCGTCCTCGATCGCCGAGCGGAAGTTCTCGAACACCTCGCGCACCTGCTGGTCCGGTGGCAAGTCCGGCGATGCGGCCTCGGACGATTCAGCGGCCACGGCCCCGAGCCGCCCGACCACCGCCCCGTGCTGCACCAGCAGCAGCTCCTCGCCGTCCGCCAGGCCGGTGAGCAGGGCGGCGATCTTGGGCGGCAGGTCGTCGAGGTCGAGGCGGGCCATGACCCCATCCTAGACCCGCTCCGCCGCGCCGGGTAAACGGCCAAGATGGCTTACCGATCGCTGCGCGAGTTCCTGGCCAGGCTGGAGGCCGCGGGCGAGCTGGTCCGTGTGACCGAAGAGGTCTCCTCCGTCCTCGAGATGACCGAGATCCAGCGCCGCCTCCTGCGCGACGGTGGGCCGGCCGTCCTGTTCGAGAACGTCGTCCGCGCCGACGGCCAGCGCTCGACGATGCCCTGCCTCGTGAACCTCTTCGGCACGGTGAAGCGGGTGGCCATGGGCGTCACCCTGGAGGGGCGGGAGCGCGCCACCGCCGCCGACCTGCGCGAGGTGGGCGAACTCCTGGCCTTCCTGCGCGCGCCCGAGCCGCCGCGCGGCCTCAAGGACGCCTGGGACATGCTGCCCCTCGCCAAGACGGTGATGAGCATGCGGCCTCAGGTCCGCAAGTCCGGCCCCGTGCAGGAGGTTGTGCTGAAGGGCGACCAGATCGACCTGACGAAGCTTCCGATCCAGACCTGCTGGCCCGGCGAGCCGGCCCCGCTGATCACCTGGCCCCTGGTGGTCACCAAGGGCCCGTCCGACGCCCGCGAGGACGACTACAACCTCGGCATCTACCGCATGCAGGTCCTGGGGAAGGACCGCACCATCATGCGCTGGCTGGCCCACCGCGGCGGCGCCCAGCACCATCGGCGCTGGAAGGCCGAGGGCAAGCGCGAGCCCCTGCCCGCCTGCGCCGTCATCGGCGCCGACCCCGGCACGATCCTGGCCGCCGTCACGCCCGTGCCCGACACCCTCTCGGAGTACCAGTTCGCCGGCCTGATGCGCGGCGCCAAGCTGGACCTCGTGCCCGCCAAGACCGTCCCACTCATGGTCCCCGCCCACGCCGAGATCGTGCTGGAAGGCCACGTCCACCTGGACGACTACGCCGACGAGGGCCCCTATGGCGACCACACCGGCTACTACAACAGCGTCGAGAAGTTCCCCGTCTTCCAGGTGACCGCCGTCACCATGCGCAAGGACCCGATCTATCTCACCACCTTCACCGGCCGGCCGCCGGACGAGCCCTCGGTCCTGGGCGAGGCGCTGAACGAGGTCTTCATCCCGCTGCTCCAGCAGCAGTTCCCCGAGATCGTCGACTTCTGGCTGCCCCCCGAGGGGTGCAGCTACCGCATCGCCGTGGTCTCGATGAAGAAGGGATATCCCGGCCACGCCAAGCGCGTGATGATGGGCGTCTGGAGCTACCTTCGCCAGTTCATGTACACCAAGTGGGTGATCGTCGTGGACGACGACATAAACGCCCGCGACTGGAAGGACGTCATGTGGGCGATCTCCACCCGCATGGACCCGGCCCGGGACGTCACTCTCGTCGAGAACACCCCCATCGACTACCTGGACTTCGCCTCGCCCGAGAGCGGCCTGGGCTCGAAGATCGGCCTCGACGCCACCAACAAATGGCCGCCCGAGACCACGCGGGAATGGGGCGAGAAGCTCGGCATGGACCCCACGACGGTGGCCGCTGTCACCGAGAAGTGGTCGCGGCTGGGGCTTCCCGGCGACGGCCGACCGGTGGAATAAGGGCCGATGGACGCCACCGCCTCGGCCCACGCCGCCGCCCTATGGGCCGGCCTCAACCTCATCCTCCTGCTGGTGCTCTCGGTGCTGGTCACGCGCCAGCGGCGCAAGCACAAGGTCGAAATCGGCGACGGCGGGGTGCCCGCCCTGCAGCAGGCGATCCGCGCCTTCGGCAACGCCACGGAGTACATCCCGGCCGCCCTGGCGGGGCTGGCCCTGCTGGCGATCGTGAACGCGCCGCCCATGCTGATCCATCCCATCGGCCTGGTGCTGTTCGCCGGCCGCGCGGTCCACGCGGTCGGCCTGTCGCGGTCCACCGAGGCCACCCTGCCCCGGGCCTTGGGCGCCCTGGCCACCTGGATCAGCTACATCGCCCTCGCCGCCGCCCTCCTCTTCTACGCGATCCCCTAGGCGAAGCAGCGGCCTGCGGCGCAGTGTCGTCGGGGTTGTTCGCTTGCGCCGGCTCCGCCATATCCCGGCCATGGACGAAAACCTGTTGAACGACGTCGTATCCGCGGCGCTCAAGGCCGGGGCCGACGCCGCCGAGGCCGTGGGGGCGGAACGGCGCAGCCTCTCCATCACCGTCCGCATGGGCGAGCTCGAGGAGGTCGAGCGCGAGGAGTCCCGTGACCTCGGCCTGCGCGTCTTCGTGGGCCGGCGGCAGGCGACCGTCTCCGGATCCGACATCTCGCCCGAGGCCCGCGCCAAGCTCGTGGAGCGCGCCGTCGCCATGGCGAAGCTCGCGCCCGAGGATCCCTACGCCGGCCTCGCCGATCCGGACCGGCTCGCCCGCGGCCCTCTGCCGGATCTGGACCTCTACGATCCCGCCGAGCCCAGCGCCGAGACCCTTGAGGACCGCGCCCGCGCCGCCGAAGCGGCGGCCCGCGGCGTGCCGAAGGTGACCAATACCGACGGCGCCAGCGGATCCTGGTCGTCCTCGCAATGGACCATGGTGACCAGCGGCGGCTTCCGGGGCGTGCACCGCGCCTCGGGCTTCTCCATCGGCGCCTCCGCCATCGCCGGCGACGAGAACGGCATGGAGACCGGCTACGACGGCCGCTCGGTCCGCTGGCAGGCCGACCTGCCGGCGCCGGAAAGCCTGGGCGCCGAGGCCGGCCGCCGCGCCGCCGCCCGACTGGGCGCGCGCAAGATCGCCTCCACCACCGCCCCCGTGATCTTCGAGAACCGGCTGGCCGGCTCGCTGATGAGCCCGCTGATCGGCGCCATCTCCGGCCCGTCTATCGCCCGCGGCACCTCGTTCCTGAAGGACAAGCTGGGCCAGCAGATATTCGCCAAAGGCATCGTCATCGAGGACGATCCCCACAAGGTCCGCGGCCTCGGCTCCTCGCCCTTCGACGACGAGGGCGTGGCGAACGGGAAGCTGAACCTGATCGACGACGGCGTCCTGACCACCTGGCTCCTCAACTCGTCCTCGGCGCGCCAACTCGGCCTCGAGACCACCGGCCATGCCTCCCGCGGCCTCGCCGGCCCGCCGGGCGTCTCGACCTCGAACCTCACCTTTCGGCCCGGGGAAAAGGACCAGGCCGGGCTGATGAGGGACGCGGGTTCGGGCCTCCTGATCACCTCCATGTTCGGTCCATCGCTCAACGGCAACACCGGCGACTGGTCGGTGGGCTGCTCGGGCTTCTGGTTCGAGGACGGCGAGATCGCCTACCCGGTCAGCGAGATCACGGTGGCCGGCAACCTGCTCGACATCTTCGGCCGCCTCGTCCCCGGCTCGGACCTGGAGATCCGCGGCTCCGCCAACGCGCCTTCGCTCCTGGTGGACGCGCTCGCCATCGCGGGGCGATGAGCCCCTGCGAATGGAAGGGGACCTCAGGCTCATCCTGGACGCCGCCCACGAGGCCGGCGCGCTGGCCCGCACGATCCGCCGTCAGGGGCTGGAGATCGAATACAAGGACGACGACGGCACCCCCGTCACGAACGCCGACCTCGCGGCCGACCGCCTCCTGACCGAGCGCCTGCGGGGCGCGCGCCCAGAGTATGGCTGGCTGTCCGAGGAGACGGCCGACGACCGCGGCCGCTTGAATCAGCGGCGGATTTTCGTGGTCGATCCCATCGATGGCACGCGGGCCTTCCTCAACGACCGGCCGTGGTGGTCCGTGGCCATCGCGGTCGTGGAGGACGGCCGCCCTATCGCCGGAGTGGTCTTCGCCCCCGAACTGGACGAGACCTTCACCGCCGCCGCCGGCGCCGGGGCGGCCCGCAACGGCCAGGTCATCCGCCCCAGCGCCGCCACGGCCCTGGAAAACTGCCGCATGGTGGGCGACAGCCTGGTCTTCTCCCACTGGTCGTGGCCCCGGCCCTGGCCGGCCATGCGGATCGAGCAGCGCAGTTCCACCGCCTATCGCATGTGCCTGGTGGCCGCCGGCGAGTTCGACGCCGCCGTGGCGCCCGTGCGCAAGTCGGATTGGGACGTGGCCGCCGGGGACCTCATCGCCCGCGAGGCCGGCTGTTTCGTGGGCGACCACGCGGGCGGCGAGTTCCGCTACAATCGCGCCAGACCGTCACAGGCGAGCCTTATCTGCGCCACGCCGGCGCTCGCCCCATTGATTCTGGAGCGGGTTGGGCATATCGGCGCGCGGAACTGACCCTCACGCGAAAAGAAATCCCAAGACAGCCATCATGTCCGACAAACAACTCCTCCACCTGGTGATCGGCGGCGAACTGAAATCCCTCGAAGGCCCGCCCGAGTTCAAGGACCTCTCGCAGATCGACCTCGTGGGCGCCTATGCGACCTATGAGGAGGCCGTTCGCGCCTGGCGCTCGAAGGCCCAGCAGACGGTCGACAACGCGCTCATGCGCTACTTCGTCCTTCACGCCCACAAGCTGCTGACCCCGGGCAGCGCGGACTGACCTCTTTCCCTTCCCGTAAGCGGGAATTGATCGCCGAAGAGCGAACGGCGGGAAGGGCAGGACGCTCCTCCTGAATCGTGGTCGCCTGACGATCCGCCGCCGCGGCCGCTTTCCCTTTCCACCGCCTGCTCTTTGGCGGGCGGTCCCCCTCTTCCACGAGGGGGAGAGGAGTTTACTCCCGCCGCAGCACGCTCTCGGTGAGCAGGTTGCCCCACATGTTGGTGCGGAAGTCGGCCTTCATGCCCGCCGGGTCGTACATCGGGCTCATCACCCACTCCAGGAAGCTCATCCCGGCGGGCTCGCCCTCTGTGAGGTAGCGGGCGAAGGTGTAGTCCAACACGCCCGTCTTGCCGTGCCGGACGTGCAGGTACCGGATGTGCAGCTGGTCCAGCGCCTCGCGGATCGTCTGCTTCTTGCGGAAGTGCATGTAGAGCACGCTCATGATCCCGGCCCGGTCCGCGCCGGACTTGCAGTGCATCAGCGCCGGGTACTCGAGCGTCTCGAACAGCCGCTTGGCGCCCAGCACCCGCTCCCGCGACGGGACCTCGCGCGAGGTGATGGTGAAGTTGACGAAGTTCAGCCCCAGCCGCTCGCAGGCGTCCTTCTCGAGGGCGTGGAAGCTGGCGTCGAACCCGCCCCGCAGGTTGACGATCGTCCGGATCCCTCGATCCTTCCAGGCTGCGATCTGGTGCGGCCACGGCTGGTTGGCGCGCACCAGCTCCTCGCTGATCCAGTGCGCATTGGAAAAGCCCAGCCTCAGATAGGCGTGGTCGTTCCACAGGTAGTCGGCATAGGCCTTCGCCCGCCCCAGCGGCGTCGTCAGGTCGAAGCGGTCGGCGGCCGGCTCTGCGGTCATGGCGGCTTAAGTAGGCTGGGAGCGGCGGAAGCGGAAGCGGCCCGCGTCTTGACCGGAGTCAATGCCGCGGCGGGCCGCGCGAGCGAGCGTTGCGCTGACCACGGCCGTCTGGCCGCTTTCGCATGGGTTGGGGAGCATGACCATGGGCGCATGCGCGCGACATCTGCGGCCGACGTTCGCCGCCGCAGCCCTGCTGCTTGTCTGGCCCGGCTCGTCGGCCTGGGGGGCGACCGCGACCGCATCCGCGAGCGGGTTCATCGACCTTTCGGTCGAATTCTCCGGCGCCCAGCACCTCCTGGGCTACTCCGCCCTCGCCGATGGCAGCCCGGTCCTGGGCGGCTACGGCGCTCACTACGAGAGCGCCCTCGGCGACGCCAATTTCACGGGCGAGGTCTGGACGCTCAAGCTCTACGCCGAAGCGTTCGCCGAGAGCGAGCCGACTTCGGGCAGCAAGGCGAAGTATGTTTCGCCGACGGGCGAGTTCCTCACCTTCTACAATGACCCGGCCTTCGGGCGGGACGAGCGGTTCGAACTGACCTTCTCCTCCAGCGTCTTCTTCAATGTCGCCACCGAGGGCGAGCATGCCAACGCGGCGATGCGCGGCGAGTATCTGATCTATGCGAACCATGTGGGGCTTGGCCTGGCCGGCGTGAACTTCGCCCCGTCGGAGTCGCTCGTGGCCTTCGCGCCGCCGACGCAGGCGTACAGCTACAATCGGCTGGAGACCTGGCAGTTCTTCATGGCGCCGGGAGACCGCTTCACGGTCCAGCTCAAGTCCGCCAGCATCCGGGCGCTGGCCCGCACCGCCGTGCCCGAGCCGACCACCTGGGCGCTCCTGATCGCGGGCTTCGGCGTCACCGGCGCTGCGTTGCGGCGACGCGGACCCCAGGCCGCCTGAGACCTCTCCGGCGCATCGCCCGCGCCGCCACGAAGTCAGGCGATGACGCTGAGTTCGCCGTCCGCCTCCAACACGACCGCCGAGACCCTCGACGGGTCCTCGATCCCCGCGGACCGGATGGCGCTGCGGATCTCGTCCTCGGTGATCCGCTCGCGACTCATGGCGCCCCGCAGCAACTCGCCGTCCCGCAGGAGCAGGCTCGGCTCAGACCGGACCAGGCGTCGCACGACGCCCAGTCGCACCGAGGTCCAGGTCACCAGGAACTGCAGCCCGATCAGGGTGGCGAAAGCGGCCAGCCCCTCGGCCAGAGCGACCTTCTCGGTGAGCAGGATCGTCGCCAGCGTCGAACCCAGGGCCACGGTCACCACCAGGTCGAACGCGTTGAGCTTGGTCAGCGTCCGCTTGCCGGAGATGCGCAACAGCAGCACCAGCCCGACGTAGGCGAGCACGCCCACGATCACGGTCCGATATATCCCCGACCAATCGTGGAACAACATCTCCTGCCACATCTCCGCCTCGCCCTTCGCCTGAGCCTTGAGAGGGAACGGGCGCCCAGGCCCGCGCGATCCTTCTTGACGGCAATCCACGTCGGTTCTTTTTATGTTCTCGTCCTCCCCGCTCGCAGGAAGGGGGGCCGCTCGCCGAAGAGCGAGTGGTGGGAAGGGAAAGCGGCAAGCGCGGCGCGCCCTATCCTCGCCGCCGCTTGACTTCCCCCCCGCAACATCCGACCCCAGCGCCATGAGCGAGGCCGCCCCGCCGGAGATGCCCGCCCGGGTCCTCGTCGCCCGGGTCGCGCGGACCTATCTGGCGCCGCGCTGGCCGGCCTGGACGGCGGCGATGCTGGCCGCCGTCGTGGTCGCCTGGACCAGCGCCGAACTGGTGCGGATCATAGAGCCGGCCACCAACGACCTGCTGGTCTTCCACAAGCCTGGCGCGCTCCTGGCCATCCCCCTGGCGATCGCCGCCCTGGCCCTGGGCCGCACGCTCGCCCAGGTGATCCAGGCCACTCTCGTCAACCGCATCGGCAACGCCGTGGTCGGCGACGTGCAGGTGCAGCTCTTCGGCCGTCTCGTGCGCGCCGACCTCGCGCACCTGCGCAGCCAGCACTCCGGCGCCTACGTCTCCTCGGTGCTCTATGACGCCGGCCTGATCCGCGAGGCGGCGACAGCCGGCGTGGTGAACTATACCCAGAACCTGCTGATCTTCGTCGGCGCGACCCTCGTGATGGTGGCCAACGACTGGTTCCTGTCGCTGATCCTGGTGGGCGTGGTGCCGGTCGCCGCCGCCGTGATGCGCCGCTTCGCCAGGCGCACGACCAAGGCGGCCAAGGGGGCCATGGCCGAGACCTCCGCCCTGTCCTCGGCGATCATGGAGAGCCTCGACGGCGTGCGGGTGGTCAAGCTCGAGAACCGCGAGGCCTACGAGGAGGGCCGTGTGGCTGAGGTGGTCCGCCGCCGTCAGCGGCACCTGACCAAGGGCGCCAACGCCCGCGCTCGCGCCGCCCCGGCCACCGAGCTCCTGATGACGCTGATCGTGGCGGTGGTCTTCGCCTATGCGGGCTGGCGCTCCACAGTGGGCGAGATGAACGCCGGCGCCTTCTTCTCCTTCGTGGCGGCGCTCACCATGGCCAGCCAGGCTTTGCGCCAGCTCGCCAACCTCCAGACCGTCTTCGCCGAGGGCATGTCGGCGGCGCGCCGCCTCTTCGCCGCTCTCGACGTCGAGCCCGAGGTGCGCGAGCGGCCCGGCGCACGCCGTCTCGCCGACGTGCGGGGCGACATCCGCTTCGAGGACGTGGCCTTCTCCTACGGTGGCGAGGGGCCGCCGGCGCTGGACGGCGTCACCCTCGAAGCCCGGCGCGGTGAGACGGTCGCCCTGGTCGGCCCTTCGGGCGGCGGCAAGAGCACCATCCTGAACCTGATCCCCCGCTTCTACGACGTGACCGCCGGCGCGGTGACGATCGACGGCCAGGATGTGCGCGACGTGACGCTGGCGTCCCTGCGCGACCAGATCGCCCTCGTCACCCAGGAGCCGTTCCTGTTCGACGACACGATCCTCGCCAACATCGCTTACGCCCGCCCCGACGCGCCGCAAGCCGATGTCCAGGCCGCGGCCCAGGCGGCGGCGGCGCACGACTTCATCGCGGAGCTGCCGGACGGCTACGAAACCCTCGTTGGCGAGGCCGGCGCGCGCCTCTCGGGCGGCCAGCGCCAGCGCATCGCCATCGCCCGCGCCTTCCTGAAGGACACGCCGATCCTGCTGCTGGACGAGGCCACCAGCGCCCTCGACACCGAGAGCGAGGCCCAGGTCCAGGCGGCGTTGAAGCGGCTGATGGCCGGGCGCACGACCATCATGATCGCCCACCGCCTGTCGACCGTGCGCGGCGCCGACCGCATCTACGTCATCGACCGCGGCCGGGTGGTGGAGACCGGCGACCATGCGGGCCTCGTGAAGAAGCGCGGCCTCTACGCCCGCCTGGCGAAGAGCCAGGATCTGGAGGCGGAGCCGGCCGCTTGAAGAAGCTCATGCGCTCGAACGGGGTCCAGGCGTTCCTCGGCTGGGTCCTCGGGACCTATCTGAAGCTGATCCTGCGCACCGTGCGCTGGCGGCATGAGAACCTCGCCTGCGTCGAGCCCGTGCTGGCCGACGACACGAGGGGCGCCATCGCCCTTTTCTGGCATGGCCGCATCCCGCTCTGCCTCGCCACGGCCCCGCAGTGGTGGAAGAAGCGCACCAGGTGCCTGATCTCGCCCTCGGCGGACGGGGAGTTCATCGCCCGCGCCCTCGAGATGTCCGGCTTCCCGGCGATCCGCGTCTCGTCTGCCAAGAAGGGCGACGCCGCCAAGGCCCGCGCCGCCGTCGCCGCCATCCGCGAGGCGACGGCCTGGGTGAAGGGCGGCGGCGCGCTGGTGGTCACCCCCGACGGCCCCCGCGGCCCCAACGAGGTGATCGCCGCCGGCTCCCTCCAGATCGCGCGGCGCTCGGGCCAGCCGGTGTATCTGATGGGCATCGCCGCCAGCCCTGCGACGCAGATGCAGAGCACCTGGGACAAGGTCATGTGGGCCGCCCCCTTCGGCCGTGGCGCCGTGGTCTGGGAAGGCCCCCTGCACGTCCCCGCCGACGCCGACGAAACCGCCATCGCCGCCCTCATCGAGGACTGGTCCGCCCGCCTGTCCTCCGCCACCCGCCGCGCAGAGGCGCTGGTCGGCCGCCGCCCGCATTGATCCCCGCGGCGGAACGCGAGACATAGAGCGCTCCGATGGCCCACGACGCGCACGACCATCACCACGGGCACGACCACGGCCACCACCATCACGGCGGCGGCCATCACCACCATGCGCCGGCCAACATGGGCCGGGCCTTCGCCATCGGGGTCGTCCTCAACACCGGCTTCGTCATCGCCGAGGTGGTCGCGGGCCTCTGGACCGGCTCGCTCGCCCTCCTCGCCGACGCCGGCCACAACCTCTCGGACGTGCTGTCGCTGCTGCTGGCCTGGGGCGCCACGGTCCTCGCCCGGCGCGCGCCCACCTCGCGGCGCACCTACGGCCTGCGGAAGGGCACCATCCTGGCCTCGCTCGCCAACGCCATCCTGCTGCTGGTGGCCGTGGGCGCCATCGTCTCCGAGGCCATCCGCCGCTTCAGCGCGCCGGCCGAGATGGCGACGAACGTGGTCATGATCACCGCCGGCCTCGGCGTACTGATCAACGGCGCCACGGCGATGCTGTTCATGCGCGGCAGCCACTCCGACCTCAACGTCCGCGGCGCCTTCCTGCACATGGCGGCCGACGCGGGCGTCTCGCTGGCCGTGGTGATCGGCGCGTTCCTGATGGGCGTCACGGGCCTGCTCTGGATCGACCCGGCGCTCAGCCTGGTCATCGCCGCCGTGATCGTCATCGGCACCTGGGGCCTCCTGCGGGACTCCGCGGACCTGGCGCTCGACGCCGCCCCCCGCGGCGTGGACGTCGACGACGTGCGCGCCTGGCTCGCCGCCCTGCCCGGCGTCGAAAGCGTCCATGACCTCCACGTCTGGGCGCTCTCCACCACCGAAACGGCCCTGACCGCCCATCTCGTGCGGCCGCAGAACGGCGACGGCGACAGCTTCCTGCACCAGGCCTGCGAGGGCCTGGAGAAACGCTTCCGCATCGGCCACGCCACGCTGCAGGTGGAATCGAGCGCCGACCACGCCTGCCGCCTCGCCCCCGCCGAGGTCGTGTGAGACCGAGCCCCCTGGCCGTCTACGGCGCGGTGACGGGCCTCTTGGAGCCCCTCGCGCCGGCCCTGCTGCGCCGCCGCGCCGCCCGGGGCAAGGAGGACCCCGCCCGTCTGGCCGAGCGCCTGGGCCACGCCGGCGCGCCCCGCCCCGACGGTCCGCTCGTCTGGCTGCATGGCGTCAGCGTGGGCGAAGCCACCTCGCTCCTGCCCCTGGTCGCGGCCCTGCGCGAGCGCCGCCCCGACCTTTCCCTGCTGGTCACCTCCGGCACGGTCACCGCCGCGGCGATGCTGGCGAGGCGCCTGCCCCCGGGTGTCATCCACCAGCACCAGCCCATCGACACCCCGCGCGTCGCGCGTCGCTTCCTGGACCACTGGCGGCCCGGCCTCGCCGTCTTCGTCGAGAGCGAGCTGTGGCCCAACCTGATCCTGGAGGCCCAGGCCCGCGGCGTCCGCCTGGCCCTCCTCTCCGCGCGGATCACCGAGAAGACGGCCCGCGGCTGGGCGCGCTTCCCGCTGGCGGCCCACGCCATCTTCTCGGCCTTCGACCTGATCCTGCCCCAGGACGAGGCTACCGAGGCCCGCGTCCGCCGCCTGGGCGGCGCGGCCGGCCCGAAGCTCAACCTCAAGCAGGCCGCCGCGCCCCTGCCCGTCGACGCCGCCGAGCTCGAACGCCTGCGCGAGGCCGCCGCCGGCCGCCGCGTCGTGCTGGCCGCCAGCACCCATCCCAGCGAGGAGGCGCTGGTGGCCGACGCCTTCCGCGAGGCGACCTCCGACGGGCCGCCCGCCCTGCTGGTCGTCGCGCCCCGCCATCCCGAGCGCGGTCCCGCCGTCGCCGCCGAGCTCGCCCACACCCTCCGTATCGCCCGCCGCGCCGCCGGCGAGCCCCTCGCCGCCGACACCCAGGTCTATGTCGCCGACACCCTGGGCGAGTTGGGGACGCTCTACGCCCTGGCCGACGTCGTGGTCATGGGCGGCGCCTTCCAGCCCGGGATCGGCGGCCACAACCCCCTGGAGCCCGCCCAGGCCGGCCGCCCGATCCTCACCGGCCCGCACGCCTTCAACGCCGCGGCGCTCTACGCCGACCTCTCGGCCGAGGCCGCGGCCATCGCGGCGCCGGACGCCGCCGCCCTGGCCCGCCACCTCCGCGGCCTCCTCGCCTATCCGCACATCGCCCGGCGCATCGGCGAGGCCGCAAGGACCTACGCCGCCCGCCACGACGGCGGCCTCGCCGAGGCCATGGCCCGGCTCGAACCCCTCCTGCCGGCATGAAGCTTTCGACGCCTCGCTGGTGGTACAGCCGCGACCCGGCGCCCGGCCGCATCCTGCGCCTGCTCCTCGCCCCCATCTCTTGGATCTGGGCGGCGGCCACAGCCCGGCGGATCGCTCGCGGGCGGCCGCTCGACCCCGGCGTCCCGGTGATCTGCGTCGGCAACCTCACCGTGGGCGGGACCGGCAAGACCCCGATCGTGCGTGAGATCGCCCGCCGCCTCGGCGCCCACGTCCTCACCCGCGGCTACGGCGGAAGCGAGGCCGGACCGGTCTGTGTCGACCCCGCCCGGCACGCCGCCGCCGACGTCGGCGACGAGCCCCTGATGCTGGCGGCGGACGGCCTCACCGTCTGGGTCGCCCGAGACCGCGCCGCCGGGGCCCGCGCCGCCGCTGAGGCCGGGGCGAGGCTCATCGTCATGGACGACGGCCACCAGAACCCGTCCGTCGCCAAGGCGCTGTCCCTGGTCGTCGTGGACGGCGAGACCCGGAACGGGGAGTGGCCCTTCGGTGACGGCCGCGTCTTCCCCGCCGGGCCGATGCGCGAGCCGCTGGCCGCCGGCCTCGCCCGCGCCGACGCCGCCCTCGTGCTGCTGCCCGTCGACCTGCCCCAGCCCGACCCCGAGCTCCTCGCCCAGCTTGCCCCCACGCCCGTCCTGATCGCCCGCCTGGAGCCCGCCGGCCCGCCGCCGCCCGGCCCTCTGGTCGCGTTCGCCGGCATCGGCAAGCCGTGGAAGTTCGAGCGCGCCCTCATCGCGGCCGGGGCCGACCTCGCCGACCTCTGGCCCTTCCCAGACCACCATCCCTACGACGAAGCGACCCTCGCCCGCCTCGCCGCCCGCGCCGGGCAGTACGGCGCCACGCTGGTCACCACCGAGAAGGATTGGGCGCGGCTGCCGGCGTCCTGGCGGCCGCGCGTGACCGCCTGGCCGGTGCGGGCGGTGTTCGAAGACGAAGCGGCCGTGGAGCGCCTGCTGGAGTCCGCGGCAGCAAGGGCGGCCCGCTAGAAGGACGCGAACACCGAGCCGAAGGCGCGCCAATCCTTGTCGCCCGTCTCGAACGGCGTGCGGGTCAGCGGCCGGGCCGCCTCCAACCGCAGGGTGATGCGGTCGCGCAGCGTGATGCGCACCCCGCCGCCGGCCGAGGCGAACGCCGCGCTGGGCGCGCCGAATGCAGCATCCTTGTTCCAGACCTTGGCGGCGTCGACGAAGGCGTAGGTCTGGAAGAAGCTGACCGGCGAGGCCTTGGGCGCGAAGCCGAACCGTAGCTCCGCCAGGCCCGCGATCCCCTTGTCGCCCGAGATCTCGGCGTAGTTGTAGGCCCGGCCGTAGGGCAGGCCGCCGGGCGCGAACTCCTCCGACAGCAACAGGCGGTCCGGCGTCCACTGGCCGTCCGCCGCGAGGTAGACGCCCGCGAACCGGCCGATATCGCGATAGTGGCTGGCGGCGGCGTTCACCTTCCAGAATTGGCCGTCGGCGTCGAAGCGCGAATGGCTGCGTCCTGGCTGGTCGGTGGCTCCCAGGACGTCCAGGCCCCGAGAAACCTGCACGAAGCCGCTGGTAGAGCTCGAGCCGCCCCCGCGGCTGGTCTGCAGCGAGGCGCGCGCCACCCGCAGGTCGTCGGAATAGCGGCCGCCGCCTGCGAACCCTTGCTCGACGTGGCGCGCGTCCAGCACGACCGCGGCCCACAGCGAATGCGTCCGGCCCCGGATGAGCGGATAGGCCAGCCGCAGGCTCGCCGCCTGGCTCTCGTTGCCGACCGTGTTGTTGAACGGGTCTGTCCCCTGGCGCGAACGGGAGGCCGAGGCGGCGGCGCGCAGGCGCGCCCCACCCGGAAGGGCCGCGCCATAGGACAGTTCGCCCAGCACGAACTCCCCCGGGTCGGCGGGCACTGTGAGTACAGATAGCGCCAGCTGGTCGCCGGGGCGCACCAGGCTGTTGCGTCCGATCCGGGCGTTCGCCTGGACCGGCCCGACCGCGTCAGTCCCGCGGTTGTCGACATAGACGCTGCCCGTCCAGGGGCGAAGTCCGGCCGAGACCACTAGACGGTGGCGCGCGGGATCGTCCAGGACCGGCTCGATGCTGGAGCGCGCGCGGATGCCCGGCAGGTCGGTGGCGAGCGTCAGCCGGCGTTCCAGGTCGCCGAGCCGCAGGGGGCGGGGCCCGGTCAGGCCCGCGAGCAGGGCCTCGAGCGCCGGGGCGGCGTCGCCCGTGACCTCGACCTCGCCGATGTAGCCTTCATAGACCCGGATCCGCCCAAGGCCCCCGCCCGGTTGGGGCGGCACGACGGCGCGCGAGAGGAAGTAGCCATCCGCTCGGTACTTGTCGGTAATGGCCTGGGCGATCCTCACCAGATCCTCGGTGGAGACCTCGCGGGCGAGGTATTCCGCATAGAGCGGGGCCAGCTCCTTGAGCGGATAGGCCGTCACCCCGTCGATCGTCAGTCCGGCAAGGACGAAGCAGGAGGAGTCCGCCGCGGCGCACGCGTCAGGAGTCTGCGCGCGGACGGGACCGGCGGCGCTCAAGGCGATCACCGAGATCATCGCAGCCGTGGCCCAGCCGCTGAGGCTCGCCCGCACCAATCTCATGTAGTTAATAGTCTCTTTAGGTAGAATTTTGTCTGCAATCCTAGGTTTGCACGGATAAATCGGAGATTAACGAAGAAAAGAAACCACATCGATTAGCGGCTGGTTAGACAAACCCTTTTATATGTCGGCAAGAGTACATTTCGTCCGACCACAACCGTGGGGCTCGACATGCAAGTCGCTCGCTACGCCATCGCCGCCACTTTCACCGCCGTCATGACCTTCGGGTTCAGTGCGGCCGCTGCCGCCGAGTGGAAACTCGTAGAGGTAAAAGGCGTCGTGCGCGTCGCCGCGCCGGGCCGCGAGCCCGCGGCGGCCGTCGCCAACCAGGTCCTGCCGACGGGGTCCACTGTGACCACGGCGGCCGGGGGCCGCGCCGCACTCTTCAACGGCGACCAGCGGGTCACCCTGGGCCCGAACAGCCGGATGACCGTCGCGCCGGAAAGCTCGGCGGGCGTCACGCGCATCATGCAGGACCTGGGGTCGATCCTCTTCCAGGTGGACAAAAGGCCGTCGCAGCACTTCCGCGTCGAGACGCCGCTGCTGGCGGCCATCGTCAAGGGCACGACCTTCACGGTGAACGTCGACCTGACGGCCAGTTCCGTTCACGTAGCCGAAGGGCTCGTGGAGGTGCGCGCAGGCCAGGGCGGCGCCGTTCAGGACGTCGGCGCGGGCGCCACAGCCCGCATCGCCCGTGATGCCCCCACCCAGCTTCAGGTGGCGACCCCCAGCACTGCGGTGGACGAGGTGAGCGCGGCCCCGGCTCCGCCGCTCGACTACGCGGCCGTGTCCGGCGGTCTGGTGACGGGCCCCGCGGAAGGCGCAGGGAGCGCCGGTTTCGCCGCCAGCGGGGATCAGGCCGGCGGCGGTCCGCGCGCGGGCGGGGCCGAAGCGGCCGGCGTCGCAGCACCGGCGGACAATGCGACCGGCGGCGCCCCGGCGGCGTTCTCGGTGGCCGGCCAGGCCGCCTCTCCAAGCGCGGGTGATGAAGCTGCCCGGATCCGGATGGCGGACGCGGGCCGCGGCCCCGGCAATGCCGGAGGCAACGGCGG
>JBMOOD010000025.1:0-4120 GCA_049323595.1 Pseudomonadota bacterium
CAGCACGATCCACATCGTCCGGATCGCCCGGGTGAGCACCGAGGTGAACGCCGTCTCCACGTCCAAGCCCTTGGCACGGAGCAGCCGGCCGGCGGCCTCGGCCTGGGCTTCGCCCTCCGGGGTCAGGTCGACGTCGGCCCAGCCGGTGAACCGGTTGGCGGCGTTCCACAGGCTCTGGCCGTGGCGGAGCAGGACGAGGCGAGGCATGGCGAAGCTCGGGCTTCGGGAAATCGCCCGCCCAACACGCCGGCGCACAGGCGGTTCCAAGGCTCCGTTCGGCGCTACTTTCGTTATGGCGACGGCTTTCTCGGATCCTGAGGCGTCATGGCCGCTCGTGCTGACCGGACTGGCGGGAAGCACGGCGGCGGGCGTGGCGACCGGCGTCGGGGCCCTGCCGGTCTTCTTTATCCGCTTTATCCGCACGCTATCGGACCGCGTGCAGGCGGCGTTCTTGGGTGCGCCGCGGGAGTCATGCTGACCGCAGCCTTCCGCTCGCTGATCTCCCCGGCGCTGGGGCTCGCGCCGCAGCACCCGCTCGGCGCCAAGATCGGCCACGCCGAGATGGTGCTGGGGCTGGCGCTGGGCGCGATGGCCGTGCAGCTCGTGAACCGCTTCGCTCCGCACGAGCACTTCGTGATCGGGATCGAGGGCGTACCCGCCGAGTCCCTGCAGCGCATCTGGCTGATCGTCATCGCCATCGCCCTGCACAACATCCCCGAAGGCTTGGCCGTCGGCGTGAGTTTCGGCGGCCCCGACATCGCCAACGGCACGAGCGCGGCCTTGGGCATCGGCGTGCAGAACCTGCCCGAGGGCCTCGCCGTGGCCAGCATCAACTATCCGCGCAAGGTCGCCTTTGCGGTGGCGCTTCTGACCGGGCTGCTGGAGCCGGTCAGCGGCTTCATCGGCATCGCCTTGGTGTCGTGGATCGACGGATTGCTGCCGGCGGCCTTGGCTTTCGCGGCGGGCGCCATGGTGTGGGTGGTCAGCGCCGAGATCATCCCGGAGGCCCACGCCAAGGGCCACCAGGCTGTCGCCACCGGATTGCTGATGGCGGGACTGATCCTGATGGTGGTGATCGACGCCTGGCTAGCGGGCGGCTGATCCCCGGGCGTCGCGCAGCCTGGCGGCCCCCATGGCGGCGATCTTCGCGGCGGCTGAGCGGGTGACGCTCGGCCGGGCGAAACGCCAGAGCGCTGCGGCTCAGCGAAGTGCAGCCAGCCGCGCTGCCGGGTTGGCGAGCACGCCCGCGCCGGCGAGGAGGCCCGCAGCCACGAGTGTCGTCTTCACCGGATGGCGATGCGCATAGGCGGCTGCGGCCTGGGCGCCTGGCGACATCGCTTGGCCCGCTTCCGCCGCCCGCGCTCGCGCCACGACGCCGGGGCGTTCGGCGATCGCGCGCCCCTCATCCGCCAGCCGGCTTGCTTCGGCGACCGCCCTTCGGCCGGTCTCCTTCACCTTGAAACGGGTTGGTCTTCGATCTTCGGCCATGGCCATGGCGTAGCTCCTTTCGCCGCGCGGTGACGCTTCGGCGGCCTGGCCGATCCGACGCTGCAACAGAGCCCGTTGACACCCGTTTCCCGCAGCGATGCGCGTCAGTCCGAATCCTGTCATCGACCTGAAGGCCGCCAAGATCGCGGCTGTGGTCAACGCCACGAGCGGCCGCTGCAGCCGGGCGACTGGCGAGGCGCTGCGCGCGCACCTGCAGGCGCACGGTCTTGCGCCGGCGGAGGTCTGGTGCGGACTGGGCGCGGATATTTGCTCGGCGCTGGATCGGGTCCTGGCCGGCAAGCCCGACGTGCTCATCGTTCTGGGCGGCGACGGCACCGTGCGCACGGTAGCCGAGCGCTGCGAGCCGTCGGGACCCGTGCTGATGCCGCTCCCTGGCGGCACCATGAACGTGCTGCCGCGCGCGCTCTACGGCGCCCGGACCTGGCGTCAGGCGATCACCGACGTGCTGGCCGCGCCTCAGCTCTGCCCGGTCAACGGCGCCCGGGTCGCCAGCCAGCAATTCTTCGCCGCGGCGCTGTTCGGCGGGCCGTCCCTGCTGCAGGAGGCGCGGGAGGCGGTCCGCTACGGAGAGTTCGCCCTGGCGGCCCGCAAGGGCCTGGCGGCTCTGCGCAGCGCCTTCGATCGCGAGCTCATTTGCCTGTGGGACGACGCCGACCAGGCGCGGGGAGAGGCGGTCGCCGTCCTGTGCCCGCTGGCCTCGCCCCGGCTCGCCCCCTCCGAGGCTCGCCTGGAAGCCGCCGTCGTCGATCCGGAAGGGCCGCTCGACGCCTTGCGCCTGGTGCTCGCCGCAGCATTCCGGGATTGGCGCGCCGATCCGGACGTCCGCTGCGCCATGGCCCAGACGGTCGAGGTGCTGGGCGCCGGCCCCGTTCCCGCCTTGCTGGACGGTGAGCGGTTCACCTTCGAAGGACCGCTACGGGTCGAGCTCGTGCCGGAGGCCTTCCTGGCGCTCACGCCGGGCGACGGGGCCGGATGACCGCAGCGCCGGAGGCCCAGCCACTGGACGCGGGTCCAAGAACGCCCGCCCTCAGCAGGGTCTCGTCGCGCCTGTCGCCACCGAGATCCTGAAACACTCCTCGGCGCCGGTCTCACAGTCGATGACTGTTACGGAGACCTCCTCCTGGCCTGCGTCGTTGTTCGGCCCCCAGCACTCGAGGAAGCCTATCGCCGCATCAGTGAAGCTCTCCGCCTCCGGGACCTTGTGGCCGGAGCAGGGGCCCTCGTCCGCCGCATAGGCGTAGAAGCGCCCCGGCGCAGGGCTCGCACAAGATTCCGATTGGCGATGTGATGGCGAAACATGGTTCATCGGCGGATCACGACGACAGGGTGCGGGCAGAACGCGCGTCGCGTTGCGCCGTTTCCACGGAACCGGTGCTACAGCGGACTGCGTTCATGCGCCGGGAGTGGAGGGGAAATGGCGAACCGAAATTCACGCGACTGGATGTGGTCCGACGCTTTGCAGATGCTGGCGCGCGCCGACCAGCTGCACCGGCAGGTTTTCCGGCCGGCCGCGGCGACGCGGGCGCCGTGCTGGGAGCCGCCGATCGACCTCTTGGAGACAACCGGCGAGGTGCAGATCATCGCCGCCCTCCCGGGCGTCGACCCGCAGGGCGTCCAGGTCTTCATCGATGAGGGCGGCGCCCTGGTGATCACTGGCCGGCGGGACCCTTCGCCGGCCATGCGTCGGGCGAGAATCCACCATATGGAATTGCCGCAAGGTCAGTTCGCCCGTCGGGTCCCGTTGCCGGCCGGCCGCTACGGCCGAATCGACTGGCAGGCCGAGCATGGCTGCCTGACGGTGACGCTGCACAAGGCGGGGCAGGCCCGATGACCGGCGATCCATCGAGCAACGGCGTGCGCGACTTCCCGGACGACGCGGTCGTCGTCGTCCCCGTCTCAAACGTGATCTTCCCCGGCATTGTCTTCCCGATCGTACTCGATCGCCCGAGCGCCGTTGCGGCCGCCCAGCACGCCCTGCGCGAACAGCATCCGCTCGTGCTGGTCCTGCAGCAGGACCTCCAGGCGCCCGACCCCGGACCGCAGTCGCTGCACCGCATGGGGACGCTCGCCAACGTCCTTCGCTATGTGACCGGGCCGGACGGGTCGCCCCACGTCGCCTGCCAGGGCGTTGAGCGGTTCGAGATCACCGAATGGCTGGAGGGCTTCCCCTTCATCGCCGCCCAGGGACGGCGCGTTCCGGACCCAGAGACCGAGGGCCCAGAGATCGAGGCCCGATTTCTGCACCTTCGCAGCCAGGCGCTCGAGGCGCTGCAGCTGCTGCCCCAGTCGCCGCCGGCCGAACTGGTCGCGGCGGTGGAAGGTGCAACTTCCCCCGCAGCCCTCGCCGACATGGTGGCGGCCTATCTCGACCTGCAGCCGCCTGAGAAGCAGCAGATCCTGGAGACGGTCGATCTGCAGGCGCGCCTGGACAAGGTCTCCGGGTTCCTGGCCCGCCGGCTGGAGGTGCTGCGGCTGACCAGCGAAATCGCCCAACGGTCCCGCGAGTCCCTGGGCGAGCGGCAGCGCCAGACGCTGCTTCGCGAGCAGATGGCCGCCATCCAGCGGGAGCTCGGCGAAGGCGATGACCGTGAGGAACTCGTCGAGCTGGAGA
>JBMOOD010000026.1:0-256928 GCA_049323595.1 Pseudomonadota bacterium
TCGTGAGCGCTTCACGGATGGTCCGGCGGCTGGCCCTGGCCGGGGTGGCGGGCCTCGCCCTCATCCTCGTGGGCGGCGGGATCGCCGTGGCCGTGACGGGGCGTTCCCCCGATCCGCGGCCGTTGCCGCAGGGCGTGCTGGCGATGACCGATCCGTCGCGTGTGCAGACGGGCGCGGACTGGCCGGCCTACGGCGGTTCCTATGCGGCGCGGCGGTATTCGCCGCTGGCCCAGATCACGCCGCAGAATGTCGACCGCCTCGAGCGCGTCTGGGTCGCCCACACGCGTGACCTGCCGAGCGAGCGGGCCAAGGGGAAGTACGGCGCCGAGACCACCCCGTTGAAGGTGGGCGACACCCTCTATCTCTGCTCGGCGAAGAACATCCTGATCGCGCTGGACCCGGCCAACGGACGGGAGCGCTGGCGCTTCGACCCCAGGGTCTCCGACGATTGGATTCCCTATACGGCCGCCTGCCGGGGCGTCGTCTACTACGAGACTCCCGAGGCGGACCTCGGCGTCGCCTGCGCGACCCGGATCATCGAGGGCACGCTGGACGGTCGCCTCATCGCTGTGGACTCGCGCACTGGTCGGCCGTGCGAAGAATTCGGCCGGGCGGGCCAGGTGGACATCAAGCAGGGAATGGGCCCCGTCGAGCCGGGCATGGTCTCCATCACCTCGCCGCCCGTGGTGGTGCGCGACGTGATCGTCACGGGCCACCAGGTGCTGGACGGGCAGAAGAACGACGCGCCATCGGGGGTCATACAGGGCTTCGATGCGGTCACCGGCGAACAGCGCTGGGCCTGGGACCTGGGCCGTCCCGGTCAGACCGCGCCCGCCGCGCCGGACGAGATGTACACCCGCGGCACGCCCAACATGTGGACGATCGCCTCGGGGGACGAGGCGCTGGGCCACGTCTATCTGCCCATGGGCAACTCGGCCGTCGACTACTGGAGCCGTGACCGCTCGCCCCAGGAGAACTTCTACGCCACCTCGCTGGTAGCGCTCGACGTGACCACGGGTCAGCCGGCCTGGCGCTTCCAGACGGTGCACATGGACGTCTGGGACTACGATCTTGGCGCCCAAGGGACGCTGGTCGACTTCCCGGCCGGCGGCGGCATGGTTCCGGCCTTGATCCTGCCAAGTAAGCAGGGCGACATCTATGTGCTGGACCGCCGGACCGGGAGTCCGATCACTCGGGTCGAGGAGCGCCCGGCGCCCCAGGGCGGCGTGGAACCCGAGCAGCGCACCGCGACGCAGCCGCATTCGCTCTATCACACTCTGCGCAAGCCGAACCTTGAGGAGCGCGACATGTGGGGCATGTCGCCGATCGACCAGATGGCCTGTCGCATCCAGTACCGGCTCGCGGCCTATGACGGCTTCTACACGCCGCCCACGACCGACCGCCGATGGATCCAGTACCCGGGCTACAACGGCGGGACCGACTGGGGCGGCGTCGCAGTCGATCCGCGCCGCGGCGTCATCGTCGCCAACTACAACGACATGCCGAACTACAACCGCCTGATTCCGCGAGAGGTGGCCGACCGCAAGGGGTGGACGCCGCGCGGCTCGGCGCGCGGCGGCGATCTGGGCGCCGGACCGGAAGGCGCGGGCGATCCGCAGGCTGGAACGCCCTACGCCATACACGTCAACGCCGGCTGGCGGATGCCCGTGACCAATCTGCTCTGCAAGCAGCCGCCCTACGGCGGCATCCGGGCCATCGACCTGCGGACCGGCCGCACGCTCTGGGACCGGCCGTTCGGCACGGCGAGGCGCAACGGCCCGTTCGGCATTCCGTCCGGCTTGCCCCTGACCATCGGCACGCCCAACAACGGCGGCGCCGTGATCACGGCGAGCGGTGTCGTCTTCATCGCGGCGGCCACCGACGATCTGATCCGAGCCATCGACCTGCGGACCGGCAGGACCCTATGGCAGGACGCCCTGCCGGCCGGCGGGCAGGCGACGCCGATGACCTATGAACATGGGGGCCGCCAGTACCTCGTGATCATGGCCGGCGGCCATCACTTCATGGAGACGCCCGTCGGCGACGAGGTGATCGCCTACGCCCTCCCGGCGTCGTGAGACCGTCGGCTAATTGCCGGCGGTGATCGCGATGGTCTTGGCCTTGGACTTGCCGTCCTTCGGCACGGTCAGCTTCAGCACGCCCTTGTCCATGCTGGCGCCGATCTTGTCGGCGTTCGCGGTGCTAGGCAGGGTGAGCGAGCGCGAGAACGAGCCATAGGCCCGCTCGCAGACGCGATAATCCTTCTCCTTGCGCTCGGTCTCGGACTTTTTCTCACCGCTTATGGTCAGGACATTGTCCTCGACGCTGACCTTCACGTCCTTGGCGTCGACGCCGGGCATCTCGACGGTGATCTCGAGGCCGCCGTCGGTCTCCTTCACATCCATGCGGGTGCTGACGTCGATCTCGGTCGCACCGTCCCAGGCGGCGCCGAGCTGGTCGAACAGCCGGTCGAACTCACGCTGGATCGGCACGAAGAATTCGTTCGCGCGCGACGGGAACGTGGTGGCGAACCGTTTGGCAGGGGTCTGGATGGCCATGGGTAAATCTCCGTAGAGAGGCAGTGACCCCCTACAGATATCCCCCCAGCCGTCAGCGGCCTTGACGGGGGTCAATCGCCCTCAGGCGACTCGCACGCGCGCCGTGGATTCCGGCAGGTCCTGGCCGAATGCGCGCTGGAAGAACTCGGCCACCGTGCCGCGCTCCAGCTCGTCGCACTTGTTCAGGAACGTCATCCGGAACGCGAGCCCTATGTCGCCGCCGAAAATCTCGGCGTTCTGGGCCCAGGTGATCACCGTCCGCGGACTCATGACGGTGGAGATGTCCCCGTTCATGAAGGCGTTGCGGGTCATGTCGGCCACGCGAACCATAGCGTTGATGGTCCGCTTGCCCTCGGCGGTGTTGTAGCCGGGGGCCTTGGCCAGCACGATCTCGGCCTCGACGTCGTGGCTCAGGTAGTTGAGCGTGGTGACGATGGACCAGCGGTCCATCTGCGCCTGATTGATCTGCTGCGTGCCGTGGTAGAGGCCGGTGGTGTCGCCCAGGCCGATGGTGTTCGTGGTCGAGAACAGGCGGAAATAGGGGTTCGCTCGGATCACCCGGTTCTGGTCGAGCAGGGTCAGCTTCCCCGAAGCCTCCAGCACGCGCTGGATCACGAACATCACGTCGGGGCGGCCGGCGTCGTATTCGTCGAACACCAGGGCGATGGGTCGCTGCAGCGCCCAGGGCAGCATGCCCTCGCGGAATTCGGTGACCTGCTTGCCTTCCTTCAGGACGATGGCGTCCTTGCCGACCAGGTCGATGCGGCTGATGTGGCTGTCCAGGTTGACCCGGATCATCGGCCAGTTCAGCCGCGCCGCCACCTGCTCGATGTGCGTGGACTTGCCGGTCCCGTGATACCCCTGGACCATGACGCGACGGTCGTAGGCGAAGCCTGCGCAGATCGCCCGAGTCGTCTCCGGGTCGAACTTGTAGGCCTCGTCGATGTCCGGCACGTGCGGGTCGCGCTCGGAGAACGCCGGGACCTTCATGTCGAAATCCACGCCGAAGGTCTCGCGCGTGCCGACCTCCCTGTCGGGCGTGAGCGTGATCAGCTTGTCTTCGTCGGTGTCGAAAGCGGCCATGGCGGCCTCGGATTACAGGCTTGCCCGCGCGGAAGCAAACAGGTGTTTTGTGATCAGGCCGACCGCCCCGAGCGAGGCGGCGAGAGGCGGCCACTACGGGAGGGACGAGCCTTGGGCGAGAACGAACGCGTCATCAGGGACTTCATTGCGGCCTGGTCGAGGCTGGACGCCGCCGAGCTGGCCGGCTTCTTCACGGAGGACGGCGTCTACTACAACATGCCGGCCCGGCCGGTGGAGGGGCGCGCCAACGTCCAGGCCTTCATCGCAGGCTTCGCCAAGGACTGGTCGGCGACCGAGTGGGAGATCCTGCACATCGTCGAAAAGGGCGACGTGGTGATCGCCGAGCGGATGGACCGGACCCGGGTGGGCGACAAGCGGGTCGATCTGCCCTGCTGCGGGGTGTTCGAGATGGCCGGGGGCAAGATCAAGGTCTGGCGCGACTATTTCGACCTTGCGACCTACACTCGGGCCCTGGGCGGCTGACGGGAGGATCGCCATGGCCGACGGAATGACGGGCGCCGCCATACGGGTGAAGCCAGAGCCCTCGGGCTTCGGCGCCGAGATAACGGGCGTGGATCTGTCCCGCCCCCTGGCCGCGGAGTCGCTGGCGCAAATCCGCGCCGCCTGGGCGGAGCATGCGGTGCTGTCGTTCCCGGACCAGCCGCTCTCCCTCGACGAGCTGGAGGCCTTCACCCTGCAGATTGGGCCCTTCGGCGACGATCCCTTCATCGCGCCGATGCCCGGCCGGCCCAACGTGCTGGAGCTGCGCCGGGAGCCGGACGAAAAGGCGCCGAACTTCGGCGGCGGCTGGCATTCGGACTGGAGCTTCCAGCCGGCCCCGCCGGCCGCGACGATCCTGCGCTCGGAGGTGACGCCGCCGGTCGGGGGCGATACGCTGTTCGTCGATGCGGCGCGGGCCTACGAGGACCTCTCCGAGACGATGAAGGCGATGCTGGCGCCGCTGCGGGCGATCCATTCCGCAACGCGGCCTTACGGCGCCAACGGCCTTTTCGCCCGCGAGACCGAGAAGCGGGCGATGACCATCCTGTCGTCCGCCGAAGCCGACAAGACCCATCCGCACCCGCTGGTGCGGACCCATCCGGTGACCGGCCGCAGGGCCCTATTCGTCAGCCCGACCTACACGGTTGGGGTCGAAGGGCTCACCGACATGGAGGCCGACGCGGTCCTGGGCTTCCTCTACAAGCATCTGCTTCAGGACAAGTACCGCTACCGGCACAAATGGCGGCCCGGCATGCTGCTCATGTGGGACAACCGCTGCACCATGCACTTCGCCGAGGGCGGCTACGACGGCCACCTGCGGGTGATGCACCGCACGACGGTGGCGGGCGAGGTTCCAGTCTAACGGCCCGGCCGAACCTGACGCCAGTCAGGCGGGCTCCGCCGCTGCGCGACAGAACCAGATTCCGGCGAGGCTCAGGGCCGCTGCGGCCACGAGGTAGCCGCCGACGAGCTGCAGCCCGCCCCGGTCGGCCAGCAGCTGCGCCGCGATTGGCGCCAGGCCGCCGCCGATGATGCCGCCGACGTTGAAGGCGATCGAAGCGCCGGTGTAGCGCACCCGCGCGGGGAACAGGCTGGGCAGGAAGGCGCCCAAGGGGCCGTAGACAAAGCCCATCACGAACAGGGCGGCGGACAGCCACACGAGGATTAGGGCCAGCGAGCCGGCCCCCATCATGGCGCCCATGGCCGCGCCCACCGCCACCGTGCCGACGCATCCGGCCATCAGCACCCGGCGCGGGTTGCGCACATCGGACCACCATCCCGCGAGAACGATGCCGGCCGCCAGGAAGAGGATCGCCACGAGCTGCACCGACAGGAAGGTCTCGCGGCTGTAGCCGAGGGTCGTGGTTCCGTAGCCCAGGGCGAAGGCGGTGGAGAGGTAGAAGATCGCAAAGCAGGCGACGACGGCGAAGGTGCCGCCCAGCAGAGCGCCCGGATGGCGCGTGAACACCTCGGCCACCGGAACGTGGCTCGGCTCGGCCTGTTCCATGGCCTGTTGGAACGCCGGGGTCTCGCCGATCTTGAGCCGCACCCAGAGGCCCAGGCCTACCAGGATCGCGCTGGCCAGAAACGGCAGACGCCAGCCCCACTCGCGGAAGTCCTCCGGCGACAGTCCCAGCCCGAGCAGCAGGAAGAGGCCGTTGGCGGCGACGAAGCCTACCGGCGCGCCGAGCTGGGGGAACATGCCGAAGCGGGCGCGCCAGCCCGGGGGGGCGTTCTCCACCGCCAATAGGGCCGCGCCGCCCCACTCGCCGCCCAGGCCGAAGCCCTGGCCGAACCGCAAGAGGCAGAGGAGGGCCGGCGCCACCCAGCCCACCATGGCGTAGGTGGGCAGAAACGCGATCAACAGGGTGGAAAGGCCCATGGTCATGAGCGACGCCACCAGCGTCGACTTGCGGCCGATGCGGTCGCCGAAGTGGCCGAAGAACGCCGCGCCGACGGGTCTTGCGAAGAAGGCCACCGCGAAGGTGGCGTAGCTGCTCATCAGCTGCGCTGTCGGCGAGGCCGACGGGAAGAACAACGGTCCGAACACCAGGGCCGCGGCCGTGGCGTAGATGTAGAAGTCGTAGAACTCGACCGCCGTGCCGACCAGGCTGGCGGCCAGCACGCGCCGCGTCGAGGCGCCATCCGCGGCGCCGGCTGTCATGGTGGTCAAGCTTCGCTCCCCTCGCTGGCTCCCGCTTCGCCTCCACGGGCGTTGCGGTCAAGCCGCATGGCGCCGCGGGCCGTTTGCGACTACCTCCAGGTCATGAGCGCCGAGATCGACCCCTTCTACGCCATCTCCGTCAGCGGCCTAGCCCAGAAGCTGAAGGCCGAGGGGCGGAGCGTGATCCACATGGAGTTCGGCCAGCCGTCCACCGGCGCGCCGGCCGCGGCGATCGCCCGGGCGCACGAGGTGCTGGACACCGATGCCATGGGCTACTGGTCCAGCGAGCCGCTGAAGGCCCGCATCTGCCGCCACTATGCGGAGACCTATGGCGTGACGGTCGAGCCGCGGCAGATCACGCTCACCTGCGGCGCCTCGCCGGCGCTTGTGCTGGCGCTTTCGGCTACGTTCAGCCCGGGCGATGTGATCGCCATGGCACGGCCCGGCTACGTCGCCTATCGCAACAGCGTGCGGGCGTTGCACATGACCCCGCTCGAGATCGCCTGCGGCCCGGAGACGCGCTTCCAGCTAACGGCCGATATGTTGCGGGCGATCGAGCCCGCGCCCAAGGGCGTGATCCTGGCGAGCCCCGCCAATCCGACCGGCACGATCATCGCGGCCGACGAGCTCGCCGCCATCGCCCGCGTCTGCCGCGAGCGCGGAATCCGGATCGTCTCGGACGAAATCTACCACGGCCTGACCTATGGCGAGCCGACCCGCTCGATGCTGGAGTTCGCGCCCGACGCCATCGTCGTGAACAGCTTCTCCAAGTACTTCAGCATGGCCGGCTGGCGCCTGGGCTGGCTGATCGTGCCGCCCCAGGAGGCGTCCCGCGCGGTGGCCTACATGGGCGCGCTCTACCTGACGGCGCCGTCCCTGGCCCAGCATGCGGCGCTGGTAGCGATGGACTGCCGCGAGGAGCTGGAGGGCCACCTGGAGACCTACCGCCGGAACCGCGAACTGCTGCTGGACGCCCTGCCGGCGCTGGGACTGGAGAGGATCGCCCCGCCGGACGGAGCCTTCTACATCTATGCCGACGTCGGGCGCCTGACGGACGACAGCCTGGCCTTCTGCAAGCAGCTCCTGGCCGACACCGGCGTTGCGACCGCGCCGGGGATCGACTTCGACCCCGAGGAGGGCCGGCGCTACATCCGGATGAGCTTCGCGGTCTCGACGCCCGAGATCGAGGAGGCGATCCGTCGGCTGGTTCCGTGGTTCCAGACGGCTTGGACGAGAGCGGCCTAACGCTCTCTATCGCGTCATTTGACTCCGAATATTGGGAGCGATAGGGAGTTTATATCTCCCTTAAGGCTCCCTCATGTCCGAAGAGCTCCATACCGTCGATCACGCCGCCGAGCGGCTGAAGCTGCATCCGAAGACGGTGCTGCGGGCGATCCGGGAGGGGCGCCTGAGGGCCACACGGGTGGGCAAGTCGTACCGGATCCTTCGGAGCGACCTCGAGGCCTTCGCGGGTGTGCCGGCGCGGGGGGTGCCCCCTGGCGGCGAGCCCTGGATCACCAGCATCGTCGACATCCCAGGCGTCGGGCCGGACCTCGCCCAGAAGTGGGCGCGCACCGTGCCGAATGCGCTGAACGCGCGCCCAGGCGGTGGGCCGCCGCTGCGCGCCGACGTAGTCTACGAGCCGGACCGCGCGCACCTGAAGATCATCGTGGTCGGACCGCCTGCCGACGTCGTGAACCTGCTGGCCCTGGTGCGGGTGTGGATCGAGCAACTCATCCCATGACCGTCATCTGGAAGAGCGCCGGGGGCCGCGAGGCGGTGCTTGGCCGCTATCGCCAGCTCCTGGCCGGATGGCCGGGCGGCGGCGAGCCGCGCCGGATCGCCACCGCGCAGGGCGAGACCTTCGTGATCTCGTCGGGGCCGTCCGGCGCGCCGGACGTGGTGCTGCTGCACGGCTCGGCGGCGAACGCGGCGAGCTGGATGGCCGACGCCGCGATCCTGGCGCGCCGGTTCCGCGTCCACGCCGTCGACATGATCGGAGAGCCGGGGCTGAGCGCGCCGGCGCGGCCGCCGCTGGCGAGTCATGTCTACGCCGACTGGCTGGGTGAGGTGCTGGCGGGACTCGGCGTCGAGCGGGCCGCCCTGGTCGGCATCTCGTTGGGGGGCTGGCTGGCGCTAGAGTTCGCCACGCGCCGGCCGGAGACGGTGAGCGCGGTGGTTCTGCTCTGTCCGGGCGGCGTGGGCCGGCACAGGAACGTCCTGATCTGGGCGCTGCCGCTGCTATTCCTGGGGCGCTGGGGGCGGCGGAAGATCCTGGAGCGGATGGCCGGCGGGCAGGCCATGGCCCCCGATCAGGCTTCACCCGAGGCGCAGGCCTATGGCGAGTTCATCGATCTGGTCTTCGCCAACTTTCGTCCGCGGACCGAGGCTCTGCCGCCCTTCTCCGACGCCGAGCTGTCCCGGCTCGCCATGCCGCTGCTGGCGATCCTGGGGGCGAGGGACGTAATGATCGACAGCGCTGGGACCCGGGACCGCCTCGTACGCAACGTTCCGAAGGCTGAGGTGGCGTGGCTGCCGCAGGCGGGTCACCTGCTCATCGGGCACGGAGCCGAGATCGACGCATTCCTCGCCCGCGCGCTCGGCCCATGACCGGTGAGGTCCGCATCCTGGCGGGCGTCATGCTCTTCGTCTGCGACGCCGACGGCCCGTCTCTGGACGGCGAGCGGGCGGCGACGGACATCATCGGCGCCGCCTACGCCCGCGATGCAGCGGTCGTGGCGATCCCCGTCGAGCGGCTCGCCCCGGATTTCCTGACGCTCGGGAGCGGGATCGCCGGCGCGGTGATCCAGAAGTTCGTGAACTATGGCTTCCGTGTCGCCTTCGTCGGCGACGTCTCGGGCGCGTTTGCCGCCAGCGGCGCATTGCGCGACTTCGTGCGGGAATCCAACCGCGGCCGCCACGTGTGGTTCGTGGCCGACTTCGACGAGCTGGAGGCGAAGCTCGCCGACGGGGCTTGACCTCCCCAGGAGCCGCGGGGTCTGTCGGAGGCCGCGCCAGCCGGGAGGAAGATCATGCATACGCGCCGCATCGGACCGTTCGAGGTGTCGGCCATCGGGTTCGGCTGCATGAGCCTGTCCCGCGCCTACGGCTCGCCGCCGCCGCGGGAGGTGGCCGAGCAGGTCCTGCTGGGAGCGCTGGACGCCGGGCACACCTTCTTCGACACCGCCGCGGTCTATGGTCTCGGCCACAACGAAACCCTGGTGGGCGAGGTCCTGGGACCTCATCGCGACCGGATCGTGCTGGCGTCGAAATGCGGGATCACGGACGCCACGGGGACGCAGCGGGGCATCGACGGCCGGCCCGAGACGCTCAAAGCGCTGTGTGACGTCAGCCTGCAGCGCCTGAAGACGGACATGATCGATCTTTACTACCTCCACCGGTGGGACCAGCGCGTGCCGATCGAGGAGAGCGTCGGCGCCCTCGCAGATCTCGTGACTGCCGGAAAGATCCGCGCCATCGGGCTGTCGGAGGTGTCGGCGCCCACGTTGCGGCGCGCCCACGCCGTCCATCCGATCGCGGCCCTGCAGACCGAGTATTCGCCCTGGACCCGCAATCCGGAGCTCGCGGTGCTCGAGGCCTGCCGGGACCTGGGCGTGGCGTTCGTGGCGTTCTCGCCGGTCGGCCGGGGGTTCCTCGCTGGCGGCGTGTCCGATCCGGACCGGCTGGAGGAAGGGGATATCCGCAAGGGCATGCCCCGCTTCCAGGGCGAGGCCTTCGCCGCCAATCTGCAGCTCTTCGCGAAGTTCCGGGCCATCGCCGAGCGGGCGGGCTGCACGCCGGCGCAGCTGTGCCTCGCCTGGCTGCTGGCGAAGGGCGAGGACATCGTGCCGATCCCCGGGACCTCCAACCCGGGCCACATGCGGGAGAACGCGGCCGCGGCCGAGATCCGGCTGTCAACGGAGCTGGTGGCCGACGTGGACGCGACCGTGAACGGCAAGACTGTCAGCGGGCCTAGATACTCGCCACAGTTGCAAGCTTCGGTCGATACCGAACGGATGTTCGGAGAGTGATGTTATCTAATTGATTGTTATCAAATATTCGTCTGCGGCATTCGGCCGCGTCGATGGCTGGGCCGCGAAAAACGAGCGTTAACCACCGATGGGCTTCGTGTTCCTCTCAAAGAGGAACAACCCATGAGCGAACATGAGGCCGTCGGCGAACGGCTGGATTTCATCGGCCTGGACACCGAGACGCGAGCAGCGTTGCGCGGTCTAAAGCCGTTCATCGAGGCGGGCATCCGGCCGGCCCTGGACGACTTCTACGGTCGCGTGCGCGCCAATGCGAAGATGCGGGCCTTCTTCAAGGACGAAGCCCATATCGGGTCAGCGCAGAGCCGCCAGGCGCGGCACTGGAGCGTGATCGCGGACGCCGACTACAGCGACGCCTACGTCCGCGGCGTTCGCACCATCGGCGAGACGCACGCCCGGATCGGCCTGGAGCCGCGCTGGTACATCGCCGGCTACGCGCTCATCCTCGAGCGCCTGCTTGCGGATCTCCTCCGGCAGGATCAGCCGAAGGGGCTGCTGGGCCGGGGCAAGGGTTCCGATCAGACCGGCCGGCGGGTCGGCGCCCTCGTGAAGGCGGTCATGCTGGACATGGACTTCGCCATCTCGATCTATCTCGACACGCTGGAGGCCCAACGCCAGCGGCTGGAAGCCGAACGCCAGGCTGCCGAGCGCGAGCAGAACGCCGTGGTCGCCGCCCTCGGCGCGGCCCTGGCGCGGGTGTCCAAGGGCGATCTGCGCGCGCGCCTGGAGATCGCCGTGGCCCCGGAGTTCGAAACCTTGAAGGCCGATTTCAATACCGCCATGCGCGGCCTCGAGGAGGCGATCGCGGCCGCTTCGTCCGTCGCCGGGGAGGTGGGCCTGGGGGTGGATCAGATCGGCGAGGCCGCCGACAACCTCTCGCGCCGCACCGAGCAGCAGGCGGCGAACCTGGAGGAGACGGCCGCGGCGCTGGAGGAGATCACTGTCGCCGTCCGCAAGAGCGCGGAGGGCGCCCAGGAGGCGACCCGCTTCGTCGCCGCCGCCAAGGCCGAGGCCGAGCGATCGGGCCAGGTCGTCGAGCGCGCGATCGGGGCGATGGACGAGATCGAGGGCTCTTCGAGGAAGATCGGCCAAATCATCGGCGTGATCGACGAGATCGCCTTCCAGACCAACCTCCTGGCGCTCAACGCCGGCGTGGAGGCCGCCCGGGCGGGTGAGGCCGGCAAGGGATTTGCGGTGGTCGCGTCGGAAGTGCGGGCCCTGGCCCAGCGCTCGGCCGAGGCCGCCAAGGAGATTGAGGCCCTGATCGCGGAATCCTCGGGGCAGGTGAAGGCGGGCGTGGACCTCGTGGGGCAGACGGGCGCGGCGCTGGCCGACATCGTGGGTCGCATCGCCGACATCGACCGGCTGGTCGCGGAATCCGCGGCCTCGGCGCAGGAACAGGCCCGCGGTCTGCACGAGGTGAACATCTCGGTGAACCAGATGGACCAGCTCACCCAGCAGAACGCGGCGATGGTCGAGGAGACGTCCGCGGCGACGCACGGCCTGCACAACCAGGCCGACGACCTCGCCCGGCGGATGGGCGCCTTTGTCGTCACGTCGCAGGGCGTCGCGCCCCAGCTGCGGCGTTCGGCGGCCTGATCGGGGAAGGGCCCGGAGCGGCGGAGCTAGATCCGCCGCTCCAGGCCCGCCCAGAAGGGCTCGCGGAGCTTGCGCTTAAAGATCTTGCCGGAGTCCTCGCGCGGCAGGTCGGCGGCCAGGTCCACCCGCTTCGGGACCTTGAAGCCCGAGACATGCTCGCGCAGCCACCCCTTCACGGAGGCTTCCGAGAGCTCAGCGCCCTCCGACGGCTGCACGACCGCGTAGACGGCCTCGCCGAATTCCTCGTCGGGGATGCCGAAGACCGCGCAGTCGGCCACGCCCGGCATCTTCAGGAGCTCGGCCTCGATCTCGGCGGGATAGATGTTCACGCCGCCGGAGATGATCATGTCCTTCGCCCGGTCGCAGAGGTAGAGGAACCCGTCCTTGTCGAAGTAGCCGATGTCGCCCGGGGCGATCAGGCCGCCCCTCTCGCTGTCGCGCCGTTTCTGGTCGTCGCCGTGGTAGGTGAAGTCGTTGATCGGCGTGCGGGCCACCACCTCGCCGACCTCGCCCTGCGGCACGTCGTTCCCGTCCTTGTCGATCACCCGCACGCTGGCTTCGGGCACCGGCTTGCCGACCGTGCCCGGATGGGCCAGCCACTCCTCTGAGGTGCACGAGACAACGATGCCGACCTCCGTGGCGCCGTAGTACTCGTTGATGACCGGGCCCCACCATTCGATCATCGCCCGCTTGATCGGCGGCGGGCAGGGCGCAGCGGCGTGGACCACGAACTTCAGGGACGACAGGTCGTACTTCGCCTTCACCTCCTCCGGCAGCTTGAGCAGCCGGTGGAACATGATGGGCACCATGTGCAGGTGGGTGACCCTGTGCCGCTCGATCAGCGCCAGCAGCTCCTCGGGATCGAACCGGGGCTGCAGGATGGCCGTCCCGCCGACCCGGGCGGCGAACAGGCCGTAGGCGTTGGGCGCGGAGTGGTACATCGGCCCAGTCACCACCGTCACAATCTCGTCCGGGGGGCCGAAGCCCTCGAACCCGAAGCCGCGCACCAGGATCTTCTGATAGAGCGCCGCCTCCTCCGGGGTCGGCGGATTGCGCTTTACGCCCTTGGGCCGTCCCGTCGTGCCCGAGGTGTAGATAATTGCGCCGCCACCCTCGGCGACGGGGCCGGACCAGGGCTCGCAACCCTCGATCCAGCTGGCCCAATCCGTCATGCCGGCGGGCGTGGGCGCCGGATCGATGCCATAGGCCTCGGCGATCTCTGGCGGGGTGGGGACCACCAGCACCGGCACGCCCGGCGGCAGGGCCTCGCGGATCCCGTCGATCAGATCCGCGTGGATGACGATGGCCTTGGCGCCGGAGTTCTCGAACAAGTAGGCCGCCTCGTCGGGCGTGTAGTGCCAGTTCACCGGCGTCGGATAGGCGCCCAGCATGCCCGCGGCGAAGCTCGCCTCGAAAAACGGGAAATCGTTGCGCAGGTAGAGGGCGATCAGGTCGCCGGCCCCGATGCCGAGGCTGGAAAGCCCGCTCGCTGCCCGCGCTGAGCGGGCCTGCAGATCGGGAAGGCTCAGGCGCCGCGCGCCGCTGATCAATCCGCCCATCGCCGGCCCCTCAGCGCAGCGGCTCGGGGAACTTGGGCAGCATGTCGAAGTCTTCGGGCACGTGCTGGCGCACCACGCGGGCCTTGGTCTCGGCCGCCAGCTTCTCGGTGAGGTCGTAGCTTTCGAGGGTCTGGGCCCGGTTGAAGTTGAACCGCGGCACGCGCTTGTGCTCGCGGCTCTCGGCGAGGTGCCACAGGTCGCCCGTCAGCAGGACCGGGGCCGAGCCCTGGGTGCGGACAAGGAGGACCGTGTGGCCCGGCGTGTGTCCCGGGGTCTGGTAGATAACTACCGACTTGTCGCCGAACACATCGTGCGAGGGCTGTTCGATCAGGATGGTCTTGGCGTTCTCCAGCGCCGAATAGCCGGCGAAGGTGGCGGCGTTCTTGCGCGCCGCCTCGCTGAAGGCGGCCGCCTTCTCGTCCGGGTCGACGATCCAGGTGCTCGCGGCGAACAGGCCTGCTTGGCCGATATGGTCAAAGTGGCTGTGCGAGACCGAGACATACTCGATGTCGGCCGGGGTCAGGCCGAGATCGGCGAGTTGGTCGGCGAGGGGCCGGCCTGGCTTGCCGCCCATGCTGGCCGTCTCGCCGCCCTGCGCCGGCAGGCCGGTGTCCCAGATCAGGTCGCCCTTGGGATGGCGAACAAGGTAGCAGGGGACGACCATCTTGGCCGGCACGCCCTTGTAGGCGCCGTCGTCGGCGAACATGTCGGCGTTCGGCACGTCGAAACGCCCACAGTCCATGGCGTAGAGCTCGACGCTCTTCGGCGGCGCCTTGGCGGCCTGGGCGGCGCCGGCGGCCAGCGCGAGCGTCGCGGCGACGGCGCTCGAAATCACAAGGTGGCGTATCATCGGCGGCTCCTCCCGGTCGGTTCTTGGCTCCAGCCTGCGCTGGGACGCTCCGGAAGTCACGCGTGACGCCGCCGCCGCCTCAGACTTCCGTCACCGGAATCCGCAGGAACACGTGGCCGCCCGGCGTCGCGGGCGGCAGGGCGCCGGCGCGGATGTTCACCTGCAGAGACGGCAGGATCAGGTTGGGTGGGGGCAGGGTGGCGTCGCGGGCCTTCCGCATCGCGACGAACTCGTCCTCGCTCACGCCTTCGTGGACGTGGACATTGCGGGCCCGTTCCTCGGCCACGGTGGTCTGCCAGCGGAACTCGTCGCGGCCTTCGGGAAGGTAGTCGTGGCCGACGAAGACCCGCGTCTGCGGCGGCAGGTCCAAGATCTTCCGGGTCGAATGGTAGAGCGTCGCGGCGTCGCCGCCGGGGAAGTCGGCCCGGGCCGTGCCGTAGTCCGGCATGAACAGGGTGTCGCCGACGAACGCCGCGTCCCCGATCAGGTAGGTGACGCAGGCCGGCGTATGGCCGGGGGTGTGCAGGACGCCGATCTCCAGGTCGCCCAGGGGCAGGACGTCACCCTCCTGGAGCAGGTGGTCGAAGGCGCGGCCGTCCGCGGCGACGTCATCGGCCTCGAAGACCGGGATGAAGGTCTTCTGGACCTCGGTGATGTGGGCGCCGATCGCCACCTGCGCGCCGGTCTTGCGGCGGATGTAGTCGGCGGCCGACAGGTGGTCGGCGTGGGCGTGGGTCTCCAGGACGTAGCGCAGGTCCAGCCCCTGATCCGCCACGGCCTTGAGGATCGCATCGGCCGAACCGGTGGACAGCTTCGCCCCCTTCGGCTCGAAGTCGAGGACGGGATCGATGATCGCCGCGGCGCCGGTCGCAGGGTCGCTGACCAGGTAGCTCGCGGTCGAGGTGGCGAGGTCGAAGAACGTCTGTACCCGCGGGTTCATCTGGCGGCTCCTTGAACTGCGACCGATATATGCACACATGCTAATTTAGCAAGTCTGCATATATTTTCATGGGCCCGGCCAACGTCTTGTTCGCCAGGCCGGCGGGCGGCGCACTGATCTGCCTCAAGGCGGACGGGCCGCGCCTCCGCGATGGCAGGCGCAGGGCGCGCCAGGAGCTGTGGATGGACCCGATCTCGACCTATCTGGCGGCGGTGCTGAGCGGCGCGGTCGTGGGCCTGCTGCTGGGGGTGTTCGGCGGAGGCGGATCGGTGCTCGCCACACCGCTCCTCCTCTACTTCGTAGGCGTGCGCGACGCCCACGTCGCCATCGGCACCTCGGCCGCCGCGGTAGCGGTGAACGCCCTGACCGGCCTGGCGGCCCAGGCGCGCGCCGGCCGGGTGAAGTGGCCATGCGCCCTGGTCTTCGGCGCCGCGGGCCTCGCCGGCTCGCTCACCGGCGCGCATATCGCCAAGCAGCTCGACGGCCAGGTGCTGCTGGCCTGGTTCGCGCTCGCCATGGCGCTGATCGGCGGCTCGATGCTGCTGCCGCGCAAGGACGCCGGCGATCCCGCCGTGCGGTTGACGCCGCCGATGGTCGGGCGACTCGCCCCGGTGGGCCTGGCGACAGGTCTCGCGGCCGGATTCTTCGGCATCGGCGGCGGATTTCTCATCGTTCCCGGCCTCATGGCGGCGACGGGCATGACGCTGGCGCATGCGGCCGCCTCGTCGCTGGTGTCCGTGGCCCTGTTCGGCGCGGCGACCAGCGCGAGCTACGCGGTCTCGGGGTTCGTCGACCTCTGGCTGTTCATCGCCCTGGTGGCCGGCGGCGGCGTGGGTGTTGTGGCGTCGGGGCCGCTCGCACGTCTGCTGGAATCCCGCGCCAGCCTCGCGCGGCGCACCTTCGCCGTGATGGTGATCGTCGTCGCGGCCTATGTCGCCTGGCGAGCGCTGGGGTAGGGGCCTCAGACCATCCCCGCCTTGCGCAGCGCCTGATAGGCGCGGATCACCCGCTGGAGGCGGTTCTCGCCTGACCGGTCCCCATGGTTGGCGTCGGGGTGGAGGCGGCGCACGAGCTCGGTGTAGCGGGCCCGGATCTTCGGCCCGTCGGCGTCCTCGTCCAGGTCCAGGTCGGCGAGGGCGTTGCGCTCGATCCGGCCCAGGCTGCGGCGCTCGGGCTCCGGCGCGCGGCCCTGCCCGGCGCCGCGGCCGAACATGTTGAAGGGGTCGTGGTAGCCCTGGCCGCTGCCGAAGTTGCGGGCGAAGGCAGCTGCTTCGCGCGACATGCGCCCGGCCTTCATCTCCCAGGTGGGCCGCCCGCCGGTCATCATCTCTTCCTGCTGGCGGCGACGGACCTCTCCCTCGGGCAGCCCCGCGAAGAAGTTCCAGTTGCGATTGTATTCCGCCGCGTGCGGCTGGCAGAACCAGTAGTGCTCGTGCAGCAGGTCGCGCGACTTGGGGGCCCGGGCCGTGGCCGCGCGCAGGCAGCCGGGATGGTCGCACCGCCGCTCGCCCGGCTTCAGGGCATGGACGTCCTGCGCCGTCTCGTCGTTGTCGGACGGCGGTCGCACGCGGATGTCCACGAATTTTGGCTTGTATTGAAACGCGCCGGGCATGAGCCAAGTATGAGGGGAAGACGTTTCCGAACAAGAATTGAAGATCGGGCCGATGGGCGCCATATTTGATGCCATTCACGACAAGCTCACGGCGGCCTTCCAGCCCACACGGCTCGAGATCGTCGACGACTCCGACCGGCACGCGGGCCACGCCGGCGCGCGCGAGGGCGGGGAGAGCCACTTCAACGTGACGATCGAATCCCCGGCGTTTTCGGGGACGCCTCGGGTGGCGCGCCAGCGGATGGTCTACCGCGCCCTGGCGGAGGAACTGGCCGGACCGGTCCATGCGCTTTCGGTCAAGGCGCTGGCGCCCGGCGAGGTCTGAGGCGCAAACTGACGTAGAGAGCCGCCATATGTGCGGCCGGTGACTTTTCGGGAGGGACGGGTTGAAGACGACGATCACCGTCAACGGGGAGGCGCGGTCGCTCGACCTGGATCCGCGCACCACCTTGCTCGACGCCCTGCGCGAGCACCTGAACCTGACGGGTTCCAAGAAGGGCTGCGACCACGGCCAGTGCGGAGCCTGCACCGTCCTGGTGAACGGGGTGCGGATCAACGCCTGCCTCTCCCTCGCCGTCATGCACGACGGCGACGAGGTGACCACGATCGAGGGCCTGGGGACTCCCGAGCGGCTGCACCCGATGCAGCAGGCCTTCCTGACCGAGGACGCCTTCCAGTGCGGCTACTGCACGCCCGGCCAGATCTGCTCGGCGGTGGGCATGCTGGAAGAGGTGGCGCGGGGACTGCCCAGCTACGCCAGCGCCGACGTCGCGGGGCCGGTCGAACTCTCGGGCGATGAGATCCGCGAACGGATGAGCGGCAACATCTGCCGCTGCTCGGCCTATCCGCAGATCGTCGCGGCCATCCGCGCCGTGGCCGGAGAGACCCCATGAAGCCCTTCACCTACGAGCGTGCGTCCGACGCGCAGGCCGCGGTGAAGGCCGTGACCGAGACGCCGGGCGGCCGGTTCATCGCCGGCGGCACCAACCTCCTGGATCTGATGAAGCTGGAGATCGAGACGCCGCGGCACCTGGTCGACGTCAGCCGCCTGCCGATGTCCGCCATCGAGGCGGCGGATGGCGGCCTGCGGATCGGGGCGATGACGACCAACAGCCAGGTCGCCGGCCACCCCGAGGTGCGCAGGCGCTATCCGGTGCTGACGCAGGCCATCGTCTCGGGCGCCTCGGGCCAGCTCCGCAACAAGGCGACGACCGGCGGCAACCTGATGCAACGCACGCGTTGCCCGTACTTCTACGACACGTCCAAGCCCTGCAATAAGCGCGAGCCGGGCGCCGGCTGTTCGGCGCTGGAGGGCGTCAGCCGCGAGACCGCGATCCTGGGCGCCAGCCACGCCTGCATCGCGGTCCATCCCTCGGACATGGCCGTGGCGCTCGTGGCGCTCGACGCCGAGGTGGAGACGCTGACGCCGAAGGGAGACGTGCGCCGCTTCCCCCTCATGGAGCTGCACCGGCTGCCGGGCGAGACGCCGCACATCGAGACGCACCTCATCCCGGGCGAGCTCATCACCGCCGTCGTCCTGCCGCCGCCCCCAGGGGGCGGGCAGAAGTATCGCAAGGCGCGCGACCGGGCCTCGTACGCGACGGCGCACGCCAGCGTGGCCGTCGCGGGCGGGCGAATGGCGCTGGGCGGCGTCGCCCACAAGCCGTGGCGCGCGGTGGAGGCCGAGACGGCGCTGGCCGCAGGCGCCTCGCCAGAGGAGGCCATGGCCGCCGAACTGCGCGACGCCCAGGCCGTGGGCGAGAACGCGTTCAAGCTGTCGCTGACGGCGCGCCTCGGCGCAGCGACCCTGCGCGAAGCGGCGGGAGGATCGAAATGAGCTCGGTGCAGGACTGGGAAGCCCCCAACCCCGTCAAGGAGAACCGCTCAGGCCTCATCGGCAAGCCCGTCGACCGCTACGAGGGGCCGCTGAAGGTCACGGGGACCGCGCCCTACGCCTATGAGGTCCAGCCGCCGTCGCCGCCCGCCTATGGCGTCATGGTGGGCGCGACCATCGCCACGGGCCGCATTGCGGACGTGGACATCGCGGAGGCCGAGGCCGCCCCTGGCGTCCAGCTCGTCTGGACCCACCGCAACGTCCCCGCACAGCCGCCGCGGGGGACGAAGGCCCATCCGCGCAGCACCGCCGGCTCCCGGCCGGCGCTGGAGAACGATCGGGTGGCCTATTGGGGCCAGCCCGTGGCGCTTGTGGTGGCCGACACCCTCGAGAACGCCGCCGCCGCCGCCCGCCTCGTGCGCCTGACCTACGCCGCCGATCGGCCCGACGTGGACTTCCCGGCCCGCCTCACGGACGGCGTTTCGCCGCCAGGCGAGGATGATGTGGAGATCGGGAGCTTCGAAGCGGGCTTTGCGGCGTCGGCGGTGACGCTCGACGAGACCTGGTCCACGCCGATCCAGAACCATTGCCAGATGGAGCCGTGCGCCTCGCTCGCCTGGTGGGAGGGCGACATCTGCGTGGCCCACACCTCGGTCCAGATGGTGAAGCCCGCCCAGCATGGCCTCGCCGAGACCCTCAGCATCCCTCGCGACGACGTGCGTCTGATGACCCGTTACATCGGCGGCGGCTTCGGCGGGAAGGGCCAGACCTACGACGACCTGACGCTGGCGGCCCTGGCGGCCCGCGCGCTGGGGCGGCCCGTGAAGGTGGCCTTCACCCGGCAGCAGATGATGCACGGGACGATCCATCGCCCCGCGACGGTCCAGCGCGTGCGGCTCGGCGCCGAGCGGGACGGGCGGCTAAACGCCATGTCGCTGATGACCTGGACGCATTGCGACCGGCACGGGGGCTTCACCGAACGCGCGTCGAACTTCGCCCGCAGCCTGTATGCGGCGCCGAACCGACTCACCGGGCATCGCCTGGTCAAGCTGGACCTGCCGGGCGCGGGCCCGATGCGGGCGCCCGGCGAGGCGTCGGGCACGCTGAGCCTCGAGTGCGCCATGGACGAGCTGGCCGAGAAGCTGGGCCTTGATCCTGTGGAGCTCCGCATCCGCAACGAGCCGGAGGTCGACCCGGAGAACGGGCGCCCCTTCTCGATGCGCCAACTGGTCCGCTGCATGAAGGAGGGCGCACAGCTGTTCGGCTGGGATCGCCGGCTTCCCACGCCAGGCCAGGTCCGGGACGGCCGCTGGCTGGTGGGCATGGGGATGGCCGCCGCGATCCGCGGGAACTTCCTGTTGCCGGCCAAGTGCAGCTTCTCGGTGGACACCGACGGCGTGATCACTGTGCGGCAGGGGATGACCGACATCGGCACCGGCACCTACACGGTTCTGGCCCAGATCGCCGCCGAGACCCTGGGCGTGCCGCTGGGCAAGGTGGTGGTGGAGATCGGTGACTCGGAGTTGCCGCCGGCGCCCGGCTCCGGGGGGCAGTTCGGGGCCGCCACGGCCGGATCGGCGGCGCTCTCCGCGGGCATGAACCTGCGACGGGCCATCGCCGAACTGGCGGTCGGCGATCCCGGCTCGCCCCTGCACGGCGGCGACGCGGCGGCGGTCACCTTCCAGGACGGCGTCGTCGCCCTCGAAAACCGGTCCGAGTCGATCGCAGACCTGATCCGTCGCGCCGCGCCCGAGGGCCTCGTCGCGGAGGGCGAGATCCGCCCGGCCCAGGACGCCCAGAAATGGAGCCAGCAGACCTACGGCGCCCATTTCTGCGAAGTGGGCGTCGATCCGGTGACCGGTGAGGCGCGGGTGCGCCGCATGCTGGGCGTGTTCGCCGCCGGTCGCATCCTCAACGCCAAGACCGCCAGGAGCCAGCTCACCGGCGGCATGATCTGGGGGATCTCCTCGGTGCTGCACGAAGGCAACGCCGTGGATCTGCGCTACGGCTCCCTGATCAACCAGGACCTGGGCGCGTACCTGGTCCCGGTGAACGCCGACATCGGAGACCTGGACGCCATCATGCTGGACGAGGTGGACGACAAGGCCAATCCGATGGGGATCAAGGGCGTGGGCGAATTGGGCAACTCGGGCGCGGGCGCGGCGGTGGCGAACGCCATCTACAACGCCTGCGGCGTGCGTCTGCGCGACTACCCGATCACGCCGGACCGGCTACTGGCGGGGCTGATGGCGAAGGGGATGTAGGGCCTGCTTCGGAATTGCAGAGCGATTCTGCACAAACGGTAACTACACAGGCGGCAAGCGCCACCTTATCTCCACGCCTGCCGGCGGACGGGCCGGCGAGTTGGAGATCCCGACCGTGAAGATCGTGCTTTCCCTGGCCGTGCTGACGGGTTCGGTGAGCCTGCTGGCTCTCGACTGGGCGGGCCGGGGCTTCGCCTACCTGTAGGTTCAGTCGCGCGCCCGCAATTCGCTCAGCACGCGCGCGAGGTCGCCCTCGCGGAAGGGCTTCTGGAGGACCGGCGAACCCTTGTCGACGTCTCGCAGGCCCGCATCGCCGTAGCCGGTTGCGAACGCAAACGGCGCGCCTTTCTCCCGCAGGAGATCCGCGAGCGGGAAGATCGGCTGCCCGCCCAGATTGACGTCGAGCACCGCGCAATCCAACTCGGCCGCCTTGGCCAGCTCGATCGCCTCGTCCAGCCGGGACGCGGGGCCGACCACCGTGCAACCGAGGTCGCTCAACATGTCCTCGATCAGCATGGAGACCATCATCTCGTCCTCCACGACAAGGACGCGCAGGCCTACGAGACTCGCCTGTTCGGTCATTCCGCGCACTCCGACTGGCTGGGCGGCGAGTGTGGGGGGCCCGCCCGCTTGCTTATTGTTGAATCGAGCATGGCCCGAAAGCAGCGCGACGTCACGGCGTTGATCGATTGCGCTCGTCATTAAAGTCCTCCCCCATGCCAGCCTTGCTTCAACGCTACAAGCTTCGCCTTGGTTCCACCGAGCATGAATCGGTCGCAGGAAGCGCGACGACTGGTCTTGGTGTTTCGGAAACCTCTTCCAGAGACCTTATCAGCCTGTTCGAGGACTGATTCGATGTTCGACTTCACCGTGCGGGCCCGCGGCGGGCACTGGGTTCTCCAGGACGCGGAGTGCGGCGATCTCGGGGCCTACGAGACATGCGACCAGGCGTTGGCGGCGGCCGGCGACTGGGTTCGCCTGATCGATGCGCCGTGGCCGGTGCTGGTTTGCGACGCCGAGGGCGAATGGGGACAGACCCTCGTCGAGCCGACTCGGACGCATTGAGCCGAGCCTTACAGGATGTTTAAGTATTAATCGCCTGTAACATTCTTAAATCGACGTCATTACTCCGTATTCACAGGCTATTCCGGATCTTTAAAAGTATTCGTTTCCCTGCCGGCGGACAAAGCCGCCAAGCACAACCGCTTCGAGGGAAACGATCATGACCAACATCACCGCCCGAATTTCCGCCGCCGCCATGCTTGCCCTGGCCGCGCTCCCCGCCGTCGCCCTGCCGGCTTCCGCCTTCGCCGCCACCTCCGTGAAGGTGGCCGACATCAACCTGCTCACTGATGAAGGCATGGCGACCTTCAAGCAGCGCGCCGATCACGCGGCCCGCAACTACTGCAGCGGCGTCATGAGCCTCCACGCCCGCGCCACCTGCCGTGAAGGCGTCAAGGTCGAGCTTGACGAGAAGGTGGCCGTGATCCGCGCCGCCGAACTCGAGCGGGCCTCGTCCGCTCTCGCCGCCCGCTAGCCTCTCCCTTCGAAAAGCGGACGTGCGAAAGGGCCCGCGGCCGCCCCAGCCGCGGGCCCAAACGCATCCGGACGGGCTTAGGCCGCGTCCACCAGCACGACCTCGGCGTCCTCCAGCGCCGTGACCCTCAGGATCTCTTCGTCCTTCACCGCAGCGCCGTCCCGGGCGTTCAGCCGGACACCGTTGACCTCCACGGCCCCGACCGCCGGCACGAGATAGGCGTGCCTGTCCCTGCCAAGGACGTATTCCGTCGACTCGCCTGCCCTCAGCGTCGCGCCGGAGACACGGCCATGGGTGCGGATCGGCAGGGCGTCGGCGTCGCCGGGCAGACCGCTTGCGAGCGTCACGAACTTCCCGGCCCGGTCGCCCTTGGGAAAGGGCCTGGCGCCCCAACTCGGCGCCCCGCCCCGTTCGGCGGGCTCGATCCAGATCTGGAACAGCGTCGTGGTTTCGGGCTCGAGGTTGTATTCGGCATGTCGAATGCCGGTCCCCGCGCTCATCACCTGGACGTCGCCGGCGGCGGTGCGGCCCTGATTGCCCAGGCTGTCCTGGTGGGTGATGGCGCCTGTCCGCACATAGGTGACGATCTCCATGTCCGCGTGGGGATGCGGCGGAAAACCGGAGTTGGGGGCGATCTCGTCGTCGTTCCACACCCGGATCGAACCCCAGCCCATGTTATCCGGGTCGTAGTAGTTCGCGAACGAGAAGTGGTGGCGGGCCTTCAACCAGCCGTGGTCGGCGCCGCCGAGGCGCGCGAAGGGTCTGCGCTCGATCATCTCGGATCTCCCTGGGCGTGGATTTCCCGCCCTTTCACGAGCCAAGATAAGGCCCCGGAAACAGCGACAAAGGGGCTCGAATGCAGAAGATTGTTTCGCATAGGGCAGCAATCTCATTGAGCTGACGCCTGCCTGTTACCCCGCTTCAGCCTAGGTTCATGGCGCGCAAGCCTAGCTGTTCCTGCAAATGGCTGGAGGCCCAGATGACCATCAAGACGCTTTGCCTGGCTGCTGCGACGGCGCTGGCCATGACGGCCGCCGCCGACGCCCAGCCCTTCCGTGGGGCATCGGCGACGCTCTACGAACTCCCGAACTTCCAGGGCCGATCGGTGACGATCACCCAGTCGGCGCCTGATCTCGGCGACTGGCGTTTCAACGACCGGGCCCGCAGCGCGCGCTTCGAGGGGCGCTGGCGGATCTGCGAGCATGACGACTTCAGAGGACGCTGCCAGGAGGTGCGCGGCGACGTTCCCCATCTCAACGCCTATGGCCTCTCCGAACAGATCTCCTCGCTGGAGGCGGTGGGGGGCGGGCGCCCCGGCGGGCCGGGCGGATTCCCCGGCGGCGGCCGTCCCGACGCCCGGGGCGTGGAGGGGACCCGCACGGTCTTCTTCCCGCGGCCGACGTACGGGGGACTCGATGTTGCGGCGGGCGACCGCGGCGCCAATGTCTACTGTCGGCGGCAGGGGCTGGGCCAGGCCCTTTGGTACGACTCCAGCGAACGCGCCCGGCAGGCCGTCGGCCCCGATGGCGAGCTCGTCGGCCGCTCGAGCGTGCTGCGCGACCTGCTCTGCCGCAAGTATTGACCCGGATGGCCGGGGCTGTCCCTCTCGCAACCTATGGCGGAGGGACGGTGAATGTTCCGAGAGGCGACGATCGCGGCGGCGGCGCTCGGGCTTGTGGGCGCCGGTCCCGCCGACTGGCGCCCGATCGATCCCGAGAACACCCTGGTCGTGGAGACCACCAAGGGCCGGGTCATCGTGGAGCTGAGGCCGGAATTCGCACCGGAGGGCGTGGCGCGGATCAAGCAGCTGGCCCGGGATGGCGTCTACGACGGGTTGCAGTTCCACCGCGTGATCGACGGCTTCGTGGCCCAGACCGGCAATCCCAACAATCGCGATGGCGGAACCTCGGCCTATCCGGACCTGCCGCCGGAGTTCAGCTTCCGCATCCCGCCCGAACGCGCCGCCGTGGTCGTCGACCGGAGCGATTCGCGAGAGGGCCTCATCGGCGCGACGCCGTTCCAGGCGGTATCGGCCGGTGAGCAGGCGCGGCAGGCGGACGGCCGCCTGCGCGGATGGGGCGCCTATTGTCCGGGGGTGGTCGGCATGGGCCGCCAGGCCGATCCCGCGAGCGCCAACAGCGAGATCTTCTTCATGCGCGCGCCGGCGCGGCGACTGGATCACGAATACACGGTGGTCGGCCGGGTTCTGACGGGCCTCGAGGCGATTCGCGCGCTAGCCGTCGGGGATCCGCCCAAGGTCCCCGACCTGATGCTCAAGGTGCGGGTCGCCGCCGCCCTGCCCGACGCCGAGCGCCCGCGGCTTGAGGTGATGGACGCGTCCGGTTCCGCCTTCCAGGCGGAACTGGCGGCGCTCAAGGCCACTAAGGGCGCAACTTTCACGGCCTGCGACGTGGAGGTGCGCACCCGTGTGCGGTGAAGCTCCTGCGACGATGCGCGCAATTGGTGTGGCCGCGGCGCGCTCGTAAAGCGACCGTTCACCAAGCGGGATCGGTCATGCGTTACGAAGTTGTCGAAGTCACGGGCGGGTGGATCGTCCGCAGCGGCGATGGCTGCGAACTGGCCCGCTTTCCCGACCAGGACACGGCGTTGCAGGACGTGGCGGACCGCCTGAGCAACGCGGACGCCTCCGAGCCCGCCTCGCTGTCCGTGCGCTACCAGGCCCGCACGGCCTGACCTAATCGCTTGCCGTCTGGCCCCCTCGCGGGCCAGATCGCCCCTTCGGACCAGCGAGTGGGGCGGCGTTGAAGTTTCTGACATCCCTGAGCGTGCAGGTGCTGGTCGCGCTGGCGGCCGGCCTTGGGGTCGGCGCCCTGGCGGCGGCGTTCGGCGGAGAGTCCGCCCGGCAGATCATCGAGGCGACCGAGGCCCTGGGCGGGCTGTGGCTCAACGCGCTCCGGATGACCGTGATCCCTCTGATCTTCGCGGTTTTGGTGACCGGGATCGCCCAGGTTTCGGACGCCGCGGCCACGGGGCGCCTCGCGCTGAAGGCGGTGATGTGGTTCGCGGGCCTGCTGGTGCTGTCGGCGACGATCTCGATACTCTTCGTGAACGGTATCCTGGCCGTGTGGCCGGTCAGCGAGACGGCGGCGGAAGCCCTCCGCGCGGGGGCCCAGGCGCCGGCGCCGGGCGCTGCGACGGCGCCGGACTTCGCTGTATGGTTGAAGAGCCTGGCGCCGTCCAATCCGGTCAAGGCCGCCGCCGAGGACGCCGTCCTGCCGATCGTGGTGTTCGCGATCTTCACCGGCTTCGCCCTAACCCGCCTGTCCGACGCGCGCGGCCGCACCCTGCTCGAGGTCTTCGAAGCCCTGGGCGAGGCGATGATCGTAATCGTCCGCTGGGTGCTGGCCGTGGCGCCGCTGGGCGTCTTCGCCCTGGGCCTCGGCGTCGGTCTGCGCGCGGGCGTCGGCGCGGCAGGCGTCCTGGGCCAGTACATCGTCACCGCGTCGTCCACGGGCCTCGTCATCACGATCGTCGCCTACGCCCTGGCGGTCGTGGTCGGCCGGATTTCCCTGGGCCGCTGGGCCCAGGCGACTTCGCCGGTCCTGGCGACGGCGTTCGCCACGCAGTCGTCGCTGGCCTGCCTGCCGGCGATGATCGAGCGGACCCGCGATGATCTGCACGTGCCCGAGCGGGTCGCCAACCTGGTCCTGCCGCTGGCGGTGGCCGTCTTCCGGTTCACCAGCCCCGCGGTGAACCTCGCCGTCTGCATCTTCGTGGCCAAGGTCTACGGCCTGGAGCCGACGCCCCTGCAGTACGCCGGCGCGGCGCTGGTGGCCCTGGCTGTCAGCCTGGGGTCGGTGGGGCTTCCAGGGCAGGTCTCCTTCATCGTCAGCGTGGCGCCCATCTGTCTCGCCCTGGGCCTTCCCATCGACCTCCTGCCGATTCTGCTCGCCGTGGAGGTCGTCCCGGACATCTTCCGCACCCTTGGCAACGTCACCGGCGACATGGCGGTGACGGCGATCCTGTCCAGGGACGACCCGGGGGACGAAGCGGCTACACAAGCTTGACCTCTTCCGGCATGGTCCCGCGCCATGTCGAACGAACCCTTCTTTCGAAAGGACGGAGACCGCTTCGTCCCCACCCGCGCGGGCGTCGGCCCCTGGACGGCCGACTCGTTGCACGGCCGGTTGATCATCGGCCTGCTGGGCGCCGAGATCGAGCGGCAGTACCGGACGCCCGACTACCTGCCCGCGCGCCTGACGGTGGACATGTACCGCCTGCCCGACCTTTCGCCCGTCGAGGTGGTTACCCGGGTGGTCAAGGACGGCTACCGCATAAAGGTGATCGACGCCGAGTTCATCTCCGGCGGCCAGAGCGCCGGCCGCGCGACCTGCCAGCTCCTGCGACGCACCGAGAATCCGCCCGGCAATGTGTGGCGGCCGAAGCCGTGGGACGCGCCCAGGCCGGCCGACATCGCCCCGCCGGACCAGGCGCCCATGGGCGGCATGTGGAAGGTCCGACCGATCGCCGGCGCGTTCGGGTCGCTTGGCGAGCGCAAGATCTGGATGGCCGAGGTGCGCGACCTGGTCGAGGGTCAGGCCTGGACGCCGTTCGCCCGGGTAGCCGTGGCGGCCGACTTCGCGAGCCCCTTCGCCAACGCCGGGGACCAGGGCCTGGGCTACATCAACACCGACCTGACGCTCTATCTCCATCGCGAGCCGGTGACGGAATGGGTCGGGTTCGAGGTCTTCAACCATGGCGCGAGCGACGGCGTGGCGGTCGGCGAATGCCTGCTCCATGACGAGGACGGCCCGATCGGCTCGGCGAGCTGTACGGCCCTGGCGCAGAAGCGGAAGCTGTAGCCGGCGCCACTATCGCTCGGCTGCACCGACAGGTTGACGGCGCTCAACGGCGCCGTTCGTCGCAAGATGCGATGCGAAGGCGCGCTTGCACGCTAAGGTTGGCGCAAAGCGTTCCGCCAGGAGACCAGAATGATTGGATTGCTTCTCGCCGCCCTGCTTCAGGGCACGGCCCCCGTGTCGAGCATGGTGGCCGCCAATGCGCCCGAGCCCGTCGCCGAAAAGCCCGACAAGGACGGCATCGTCTGCCGCAAGGAGACGGTTCTCGGCAGCCGCCTCGCGCGGAAGGTCTGTTTCCGTCCCTCGGACGTGCAGGCCCGCGCCCAGGACGACCGCGACATGCTGAGCCGCGCCCAGGTGCTTCAGACCATCCGCGATCCCGCCGCAGGTCCGCCGCCTTAGGGGTTCAGCCAACTCGCTTAGGCAACGCCTATTCGGGGGCGCTCGGCTCGGCGGCAGGCGTCTCGAGGGGCGGCTCCGCAGCCGGCTCATCCTTCGGCTCAACTTCCGTATTCGCCTTCAGCGCGGCGCCGGCCAGGCTGGCCTGGGTCTGGAGGCGGGCGGCGACGGTGTCGCAGCGGGCCGGCAGGGCCCAGCTCATCCACTCCTGGGCCTTGCGAGCCTTGGTGACCTCGGGGCCGGCGTTCCAGATCTGGCGGCCTTGGCGCACGGCCTGGGCGCCCTGGGCGTTGATCGGACGGACCGAAGCCTTCTCCGCCGCGGTGAGGGCGGATTGGAAGATCTCGAGCTTCTTGCGCCCCGCCGCCTGCATGTCGGCATAGACCTTGAGGTCGTCCTGCAGGCTGGTTCCGGGGCGGCGGAACTGGGTCTCGATCCGCGTGACCTCAGGCATCACCTCGTCGTGCATCTCGATGTAGCCGCGCAGCGCCCCGTAGCACCACGCCACGAACGGATAGTCCTCGGTCGGCGCGCCGACGGGGATGCGGTCTTCGGCGGGCGGCGGCGCTTCCGGCGCGGCGGCGGCCTCCGGAGCCTGGGCGAAGAGGGCGAGCGCAATGGCGAGAGCAGTCATCGAAGTCCTTGTGTCCACAGATCTTGTCAGCTTTGCGCCCGGCTCAGCCCACCGGGCCGAACCCGCCGCCGCCCGGCGTTTCGATCTCGATCGTATCGCCAAGCTGCACCGTAACGGAGAAGCAGCCGGGAAGTTCACTGACCTGTCCGGAGGCGGCGATCAAGCGCTGCCGGCCCGGCAGCCCAGGCCCTCCGCCCTCCAGGCCCTGAGGCGCGTGCTCGCGGCGGGAGGAGAGCAGAGCGGCCTCCATCGGCGCCAGGAACCGGATGCGCCGGACCGCCCCGTCGCCGCCGCGCCGGGCGCCTGCGCCGCCGGAGCCCTTTCGGACGGCGAAGGTCTCGACGCGGACCGGGAAGCGGCGTTCGAGGATCTCGGGATCGGTGAGGCGCGAGTTGGTCATGTGGGTGTGGACCGCGCTGGCCCCGTCGCGGGTCGCGGTCGCGCCGGCGCCGCCGCAGATGGTCTCGTAGTACTGGCGGGTCTCGTCGCCGAAGGTGAAGTTGTTCATCGAGCCCTGGGCGTTGGCCATGACGCCCAGGGCGGAATAGAGGGCGTCGACCACGTGCTGGCTGGTCTCGACGTTGCCGGCGACCACCGCGGCGGGCGGGCGCGGCGCCAGCATGGAGCCCTCGCGGGTGAGAATTCTCAGGGGCTCCAGGCATCCGGCGTTCAGCGGGATGTCGTCGTCCACCAGGGTGCGGAAGACATAGAGCGCGGCGGCGTCGACGATCGCCGACGGCGCGTTGAAGTTCGAGTCGAGCTGGCCGGCGGAGGCGGTGAAGTCGAGCGTCGCCTCACGGGCCACGGCGTCCACGGTGGTGCGCACCACGATCTCGCCGCCGCCGTCCATGGGCACGCGCGCCTCACCGTCGGACAGGCGGCCCACGGCGCGGCGCACCGCCTCGGCGGCGTTCTCCTGGACGAAACCCATGTAGCGGGCCACCGCCTCGGCGCCGTGAAGGCGGATCATGTCGGCCACGGCGGCGGCGCCCGCCTGGCAGGCGGCGACCTGGGCTTTGAGGTCGGCGAGGTTGCGGTCGGGCGCGCGGGCCGGGAAGGGGCCCGTCGCCAGGGCGGCGCGCACCTGGGCGTCGAGGAAGCGGCCGCCCTCCATGATCGGGAGGGCGTCGAGCAGGACGCCTTCTTCATCGATGGTCCGCGAGAAGGGCGGCATCGAGCCCGGCTGCACGCCGCCAACGTCGGCATGGTGGCCGCGTGCGGCGACGTAGAAGCTCGGCTGGCGGTCGGTCTCGGCCATGAACACCGGCATGACGACGGTGATGTCCGGCAGGTGGGTGCCGCCGGCGTAGGGGTTGTTGAGGGCGAAGGCCTGTCCGGGCTTAAGGTCGGTGTGGCGGTCGCGGACGGCGCGGACGCTGGCGCCCATGGAGCCCAGGTGGACCGGCATGTGCGGGGCGTTGGCCACCAGGCCGCCGCCCGTGTCGAACAGCGCGCAGGAGAAATCGAGCCGCTCCTTGATGTTCACCGAGTGCGCCGTGCGCTCCAGCGCGGCGCCCATTGCTTCCGCCACCCCCATGAACCGGCGGTTGAAGAGCTCGAGCGTGACCGGGTCGGGCCGGTCGAGGGCGATCGCCTGGCGCGCGGAGGCGGCGGTGCGGGCGAGCCGGATCAGCCCGTTGTCCCTGAGGGTCGCGCGCCAGCCGGGCAGGACGGCGATCTGGGTGTCGGGGCGGACGACCAGCGCGGGGCCGTCCAGGGCGGTGAGGGCGTCGGCGGCGACGATCGGGGCGTCGCGCCAGGCGCCGAGGGCGTAAATCCCCACCCGCTCCTCTCGGCGAAGGCCGGGACCCAAACCGAGGTGCGGAGCTTCCGGATCGGTCGTCGGTGTTCCGGCGCGGCCTGAGTCGCCGCCTTCGCCGGGACGAGCGGCGTGTGACATGGCCTCGGCTTCCACGGCGGCGATCAGGATCGTGCGACCCTCCTCGACGAAGCCGAACAGGCGCTGGTGGGCGGCCTCGAAGTCGGCCCTGGCCCGGCCGGCGTCGGCCATCGCCACCGGTAATTCGGCGTCGGCGCCGTCGTAGCGGAGACGCAACGTGCGGCGCACCTCGGCCGTTTCGGCGCCCTGCGCAGCCATGTCGGCGCGGGCCTCGGCCTCGGCGGACGCGAGGGCGGCCTCGGCGCGGGCGAGGCCGTCGGCGCCGAGCGGCGCTTCGACCCCGGCCTGGCGCAACGCCGTAACCTGGGCCTGGCCGATCCCCCAGGCCGACAGCACGCTGCCGTAGCGGGGGCAGAGGATCTCGGACACGCCCAGCGCCTCGGCCGTCTGGCACGCGACCTGGCCGGCCGCGCCGCCGAAGGCCACCAGCGCGTGGTCGCGGGGGTCGAAGCCGCGCTCCGTCGAGATGCGGCGGATCGCCTGGGCCATCTGCTCCACGGCGACCGCGACGAAGCCCTCGGCGGCGGCCTCGACGCTTTCGGCGCTCATGGCCTGCGCGAGCTCGGCCAGGCGCGCGCGGCTGGCCTCCGGGTCGAGCGGGGCGTCCCCCCGGGGGCCGAATACGCTGGGGAAGAAGCGCGGATCGAGGCGGCCGAGCACGAGGTTGGCGTCGGTCACTGCGGCCGGGCCGCCGCGGCCGTAGCAGGCCGGGCCCGGATCGGCCCCGGCGCTGGCGGGGCCGGCGCGGGCGCGCATGCCATCGAAGGCAAGGATCGACCCGCCGCCGGCCGCCACCGTCTCCACGTCGAGCATCGGACTGCGCAGCCGGACCCCGGCGACGCGGGCGGAATCCCGCCGCTCCAGCGTCCCGGCGAACCGGCAGACGTCGGTCGAGGTGCCGCCCATGTCGAAGCCGAGCGCCGCCTGCGCGCCCGCCTCGGCGGCGGTCCGGGCGACACCGACCACGCCGCCCGCGGGCCCCGAGACCACCGCGTCGCGGCCCCGAAAGGCCTCGGCCGCCACGAGGCCGCCCGCCGACGTCATGAAATAGAGCGGCGCGCCGGCCACGGCGTCGGCCACTCTGCGGACGTAGGCCTGCAGCACGGGGGTCAGGTAGGCGTCGGCCACTGTCGTCTCCGCGCGCGGCACGAAGCGGGGCAGGGGCGAGACGTCGGAACTGAGCGCCACGAACTGGAAGCCGGCGGCCCGCGCGATCTCGCCCGCCGCGACCTCGTGGGCGGGATCCAGATCGGCGTGCAGGAAGGCGATGGCGGCCGAGGTGAAGCCGTCGGCGACCGCAGCCTCCAGCTTCGCCTGCAGCGCGGCGACGTCCAGGCGGGCGACCTCGGATCCGTCGGCGGCCCGCCGGCCCGCCGCCTCGACCACGCCAGCGTACAGCGGCGGCGGCTTGTCGATGTTGAGCGCAAACAACTCAGGCCGCGCCTGATCGCCGATGACCAGGGCGTCGGCGAAGCCTTCGGTGGTGACGAACAGCGTCTTCGCGCCGCGCCGCTCCAGGAGCGCGTTGGTGGCGACGGTCGTGCCCATCTTGATCGCCGAGACCCGTCCGGCGGGGAAGGGCGCGCCTGCCGGGACCTCGAGGATCCGCCGCATGGCCTCGACGGCGGCGTCCTCGTAGGACGGCGAGGCGGAGAGCAGCTTGAGCGAGACTTCGGATCCGTCGTCCGCATGGCCGATGACGTCCGTGAACGTGCCGCCGCGGTCGATCCAGAAGCTGTAGCGCCTGTCCAAAACTTAACCTCTGCCGCCGATTGTCAGGCTTTCGCCACGGACGTATGGCTTGCCTTAGCGAAATGAGCTTCTGGCGCAAAATAGCCGGTCTCGCCGTCCGTAACCTCGACGAGGCGGAATGCGACCAGTGCCCACCCGGCCTGCCCGGAGAGGACCCGGCGTTCTCCACCGCGGTGACGGCGCTTGGCGCCAAGCTCGCCAAGGCGGATGGCGAGGCGCACGCCGACGAGTACGCGACGTTCTCCACGGTGTTCCAGTCGGACAACGGCAGCGAACGCAACATCCGCAGGCTCTACCAGCTCGCCCGACAGACCACGCGCGGGTTCGAGGGCTATGCGCGGCGGCTGCGCAAGCGGTACGGGGGCTGCCCGCAGCTGCTGGAGGATGTCCTGGATGGCCTCTTCCACATCGCTGCGTCCGACGGCGCCGTAACGGGCGACGAACTCGCCTATCTGGAGCGGGTGTGCGAGCTGTTCGGGCTGTCGCCGCTCACGTTCCGCCGCCTGAAGGCCACCCACCTCGGTGCGGCCAACGACGATCCCTACGTGATCCTGGGCGTGGCGCCCGACGCCTCCGACGCGGAGGTCCGCGCGGCCTGGCGCGCCCAACTCGCCGAGGCCCACCCGGACCGCGCCCGCTCGCGGGGTCTGCCCAGCGAGTTCATCGAGGTCGCTGAAGCCAAGGCGGCGGCCATCAACGCCGCCTATGACACCATCGTGCGCGAGCGGAAGTCTCTCTCGATGCAGGGTGCGGCATGAGGCCTCCTTGTCGACGCGCCGACCGATATCCAGTTGACGCCCGGAACCACTGTGCTGTCATTGACCTTTCATGGTCTGGCCAAGCCGCCCCTTGAGAGGAGCCCCCATGGTCAAGGACTTCGCCGCGAAAGAGGGTTCGGCCCTGCGCAGCCTCGCCGGACTTGGCGCGGCCCTGGCGACGGGCGCCGCGGTGATCGTGGGCGCCGTCCTCGCCGTGTTCGCCGCCGCCACGGTCGCGGTGATCGCGATCATGGGCTCGGCGCTGCTCGCGTTCGCGGCCCTGGCGATGCGTGCGCGCCGCACCGTGCGGGCGCGCCGCCACAGGGCCGACGACGGCGTCATCGAGGCCCGTCACCTGGGCGGCCATCACTGGGTCGCCTACGGCTGGAACGAGCGGCGCTAAGCCGCCCGCCGCCGCTCACAGTATTCCGCCAAGCCGCTCAGCGCCGCCGCGCCGTCGCCGGTGAAGGACGAGCCGTGCATGAGCGCGAGGGTCGTCGGCCCGAGCGCGGCCAGCCGCCGAAGCTGGGCCCCAGATCTTGGGGACAGGGTCATGGCGCCGAACATCTCCTCGGACACAATGGCCGGCCCGAGCACATCGGCCGAGGTGACCGGCGCCGGGTCGCCGACGTGGGTGAGCAGGTCGCCGCAGAAGAGGGTCCCGGCCGCCTCTTCGTAGAAGCATCCCGCCTCCCAGCCGTGGGGCACGTGCGGCGTGTCCAGCCAGCGCATCCGCTTTCCACCCAGGTCCAGCACCTCGCCGTCGGCGAGGGCGCGGGGCGCGCGGTCGCAGAGGTCGTTCAGAGAAACGTCGCACGCCACCTGGCCGTGGACGACCTGGGCGTTGGGCGCGGCGGCCAGCCAGGCGTTCATCGCCCCGCACTCGTCGGCCTCCACGTGTCCGAAACCGATCCAGCGGAGCTTCTCCACCGGCAGGACGCGTCCCACCGCCTCGGCGATCAGCGGGAACATGCCGCGGTGTCCGGCGTGGAACAGCATCGGCTCGTCGGCCACGATCAGGAACTGGTTGAAGGTGAAGCCCTCCGGGCTCACCTCGGGGACGAAGGTCGACAGGCGGTAGACGCCGTCGGCGATCTCGTGGACGCGGGTCTCCATCAGGAGTCCTCCTCTTCAAGGGTGTCGAGCCAGGCATTGGCGACCAGGGCCGCACGATCGGCGGCGGCCTCAGGCGCGAGGCCCAGGCGGCGGAAGGCGTCGTAGACGCCGAAATCGACCAGGGCGGCGAGGGTCTCGCTCTCGGGGCCCTCCCGTCCGACGGCCAGGGCGGCCAGGGCGCGACGCACCGCCTGCTCCTCGGCGACGAAGCCGCGCAGCACGGGCAGCTTGTCCTGGTCGGCCAGGACGCTGCCGAACGCCTTCACCCCGGCGAAGGTGGCGAAGGCGGCCTGCGCCAGGCGCCGCACGCACTCGGCGCGCGTCGCTGCGCCCTCGAAGATCGCGTCGGTCGGGAAGGGCGAATGGCTGAGCGCGAAAGCCCCGCAGGCGCCGATGGCGTCATCCAGGGTCGGGAAGTGGTGATAGACCGTGCCCACGCTCACCCCCGCCCGCTCGGCGATCTGCTTCATGGTCGTCGCCGCAATGCCCTGCTCGGCGTGCAGGTCGAAGGTCGCCTGGACGATCCGCCGCCGCGTCTCCTCCGCCGCCTCACCGCGCTTCGTCTGCCGATAGGTCCGGGGCACTTGCGCGCCTCAATAATTGAATGAACAATCGATCAATAAAATCCCTGTTCGGTGTTGTCAAGGATCTCCGCCGTGGCCGAGCTTACGCCGGGGACGGGCGTGGCCGAAAGCTGCTCGACGCTGGGGGCGGCGGAGGGTTCGCATGCGCAAGGCCGTGACGACCAAGGCCGTCTACGCGGGCTCGTTCGATCCGATCACGCGGGGCCATCTCGACATCCTGGGCAAGGCCCTGGCCACGTTCGACGCCGTGCACGTGGCGATCGGGACCAATGTGAAGAAGACCCGCACCTTCGAACTCGCGGAGAGCCAGCGGCTGATCGAACAGTCGGTGGTGGAACGGTGGCCGGAAGCGCGAGGGGCGGACGGCGAACTGTTCGACGGCGCGCTGGAGGTCGGCGAGTACGCCGGCCAGAGCCTGGTCGGCTACGCCCGCGAGATCGGGGCCACCCACATCGTGCGCGGCCTGCGCGAAGCCAGCGACTTCAACGACGAGTTCAACCTGCACGGCGTCGCCGGCCGCATCGATCCCTCGATCCTGATGGTCCATTTCATCTGCGAGGCCCAGTTCCTCCACGTCTCGTCCAGCACGGCCAAGGAACTGGCGGCGGTGGGTGAGGACATCGGCTGGCTGGTCATGCCGTGCGTGGAGGCGGCGTTCGCAGGGCGGGGATAGGACGGGTCAGGCCTGCCTCAGTCCTTCGAACAGGTCTGCCAGGCGCCGGCCCCTGCGCCAGAGTGCGGCGTTCCAGCCGCGCGCGCGTGCGGCCTCGACGTTCGCAAGTTTGTCGTCGATGAAAAGGATCTCTTCGGCCGAGAAGCCGGACCGGGCCTCCACGGCGACGAAGAACTCGGGCGCTGGCTTCGAACAGCCGAGGTCCGCCGCATAATGCATCGCATCGCAGTGGTCGCGGAAGCGGAGGACGTCCCAGAGATAAGCCGCACGCTCGTGCTCCTGGACGGTGGCGAGATGGACCTCAAGACCCTGGCGGCGGACCTGGCCGAGCTGGGCGAGGAGGTCGTGGTCGACGTGGGCGTCGTTCGCGAACCAGTAGGCGATCAGCCTATCGGCCGAAACGTGCGGGGCGGCCTGCGCCAGGGCGTCCGCCAGGCGCTTCCGGAGCGGCGCGCGACCGTGGACCACGTCATCCCAGTGCGGTCGGAAGAAGCACGCCTGGAGCTCCGCCCGGGAGATGCCGCACGCCGACTGCAGGTCCGCTGACCAGCCTTCCGCATGCGGGTGGTTCAGCACCACGCCGTCGACGTCGACCATCAGCGCCTTTGGAGTCACCGCATGCCCCCCAAGCCAATCTCGAGCGGCATGCGCCACGGGTGGTCTGGATGGGCCCGATCCAACACGCTCGCCAGCCAGGCCTTCTGCTCAAGGTCGAGCTTCGGCAAGGTCGCCTCGAAATCCGCAGCGTTTTTCGGCTCGTCCGGGCGACGGGCCTTGTAGAGGAGCGCGACCTCCGGGGCGACGAAGGGCACGCCGTCGGCCGTGCGGCGACCGAAGCGATGCCAGGCTAGCGTTACGCCGGTGTCCCTCCGGTAGCGCCAGCGCCGTTCGTCACCTTCTTCAAGCAGCACCTCCAGCGTCCATTCTCCGCAAGAGTCAGGTCGCGCCCAGAACTGATGTCGGCTGCCCCCTTCCAGCCAGTCGCCAACGGTCCAGGGCGTTAGCGCTCCATCGGCGGCGACCCGGATATCCCAGCCCGCGAGCGCCTCGGCCAGGGCCGGCTGGTCTGACCGTCGGATCGCGATGTCGCAGTCCCCATGGTCCCGCGTCTTGCGTCCAAGGAAGAGATCGATCGCCCAGCCGCCGGCGATCCACCACGGCATGGCGGCGCGGCTGAGCCAACGCATGGCGTCAACTGGCGTGCAGCACGCCCAATCACCAAGCCCTGGATCTGCCTTCGGCATGCGAAAGCCCTAGCCAGCTCAAGGCGCCAGCGCCAGAGGCCTTCCACCACGTCACGCTTGCCCGCCGCGCGTCGGAGCCTTACCGTCGATTCAAACATCTGTTGGGAGGACGGCATGACCATTGGCGTGATCGCGAAGATTCCGGTTCAGGAAGGCAAGGCGGCGGAGTTCGAGGCCTTCTTCACGGAGCTCGCCAAGCAGGTCCGCGCCAACGAGCCTGGCAACATCGCCTACCAGCTCACCAAGAGCCGGACCGAGCCCAACGTCTACAAGGTGCTGGAGCTCTACAAGGACCAGGAGGCCCTGACGCACCACGGCGGCACCGAGTACTTCAAGGCCGCCGGGCCGAAGTTCGCGGCCGTGCTCGCGGGCCGGCCCGAGATCGAATACCTGGACGGCGTGGGCTAAGGGAGCTTCTGACCATGGACCTGGACTTCTCGCCCGAGGACCTCGCGTTCGGCGAGGAAGTGCGCGCCTTCATCGCCGAGGCGTTCGACGACGACATGCGGGCCAAGCTGGCCCAGTCGAAGAACAACCACCTCGACAAGGAGGCCCAGGTCCGCTGGCTGAAGCGGCTGGGCGAGAAAGGCTGGATCGCGCCCGACTGGCCCGTGGAATACGGCGGCACGGGCTGGAGCCTGGGCAAGAAGTACATCTTCGACATGGAGATGGCGCTGGCCGGCGCGCCGGCGACCTCGAACATGGGCCTGCGCATGTGCGCGCCCGTGGTGATGGCCTTCGGCACCGACGAGCAGAAGAAGCAGCACCTGCCCAAGATCCTGACCACCGACGTCTGGTGGTGCCAGGGCTACTCCGAGCCGGGCTCCGGATCGGACCTGGCCTCGCTGGCGCTAAAGGCCGAGCGGGACGGGGACCATTATGTCCTGAACGGGTCGAAGACGTGGACGACGCTGGCCCAGTGGGCCGACTGGATGTTCTGCCTGGTCCGGACCTCCAACGAGGACATCCGCCAGAAGGGAATCTCTTTCCTGCTGATCGACATGAAGACGCCGGGTATCTCGATCCGGCCGATCATCACGCTCGACGGCCCGCCTGAGGGCGAGCAGGAGATCAACGAGACCTTCTTCGACAACGTCCGCGTTCCGGTATCGAACCGGATCGGCAAGGAAGGCGAGGGCTGGACCTACGCCAAGTACCTGCTGCAGTTCGAGCGCGGCAACGCCTATGCGCCGGGCCTGTCGGCCCAGCTCAAGAAGGTGCGCAAGATCGCGAGCCTGGAGCGTTCGGACGGCGGCGGCTCGATGATGAGCGATCCCGACTTCCGCCGGAAGCTGAGCGAGGTGGAGATCAAGGTCGAGGCCCTCAACGCCACCGAGTTGCGCATCTTCTCGGGCCGCGCCAACGGCGACGCCATGGGCGCCGTCTCGTCCATGCTGAAGCTGGAAGGCAGCCAGATGCAGCAGGCGGTGACCGAACTCGCGCTGGAGGCGGTCGGCGTCTACAAGCAGCCGTTCGTCGAGGACACCTGGGAGATGCTGCGCCCCGGCGGCAACACCTTCCGCGCCGGCCCAGACTACGCCGCCACGGTGGCCCCGCACTACTTCAACTACCGCAAGACCTCGATCTACGCGGGGTCGAACGAGATCCAGCACAACATCATGGCGAAGATGGTGCTAGGCCTATAGCAGGCGACTTCAGCGAAGTTCGTTCTGTTTCAAATTCTTGAAAACGTTGAAAATTACGTTCTCAGGAGCTCCGCTGCGTTTCGTTGATCTGCGGCGTTTTGGGACCTATTTGGGACCTGGGAGACCGCCCAAATGGGGACCAGACGCCTGACGGCCGCATTCTGCGATGCGGTGCAGTCCGAGTTCGGCTGTCAGCTCTCGTTTCCAGATCACGACGTGCGCGGCCTGGAACTCGGGGTCTCGGGTGAAGGCCGCAAGGTCTGGAGCTATCGCTACCGCACCTAACTCGGGCGGCGGGGCCGGGTCACCTTGGGCGTCCATTCCGACAAGTCCGGACTTGCGGAGGCGCGCACGGCCGCGCGCAAAGCCGCCGTTATCGTTGACGGCGGCGGCGACCCTCCCATGGCGCGCCGAGTCGCGAAGATTGAGGCCGCGACTGAGCACCTGAAGACATTCGGGGACCTGGCGGCCGCCAACTTTGCCGACACGGAGGCTGGCCGATATCGCCCGAGGCGGCCCAGGAGCCTGGACAACGAGCGCCGCATCTACCGCGTGCATATCGAGCCGGCGCTGGCCCGCCTTCCCTTGGAGAACATCAACCGCCGCCGGTCAAAGGGGCGCTGCACAACATAATGCGGGTGGGGCCTCTCAGGCATCGTTGAGGACCCGCTGGATCGCTCCAGCGGGCCCTTGTGCGTCCACGTCGGTCCACTTGCGCGCCCGGAGGCTGCCTTCGATCAGGAGCATCGCGCTCTCGGTCGCGTGCGCCAGGTAGTTGGCGAAGCCGTCGCCCCAGGCCGTCACGCGATGCCGCTCGGTGCGCTCCTTGCGCTCGCCGGTGTCGCGATCCTTCCACGTTTCGGTTGTGGCCAGGCGCAGGTCGGTGACCTTGGCGTCGCTGAGACGAGATGTCTGAACCGGCCTCGTGAGTGCACGGGGCGTCCGGCATTTGAAGCCCGTCATCCGGGGGCTCACCAGCCTTCCCGGGAGCACCGAACGATTGTGTTGGTAGATCTGCGGGTACCAGCCGATCCTCGGCATTCAGAGTGCCTCGGTGGCATGGGTCCCAGCGGCGGACACACACATCCTTGCCCGCGGCGCGGACCTAGTCTGTCGTCGACCTTGTTCAGCCGCGCCTTGAGTTCGACCAGCGTGGCTTAAGGAGCCGCAGACGGCCGTGCGGCCGTCGCCCATAAGAGCAACGCATCCATTTCTGGCCGTCGCCACAGCGGCGTAGGCGGGTCTGGAGATCCTGCACCGCACCAGATCGGCCGCCCAAAGGTTGGCCTCTTGAGCGGCACGCAACGGCGCTTGGAACCGCTTCATTTACGTGGTCAGTCCGCGCGGGCGAACTGTCACCCTGGGATGCCAGTCCGCAACTCCGGGTTCGACGGCCACGGTCCCCCACATCCGCAATCGGCCCCGCCGCCGCGGTGATCGGCGATTGAAGAACAACCAGACGCCGGCACATTTTTCCGACATGTGAACGTCACGCGGGCTACACGCCCGGCCCCCATGGATGCTCGCATGGTGAGACGGGACCGTTGCGAGACGCGAAACGTCCGGCGGGCGTGGGTGAGTATCTGCGCCGCTGCCGGGCTTCTGACCCTTTCCGCCTGCGGCAAGGCGCCAACCGAGGCCTCCGGCGACTGGCGCAACCAGTTCAAGGAGGTGAAGATCGTCATCAGCGGCAGCAACGACGACCCGCAGATCGTCCGACGTCGCGCAGCCTATCGCGAGCACCTGACCAAGGCGCTCGGCGTGCCGGTCCAGCTCTACGAGGCGTCGGACTACAACGGCATCGTCCAGGCGATCTCGTCGGGCCAGGTTGACTTCGCGATGCTCGCCGGAGGCGCCTACGCGAATGTGGACTCCCAGGTCGGCGACAAGGTCGCGCCTCTGCTGACGCCGCGGCAGGTGGAGGGCGAGACCGGATACTACTCGGGCCTGGTCGTGCGCGCCGACAGTCCCGTGAGATCGCTCGCCGACATGAAGGGCCGCAGCCTGGGCTATGTCGACTACAACTCCACCTCCGGCTACCTCTATCCACGCGCCAGGATGCGCGAACAGGGAATCGAGCCCGACACCTTCTTCGGCAGGACCAGCTTCGCCGGGGCTCACACCCAGGCGGTGATGGCGCTGGCCAACGGGCAGTTCGACGCCACTATCCTGCAACTCAGCGGCGGCAACCCTGAAGACGGCTTCGTCCGGGGGCCGCTTCAGACCATGTCGCGCAAGGGCGTCATCGACATCGACGACTTCCGGATCGTCTGGGTTGTCGGGCCGATCCCGAGCGAGGCGCTGATCGCGCGAACCGACCGGCCGCAGGCGCTGATCGATCTGGTGCGCGGGGCCATGGGAGCGCTGCCCTACGACGACCCCCAGCTGTGGCCCGAGATCGGTCAGCTCGACGGGGCGGTGTTCACCGCCGTGGACCGCCAGCACTACAAGGAGATCATCGACCTGCGCCGCGAAGAGCTTGCCAGCCGTCGCGGCGGCGGAGGGCGGCGGTGAGGCGACTGGTCGCGTTGGCGGCGGCAGGGATGGCGCTGGCGGGGGCAGCATCCGCGGCGCCGCTGCGGATCGCGGCGGTAGGGCAGGGCTCCGGACCCTGTGCGCCCGTGGGCGTGGGCGTGAGCGTCGGCGAGAAGGCCTACTACGACCACCTGGGTGCGCGGCTCCAGACGCAGGTGCTCCGGTGCCCTGTGCCCGACGCCAAGGCGGCGGCCGCGGCGCTGGCCGCCGGCAGCCTGGACATGGCGCGGCTGGATCCTGAGGCCTTCGCCGCGGTGCGTTCGACCGCGCGCGCGATCCTGACGGTGCGGCCTGAGCGCGCGCCGAACCGGATCCCGGTGGTGCTCGCCGTGCGGGCCTCCGACAGCCGGCGGCAGCTCGCCGCCCTGAATGGGGCGACCGTGGCCTTCGGCGGAACCACCGCCGCCGGCCTGTCCATCCCCCGGACTGTGCTTGCCGAGCGGGGCGCCGGCGCGGGCTTCTACAAGGAACTGATCGCCGAGGACGGCGAGGTCGCGCTGGCCGAACTTCGTCGGGGCCGGGTCGACGCCGCCGCGGTGCATGCGGCCGCCTGGCAGCGGGTCTGCCGCATGGTGACGCCGAAGGACCCCGAGCCCTGCCGCGACCTGCGCATTGTCTTCAAAGCCCGGCCCCAGGCGCACGAGGCCCTGGTGGTCCGGCGCGACATGCCCGCGGAGCTGCGCTACCGGCTGATCGGAATCCACATGCCGCTGCACCTGGAGGCGCCCGCCGCCTTCGCCTTCGCCACCGTTGGCGCGCCCAAGGCTGCGGAGTTCACGCCGGCGGAGGCCGACGCCCTGGCCGTCGCCGACATCAAGTGAACGCGGTCGAAGCCTTTGAGCGCGACCGGCGCGCTGTGCTGCGCCGCCGGCGGATCGAGGCGCTGGCCGGGGTGCTGATCGTCTCGGCGATCCTGGCGGTCTCGTTCGAGCACAGCCAGTTCTTCAGCGCCGACATCGGCGGTGACCCGCTGGGGAGGATCGGGGACTTCCTGCGCAAGATGGTCCCGGACCTGCGGGCCGACGCACTTCTGGAGGATCGTCAGCAGCGGGGCTCGCTGGCCTGGTGGTACTACGACCTGCCGGTCTGGCTGCGCGCGCTCTGGCAGACGATCGAGATGGCGCTCATCGCCACGACCGGGGGCGCGGCCGCGGCGATGTTTGCGGGCTTCGCCAGCGCACGGAACCTCATGCCCCTTGCGCCCGTGCGGTTCGTGGTGCGGCGCATCCTGGAGCTCATCCGCACGCTGCCGGACCTGATCGTCGCCTTGATCCTGGTGGCGGCCTTCGGGGTGGGACCGCTGGCGGGCGTCATCACCATCGCGCTCTCCACCTTCGGGTCTCTGGGCAAGCTGTTCGCCGAGGTGAACGAGGAGGTCGACGGCCGACCTCTGGAGGGGTTGGAGGCGAGCGGCGCGGGCCTGATGCGCAAGATCCGCTTTGGCGTGATCCCGCAGGTGCTGCCGAACTACGCCTCGTATGCGCTTCTGCGGCTGGAGGGCAACGTGGCCGCGGCCGCGGCGCTGGGCATCGTGGGGGCGGGCGGAATCGGCGTCGAACTGCAGCGGGCCATCACCTACACCGAGTTCGACACCTACCTGGCGATCCTGCTGCTGATCGTCGGCATGATCTTCGTGATCGACCTGAGTTCGGAGTGGATCCGGCACCGGCTGATCGGCCTGGAGGCCAAGGCGTGACGCCGGCGGCGATCAAGCGGGCGGCCGGGGTCGCGCCCCGGGCCCTGCGGCCCGCGTGGCAGGCGCGGGCGCTGCATCTGGCCCTCGGCGTCGTCACGGTCGGGGCCTTCGTGGCGATGGCGGCCGACGTGGGCCTAGGCCCCGGCGCCCTGGCGCGGGGGACCGAGCGCCTGGGAGGGTTTGCGGCCGCGATGTTCCCGCCGAGCGATGGTGGCGACCTCGTCCGCATCGTCCGCGCCCTGGCCGAGACCTTCGCGATGGCCGTGGCCGGAACGGCGCTGGCGGCGTCCGCGGCCCTTCCGCTCGGAATCGTCGGCGCCAAGTCCGTCGTGCGCCAGCCGGTGGCGCACTTCGCCTTCCGCCGGTTCCTGGACGTCTTCCGCGGCGTGCCGGCGCTGGTCTGGGCCCTGATCTTCGTCTCGGCCTTCGGTCTGGGGCCGTTCGGGGGCGTGCTGGCCCTGGCCATCGCCGACATCCCGAGCCTCGCCAAGCTCTACGCCGAGGCCATCGAGAACTGCGATGAGCGGCCCATGGAAGGCCTGCGCGCGGCAGGCGCGCCGCCGCCGGCGGTGCTGCGCCTTGGGCTGCTTCCGCAGGTGGCGCCGGTGATGGCCAGCCAGTCGCTGTTCTGCCTTGAAAGCAACTTCCGTAACGCTGCGGTTCTGGGGATCGTCGGCGCCGGCGGCATCGGCTTCGAGCTGGAAGAGCGTATCCGCGTCTTCGCCTTTGACGAGGTGGCCTTCATCGTCCTGCTGTACGTGGCCTGCGTGGCCGTGCTGGACGTCGTTTCGCAGAGGGCGCGCGGGGCGCTGGCCTGACCCGACAACTGCCGACGTCGTCGGCTTGCGCGCTCCGCTACGCGTCACGCCGGCGTCACCGCCAGCGCCTAGCATCTTCCCAGAATTGGTGAGGGCGGAGGACCGATGCTCGAGCTCCAGGGCGTCAGCAAGCGCTTCGGCGAGACCCTCGCCGTGAACCAGGTCTCCCTCGCCTGCGGGCGCGGTGAGATGGTCGGGATCATCGGCCGCTCGGGGGCCGGGAAGTCCACCCTGCTGCGGCTGATCAACCGCCTGACGGAGCCCGACGAAGGCCGCATCCTCTGGGACGGACGCGAGGTGAGCACACTCTCCGGGGGCGAGCTGCGGCGATGGCGCCGGCGCTGCGCCATGATCTTCCAGCAGTTCAACCTCTGCCCGCGGCTGGACGTCGTCACCAATGTGCTGGTGGGCGTGGTCGCCGAGCGGCCCGTGGCGGCCACGCTCTTCAAGATATTCCCGGCCGCCGATCGGGCCCGAGCGATCCTGGAGCTGGACGCCCTGGACATGGCGCAGGCGGCGCTGCAGCGGGCCGGCACGCTATCCGGCGGCCAGCAGCAGCGGGTGGCCATCGCCCGCGCCATGCTGCAGGAGCCGGAGGTGCTGCTGGCCGACGAGCCGGTCGCCTCTCTGGACCCCATGAACGCCGAGGTGGTGATGGACGCCCTGCAGCGCATCTGCCGCGAGCGCGGCACGCCGGTGATCGTCAACCTGCATAGCCTGGAGATCGCCCGACGCTACTGCACGCGCGTCGTCGCCATGGCCAAGGGCGCAGTGGTCTTCGACGGTCCGCCGCAGGGCCTGACGCCAGCGGTGCTGGAGCGGGTCTACGGTTCGCGGGCGAACCGCGGGTTCGAGACGGTTGCGGTGGGAGAGGCCGCCTGATGGCCCTTCGCCTTGCCGACCGGCCGCTGGAGCCGGGCGATCGCTACTTCGAGCGTCATGCGCCGCTCGACCTCACGACCGACCGTTCGGAGCCCCAGATCCACGCCGAGGCCCAGGTGCACGACTGCGTCCTGGGGCCCTGGACGCGCGTGGGCGCGCGGACGAGCCTCTCGGAAGTGTCGATGGGCGCCTATAGCTACATCGTGAACGACGCCTCGGCGACCTACGCCGAGATCGGGAAGTTCTGTTCCATCGCCCGCGACGCGCGGATCAATCCTGGCAACCATCCGACGTGGAAGGCGGCGCAGCACCACTTCAGCTACCGCGCGATGTCGTATGATTTTGGCGATGCCGACGATGCGGAATTCTTCGAGTGGCGGCGGTCGCACCGAGTGGTCCTGGGCCACGACGTGTGGATAGGCCACGGCGCCACGATCCTGCCGGGCGTGACGGTCGGGACCGGCGCGGTCGTGGGCGCCGGCGCCGTGGTGTCGAAGGACGTGCCGCCCTTCACGATCGTCGGCGGCGTGCCGGCGAAGCCGATCCGCGAGCGCTTCCCGAAGGCCGTCCAGGAGGGCCTGATGTCGCTGGCCTGGTGGGACTGGAGCCATGAACGGCTGCGAGACGCCCTCGAAGACTTCCGCCGCCTCGAAGCTGAAGCCTTTGTCGAAAAGCACGGTTGAGACGGCGCGCCTGGTCCTGGTGGTCGGGCCGTCCGGGGTCGGCAAGGATACCCTTATCGACGGCGCGCGCGTCGCGCTCGCGGAGGATCCGTCGGTGGTGTTCGCGCGTCGCGAGATCACGCGGCCGGCCGATGCGGGTGGGGAGGGACACGTCGAGGTCGCCCCGGCCGCGTTCCGGGCGCGACGCAAGGGCGGCGGCTATCTGCTGGCCTGGGAAGCGCACGGGCTGGGCTATGGCCTGCCGTCCGCGCTAGACGGCGACCTGCAAGCTGGTCGGACGGTCGTTGCGAATGTTTCTCGTACCGTCCTGCTCCAGGCGCGGGCGCGGTTCCTGAACATGCGGATCGTCTCGATCACGGCCGACCCTCGCGTTTTGGCGGAGCGGTTGGCCGCCCGTGGCCGGGAAACGGCCGCCGAGATATCCGGCCGCCTGGCGCGCGCCGAGGCCCTGGCGGTCGAAGGCGACGACGTGATCGTGGTCCGGAACGACGGCAGCGTGGAGGAGGGGGTCGCTGCTCTCGTCCAAGCGATCCTCGGCTAGGCGGGCACGGCCGCAGCGAACGGAAATCGCTCCAGCACCTCGAACGGCGCCTCGCGCGTCGTCTGGCGGAAGACGGAGATGGCGTCGAAGCGATGGGGGCCGGTCTCTGTCGCGAAGTGGTTCTGCAGCGCGGCGAGCACGCGGTCACGCAGGGCCTCGTCGGCGATGGCGCCCGTCAGCGTCATGTGGAAGCGGAAGTCTTCGAAGACATAGGGATAGCCCCAGGCGACGAGGCGCGCGTCCTGCTCCGGTGTCAGGGGGACGCGGCGGCGGCGGTCCAGGTCGGCGGGCGACAATGGCGCCCGAAACGGCTCGAAATCCTGGACGCAGGCGGCGTGCAGGGCCTGCATCTCGGCTTCGCCGGCCTGCAGGCGGAACGCTAGGAAGCGACCCAGCGCGGCCGGGGCGATGGGCGCCTCGAAGGCCCGCATGCGGGCGGCGAACGCCGCCGCCGCGGCCAACAGGCCGTCTGCGTTGGCGCGAGGGGCGAGGGCGAAGGGCGCCTTCAGTGTGGCGTGAAAGCCGTAGTGGCGCGGGTCGGCGGTGAGCGCGGCGAGGTCCAGGTCTTCCAGCCCGGCCGGGACGGGGCGGGGGAGCTCGGCGCCCGAGGCGGCGTCGCGACCCAGCCAGGCCGAGGCCTTCGCCCAGAGCACCGAGTCCGCCGGGGGCGCGTAGTAGATGGCGTATCGCGCGCTCATGCCACGCGGCGGCCCTGGCGCCAGACCTCGCGCGGGGCGGGCCAACCGCCGCTGCGCCGGGTGACGCGCACCAGGTCGGCGCGCTGGCCGGCCGCGATCTCGCCCCGGTCGCCCAACCCCACCGCGCGGGCCGGCGTCGCGCTCACCGTCGCCAACGCCTTCTCTGGCGTCCAGCCGAAGTCGTCGATCAGCATGAAGGCTGATCGCAGCATCGATAGGGGCACATAGTCGGAGGCGAGGATATCCAGCATGTCCTCCTCGGCGCAGGCGCGGGCCGACAGATTGCCCGAATGCGACGCCCCGCGCACGAAGTTGGGGCCGCCCATGCAGATCGCCATGCCATAGCGTCGCGCGGCGCGGGCAGCCGCCAGCGTCACGGGGAATTCGGCGATGACGCAGCCGTCGGCATGGGCCTCGTCCACATGCTCGGTGGTGGCGTCGTCGTGGGCGCAAAGCGGCACGCCATACTCGCGGGCGATCGCCACGACGCTGCGGCGGTTTGCCTGGGCGGCGGAGGGATCACGTCCCGCGTGCCGTTTCACCAGCATCTCCTCCACGTCCGCCTCGGACTGGCCGCCGGCCAGCAGGCGCTGGCGGAGCCCGGCGACGTCGGCCGTTTGTCTCTGTCCGGGCGTGTGATCCATCACCGAGAGCAGGCGCAGCCGAGGGTTGTCCGCGTGCGGCTCGAGCAGGGCCAGCAGCTCGGGATTGGTCACCTCGCACCGCAGGTGAAGCAGATGCTCGGCCCGCAAGGCGTCGTCGGCGGCCGCCTGGTCCATGGCCCCGATCATGGGCGCCAGCGAGGCCTTGCGATCCAGGCCGTCCTTCATGCCGTGCAGGCTGAGGGAGTCCAGGACGGTGGTGACGCCCGCCGAGGCGCACTGGCCGTCATGCGCCAGCGCGGCGCCGTAGGCGTCCCAGAGTGCGCCAGGCCTGGGCTGGTAGTGGCGCTCCAGGTTGTCGGTGTGGATGTCGACCAGCCCGGGGATCAGCCAGTCGCCACCCCAGTCCTCGGCGGGGCCGGACGCCGATCCGCGGGCCTCCACCGCCGCGATCTGTCCGTCGCGAACCAGAACCTCGCCGGCGATCAAACCCTGGGGCGTAACCACATTCTCGGAGAAGATGCGCCGTTCCATCTCAAGCCGCCGCCTTGAACGCGCTGACCTCGAAGAGCCGCGTCGCCACCGCATCGCGCACGTCGTGGTCGTGGAAGATGCCGATCATCGCCGCGCCGCCGGCGAGCGCTTCGCGGATGAGCCGCACCACGATCGCGCGGTTCTCCGCGTCGAGCGAGGCGGTGGGCTCGTCCAGCAGCAGGACCGGATAGTTGCGGATGAAGCTGCGGGCGATGTTCACGCGCTGCTGCTCGCCGCCGGAGAAGGTGGCCGGCGGAAGATCCCAGTGCGCCCGGGGCAGGCGGAGCGCGTCCAGCAGGGTTTCGGCCCGCTCGCGCGCTTCGTCGTCGTCGACGCCGTTTTCGAGCAGGGGCTCCATGACGAGCTGCAGCGTCGGAATGCGTGGGATGACCCGCAGGAACTGGCTGACATAGCCCAGCGTGCGGCGGCGGACGTCGCGCACCTCATGCGGCGAGGCGCGGGTGATGTCCACATAGGTGTCGTCATGCCGGACGCGGACGGCGCCCGCCGTGGGCAGGTAGTTTCCGTAGATCGAGCGCATCAGGGTCGACTTGCCGACCCCGGATTCGCCGGCCAGCACAACGCACTCACCGGGTCCCACCTCGAGGCGCAGGCCCGCGAAGACCGGGATGGCGGCCGAGTCGGCGTTGTGCAGCACGAAGGTCTTGGCCAGGTCTTCGACCACGATCAGGGGAGAGTTGCTCACGGGACGCGCGCCTAGATCTGGAGGACGGAGGAGACGAGGAGCTGGGAGTAGGGATGCTGGGGGTCGTCCAGCACCTGGTCCGTCAGGCCGGACTCCACCACTGCGCCGCCCTTCATGACCATCAGCCGATCCGCCATCAGTCGGGCGACCGCCATGTCGTGGGTCACGATGATGACGGCCAGGTCGAGGTCCCGGACAAGTTCGCGCAGCAGATCGAGCAGCCGCGCCTGGACCGAGACGTCGAGGCCGCCGGTCGGCTCGTCCATGAAGACCAGCCGGGGCCCGTGGATCAGGTTGCGCGCCACTTGGATGCGCTGCTGCATGCCGCCCGAGAAATGGCGCGGCTTGTCGTCGATCCGGCGGGTGTCCAGCTCAACCCGGTCGAGCCAGTCGATGGTCGCCTGGCGCATGCGGCCGTAGTGGCGGTCACCCAGGTTCATCAACGGTTCGGCCACGTTGGCGCCGCCCGAAGCCCGCATGCGCAGGCCGTCGCGGGGGTTCTGGTGCACGAAGCCCCATTCCTCACGCTGCATGCGCCGCCTGTCCGGCTCGGAGAGGCCGTAGATGTCCCTCAGGCCGAAGCGCGCGGTGTCGAACGCCACCGAGCCGGAGGTTGGCGGCAGTCGTCCTGAAAGGCAGTTGAGGACGGTCGTCTTGCCGGAGCCGCTCTCGCCAACGATCCCCAGGACCTCGCCGGCGCGAAGCTCGAAGCTCACGTCCCGGCAGCCGAGGACATGGCCGTACCACTTGGTCAGGCCGCTCACGCGCAGCAGCGGGGCGTCCTCGGCGATCATCGCGATGGCGCTCATCAGACCGGCTCCTTCTCGGACGCGGCGAGCTGGTGGCCGGCCATCGGGCCCGCGTGACCGGCCGCCCGGCGGCCCGCGCAGTAGTTGCTGTCGGAGCAGACGAACATCCGCTCGCCGGCGTCATCGAGCACGACCTCGTCGAGATAGGAGTCCTCGGCGCCGCAGAGGGCGCAGCTTTCCTCCCAGGTCTGGGTCTCGAAGGGATAGTCCTCGAAATCGAGGCTGCGGACCCGTGTGTACGGCGGCACCGCGTAGATCCGCTTTTCGCGGCCGGCCCCGAACAGCAGGATCGCTTCGTTGTCGCCGAGCTTGGGATTGTCGAACTTGGGGATCGGCGAGGGCGTCATCAGGTAGCGCTCGTCGACCATGGTGGGATAGCCCACCGTGGAGGCGATCCGGCCGTAGGTGGAGACGCTCTCGTAGAGCGAGACATACTGCAGGCCGTACTCCTCGTAGGCGTGCATGGCCCGCGTCTCGGTCTCGCGCGGCTCGAGACCCCGCAACGGCTCCGGCTGCGGCACCTGGAAGACCAGCACCTGACCTTCCTTCAGCGGCGTCTCGGGGATGCGATGGCGGGTCTGGATGACCGTGGCTTTCGCCGTGTCCTCGGTTACCGCTACGTCCGCCACGCGGGCGAAGAAGCGGCGGATCGAGACGGCGTTGGTGGTGTCGTCGGCGCCCTGGTCGATGCACTTGTAGACGTCGTCCGGCCCGATGATGGCGGCGGTAAGCTGGATTCCGCCGGTGCCCCAGCCGTAGGGCACGGGCATCTCACGGCTGCCGAACGGGACCTGGTAGCCGGGAATGGCCAGCGCCTTGAGGATGGCGCGGCGGATCATCCGCTTCGTCTGCTCGTCGAGGTAGGCGTAGTTGTAGTAGCGCTCGGGCGCGTTCGGGCGGTCGTTCATTCGGCGGCTTCCTTCATCGCCGCCTCACGCGCGGCGTACTCGAGTCTCAGGCGCCGGATGAGCTGCAGATCGGCCTGGAAATCGACGTAGTGCGGCAGCTTCAGGTGCTGGACGAACCCTGAGGCCTCCACGTTGTCTGAGTGGTAGAGGACGAACTCCTGATCCTGGACCGGCGCCGCGGCCTCGACCTCCTCGGCGTCGCGCAGGGCGCGGTCGACGATGGCCATGGACATCGCCTTGCGCTCGCAGTGGCCGAAAGTGAGGCCATAGCCCCTGGCGAACTGGGGCGGCTTATCCATGCCGCCGCTCCCGGTGGAGATCATCTGGCACTCGGTGAGCGTCAGCTCGCCGATCTCGATCGGGAAGCCCAACTCGTCAGGGACGAACTCGACGGCCACCTCGCCCAGGCGGATCTCGGCGCAGAGAGGATGCGTCGAGCCCCAGCCGCGTTGTGAGGAATAGGCCAGGCTGAGCAGGAAACCCTCGTCGCCGCGCGCGAGGGCCTGGAGGCGCTGGTCGCGGCCGGCCGGAAAGGCCATCGGTTCGCGGGTCAGGTCGAACGGCTCGGTCGGGGTCTCGCTGGGCGCGTCCGCCTCGAGCAGCCCTTCCTGATCGAAGACGCTGGCGATGGTCGCCATGGGCCACGCCTGCGGCTCGGCGGCTTCGATCGCCGGCTCCAGTGCGACGCCGTCGGCGGCGAGGGTGAAGTCCAGCAGGCGGTGCGTGTAGTCGAAGGTCGGCCCCAGCACCTGGCCGCCGGGGATGTCCTTGAACGCAGCGGAGATCCGCCGCCGCACGGCCATTGCGCCGGTCTCCACGGGCAGCGAAGCGCCGAAACGGGGCAGGGTGGTGCGGTAGGCCCGCATCAGGAAAATGGCCTCGGGCAGGTCGCCGCGGGCCTGCTTGATCGCCAGCGCGGCCAGTTCGGGATCGTAGCAGGAGCCTTCGCTCATCACCCGGTCGACCGCGAGCGAGAGTTGCTCGCGCACCTGATCGACGCGGACCTCGGGCACCGCGGGATCGCCACGGCGCGCCTCGGCCAGCCAACGATGGGCGTTGGTGATCGCCGTCTCGCCGCCCTTCACCGCCACATAGGCCATGTTCAGTCTCCCTTGATGGTGACGCGCGTCGAGCGCGGCAGGGCGGTGATCAGGTCGCCGGCGGCGAAGATCAGGTCGACGCCGAACTGGAACTGGGCGTGGTTCGCCTGCACCTGCTCCCAGAAGACGCCATTCAGGCCGGGCGGCGCGATGGCGCTGCGGCCCTTGATGCCGGGGCCCTCCAGGGTCGCGCAGCGGCCGCCCACGAGGGCCGCCGTCTGGATGATCACGGTGGTGGATCGGTCCGGATATTTCGCGTCGCCCTGGTGGAACGCCGAGAGCGGCGGGGCGTCGGCCACGTCCGCCACGATCGCGAAGGCGGCGCGACCGGGATCGTCGACGATCGGACAGGCGCAGTGGAAGCGCAGCCAGTCAGCCGCCGCACCGCGCAGCGCCGGGTCAAGCCACACCGGAGTCTCGAAGTCGAAGAGCGTCAGGGCGACGGCGGCGGCGGCGCGGCCCAGGCCGGCCGGCGGCTCGGGCGCGAACGAAAGGTCCTGGATGGCCCCGGGGCGGGCGACGGCCTCCATCACCCTCCGGAAGACGGATTGGGAATCGCGGGTCGGATCGCCGAAGCCCGGTGTGATCTCGGCCAGGTCGAGCGGCGGGGCGGGAAGCGCGTTCATTTCGCGGGCCCCCGCTCGCGGACCATGGTGAAAAAGTCGACCTTGGTGGCGGCCGCCTTGCGCGCGTCGGCTTCGCGACGCTGCCGATAGGCGGCTTCCAGCGGCGAGAGGATGGCCTCGGCGGCCGGGCGCAGGGCGGGCGACTGCATCATGGCGTCGACCGCGGCTGCGATCTCCGCATGGCGGCGGTCACGGCCGGCCACATAGCCGATCCCAGAGGCTCCAGCCTCAAGGCGGACGGCGGCGCGGGTGACGGTCATTTCGCCCAGGTTGAAGGCGTCGCCCGTTCCGCCCATGCGGCCGCGCACCATCACCATGCCGATCTCCGGCGCGCGAAGGGTGCGGTAAGCAGGACGGTTCTCGAGGCGGTCCCAGGCCGAGAGCACCTCGTGGGCGGGGGCCTTCGCCAGGATCGAGAGCCAGCGTCGTCGCTGCTCGGCGGCCTGGACAAGCTGTGGGGCGGGCATCTCCTAACCTCCAACAAATCAGAAAGTTGTTCTTTATTGGTAAGTACAGAGATATTCCGCCTCGAGTTTACTGGCAAATATATGATCGTGAAATTTCCGCGACGTCAGTAAAACTTGTCTAGTTTCGTGTCGCGAGATTGATAAGTGCGGCTGCTAGGGTCTGGCCCATGACCCTCTGGCGCGAAATCTCTCAGTCGCTCGAGCGCCGCATCCTGGCCCGCGAGCTGAGTCCGGGCGACAAGCTGCCGACCGAGCACGAGCTGTCGCTCCAATTCATGGTCAACCGGCACACGGTCCGGCGAGCGCTCTCGGACCTGCAGGACAAGGGCATCGTCGAATCGACCCAGGGCCGGGGCAGCTACGTGCGCCGGCCATCGGCGCCGATGCGCCTCAGGCGACGGCCACGATTCACCGAATCCGTCCGCGAGCGTGGCCAGACGCCTCGCACTGAGACGCTGAAGCTGGTCGTGCGGCCGGCGGACTCGAAGATCGCCGGCCACCTGGGCCTACGCGCTGGCCAGCCGGTGATTTTTCTTGAGCGCCGCCGGTTCATCGACGGCGAGCCCACGGGGCTCAGCCAGCACTATTTCAGCCACGCCCGTTTCCCGGCGTTCGTGGAGACCTATCGGGCGCGCGGCACGATCACCCAGACGCTCATAGACTTCGGCGTGCCGGACTATACGCGCCAGCGCACCTGGATCTCGGCCCGCCTGCCGACCGGTCACGAGGCCACCCTGCTTAAGGTGCCGCGCCACGTGCCGTTGCTCGTGCAGCGTTACCTCAACATCGACGGCCTGGGACGCCCGCTGGAATACGGCGTCTCGCGCGCCGCGACCGAGGTCGAGATCGACTTTCCCGAACCCGATTGACGCGAGCCTGGAGCCCGGCTTTGGAAACCGCCTATCGCAACGCCCTGGTCGTCACCGCGGACGACTCGTTCACCGGCTCCGTGCTGGTCCGCAACGGACGCATCGCCGCCGTGGACCGCGGTCCCTCGGGCGTCGGTGAGGACCTCGAGGGCGACGTCCTGATGCCCGGCGTCATCGACCTGCACACCGACAACCTCGAGCGGCACTTCTTCCCTCGCCCGAAGATCGACTGGAATCCGGTCTCCGCGGCGGTGACCCACGACGGCTGTTGCCTCTCCGTGGGGGTGACGACAATCTTCGACAGCTTGTCGATCGGCTCATTCAACGCCGCCGCCTCGCGCGATCACGAGAACCTGGCCCGGCTGGCGCAAGGCCTGGCCGCCGCGCGCGACGCCGGCATGCTGAAGGCCGACCACCGCCTGCACTGGCGCTGCGAGACGCCGGCGGACGACCTGCCTGATCGCCTGGAGGCTCTGGCTGCCCATCCGATGACCGGGCTGTTCTCCCTGATGGATCATACGCCGGGTCAACGGCAGTACCGGGACATCGAGCGCCACTTCGCCGGCTGGCGTGAAACCGGCATGAGCGACGAGGCGATCGGGCGCCGCATGGCCGAGATCCGCGACCGCCAGACCCGCAACGCCGAGCGTCACCGGCGGCTGGTGGCCGATGTGGCCCAGGATCGCGGCGCCCCACTCGCCAGCCATGACGACGAGGATGCCGAACACATCGACGCGGCCGCGGACCTGGGCGCCACGGTCGCCGAGTTTCCCGTGACGGTCGAGGCGGCGCGCCGCGCCCGCGAGCGCGGCATGACGGTGGTGATGGGAGGCCCGAACCTCATCCGCGGCGGCTCCTACTCCGGCAATGTCCGGGCGGCCGACCTAGCGGGCGAGGGCCTGCTTGACGCCTTCGCCTCCGACTATGTGCCCCGAAGCCTCGTGGAGTGCGCCTTCGCCCTGACCGGCCCGGCGTTCGGCTGGAGCCTGCCGGCGGCGGTGGCGGTCGTCACTTCCGCGCCCGCCCGGGCGGCCCGGCTGGAGGATCGCGGCGCGATCGAGTCCGGCCGCCGAGCGGACCTTATCAGGGTCCGGCTGCATGACGGGCTGCCGGTCGTGCGCGGCGTCTGGGTCGAGGGCCGTCGGGCCGCCTGAGCCGCGCCCGCGCCATGCGCATCGTCACCTTGAACACCTGGAAGAACGAGGGCGACTACGCCCGTCGCCTGCGCTTGATGGGCGAGGGGCTGGCCGCGCTCGACGCCGACCTCGTCTGTCTCCAGGAATGCTTCTCGGCGGCCGGCCACGACACCGGCGCGGCGCTGTCCTACGCGACCGGGCTCCACCTCCACGCCGCCCCGGCGCGGGAGAAGCTGCGGCCGATGGAGGGGCGGCTCGTGCGCAGCGCGTCCGGGCTGGCCATGCTGTCCAAGACGCCCCTGAGGCCGGCCGTACTGGCCCTGCCGAGCGACCCGCTGGACGGCGAACGGATCGCCCAGCGCGCGGATCTGACCGCCTGCGGCCGTCCCTTGCGCTTGCTCAACCTGCATTTGACACACTTGCGCGGGCCCAAAGCTTCGCAACTGCGCGGCGCCCAGCTCCTGAGAGCGTTGGAGTGGGGCTGCCAGGACCTGTCCGGCGCGCTTATCGTGGCTGGTGACCTCAACGCCACAGCGGCCGACCCCGAACTGGCCGTCCTGGGCCTGTCGGCGGCGCCCTCGACGATGCAGGGCGCCCGTGAAGGCGACTCGCCGTCGGCCGGCGCGGCGATCGATCACGTCCACTTGCAGCACGCGGGCGGCTGGCGGGTGGCCGGTCGACGGACGGCTCTGGACAGAGCCGACGGCGCAGGCTGGTTTCCCAGCGACCACGCCGCCGTCGTCCTGGATCTGGAGCCCGTCTAGAACGTCGCCCGGACCCCGAAGAGGTACTTCCGGCCGAAGCCTTCCACCTCGTACGGCCGGTCCTCTTCGCCCCGGTAGCGCACGCCCCGCTCGTTGGTCAGGTTGTTGATGTCCGCGAAGAGCGAGACGGTCTCGTTGAGCTGATAGCGGACCGAGAGCTCCAGCCGCATGGTGTCGTCCCAGTAGAGGTTGGAATTCGCCGAACTGCCGCTCGGGAAGACCTCGTCCAGCCAGTCCGTCCGGTGCTGGTAGGTGAGCCGTGTCGACAGGCCGTACTTCTCATAGAAGAGCGTCGCGCCGATGATCCTGTCGGACGTACCGGGGAACTCGACCTCCTCGCCAGTGGGCGTCTTGAACTCGCCGGTGGTGAAGGCGAGGCTGCCCTGGAAGCCGAAGCCCGAGAGCCAGCCCGGCAGGAAGGTCCACGGCTGGTAGTAGACGAACTCGATGCCCGTCAGATGGCCGTCGCCGCCGTTCAGGGTCGTGTTGAAGGTGTAGTTGCTCCGGTCGATGCCGCCGGTGTCGTAGCTGTCGTCGCCGACGATCTCGGTGGCGTCGAACAGGACGTCCTTGATCTCGCGGTGGTAGGCGCTGACCGCCAGCAGAGAGGCGGGCGCGAAGTACCATTCGGCCGAAGCGTCGACCCCATAGGCCGTTTCCGGCTTCACGAAGGGGTTGCCGCCGGAGATCGACTGGCTGGTGTCGTTGATCGAGACGTTGGCGCGCATGTCAGCGAGGCTGGGCCGCGCCTGGCCCGAGATGAAGGCCGCACGCAGCTTGATCGTGTCGGACCAGTCGTAGGTGTAGTGCAGGCTGGGGAACACCTTGGTGTCGGTGCTGGAGAACTCCAGCGGCGCCAGGGTGGCGCCCACCGTTGCGAAACCGGTGGTTTCGATCTCTGTGCGCTCCACGCGGAGACCGGCGACCAGGGTGTGTCGGTCCCAGTCCCATTTGTTCATGGCGTATGCGGCGGCGACGGTCTCGTCGACGGTGTTCACTGAGCGCGGATCGACATCGTAGACGGCGTAGTTGCCCGTGCCGGCTTCGTTGGCGGCGCGCGCGGCGTCCATCAGCACGCGCTGCTGATAGGCCCAGGCGGGATTGTGGATGTAGTTGGCGCTGAAGCCGAACGGGAAATCTGTGTCCCAGGCGTTCCCTGTCACATAGGCGTCCGGGTTCCAGGGAATGCCCAGCTGCGCCGAGACCGTGCGCAGGTTGAAGCCGTTTCGGTTGTTCGAGACGACCGTGCCGTCAGGCCGCACCAGCGCGATGCTGGCGTTGTCCTGGGTCCGGTCGTCATACTGGAAGCCGGCCCTGAAGGTGGCCACGGCGCCCATGCTCTCCCACTCGCGGCCGATGTCGAACTTGGCTGTGTAGGCCTCCGTCTCGAAGATCGAGCTGAACTCGCTGGCGAACTCCTCGGTCAGGTCGAGTTGGGGAAGAGCGGTCTGCTGCGGCCCGCGGGTGGGGACGCCGCCGACGTTTATCGTGTCGTAGAGGGTGTGGAAGGGGATGCCTCCCGGCCGCGCCGCCCCATCCACCGTCATGGACGGCAGCAGGAAGGCGTTGTCCGCCGTCGGTCGACCAAGTCCCGTGGACGTCTGCTGTGTCGTAGTGGGGGTGTAGGTGTTGAATTCGGTGGCGGTGTGGGCGAGATTCCAGTCGATCTCCCAGCCCGCCACGTCGTGCTCGCCATGCAGCACCGTGAACCAGACGCCGTTGGAATAGGTGCCGTATTCGAACGAGGCGTCCTGCGGCACGCCCACCAGTTCGCTGGTCCCGAAGCTGCGCGTGCCTGAGAAAGCGTTCGAGTACTGGAATCTGTACTGGTTCCGCTCCTCGAAATCGTTGAACTCGGTCTTGAGGTGGGTGAGCGAGAAGCGGTGGTTGTCCGTCGGCGCATACTCGACCTTGGCCGAATAGGATTCGGTCTGACGCGTGATGATGTACTTGGTGATCCGCAGCTGGGTGATGCCGATGTTGTCGTAGCGCGGCTCGGAGTTGTCGGTCTGCTGCTCGAAGGAATAATGCGAGCCGATGAGGCTGACGCCCCAGGTGCCGTTCGACCAGGACAGGCGGCCGGAGTACTGCTTTACCGGTCCATCCCCGAGGTCGACGAAGCCGTATCCGCCGTCGAAGGAGCCGTGGAAGCCCATGGTGGAGAGTGGCGAGAAGGTCTCGATGTTCACCCGACCGGCCAACGACTCAGCGGGCATGTCGGGCAACAGGGTCTTGTTCAGCACCACTTGGCTGATCTGCGCGGCCGGCACCGAGTCGAAGCGGAAGATCCGGTCCTCGGCGCCCAGGACGTTGACGCCGTCCAACGCCACGGTCGTCCAGCGGGTCGGCGCGCCGCGGATCTGGATGTAGCGCTCCTGGCCCTGGTCGCGCTGGACCCCGATGCCGGGCAGGCGGGCCAGGGCGCCGGCGGCCGTGGCGTCGGGGAATCGCCCGATGGTGTCGGCGGCGATGACGTTGACGACGTTGTCGGCGGCCTTCTGCAACTCGAGAGATTTTTCGAGGCTTTCCCGGATCGGGGCCGTAACCACCAGTTCGGAGACGGCGGCATCATCGGCTGCATCCGCGGCCGCGCCGACCGGTGCGACATCCTGCGCGGATGCCGATCCGCCCCAAACGATAGGCGCCACGGCGCAGGCGGCTAGCAGCGCGGAACGCCACGACCAAATCGAAATCATCTTCTGATCCCCCATCCAGACTGTCAGTGGACGGGAGGGTCAGTTATCGGCAGGGGGTGTCAGGCTCGCTCCGCTTTCATGACGCGGACGTGTTGCTCAATCGATTTGTGGAGTCACCCAGCGCCTCATCGCTGGGTCCGGGCGATCCAACCTCATGCGTTTCGCCTACGACGGCTGGGGCCAGGCCTAACGCCAGAGGCGATTATTGTCTGGAAGGCCTACTCTGCGAGTCCGCTGGTGCGAACATATTCGATCGGAGCCCCGTGCGAGTCGAAGACGGCGTAGCCGAGCCACCTCCTGGTCGCCCCTTTGTCTTGACCATCGGACGCGAGCTTCCTCCAGCGCCACATCCTCCCCGGCGCAGCGGGTCGCCGGGGAGGATGATCGCGTGAAGATCAGGCCGCCGGCCGACGCTGGGACCGGGGCAGGTCGTATCGATCGGCGTTCATGACCTTGGTCCAGGCGGCCACGAAGTCCTTCACGAACTTGTCGCCGGCGTCGTCGGCCGCATAGACCTCGGAGATCGCCCGGAGCTGGGAGTTCGAGCCGAACACCAGGTCCGTGCGGGTGGCCGTCCACTTCTGTTCGTTGGTCTTCCGGCACGTTCCGACGAATAGGTCGTCGGCCTTGTCGTCCACCTGCTTCCACGCCGTGCCCATGTCGAGCAGGTTGACGAAGAAGTCGTTGGTGAGCTGGCCGGGGCGGTCGGTGAAGACCCCGTCCTTCGACCCGCCGTGGTTGGCGCCCAGGACGCGCAGCCCGCCCACCAGCACCGTCATCTCCGGGGCCGAGAGGCCCAGGAGTTGCGAGCGGTCGACCAGCAGCTCCTCGGTGGGGACGCTGAACCGCACCTGCAGGTAGTTGCGGAAGCCGTCGGCCTTGGGCTCCAGGACCTCGAAGCTCTCGGCGTCGGTCTGCTCGGCCGACGCGTCGGTGCGTCCGGGGATGAACGGGACCTCGATGCTCTTGCCGGCGTCCCGGGCCGCCTTCTCGATCCCGGCGCAGCCGCCCAGGACGATGAGGTCGGCCAGCGAGATCTTCTTGCCGCCGGGCGCCGAGGCGTCGAAGTCGGCCTTCACCTTCTCAAGAGCCTGGAGCGCCTTGGCGAGTTTCGCCGGCTCGTTGACCTCCCAGTCCTTCTGCGGGGCGAGCCGGATGCGCGCGCCGTTGGCGCCGCCCCGGTGGTCGGACCCGCGGTAGGTGGCCGCCGAGGCCCAGGCCGTCCGCACCAGATCGGCGACCGACAGACCACAGTCCAGGAGCTTGGCCTTCAGCGTCTTGATGTCGGCGGCGTCGACCAGAGGGTGGTCCACCGGCGGGATCGGGTCCTGCCAGATCAGATCTTCCTTGGGGACTTCCGGGCCGAGGTACCGGGACTTCGGACCCATGTCGCGGTGGCAAAGCTTGAACCAGGCCCGGGCGAAGGCGTCGGCGAACTGGTCGGGATTGTCTCGGAACCGCTCGGCGATCTTGCGGTACTCGGGGTCCATCTTGAAGGCCAGATCGGCCGTGGTCATCATCGTCGGGACCCGGCGGTCGGGGCTGTGGGCGCCAGGCGCCATGTCTTCCGGCTTCTGGTTCTTGGGCTGCCACTGCTTGGCCCCTGCGGGGCTGCGCACCAGCTCGTACTCATAGTCCAGCAGCATGTGGAAATAGGCCATCGACCACCGCGTGGGCGTGGGCGTCCACGGGCCTTCCAGGCCGCTGGTGATGGTGTGGTCGCCCATGCCGCTCTCGTGGCTGGACGTCCAGCCGAGACCCTGCTGGGCGATGTCGGCGCCCTCGGGTTCGGCCCCAACCTTCTTGGCGTCGCCCGCGCCGTGGCACTTGCCGAAGGTGTGGCCGCCGGCGGTGAGGGCGAGGGTCTCTTCGTCGTTCATGCCCATGCGGGCGAAGGTGATGCGGATGTCCCGGGCCGACTTCAGCGGGTCGGGATCGCCGCCCGGCCCCTCGGGATTGACGTAGATGAGGCCCATCTGGATGGCCGCCAGCGGGTTCTCCAGCGCCCGGCCGGATTCCTCGTCGATCCGGGTGAGGTTCCCCTCCTGGCCGACCCACTGTTCCTCGGTGCCCCAGTAGACGTCCTTCTCGGGCTCGAAGATGTCGGCCCGGCCGCCGCCGAACCCGAATACCGGCCCGCCCATGGACTCGATGGCGACGTTGCCGGCCAGGATCATCAGGTCGGCCCACGAGAGCTTGGCGCCGTACTTCTTCTTGATGGGCCACAGAAGGCGGCGGGCCTTGTCGAGGTTGGCGTTGTCCGGCCAGCTGTTGAGCGGCGCGAAGCGCTGGTTGCCCGAGTTGGCGCCGCCGCGGCCGTCGCCCGTGCGGTAGGTGCCGGCGCTGTGCCAGGCCATGCGGATGAAGAACGGGCCATAGTGGCCGTAGTCCGCCGGCCACCAGGGCTGGCTGTCCGTCATCAGGGCGGTGAGATCCCTCTTCAACCCCTGATAGTCTATCGTCTTGAAGGCCTCGGCGTAGTCGAAGTCCCGACCCAGCGGGTCGCCGCTGAGCCCGTGCTGGTGCAGGATGTCCAGCGAGAGCTGGTTCGGCCACCAGTCGCGATTGGTGCGCCCCAGCAGGGACCTCAGCGCGCGAGGTTCTTTGGCCGGGTTGCTGAGCGGGCTAGCGTCGTCCATCAGTTTCCTCCTCCAATCCCCCGGCTCGAACACTAGGCCCGCGGGCGCGCGGCTGACAAAATGGAAAACCCTATCGGCAGAAGCGGCATAATCTATGGAGGCCGCGCCGGGGCGGCGGCGCCCGTCATGCGCGAGGCGGCTTGGCCGGACGCGCCGGCCGGGGTAGTCCTTTGAACATGCGCGTTTTCGCCCTCGCCAGCGCCGTGACCTTGATCGCCCTGGGCGCGACAGAAGCCGCGGCCCGGACCTTCTATGTGATCCAGTCGGGAAGCGACGGATGGACGGTGATGGACCCCGAGGGGATCGAAATCGTCGACGATGGCCGGGTGCGCCGGGCCTGGACGGTGCGCATCCAGCGCAACATCACGAATGGCGTGCCGCCCCAGCCGGGCTATGTGCGTTCGCTCAACGAATATCGTTGCGCCGACTACCGCATGCGCTGGCGGGAGTTCTCGGCCTTCTCCCGCTCGGGCGCGCTGCTGGTCAGCAAGGTCAATCCGAACCCGGAATGGGGTCCCGTCGCCGAGACCGTCGATACGCGCGCCGAGTACCGCGTCGTTTGCGAGGGGGCGGGCGAGGGCTCGGTCATCTCGGCGGAGTCGGTGGCCAAGGTGGTGATCACCCTGATGGGGTCCTGGGATCCGCCGCCGATGTCGCTGTCGCCCCCGGCGACCGAACCGAAGCGCTGATCAGCGCCGCGCCGGGCACCCGTTCGGCGTGGCGATGGGCCGCCGGATCGTCGCGCCGTCCGCCTCGAGCCGCGCGCGCAGGTTGGGGTAGGGGCGCGCATCGAATGTCGGGTGGATCAGGAACTGCATGAGGACGGGCAAGCGCTCCGGGGTGTCCAGGGGCGCAAGCGTCCGGACCGCCGTCGCCTCGTCGCCGTAGATCTGGGCCGCATGGTAGCGGGTGCTGCGCCGTTGGGCGCGGCGGAGCGCCTCGTAGGTCGCGCTTGCGTCGGTCAGGCGGCCCGCCGCGCAGGCCTGGCGCAGTTCCGCCAGCAGCTTGCTCTCCCGCGGAAGGCCGGAGTTCCGCAGACGCTTGAGGTAGCCTTCGGCTTCGGGCGTCCGCCCCGCCCAGATCGCGGCTCGGTGCGCCTGGTAAAGGATGAGGGCCGAGTCCGGACGCGCCTGCACCTGCCGTCGCGCCAGGGCCAGCGCTTCGTCCAGCCGCCCGCCCATCACCAGCAGGGTGACGGCGCGGGATCGGGGCTGGCCGGCCTCGAACGAAAGGTCGCGGATACGCCGCGCCGCGCGCGCCATCTCCTCGCGCTCGCCGGCATAGGCCGAGAACTCGGCCAGCTTGTCCCAGGCCTCGATGTCGCGCGGGCGGGCGCGGACGTAGTCGGCCATCAGTCGCCGGGCCTGCTGGAAGCGGAGTTGCATGGCGGCGCGGGTGGCGCGGTACTTCAGTGACTCCGTCTCGTCCTGGCTATTGACGATGGCCGCGTCGGCGCGCGCGAAGAACTGCTTCAGGCGCGCCGCCTCCGCGGCGTCGGATTCGGTGGGCGCGTCCACGCGGGTCGCGTTTCCGAACAGCCGGTCGGCCACCCGCCACTGCGCGGCCGAAAAGGTCGGATCAAGCCGAACCGCTTCCTCGAAGGCGGCCTCCGCCGCCCGCGACAGGGCGACGTCGCCCTCGTCGAGCTGCCGCCGCTGCAGGACGAGCCCGCGCAGATAGGCCTCATAGGCCGGGACCGAGCGGGTGCCGGCCGCCGTCATGGCCTGCAGCCTCGCCGGGTCCGTGGCGGTCTTCAGGGCCCGGGCGATCTGGACGCTGATGTCCTCCTGGATGGAGATGATGTCCCCGCCCTTGCGGTCGTAGCTCTGTGACCAGATGTGCGCCCCGTCGGAGGCGCGCACGAGGTCCGCGGTCACCCGCAGCCGGTCGCCGGATCGGCGCACGGCGCCCGTCAGCACATGGGCCACCCCCGCCTCCCGGGCCGCGCGGCGCAGGTCGCCGTCGGGCGCTCCGACCGATCCCGGAGCCGCGACCCGCAGGTCGCGCGTGCGGGCGAGCGTGCTGGTCACCTCTTCCGTCAGCCCCTCGGCGAACCACCGCTCGGCGCCATCCGGCGACAGGTCCTCGAACGGCAGCACCGCCACCGACTTCGGGTGCGCGAGGCCGAACGTGGCGGGATTGGCCAGGGCGACGGCGACGAGGGCGGCGAACGTCACCGCGACGGCCGCCGCGGCGGCCATCCAGCGCTTCGTCCGCGCGGGGGTTGTCCCGGCCGGCGGCTGGCCGGAGATGTCTGGCGGGGCGTCGTCGGCGGCTGTGTCGCGGGTGACGGTCAGAAGGAACCGGTAGCCGCGGCCGTGGACCGTCTCAATGACCGTCGGGCGGCGCGCATCGTCACCCAGCGCTTGGCGCAGCTCCTTGACCGCGGTGGTGAGGACGGACTCCGAGACGGCCAGGCCGCCCCACACCTTCTCGAACAGCTCGTCCTTGGTCACCAGCGTCTGCGGCGAGGCCATCAAGGTCCGTAGAAGGGTGAAGGCCTTGCCCCCCAGCCGCAGAGGCTCGCCATCCTTCCAGACGCGCTCGTCGCGCAGGTCGAGCCGATACGGCCCGGCCGTCAGGACGCGCTCGCTGGCGCCCCCGGATTCGTCGCTTTCCTGTTCGGATTCGCTCACGGCCGCCCAGACCTCAGAAGATCCTCAGAATACCGCCGCTATCCAGGCGGGTCATCGCGAACCTATAAGTCGCCGAGAAGACAGAGGAATTTGTCTGCTGCGCTGCAGCAAGGCGACGCCGGCGCAAACCACCAAATCCTCAGAACCGTCACAGGACCCCAAGCGGAAGTTGCGGGCAAAAGGCCGGCCCCGATGCGGCCGGGCTGTCCGGCCGCACGGATGAAGGAGATCTGAAGACGTGTTGAGACACTTCCTTGCGACCCGCGCCTCCGTGTTCTTCATCGGCGGCGTGCTCACGGCGCTGGCCGGCGGCCTAGCCGTTTCCGCACCGGCGCACGCCGCCGAACCCCGGCCGCGCACGGAACGCGTGAGCTATGCCGATCTCGACCTGCGGACCTCGGCCGGCCGCGATGCCCTGGAGTCGCGCATCGGCCGCGCGACACGTCGCGTGTGCCGGATCGACAGCTCGGTGGTTCCCCTCGCCCGGCAACGGGAGCGGCGGTGCGAAGCTGCGAGCCTGGAGGACGCGCTCCGCCAGATGCGCCGCGCCGTGCAGTACGCCCTGGCCGACAATCGTTGAGCGCGGCGGCGGCGGGACCGCGCCCGCCGCCGCTACGCGGCGCTATTTCGCGAGCTGTCCGCGGATCGCGCCGCCCGGGTGCGGCCCGTTGTGCACGTTCACGTAGTAACCGCCGGGGTTGGCCAGGATGTCGGCCACGACGGGGGCCCCGACCGTTGCGCAGCCCGCGCTCTTGCCGTCGGCCGCGGGCTTGGTCAGCGGCACGGCCACCGGCCCTGAGGCTCCGGCCTCGCCCTTGTGGATATGGGCCATGGTGGCGGGCTCGATCTTCTCGACCATGAGGTCGTAGCAGATCTCGTTCTTCGCCGGGTCGATCCTGAAGTTCGCGTGGCCCGCGCCGTCGGCGTCGGCGGACCCGGCGCCGCCCAGATGGGCGGAAAGCCGCGTCTCCGCCGCGTACGCGGGCGCCGACATGAGGCTCGCGGCTGCGAGTGCGGCGATGCAGGTCGTCGCTCTGATCATTGGTTTTTCCTCCGCCCCCATCCCCACTTGGGCGGCGGCAGGGAAGCGCACCGGCGGCGGGGCGTCAACGCACCCGCCGCCGGGAAGCTTCGTCACTCAGTTCCGCGTCGGCAGGACGACCGGCAGCTCTTCGTAGCCCTTCACGAACGACGAGTAGACCCGCTTGGGCGGACCCACCACCTCGATCCGTGGGAAGCGGGCGAGGATCTCTTCCCAGATGATCTTGAGCTGCAGTTCGGCCAGGCGGTTGCCCACGCAGCGGTGGATGCCAAAGCCGAACGACAGGTGCTGGCGCACCCGCGGCCGCTCGATCCAGTAGTCGTTGGGCCGCTCGATGACCTCTTCGTCGCGGTTGCCCGAGACGTACCACATGGCGACCTTGTCGCCTTCGCGGATGGTCTTGCCGCCCAGCTCGATGTCCCGCTTCGCGCGGCGGCGCATGTAGGCCAGCGGCGTCTGCCAGCGGATGGTCTCGGAGACCATGTTCGGGATCAGCGCCGGGTTGTCGCGCAGGATGCGGTTCTGGTCGGGGTTCTGATGCAGCGCGAGCACCGAGCCCGAGATGGAGTTGCGGGTGGTGTCATTGCCGCCCACGATCAGGAGGATCAGGTTCCCGAGGTACTCCATGCGATCCATGTTCCGGGTCGCCTCGCCGTGGGCGAGCATGGAGATCAGGTCTGGCTGCGGCGGGGCGTTCACCCGCTCGTTCCAGAGGTTCATGAAGTAGTCGACGCACTCGAACAGTTCCTGGCGCCGCTCCTGCTCGGCGATCTCGGGATCGGTCGAGGAGAAGAGGCCGGAGTCCGGCGCCGCGGTCGCCACGTCGGACCAGCGGGTGAGCTTGCGACGGTCCTCCCAGGGGAAGTCGAATAGGGTGGCCAGCGTCATGGTCGTCAGCTCGATGGACACCTTGTCCACCCAGTTGATCTCCTCGCCGATCGGCAGGTCGTCGAGGATCTTGCCGGCGCGCTCGCGGATGATCGGCTCGAGGTAGGCCAGATGGTTCGGCGCCACGATGGGCTGGATCGTCTTGCGCTGGATATCGTGCTTCGGCTGGTCCATGGCGATGAACATCGGCAGCGTGAAGTCTTCCGCCGGGTCTGGCAGCACGATGGTCGGCTCGGACGAGAACACTTCGTGGTTCGTGTCCACCGCCATGATGTCGTTGTACTTGGTCACCGACCAGTAGCCGCCGACGTCCTCGAACTCGGAGACGGACCAGTGGACCGGGTCCTCCTTCCGCAGCCGCTCGAAATAGGGCCACATCGTATCGGTGCGGAAGAGCTCCGGATTGGCCGGATCGATCTCCTCCAGCGGCATGGAATAGGCCGCATCGCGGGCCGCGCGTTGCAGGTCGATCGCCGCGTCGTCCATCGTCATCCTCCACAAGCGCGGGTCTGCGCCGCCCGCATTCGTCCATCTCGAACGATGCTACCCGGAGCTCCCGGTGTCAACGAAAGATGACGCTGGCGTCAACTTTTCCGTGCTGGAAGACTGATCGCGCGATCGATGAGAAGGCGAACGGGATGGCGGGTCTGGAAGGCGGTTGCGCGTGCGGGGCGGTGCGCTATCGGCTGACGTCCGGGCCGATGTTCGTGCACTGCTGCCACTGCGCCGACTGCCAGCGGCAGGTGGGCAGCGCATTCCTGATCAACGCCCTGATCGAGACCGACCGGATCGAGGTGCTCTCGGGCGAGCTCAAGGCCTGGGCGATGCCGACGGACAGCGGCCGGCCGCACCTCGTCTACCGCTGCGCGGAATGCGGCACGACGATCAAGTCCGACTACGGCGACCGCAAGGTCATGAGTTTCCTGCGGGCGACCACGCTGGATGACCGCGGCGCCCTCGCGCCCGACGTGCACATCTTCACCCGCTCCAAGCTCCCGTGGGTGCGCTTGCCGGAGGACGCGCGAGCGTTCGAGGTCTACTACGACATGCAGAAGGAGTGGCCGGCCGAGAGTCTGGCCCGGCGAGAGGCCCTTCTGGGACCTGGCCGCTGAGCGGCCCCTCAGCATTTCTGCATGGCCCGAAACGCCGACGCCCGTTAAACGGACGTTTGAATTTGTGCGCCAGCGGGGATTTGACATGGCTTCGGACATTCTGTTCACGCCCTTCGAGCTGAAGGGGCTGCGCCTGCCGAACCGCATCGTCATGGCGCCCATGACGCGCTCGTTCTCACCGGGCGGGGTGGCGACGGACGAGGTGGCGGCCTACTACCGCCGGCGGGCGGAGAACCAGGTCGGCCTGATCGTCACCGAGGGCACGGGCGTGGATCGTCCGGCCTCCCTCAACGACCCGAACGTGCCGCGCTTCCATGGCGAGAAGGAGCTGGCCGCCTGGGGCCACGTCGCCGACGAGGTGCACAAGGGCGGCGGCCTGATCGCGCCCCAGCTCTGGCATGTCGGCGCCGTGCGCACGCGCAGCGAGGACTGGTCGCCTCCCGGGCCCTACGACAGCCCCTCGGGCCTTTCGCGCCCCGACAAGAAGTTCGGCGAACCGATGACCGACGAGGAGGTGGCCGACGCCATCCGCGCCTTCGCCGAGGCCGCCGCGTCGGCCAAGGCCCTGGGCTTCGACGCCGTCGAGCTTCACGGCGCCCACGGCTACCTGATCGACCAGTTCTTCTGGGACGGCACGAATGTCCGAGAAGATGCGTATGGCTCGAAGGACCTGCCGGGCCGGGCACGCTTCGCGGCCGACATCCTGCGCGCCGTGCGCAAGGCCGTCGGGCCGGACTATCCGGTCATCATCCGGATCAGCCAGTGGAAGCAGCAGGACTATGCCGTGAAGATGGCGCAGACGCCCCAGGCGCTGGAGGCCTGGCTGGGCGCGCTCGTCGACGCCGGCGCCGACTGCCTGCACTGCTCGCAGCGGCGCTTCTGGGAGCCGGAGTTCGAGGGCTCGGACCTGAACTTCGCCGGCTGGGCCAAGAAGGTGACGGGCGTGCCCACCATTGCGGTCGGCAGCGTGGGCCTATCCGGCGAGTTCATCGCCTCCTGGGGCGGCGAAAAGTCCGAGCCGGCCTCGCTCGACCGCCTGGAGGCCATGCTGGACCGCGGCGACTTCGATCTCGTCGCCGTCGGCCGCGCCCTGCTGCAGGATCCGGAGTGGGTGGTGAAGGTGAGGGACGGCCGCCAGGCCGAGCTCAAGGCCTACGACCGGAGTGCGCTGGCGACGCTGTACTGAGGTCCTTCCCCGCAGGTGGAGGGGGAGAAGGTGAAGTGGTGGAGGGGGTTACATCCGCCGAGCCGGAACCCCCTTCAGTCGGCTTCGCTGACAGCTCCCCCTCTGGGGGAGCATCCGCCTAGCCATTGAAGTTCAGCTTCAGCCCCGGCCTCGGCCACTTCGCCTTGAACAGCTTGCCCGTGGACGAGGCCGTCACCCAGGCCGTGCGCATGTCCTCGCCGCCGAAGCAGATGTTGGTGCAAATCAGGTCTGGGAAGGCGAAGTGCTCGGTGTGGCCCGAGGGGTCGAAGGCGGTGATCCCCCCGTTGATGATCGTGGCCACGCAGATCTTGCCGCCAGCTTCGACGGCCAGGCTGTCCAGGAGCTGGTAGTCCTGCAGGTTGCAGACCACGCGGCCGGGCGCGAAGCCCGGGCCCGCGGCGAGTTGGCCGGGCGCGGCCACGTCGAAGGCCCAGAGGCGACCGAGCTGGGTGTCGGCCACATAGACGACTTTCTCGTCCGGCGAGAGGCCAATGCCGTTGGGCGAGATCAGGTGCCCACGCTGACGGCTGATGTGGAAGCCGTCGGCCTTGGCGTAGTAGATTGCGCCGTGCTTGCGCCCGTCGCGGGTGGAGCAGCCATGGTCGGTGAACCAGAAGCCGCCCGACTTGTCGAAGACGAGGTCGTTGGGCCCCACGAGGCGTTCGCCATCGCAGGAGTCGTAGACCGTTTCGAGCTTGCCGGTCTTGAGGTCGTATTTCTGGATCATTCCGCCGACATGGGACGAGGGCGTTGGGCCGGGAATGGTCAGGCCGCCGTTGTCCAGCCACTCGAAAGAGCCGCCGTTGTTGGTGATCCAGATGGCGCCGTCCGGGCCGATCGCCGCGCCGTTCGGCCCGCCGCCGGTCTCGACCACCGTCTCCTTCGTCCCGTCCGGCCTCACCCGGGTAAGCCGCTGGGCTTTGATCTCGGTCAGGATCACCGAGCCGTCGGCCATGGCGATCGGGCCCTCGGGAAACTCCAGGCCTTCGCAGACCAGCTCGATGTCCATGGCTCGGTTCCTCCTCGTTGTGCGCGAGACCATAGCGCGGGCATGCGGACGTTCCAGCCGTGACGCGGGGTCAGCGTCGCTCAAGCACCCGCACGGTGAAGGGATATTCGTCCACGTCCGAGGCCTCGTGGCGCTCGGACCGGACTTCCGTCCAGCGGCTCTCGTCGATGGGATCCAGCAAGACGTCGCCGTCGACATCGGCGTCCACCTCGGTCAGGTAGATCCGCTTGGCCCGCGGCAAGGCCAGGGCGAACAGCGAGGCGCCGCCGATCACGCACACCTCGCTCGCGCCGTCCTCCTCGGCCTGCTCGCGCGCGATCGACACGGCCTCGGAGAAGTCCTCGCAGACCACGGCGCCCTTGGGCTCGAAGGAGCCGTCCTTCGACAGCACGATGTTGGTGCGCCCCACCAGGGGTTTCTTCGGCAGGCTCTCCCAGGTCTTGCGGCCCATGATCACCGGCTTGCCCATGGTCACGGCGCGAAAGATCGCCAGGTCGGTCTTGAGCCGCCACGGCAGCGCGCCGCCCCGCCCGATGACGCCCTTGCGGTCGCGAGCGATGGGGCCGGCGGCGAGGATCACGGAGGACATGGCCGTTCAATAGGCCGCCGGCGCCGTTCCCGCGAGGGGGTTCAGCGCAGGCCAGCCTCCTCCATCGCCGCCACCCACTTCTCCTCGTCCAGGTAGGCGCCGAACTGTTCGAGCTCCTTGGCCGCGGCCGGGTCCGACATGAGCTGCCTCGCCGCGCGCTCCCCCATGAACTTGAATGCGTCCTCGAGGGCGCTGTTGCCGCCCGCCTTAGACGCGGCGATGAACTCGGCGCGGCAGTCCCGCAGCACCAGCCGTTCGAAGGTTTGCGCCAGCGCACGATTGTACGTCTCGCGTTCAGCAGGCGTCACCGTGGTCATCGACTTCAGAAGCGGGTTGGCGGACAGGCCGACGAACATCCAGCGGATCAGGGCCGCCTGGTCCTTCGGGCTCGCGTTCTCCACCAGGCACTGTCCGAAGCGGTCGGTGGTCGGATCGGCCTGGGCCGGACCGGCGCACAGCAGGACAGCGCTGGCCAGCGCGGCGCAGGTCAGGTTTCTTCTCATGGCGACTCCCCCCGGAATGAGTCGCCTCAGGCTAGAAATATTCCCGGCCTCGCGCCACTGGATCGTGCAGGGTGGAAGGTCCCCGTCAGCTCCGCTGGGGCTCGCGCCGAGCGACGGGGCCCGACCCGTGCGACGCACGCCAGCGGTCGAGGCGGGCCAGGATATCTCCGATCAGGCCGTCCCGCGTCAGGCCTGTCACGTCGTGCGGCTGGGCGCCGGGCTCGCCGCTGGTGGCCCTGAGGCGCCATTCGTGCGTGCGGCGGCCCTCGGGCGCCTCCAGCGGAGAGAACGCCGGCAAGGGACGTGGGGCGATCTCGAGGTGGTATCGGAACGTGTCCCCGTCGGCGGGGACGATCAGGGCCACGCTCTCATCGTCATGAACAAGCTCGGCGGCGGCTCCGGCGGCTCGAAGGCCGTCGCGCACGGTGGCCAGCGCCGGCTCGCCCGTGTCCCGCATCCGCGCCAGAATTTCGGCCCTCCGGTGCGGCCTAAGCATGTGGCGCAGCCGTCCCCCGATAGGAGCCTCGGGCGACCGGGCGACGCCGCTCACCTCGGCCCAGAGGCCCCGATAGAGCCCGACGGCGAGCAGCACCATGATGACGGCGAACGGCAGGGCCGCGACCAGGGTGGCGGCCTGCAGAGCCGACAGGCCGCCGGCCAGGAGCAGGAGCGCCGCGGCCAGTCCCTCCAGAGAGCACCAGTAGACGCGCTGCCAGCGAGGCGTCTCCTCCGCGCCGCCCGAGGCGATGGTGTCTATGACCAGCGAGCCTGAGTCCGCCGAAGTCACGAAGAAAACGGCCACCAGCATCACCACGAGGGTCGAAGTGATCGCTGCGCCCGGCAGATGCTGCAGGAAGCGGAATATGGCGGTGGACAGATCGGCCTGCACAGCGGTGGCGATCTCGCCGGCGGCGCTGCCCAGATCCAGCCAGATGGCCGTATCGCCGAAGACCGTCATCCAAAGGAAGGAGAATGCGGTCGGCACGAGCAAGACGCCGACTACGAACTCGCGGACCGTCCGCCCGCGCGAGATGCGCGCGATGAACATCCCGACGAAGGGCGACCACGCGATCCACCACGCCCAGTAGAACAGCGTCCAGTTCGCCATCCAGCCTCGCGGCTCGTAGGCGTAGAGGTTGAATGTGCGAACGAAGAACTCATCGAGGTACAGTCCGAAATTCTGCACGAGCGCCTTCAGCAGGAAGCCCGTTGGGCCGACCGCCAGGACGAAGACCATCAGGAGCACCGCCAAGATCAGATTGAGTTCCGAGAGGCGTCGGATGCCGCGGTCGAGGCCGGTCAGGACTGAAACCGTAGCAAGGCCCATGACGAAGACGATGAGGCCGACCTGCACCAGCGGCGCGTTGGGCAGGCCTACCAGGTAGGTCAGCCCTGCATTGATCTGGCTGACCCCGAAGCCCAGTGACGTGGCGATGCCGAACAGGGTCCCGCAGATGGCGAAGACATCGACCGCGTCGCCCAGCGGCCCGTCCGTGCGCCGCCCGAGCAGGGGGCTCAACCCTGAGCGCAGGGTCAGCGGCAAACCCTTCCGGTGCGCGAAGAAGGCGAGGCTGAGGCCCACCAGGGCATACACCGCCCAGGCGTGGACCCCCCAATGCAGGAAGGTGATCACCATCGCTTCGCGCGCGGCGTCGAGAGAGCGGGGCGCCCCCTCGGGGGGCGCGGCGAAATGCTGAATAGGCTCGGCGACGGCGAAGTACATGAGCCCGATGCCCATGCCTGCGGCGAACAGCATGGCCAGCCATGACAGGTACGGAAAGTCCGGCTCTGCGCCCTCGGCCCCCAGCCGGATCCGACCCGTGGGGCCGGCTGCGATGACGACGACGAAGCCGAGGAAGCCGGCCACGGCCGCGACATAGAACCAGCCGAATGCTCCGATCACCCACGACTGCGCCGCCTGAAACACCCGATCCGACGCCCCCGGCGCAACGACGGCGACGGTCAGCAATGCGCCGATGACGGCGCTCGCGCCCCAGAAGACGCGCGGGTTCATGGTCGCGCGCAGCATGACGGTGAAGCTCGCGAGAAGTGCGACGGTTCCGCAGCCCGTCAGATCAAGACACAGGCTCCAGCCATGTCAGCCACTTGCGACGCACCGCCTGATCCGGATCGATCCCGAACCGGCGGCAGTAGAGCAGCAGCATGCACAGCACATCGGCGGCCTCGTCGGCGCGGTCGTGCTCGCTGGCCTCGCCGCGGCCGCGGCTAGAGAGGCGCAGATGCGCCTGGGCCAGTTCGCCCAATTCCTCCTGCAGCTTCAGCAGGTACCAGTCGTCGTCGCGGGCGATGCCGTACTTGCCGGCATAGATGTCGGAGATCTCCGCCGCCGATTCGGTCACTTCCCGGAGGGTGAGCGGCGGCCCGGGCATCGCTAGACCGCGATGGGGGCGGGGATGGACGGATGGGCCGAGTAGCCCTCCAGCGCAAAATCCCCGTACTCGAAGGCGAAGAGGTCGTTCCTGTCCGCGATCCGCATCGTCGGCAGCGGCAGGGGCTCGCGGGAAAGCTGCAGCCGCGCCTGCTCCAGGTGGTTAAGGTAGAGGTGCGCATCGCCCAGGGTGTGCACGAACTCGCCGGGCTCCAGGCCCGTCACCTTGGCCATCATCAGGGTCAGCAGGGCGTAGCTGGCGATGTTGAAAGGCACGCCCAGGAAGACGTCGGCCGAGCGCTGGTAGAGCTGGCAGCTCAGCCGTCCGTCCGCGACGAAGAACTGGAACAGGCAGTGGCAGGGAGGCAGGGCCATGTCGTCCACGTCGGCCGGGTTCCAGGCCGAGACGATGTGCCGCCGGCTCTCCGGATTGGCCTTCAGGCTGGCGACGACGTTCGCGATCTGGTCGATCACGCGGCCGTCCGGCGCCGCCCACGAGCGCCACTGCTTGCCGTAGACCGGCCCCAGCTCGCCGTCGGCGTCGGCCCATTCGTCCCAGATGGAGACCCCGCGCTCCTGCAGCCAGCGCACGTTCGTGTCGCCCCGAAGGAACCACAAGAGCTCCAGGATGATCGACTTGCGGTGCAGCTTCTTGGTGGTGAGCAGCGGAAAGCCCTGCGACAGGTCGAACCGCATTTGCCGGCCGAAGACGCCCAGGGTTCCCACGCCCGTCCGGTCGCCGCGCCGGGCCCCATTCGCCAGGATGTCGGCAAGCAGGTCCAGGTACTGGCGCTCCGGATGGTCCGGGGCGGCCTCGCACGTGGGAACGATGGCGGCCTGGGCGTTCATCTGGTCACCGTCGCTCCTGAACGGCGATTCGGGAATCGGCGATCCCCACAAATCGCATGTCATCCACAGGGCGCACCGCACGCGAGGACGACCGTTCGTCGATTCCTGGTTGCGTACGGTGTACGCGCGGTTAAGGGGGTACAGTTTTTTCGTAACGTGGAAATAACTATGCTCGTTTCAGCTTTGGCGGCCATCGCCATGTTTGCGGCGCCGGCGGCCGCCGAGGGCGGCGACAAGGCGCAGGCCAAGCCCGCCATGGTGCGCGTCTGCCAGAAGATCGAGGCCGCCGGCTCGGCCGTTCCCAAGAAGAAGTGCGTCATGAAGCCGGTGAAGGCTGCGGAGACGGCCGAAAACGCCGGCGACAAGGGCGCGGACGTGGCCAAGGCCGAGTAGGTCCCGTCTCCACGGACTTGAGCTGACCCGGAATTCGGCGCCGCGCCCAATCTCTAGGCGAAGTCCGACTGGGGCGCGCCCTTGATCGCTTCGAGATTGCCGTGGCCGGCTCCGCCGCCCGAAGGATAGGGCCGAACGCCTTTAGGAAGCGGGGTCAGCATGTTTGTTTCAGCTCTGGCGGCGATCGCCATGTTCGCCGCTCCGGCCACCGCGGAGGGCGGCCAAGCCCCCGCCAAGCCGGCGATGGAACGGGTCTGCGAGAAGATCACGGTGGTCGGCTCGACCATCCCGAAGCGCAAGTGCGTCAACCGCCCGGTAAAGGTCGCCGAGACTGCGGAGAACGCTGAGGAGCGGGCCACCGACGTCGCCAAGACGGAGTAGGGGCCTCTGGCGAGCCGCCGGCCGCCCGAACTCCCGGCCGCTAGCCCGCGAACCCGCCCTCGTCCAGGAACGTCTGCTCTTCCTCCGTCGTCTCCCGCCCCAGCATCGGGTTGCGATGCGGAAACCGCCCGAAGCGGACGATGATGTCGCGGTGGATCTTGTGCCACTTCAGCATCTCGGCGTCGTCCAGGCCCTCGGCCAGCGCCAGGCCGCGGTCCTGGTCGGCCAGGTCCTCCGAATGCTGGAAGGGCAGCAGCATGAACTGCCGCATCTGCGGCTCCACCTGGGCGTGCCAGCCGCGCTCGGCCGCGGCCCGCGCGAACGCGCGCGCCTTGGGGTCCGTCGCGAAGGCGTGGCCCGACTTGCGGTAGAGGTTACGCGGGAACTGGTCGAGCAGGATCAGCAGCGCCAGCGTCCCCTCGGCCGTTTCGGCCCAGGCGTCGTACTCCCCGCGCGCCGCGGCGTGGTGCGTCGCCTCGAACTTCAGCCGTATCGCTTCGTCGAAGCGCGGATTGGCCGCGTACCACTGCTTGGGACCGGCGTTCTTCCAGAAGGTCAGGACGTCGTGGGGTGTGGCGCTCAATCCGCTCTCCTTTGCTGGTCCTGACTTGGCCGCCCCGCGCGCTCCGTTCAAGCGCGGTTCACCATGACTGGCGCCACAGTTGCAACCGAAGGGACTTCCGGGTCGCGCCTGCCGCGGCCCCAGGCGGACTTTGGTATGAAGCGACTTGGAATGACGGCCCTGGCCGTCGTGCTGCTGGCCCAGGCGGCGCCCGTGATGGCGCAGGACGGGGGCGGGCGGGGCGACCGCGCGGAACGTGCGGAGCGGATGGAACAGCGGCGCGACCGCCCACATCGGGACGGGGAGCGCGCCCGGCCGCAGTGGCGGGGCGACGGAGGACAACGCGCAGCGCCGCAGGCGCCGCGAGCGGCGGAGGCGCCGCGGGCGCCTGACGCCGCACGGGCCGATCGGCCCCGGTTCCGAGGCGACGGCGCCTGGGCGCGGGATCGGGGCGATGACCGTCTTGGTGACTGGGAACGAGCCCGGGATCGCCGTGACGGCGACCGGCATGACCGAAGCCGCCGGGACGGGAATCGCGACTGGGATGGCCGGCGCGATCACGACCGTCGCGACTGGGACGGACGCCGCGACCACAGGGATTGGGACCGCAGGGACTGGGACCGGCGCGACGGCCGCCGCGGCGACCATCGCCGATGGGAGCGCGGCCGCTATCCGTCGGTCTATTTCAGCCCCCACCGCTACCGCCACCACTGGCGGCCGCCGAGCGGCTTCTACGTCCATCTCTGGAGCTATGGCGACTATCTGCCGCGCGGCTGGTGGGGCCCGAACTGGTGGCTGGTCGATCCCTGGTACTACGACCTGCCCCTGCCGCCGCCCGGCTTCGAGTGGGTCCGCGCGGGCGACGACGCCCTGCTGGTCGACGAGTTCACGGGCCGCGTCGTTCAGGTGGTGCGTAACGTCTTCTGGTAGGACGCTACTCCAGGAACCCCATCGCCCGGAGCTCGGCGATCGAGCTTCGGGCGTCGTTGTGATGGATGAAGATCCCGCCGGCTTCCTCCCAGAGGTGACGATGCTTGTCCCGGTCGTCCACGAGGACGTCGCCCGGGTGGCAGTGCTCGCGCTTCAGCGCCGCCAGGGTGGTGATCACCTCCACGCCCGGAAAATGGCGTTCGGCCCAGCGCCGCTTCTGGGGCTCGGCCCAATCGCCGAGGGGCAGGCCCGTGAGGATGATCGGGGTCTTGTGCCGGACGGCTGCGAACAGTTCGTAGGCGTCCGGCATGGGTTCGAGGCTGTCGAAGAAGTCCGGCGCCTGGGCCAGCCGCTTCCAGAAAAGGCAGGGCTTGTGGCGCGATTGGAATTCTCGGGGCGACATGCCGAGGATCCGCGCGGCGCCGCGGTCGAAGTCGGCGAGCACTCCGTCGCAGTCGAGATAGATCTGCTTGCGCATCGCGCCTCAGCAACGCGCCTGACGCGGCGCGGTTCTCAGGAGGGCCGGCATCCGGCGCACAGGCCCCGCGCCTCCAGGGTCACGGTGCGGACCTCGTAGCCGGCCGTGGTCGCCGCCTTGATCTGAGGTCCGAAGTCGGGTTCGAACTCCGCCGCCTCGCCGCAGCAGTCGCAGATCAGGAAGGCGGCCACGTGCTCGCCCTCGATGCGGCATGGCGCATAGGCGTTCAGGCTCTCGATGCGGTGCGCAAAACCCAGGCGCTCCAGGAACTCCAGGGCGCGGTAGACCGTCGGCGGCTTGGCCGGCTCGCCCCGCGCGCCGTACGCTGCGATCAGGTCGTAGGCCTTGAGCGGCGCGTCGGCGGTCAGGAGCAGTTCCAGCACGCGCCGCCGTGGCGGGGTCAGGCGCTCCTGCGTGGTCGCGCATCGGTCCTCGGCGCGGCCCAGAGCGCGGGCGAGCGCTTGGCCCCTGAGGCCATGATGCTCGTGCTCGGCATGGTGATCGCACTCGTGGCTCATCGTCCTCAGCTAACCCGGTTCACGGCGCAGCGGCAACGCACTTGACCTCTGGTTATGTTATTTCATAACAGTTCAGCCGTTCCGCAAGGCCTTGTTCAGAAAGCCCGCCATGTCCCGCGTCCGCCTCTTCGCCTCCGCCGCTGTCCTCACAGCAATCGCCGCCCCCGCCTTCGCACAGCCGGCGCCGGGCCGGGACCGGGAGGTCTCTGAAGTGGTCGTGACGGCGGCGCCTTACGTCGTGACCCTCGACTCCGCCACCACCAGCGTCGATATCCTGAAGCGCGACGACATCGACCAGGCCCCGGCTGGCGGACTCGGCGACGCCCTGGCCAATGTGGCCGGCGTCAGATCCAGCGCCTTCGGCCCGGGCGCAAGCCGACCCGTGATCCGTGGGCTGTCCGGGCCCCGCGTGCTGGTGCTGTCGAACGGCCTGGGACAGGTGGATGCGAGCGCGCTCTCGCCCGATCATGCGGTCGCGACCGATCCGCAGGAGGCTAGCCGGATCGAGGTGCTGCGGGGCCCCTCGGCCCTGGCCTACGGCGGCTCGGCCATTGGCGGGGTGGTCAACGTCATCGACGACCGGATCGCGACGACGCCGGCGGATGGTGTTTCGGGCCGCGTCACGGCCTCGGGCTCCACGGTGGACAACGGCTGGCAGACCAGCGGCGCGGTGAAGTTCGGCGCCGGCCCCCTGGTCTTCACGCTGGACGGGACCCATCGCGACACGGAGGCCTATGAGGTGCCCACATTCCCGGAGTCGCGCCGACAGGTTGCGGCCGAGGGCGAGGAGTGGCCTGGACCGGTGGACTCCAAGGTCGAGAACACGTTCTCCGAGTTGTCCGCCTACGGCGGCGGCGTCTCCTACGTGGGGGACCAAGGCTATCTTGGCGTTTCCGTGAAGCGCACGGAGAGCGAGTACGGCGTGCCGGGGCACGCCCATGAGCACGAAGACGAGCCTCACGCGGGGGAGGAGCCGGAGGAAGAGGTCGTCACCATCGACCTCGAGCAGACGCGCTATGACCTGCGTGGCGAATACCGGCTGTCGTCGGGCCTGTTCGAGACCGTGCGCTTCGCCGGCGGCTATGCCGACTACACCCATGTGGAGCTGGAAGGCGGCGAGGTGGGTACGCGCTTCGAGTCACAGGGCTGGGAGGGCCGCCTCGAGCTGGTGCAGCCCAACCGCGATGGTTGGCAGGGGGCCGTGGGCGTCCAGTGGCTCCAGCGGGATTTCAAGGCCATCGGCGACGAGGCCTTCGTGCCGCCGACCGACACCATAGAATGGGGCGTCTTCACGCTGCAGCGGCTGGACCGCGACGCCTGGGGCGTCGAAGGCGGGGTGCGGCTCGAGCGCAAGGATCTGGAGAGCCCCATCGGCGACCGCAGCTTCACCGGGGTGTCGGCCTCGCTGGGCGCCTTCGTGCGTCCGGCCGAGGGCTGGTTCCTCTCGCTTTCGGGATCGCGCACGGAGCGGGCCCCGGCGCAGGAGGAGCTGTTCGCCAACGGACCCCATCCGGCGACGCGGTCCTTCGAAGTGGGCGACCTGTCGCTCGACAGCGAGGTTTCCTGGTCGGCGGACCTGACGGCCCACTACGGCGCCGGGCGGTGGGATGTGGACGCCCACCTCTTCGCCGTCCGCTACGACGGCTTCATCGATCTGCGGCCCACGGGCGCCGAGGACGCCGAAAGCGGCCTGCCCATCTTCCAGTTCGTCCAGACGGATGCGAGCTTCTACGGGGCCGAGATCGACGGGTCCTATAGATTGTGGGAGGACGGCGCGCGCAGCTTCCGGCTCGAGGGGACGTTCGACTATGTCCACGGCAAGACGGACCTCGGCCCGCCCGCACGTATTCCACCGTGGGGTGCGGCGGCCCGTGGCGTCTTCGAGGCCGGATGGTGGACGGGTCAGGTCGAAGTGCGCCGAGTGGGCGGCCAAGATCGTGTGGCCGACTTTGAACTGCCCACCGACGCCTACACGATGCTGAACGCCGCCCTCACCGTTCGACCGCTCAAGGACCGCGACTTCAAGATCTTCCTAGAGGGCCGCAACCTCACCGACGCCGAGGCGCGCGAACACGCCTCGTTCCTCAAGGACATTGCGCCACTTCCTGGCCGCAACGTCCGCATCGGCATGGGGTATCGCTTCTAGACTTCGGCCCCGCCCGAATGGAGGGGGCGTAAGCCTCAGGCCTCCTCCGCCTCGGGCGCAGAGCCTTCGCCGCCTTCGAAGCTGCGCGGCGCGCGGCGGCGGCGAGGGCGGGCCGGCTTTTCTTCGGTCGCCTCAGGGGCGGGCGCGGCCGGCGCGCGGGTCGGTTGCAGGAAGGCCGGTGCCTGGCTGGCCCCGCCCTCGGCGTCGCGCAGCATCGGAGCCCGCGGCTCCTCGGAACTCAGGTCCTGGCCCTGCGGCTGGACGACGGCCAGTGGATCGCGCTCCGGGCGCTCGCCACGGTCGCGCCGGCTGCCGCCTTCGCCCTCACCACGGTCCTGGCGCTCGAAGCGGTCGCGTCGCTCGTCGCCCTCGGCCCTCGGACGGTCTCCCCGGTCGCGGTCGCGCCGATCCCGCCAGCGGTCGCGCCGGCCGCCGCCGTCACCGTCGCGTGGGGCGTCACGGTCACGGGGAGCATCCCGGTCGCGGGCCTGCCAGTCGCCGCGATCGCGGCCGCCCCGGTCGCGTCCCTCTGCGCCCTCGGGCTGCTGCTGCGGGCGGCCTTCGCCGGCCTCCTGCGCCGCCTCGTCGGCAGCCTCGGCCTGGGCCTGCAGGTTCTCGTCCTCGAAGTCGATGTCGTAGCCGGAGGCGAACTGATCGCGGCCGATGATCTCGCTGGCCGGACGGTTGGGCTGGATGGCGCGCAACAGGCGGAAATAGTGCTCGGCGTGCTGCAGGTAGTTCTCGCCCAGCACCCGGTCGCCCGCGGCGTTCGCGTCACGCGCCAGCTGCTGGTACTTCTCGAAGACGTGCTGGGCGTTGCCCCGCACCTTCACGCCGTCGGGGCCGTTCGAGTCGAACGCACGATTGGCGTTCTGCTGCGGCTTGCCGCCGCCGCCACCGCCCCGATTGCGCCCGCGCTGGCGCTTCATGCCCTTGAAATCTCTCATGGTTCTCTAAGCAGCCGTCTGGCTTTCCCTCGCGCCCCGCGGGGCGGCTTGGCCTTCAGCGTGGTCGGGCCCGGCCCGTTCAGTTCGATGAAGACGTAAGTGTTCCCCGTCTTCCGCCCGGAAGCTCGTCAGCGAGAGGCCTCTTGGTGAAAAAGCGTCGCGCCTGTCGGGTCCGGCGGGCGTCCCGTCATTGGGGCGCGTCTGCCTGCAACACCGACGAATTTGGGTGGAGACAGGAATTGATGTAGCGAGTCAGTCGGCCGTTTCCAAGGCCTTTTTCTCACCGACCACCACACGGTCCCGGTCGCCGAGGTCCCGGATCGTCCGCACGAACACGGCGCCGGCCTCCCGGAAAAGGGCCTCGACCGCCGCCTTCTGGTCGAATCCGATCTCGACGACGAACCGCCCGCCCGGCTTCAGGACCCGGAGGATCTCGGGCGCCAGGATCCGGTAGTGGTCGAGACCGTCGGCGCCGCCTTCCAGGGCCACGCGCGGCTCATGATCGCGCACCTCCGGCTCAAGACTCCCGATCACGTCGGAAGCGATGTAGGGCGGATTGGAGACCACCACGTCGAAGGAGTCCGGCTCCAACCCCGCGGTCCAGTCGCCGCGCAGCAGCGCCGTGCGACCGGCGAGCCCGAGGCTCGCGGCGTTGTCGCGCGCGACGGCGAGGGCCTCCTCGGAGACGTCGACGCCGAGGCCCCGCGCCGCGGGTCGTTCGGCCAGGATGGCGAGCAGAATGGCGCCCGATCCCACCCCCAGGTCCAGCACCGTCCAGGGCGCTTGCTCGGGGAAGTCGCGCAGGACGTATTCGACCACCGTCTCTGTGTCGGGGCGGGGCGTCAGCACGTCGGGCGTGACCTTGAGCATGATCTTCCAGAAGCCTTTGCGGCCCAGGATGTGGCTGACCGGCTCGCGCCGCTCGCGGCGCGAGAGATATTCGGCAAGCCGCGCCTCCTGCTCCGGCGTGAGGGCGCGGTAGGGATCGGTGACGATATCGGTGCGGGTGGCGTCGGCGGCCGCCTCGACCAGCAGGCGCGCATCGATCACCGGCCCGGCAAGACCGGCCGCCTCAAGGCGCGTCTTGGCCTGCTTCCAGGCCTGGACGAGATTCAGGGTCATGTCGCGGCGGCCTCCTGCGGAGTGGTGACCGCGTCGCCGAGCGAGACGCGGCCTGCGGCGGTGACCCGCAGATAGACGCCACAGTTCATGTGCCCGTAGTTGTCGAAAAGCGCCTTCACGACCTCTTCATCGCGCTCGGCGGTGGTGGGGTTCACCTCGGTGGCCGCGCACCGGACGATCGGCTTGAACACCTCCGCCCGGGCCCATCCGAGCAGCAGCTCGCGCCCCGTCCAGTCGTTCTCGGCCCAGGCCGGCCAACCCTCGACATAGACGTTGGCGCGGAACCTGAGGGGGTCCAACTCCGCGCCCATCTTCGCCGACAGGTCGCGGACGCTGGCCAGGTTGATGATCGAGACCTGTCCGTGGGGATGGTCCGTGAAACGGAAGCCGCCCCGCGTCTCCAAGACCTTCAGCGGGCCCCGGACGTCGGCCGAGGGGAGGAGGCCGCTCAGCCACGCGGCGAAGGCTTCGCGCCCCGCCGCGTCATCGAGCCGGCCTGCGAAGGGCGGTGCGCCGGGCGCTTGGGCCGAGAGCAGGCCGCTGGCCTCGTCGTAGCGCGTGTGGACACCCGCCACCTTCGGAATGGCGGCGAGGACGGTGAACTTCTGCTTGGGCGTCCACGCCGGGGCCTGCGGATCGAAGCCCGAGGGTCCATTCTCCACCGCCCAGACGCGATCGTGCGGGAACCCGGCGCCGGGCGCGAGGTCCGCATGGGGCACGCGCTCGGGCGTGAAGCCCTTGATGGGGTGGCGATAGATCGCCGCGACGTAGCCGCTCATGCCGCCGCATGTGGCTGGAACCTCGCGGGCTGGCAAGCTCCAGCCTCCCGTGTCGGAACAAGCGCGGGCGGCGTGTGTTCCCCAGGCTTCACCGCGGAGGGCATGGGTCGTGACTAGCGCCGCATCTGGGCGGCCAGCACCGCGCCGGGCGCCTCGCTCCGGTGGGCTCCCGGCCGCCGTCCCCTGGGCGCTGGCGGCCGTCTTCGGAGCCGCCTGGTGGACGTCGCGCCGGCGCTCACCGCCACACGCACCGCTTCGGCCGGTCCAAGGCCAAGCGGCCCGGCCGGGCCTCAGCCGCCAGACTGTGGCCGAGCCGGCGCACTTCGAAGCGCAGGAGCCGGGGCGCGGCCGCGTGGCGGGGGGGCCCCACGCGATCCCGGGGCGCGGCTGGAAGGATGTCTTCTGGCGCACCGGTCGGGAGGCGATGCAGGATCGGATCACGATCGTCGCGGCGAGCGTCACCTTTTTCACCCTGCTGGCTGTCTTTCCCGCCCTTGGTGTGTTCGTCTCGCTGTACGGGCTCATCGCCGACGTCGCGCTGGTGGAGGAGCAGCTCGCGCAGCTCTCGGCGGTCTTTCCCCCCGAGGCGGTGCAGCTGCTCGGCGAGCAGATGATGCGGCTGGCCGAGAGCCGCACCGGCAGCCTGTCGGCGGCCTTCGTGGTGAGCCTGCTCCTGTCGCTTTGGAGCGCCAGCGCGGGGATGCGCGCGCTCTTCGACGGGCTGAACATCGTCTATGACGAGACGGAGAATAGAAATCTCTTCTTCAGGATCGCCATGACCTACGCCTTCACCTTGGCGCTGCTGGTGTTCCTGGCGTTGGTGAGCGGGATCCTCGTGGCCGCTCCCATCGTCCTGAATGTACTCGGCCTGCGCGAAGGATGGATGATCGCCGCCCGATGGCCCCTGGTCTTTGCCGTCGCGACGGCCGCCTTCCTCATGGCCTATCGCTTCGGACCCAGCCGCACCCATGCGCGGTGGCGCTGGCTCGCCCCAGGCGCCTTCGTCGCGGCATTCCTCTGGTTGGCGGGTTCGGCCGCATTCTCCTGGTACCTGAACAACCTTGCCAGCCTGGACGTGACCTACGGTTCGCTGGGGACGGTGATCGCGTTCATGATGTGGGTCTGGCTGTCGGTGATCGTCGTCCTGGTGGGCGCAGAACTGAACGCCGAGATCGAGCACCAGACCGCGATCGACTCGACCGTGGGCCCCGAGAAGCCGATGGGCGAGCGTGGCGCGGTCATGGCCGATACGGTGGGCCTTCGCTTCATCGGCGTGAGAAAGGGCGTGGGGGTGCTTCGGGAGATGCTGGGGCGGCGAGTGCGGCGGTTGCTGGGCGGCGCGCCCTGACGCGCGGATTCGATCAGCCCAGCTCGTCCTCCAGGGCGGCAAGGCGGGCGGCCTGGTCCTCGGCGATGAGGGGCTCGATCACCTCGTCCAGCGCCTCGCCCTCCATCACCTTGGGCAGGTTGTAGAGGGTCAGGTTGATGCGGTGGTCGGTCACCCGACCCTGCGGGAAGTTGTAGGTGCGGATGCGTTCCGACCGGTCGCCCGAGCCCACCTGGTTCTTACGGCTTTCGGCGCGGGCGGAGTCGAGCGCCTCGCGCTGCATCTCGTAGAGCCGGGCCTGCAGCACCTTCATGGCGCGCGCGCGGTTCTGGTGCTGCGACTTCTCGGAGCTGGTCACCACGATGCCGGTGGGCAGGTGCGTGATTCGGACGGCGGAGTCCGTCTTGTTGACGTGTTGGCCCCCGGCGCCGGACGAGCGATAGGTGTCGATGCGCAGATCCTGGTCGCGAATCTCGATGTCCACGTCCTCCACCTCGGGCAGGACGGCCACCGTGGCGGCCGAGGTGTGGATGCGCCCCTGCGCTTCCGTCGCGGGCACCCGCTGCACCCGGTGCACGCCGCTCTCGAACTTCAGCCGACCGAACACGCCGTCGCCGGTGATGGAGGCGATAATCTCCTTGTAGCCGCCGGCGTCGCCCTCGGAGACGCTGTCGACCTCCACTCGCCAGCCCCGGCTGGCGGCATAGCGCTGGTACATGCGGAACAGGTCGCCCGCGAACAGCGCCGCCTCGTCGCCCCCCGTGCCGGCCCGAACTTCAAGAATCGCAGATGCGTTCTCGTCCTTGTCCTTGGGTGCGAGCAACAGGGCGACCTGGTGCTCGAGGTCGGGCAACCTCTCCTTGAGGCTCTCGAGCTCGTCGCGGGCGAGGGCGGCCATCTCCGGATCGCCGGATGCGGCCATCTCCTCCAGTTCGGGCTTTTCGGCGCGGGCCTTCTCCAGCGCCTCGACCGCGTCGGCCACCGGCTTCAGCTCGGCGTGCTCCTTGGACAGCCGGACGATCTCGGCGCCGTCGGTGGCCGCGCCCATGCGCGCCTCGATCTCGCGGAAGCGGTCGAGCACCTGGTCGAGCCTGGCCTGGGGAAGTCGCACGTCTGTCGGTCCTGAGAGCGGGCGCTGTCTCTAGCGTGACGCGGCCCGGGCGCCAATTCCGAGGTATGCTCCGGCCGAAAAGGAGGCCGCCATGCCGATGTACCACGAAGGCAACCGCCAGCTGCAGGACGCCTTCGGAAGCCGCGCGCTCGCCGACCGGCTGGTGGAGCGGCTTCGTCACGACCGCTTCACCGAGGGCGATGCGGCGTTCATCGAGGCCCAGAGCTTCTTCTTCCTGGCCACCGCCGACGCCGAGGGCCGTCCGGACTGTTCGTTCAAGGGCGGTCCGCCCGGCTTCGCTCGCGTGGCCGCGCCGGACCTGCTGGTGTTCCCCGACTACGACGGCAACGGCATGTTCAAGAGCCTCGGCAACATCGCCGCCAATCCCCATGTGGGCCTGCTGTTCATCGCCATGGGCGAGAAGGCGGGCCGCCTTCGGGTGAACGGCCGGGCCGAGGTCGTCCGCGACGATCCCGCGATGGCCGGCATCGCGGGCGCGCAATTGCTGGTGAAGGTCACCCCCACCGACATCTTCCCCAACTGCCCGCGCTACATCCCGCGGATGGCCCTGGAGGAGGCCTCGCCCTATGCGCCGGCGGCGGACGCCGAGCCGGTGGAACCGAAGTGGAAGAGCTTCCCGGACTTCGCCGATGTGGTCCCGCCGCGGCGGCGCTAGGCCACGGCCAAGTCCTGGCGGAACGCACCTGCGGCCCAGGTGTTAATCGGCCCGGTGACAAACCGGAGGAATACCCAATGGCGACCGAACGCGTGACCGAGCGTAGCGACGGTCTTACGAGCGAGCGCGTCATCGAGCGCGAGCAGGGCGGCGGCACGACCTATGTGGAGCGCGGCGGCTCCGGCGTCGGCGGCGTGATCATCGGGATCGCCGTCCTGGCGCTGGTGGCGATCATCGGCTTCTTCCTGCTGCAGGCGAACCGCAATGACGCCATGGAGACCCAGGCGATCTCCAGCGCCGCGTCCAGCGTGGCCGACAGCGCCGCGGGCGCGGCCGAGAGCGTGGGCGCCGCCGCCGACCGCGCGGCCGACACCGTGGCGCCCAACTAGGTTCGGCACGTCCCGAACAAAAGAAGGCCCGCCCCGGGCGCCCGGGGCGGGCCTTCGCTATTCAGAGTTCTCGAAGGCTCAGACGCGCTCGCCGGTGAGGGAGGCGTTGCCGAACATGCCGAGCTTGCAGTTGCCGGTCATCTTGTCGCCGTCCACCTTGGCGGTGAACTCGAGCTTCATCGGCATCGGGTTGGTGATGTCGGTGCTCCAGGTGAGGGTGTCACCGTCGACCTTACCCTGGACCTCCTGGGTCCCCATCTCGGAGTCGACCTTGCCGGTGAACGTGTCGCCGCTCGTGGCGATGCCCACGTCCATCGTGCGCGCGCCCATGGGCGTGTTGATGGTGACCTTCCAGTTGCCGTCCGCGGACATCTCGTCCCTCCCAAGGAAAAATGGACGGCCACCCTACGCGCGGATGTGTCGCAGGCGCAAGAGTGACGCGGGCGTCATTTTTGTGTCGGGATGTTACTCCGCGGCCCGGAGCGCGGCGGTCTTCGCCGCCTCGATCTCGGCGGCCTTGGCCTCGACCAGTTCGACGATGTGGTCGACCATCCGGTCGTTGTCCATCTTGTGATCCGGCTTGCCGGCCACATAGACCATGCCGGCGCCCTTGCCGCCGCCGGTGAATCCCAGGTCGGTCATCAGGGCCTCGCCGGGCCCGTTCACCACGCAGCCGATGATCGAAAGGCTCAAGGGCGTCGAGATGTGCGCCAACCGCTCTTCCAGCGCCTCCACCGTCTGGATGACGTTGAAGCCCTGCCGCGCACAGGAGGGGCAGGCGATGATGTTCACGCCGCGGTGGCGCAGTCCCAGGGTCTTCAGGATATCGAAGCCGACCTTGATCTCCTCCACGGGATCGGCCGCCAGGCTGACCCGGATGGTGTCGCCGATGCCGGCCCACAGCAGGGATCCGATCCCGATGGCGCTCTTCACCGTGCCGGTCCGCGTGGCCCCCGCCTCGGTCACGCCCAGGTGCAGCGGGCAATCGATCGCCTCGGCGAGCTGCTGGTAGGCCGCTACGGTCATGAAGGGGTCGGACGCCTTCACGCTGATCTTGAACTCGTGGAAGTCGTGGTCCTGCAGGATGCGGGCGTGGTTGAGCGCGCTCTCCACCATGGCGTCGGGGCAGGGCTCACCGTACTTCTCGAGCAGATCCCGCTCCAGCGACCCGGCGTTGACGCCGATGCGCATGGAACAGCCGTGGTCGCGCGCGGCCTGGATCACCTCGCGCACCCGGGCCGCGGAGCCGATGTTGCCGGGATTGATCCGCAGGCAGGCGGCGCCCGCTTCGGCCGCCTCGATCCCGCGCCGATAGTGGAAGTGGATGTCGGCCACCAGCGGGACCTTGGCCGCCTTGGCGATCGTCCGGAAGGCGGCGGTGGACTCCTCGTCCGGGCAGGACACCCGCACGATGTCGGCCCCGGCCTCTTCCAGACGCCGTATCTGGTCGATGGTCGCCGCCGCATCGGCCGTCACAGTGTTGGTCATCGACTGGACGGTGATCGGCGCATCGCCGCCCACCTCGACAGCACCCACCCGTATCTTGCGGCTCCTGCGTCGGTCGATGGCGCGCCAAGGGCGGACGGCGGTGTGGGCTTCGGCGGTCATGGTGCGCGGAAAATAGGGGGTTTGGACGGCTTTCCCAAGCTTGCCGTCAGCGCGGCGCGGCCGGCGCGGTCGCCAGCTTGGACGCGAGCACCTGCTGCGCGGGCAGCACGCCCCGCGACTGTCCGTTCACGAAGACCTGGAAGTCCTGCGGCGACGACACATCGAGGGTCAGGCCTGACAGCTGCGGCACGCGATAGGCCTCGCCCTTGGCGAATTGCCGGGCGAAGTAGACCGAGCCGTCTGCGCCGCGCACGATCAGGGCGCCGGGCTTCAGCGCCTGCAGGGTCACCACCGACGTCAGCTTCGGATTGCCGGCGTCGTAGATCCTGCCCTGGGGCGTGAACACCTTGGGCAGCGAGGCGAGGTCAACGGGCGGCGGCTCGCCCAGCCGTGTGGGCGGCGGGGCGTGAACGGGCTGGCCATCCGTCCCGCTCTCCTGCAGGCCCATGGCCGCCGCCAGACCCGGCGTCTCGTAGGCGGGCGGCGTGGTGGACTCGACGGGGGCCGGCAAGGGCGCGCCGAGCTCCACGGGTTCTGCCTTCACCTGCGCCAGCGCCTTGGCCGTCTGGGCCTCGGGCGCCAGGGGCGGCGGCGGCGCATTGGCCATCATCGCGCGCTGGGCGACGTTCCACATCACGATGGCTGCGATGATGACGAGCGCGCCCGCCAGGAAGATCGCCACCCTCGGATCCTTGTCGTCGATCAGGCCGATCGGCGCGCGCAACGGCTCGTCGAGCACGGGCTCGTCGGCCTTGAAGCGCTCGGTCGCGAGATCGGGGTCGAGGCCCAGCGCAGTGGCGTAGGCGCGGATGTAGCCGATCGTGAAGGGGCGTGAGGGTAGGGCGTCCAGCCGCATCTCCTCGATCGCCTCGAGGTACGAGCGGCGCACGCGGGTCTTCTCTGCCAGCTCCTGCAGTGTGAGGCCCCGGTCGTGACGGACGGCCTTCAGCGCCTCGCCGAGGGTCTCGTACGCGAACAGGGGATCGACCGGCGGAGGCTCAGGTGGCGGCGCGGCCTCCGGTGAGGGCGGCGGCGCATCGTCGACCGCGCCGCCCAGGTCCAGGACCCGCCGGCGTTCGGCGCTCTTCTTGGATGTGCGTTTGCGCAGCACGCGAGGTCCCAGGCGTTTCCATCCGCCGCCTGCACACTGTCCCAGGATTCGGGCGAGGATCAGACGGCGAGGTAGAGTTTGCGCGCCAGGGTTTCAATCTCGTTCCGCACCGAGCCCGCGCTGGATTTGAGCAGGGCGGACACCCCCCGTCGAGCGGCCTCGCGGTCGCAGCTCAGCACCATCTGCTTGACCGGGCCGACGCCGGCGGGTGGCATGGAGAGCCGCTCGAAGCCCAGGGCGACGAGCACGAAGGCCTCCAGCGGCTTGCCCGCCATCTCGCCGCAGACGCTGACCGGCGTGCCCGTCTCCGCGCAGGCGCGCTGGATCGTTTCCAGCGCCCGTAGCGCCGGCGGGGAGAGCATATCGTAGCGGTCGGCCACCCGCGGGTTGCCCCGGTCGGCGGCGAACAGATACTGCATGAGGTCGTTGGTGCCGACGCTGACGAAGTCCGTCATCGGCAACAGGGCGTCCAGGTGCCAGACCAGCGATGGCGCTTCGATCATCGCGCCCACGTCCAGGCGGGAGGGGGCGGGGCGGCCGCGGCGCTGGGCCCAGGCCACCTCGGTCTCCACCAGCGCCCGCCCGGCGCGGAACTCGTCGACGTTGGCGACCAGCGGGAACATGATCCTGAGCGGCCGCCCGCGTGCGGCGGCGATCAGGGCCCGAAGCTGCAGGCGCAGCAGCGCCGGGCGGTCCAGGCCCATGCGGATAGCTCGCCAGCCGAGCGCCGGATTCTCCTCCCGCTCGGCCTCCATGTAGGGCAGGACCTTGTCGCCGCCGAGATCGAGGGTGCGGAAGGTCACCGGCCGGTCCCCGGCCGCATCCATGACCCGAGAGTACAGCGCCGTCTGGGCGTTGAACCGGGGCATCTCCTCCGAGACCATGAACTGGAACTCGGTGCGGAAGAGGCCGATGCCCTCGGCGCCGGTGTCGGCCAGACTCTCCAGGTCGACGTCGAGGCCGGCGTTCATCAGCAGCGTCACCTTCACCCCGTCGCGGGTGAAAGCGGGCGTGTCCTTGAGCTTGGCGAACTCGGCGCGCTGCTGGCGGCGCACGTCGATGCGGGCGTGGATCGCCTTCACGACGTCGGGGCGTGGGCGCAGATAGGCCTCGCCGGTTTCGGCGTCGACAATGACCGGGTCGCCTTCGGACACCTTGTCGCGCAGGCCGGAGAGCCGGCCCACGCACGGAATGTCCAGGGCGCGCGCCACGATCGCGGCGTGGCTTGCCGGCGAGCCTTCCTCCAGCAGCAGGCCGCGCAGCCTCTTGCGATCGTATTCCAGAAGGTCGGCCGGACCGAGGTTCCGGGCGATCAGGATGGCGTCCTCGGGCAGGTCGCGCGCCACGTGGCCGTCACCCGCGAGGTGGCGCAGCAGTCGGTCGTTCAGGTCCTCCAGGTCGTGCAGGCGTTCGCGCAGATAGGGATCGCGCGCCTGCCCCAGGCGGGCGCGGTGTTCGGAACGCACCCGCTCGACGGCGGCTTCGGCGGTCAGGCCGTTCTTGACCGCGTCCTCCAGACTGCGGTTCCAGCCCCGGTCATGGGCGAACATGCGGTAGGTCTCGAGCACCTCGTACGAGGCGTCGACGAGGCCGTGCTGGCCTTCAAGCATCTCGTCGATCTGGTTCTTCAGCGCCGCCAGCGCGTCGGCTAGGCGCGCCTCCTCGGCCACCACGTCGTCGGACAGCAGTTGCGACGATGCGACCGGGGGCTCGTGCAGGACGGCGACCCCGAAGGCCAGCCCCTCGGCGAACCGGGAACCCTTCAGCCGATCGGGCCGGTGGGGCGCGAGCTCCACGCCCTCCAACTCCGTCACCGTGATCAGCTCGCCGGACGCCACCATCTCGGCCAGGACCATGGCGACGATCTGCAGATCCTCGACCTCGTCCTCGGTGTAGTTGCGCTCGGTGCGGTTCTGGACGACCAAGACCCCGATCGCCCGCCCGCCCCGCAGCAGCGGCACGCCGAGGAAGGCGTGATAGGGATCTTCGCCCGTCTCCGGACGGTACGAGAACGCCGGGTGTCCGGGCGCGTCGGCCAGGTTCAGCGGCCGGCCCAGGCGCATGATCTCGCCCACCAGGCCTTCGCCCGGCTTCATGCGAGTGACGTGGACGGCGCTGACGTCGAGGCCCTCGGTGGCGAACAGCTCCATCTCGCCGTTGGCGCGACGCAGGTAGATCGAGCAGACCTCGGCCACCATCGACAGGGCGATGATGCGCACCACCATGTCCAGACGCTGCTGCGCAGGACCACCCCCGGCGAGGGCCTCGCGGATCTGCCGCAGCAGGCTCCGCTGTCCGCGTATGGCGACGGGCGCGATCATTCCGGCCGAAAACTCCTCCCTGTCCTTTGCCGCCTGACTAGCAGGATTGTCTTTCAGAACCGAGACTCAAAGCCCGGCCATGCCCCGAAACGTGCAGGCGCCTCTCCCTGGGGCATGGCGGCCGGATCGTCCGAAGACTACCTTACATGGGTGCCGCTCGACGACCTTCCCAAGGCCAGGCTCACGCCGCCGGCGGTGAATCCGCCCGAGCGGCCGCTGCCGTACTTCCACGCGCTCTGGAAGCTGATGGACAATCCCATCGAGGCGTGGTCCCGAGCGGTCTACGAGCAGCCGTTCGTCCAGCGTGGGGACGAGAGGCAGGCGTTCCTCTACGCCTGCGATCCGCCGATGCTGAGGGACATCCTGCTCGACAGGGCCGACGCCTTTCCCAAGGACTGGATGTTCGAGCGGGTCACCAAGCCGGCGCTTGGCGACGGCCTGCTGACCGCTGAGGGCGAGTCCTGGCGCTGGCAGAGGCGCGCCGCCGCGCCGGGCTTCCGGCCCGACAACGTGGCGGCCATGACGCCCGTGATGGTCGCCGCAGCCGAAGCTGCGCTCACCCGCTGGCGCGGGATGAGCGAGGGCGCGCGCCTCGACATCGCCACCGAGATGACCGCGATCACCTTCCAGGTGATCCTCGACACCATGCTGTCGGGCGGGGAAGGGATCGACGTGCCCAAGGCGGCGCAGGCGATCACCGACTATCTCGAGACCCTCGGCAAGATCACGCCCGCCGACCTCCTCCGCTGGCCCCTGTGGACGCGGGTGGCCATGGCGCCGCGCGGCTACCGGGCGATGGTGTTCCTGAAGGCCATGGTCGGCGCCATGGTGGCTCGCCGGCGGGGGGCGGCCTCCCGCAACGACCTCGTCGACCTCCTCATGCGGGCGCAGGATCCGGAGAGCGGACGGCGGATGGACGACACGCTGCTGCGCGACAACCTGCTCACCTTCATCGGCGCCGGACACGAGACGACCGCCCTTGCGCTCACCTGGTCGCTCTACCTGCTGGGCCTGGACCCGCCGACGGCGGCCCGCGTGCGCGAGGAGGTGGCCGCGGTGGCGGGCGACGCCACGATCACCCATGCCCACGTCGAGCGCCTCGCCTTCACGCGGCAAGTGGTCCAGGAGGCCATGCGGCTCTATCCGTCGCTGCCCCTCATGAGCCGGATGTGCGCCAAGGACACGGAGGCCGGCGGCCATCCGGTGAAGGCCGGGACCTTCGTGTTCGTCCCGATCTACGCCATCCACAGGCACCGGCGGCTCTGGCGCGACCCCGACGCCTTCGACCCTGACCGCTTCGGCCCGGAGGAGAGCGCCGGCCGCCACCGCTTCGCCTACCTGCCGTTCGGCGGCGGTCCGCGGGTCTGCATCGGCCAGGCGTTCGCCATGGTCGAGGCCGTCGCCATCCTGGCCACCCTCGTCCGCGCCGTCACCCTGGAGCCCGATCCCGGCCACCGGATTCGGCCCCTGATGCGCGTCTCCATGCGGCCCCAGGGCGGGATGCCGATGACGCTCCGGCTTCTCTAGGCGGCCTGAGCCACCGCCTCGCGGATCAGCAGGTCTTCGTAGAAGGCGCCGATGGGGCGCGTCGGATGCGCGATCTGGATCTCCAGGATCCACAGCCCGGCCGTCGGCGCGGCCTCGAAGTCGCCCAGTGCGCCGGCCTTGTAGATCGCGTGCGGGAAGTCGGACACCCGGTGCCCCTTCACCTCCCAGTTCAGCCGCCAGCCCATCGCCTCGGCGCGGCGCTGCGCATAGGCGTAGAGCTCCGGGCCGTTCAGGTCCTCGTCCCGCCAGCGGGCCGCCACGTCGTTCCAGAGCGTGCGCGACGCCTCGGCGCAGGCGCGCATCTCGGGATCGTCGCCGACGACGAAGGTGTCGCCGGCGTCGCCCTCGTGGCCGTCCCAGACCACGCCCAGGTCGACGTAGAAGATGTCGTCCGGCTTCAGCACATAGTCGGGCGAGAAGTCGCCGAAGAAGGTCTCCAGCGTGCCGGGACCGAAGCGGATGACGTTCCGGTGCCACAGCCGTTCCATGCCCATGGCTTCCAGCACCCGCTGGGCGATCTCATGGCCTTCGCCCTCGCTGACGCCGGGCCGGATCTCGGCGGCGATCCGGCGCACGGCCTCGAACGTCAGGTCGCGGGCGCGCACCATGGCGGGCAGGGAAAAGGCGGCGCCGACCGCCTCGCGGTCGGGCTGGGCATTGGCCATGGGACGACTCCTCAACGAGGAGTGACATAAAGATATCTTTATATGACCTGTCAAGCCGCGGTCCGTCACCATGCTTGAGCTTGCCGGCCTGCCGGCGCATCGTCGCCTCAAAGACAAGAAGGGTGGGGGAGACGAGATGCGGAAATGGCTCGCGTTTGCGCTGGCCTGGGTGGTGATCCTGGGCGGGGCGCTGCTTGCGCATCGGGTGCAGACGTCCGGCGGCTCCGTCGAGGTCACCGAGGTGCGGATCCCCACTGAGGCGGGGGTCAGCGTCAGCGGTCTGCTTTACCGGCCCAAGGGCGCCACGGCCGAGGCGCCGGCGCCCGCGATCCTGGCCAGCCACGGCTACATCAACACCCGCGAGATGCAGAGCCCGTTCGCCATCGAGCTGTCGCGACGGGGCTTCGTCGTGCTGGCCATGGACATGACCGGCCATGGCGGGTCGGGCGGCATCGTGGGCACGGCGGACTTCGGCGGGCCTGCGGCGCTGCGGTATCTCCGGGGCCTGCCGTTCGTCGATCCGGCGAACATCGGCCTCGAGGGGCACTCGATGGGCGGCGGTCCGATCCTGGCCGCGGCGGTCGAACTTCCCGACGGCTACCGCTCCATCGTCCTGGAGGGCTCCACGCCGGGCCTGCTGGGCGCCAAGGCGCCGGAGAATCCCAGGAACCTCGCCGTGGTCTTCGGCCAGTATGACGAGTTCGCCGGCCTGATGTGGGGCGTGCCGAAGGGGTCGCTGATCGTGACCTCCCCCAAACTCCAGAAGCTCTTCGGCGTCTCCGGGCCCGTGGAGGCGGGGCGTGTCTATGGGGCGATCGAGGCCGGGACCGCCCGCCTGCTCGTCACGCCGCCGATCACCCACCCGTGGGAGCATTTCTCGGGCTCCGGCGTCGGCGCCGCCGTCGACTGGTTCCAGCGCACCCTGCCGGCGCCGGCCGCCAGATCGCCGTCGGATCAGGTCTGGCTCTGGAAGGAGGTGGGGACGCTCATCGCCTTCGTCGGCATGATCGGGCTCATCCTGGCGACCTTCGACCTGCTACTGGTCTTCCGTCCCTTCGCGGGACTGAACCACCCCGGCGAGGCGGCGGCCGAACGGCGCGACGGCAAGTGGTGGCTGACCCTGGCGATCACGGTCGCCCTGCCGGCGGTGACCTACTTTCCGCTGATGAAGGTCGGGCAGCTGTTCTTCCCCATGCCGGGCTTTCCGCAGTGGGTGCAGAACCAGCTCCTGGTCTGGGCGCTGGGAACCGCGCTGATCACGCTGCTCGTCGGCCTCGTCCTGAAGCGCAGGGCGGCCTTCACCACCCGCTGGGGCGGATCGGTCGGGATCGCTCTGGCCACGATGGCGATGGCCTATCTGTCGCTCGTGATCGTCGATGCGCTGTTCAAGGTGGACTACCGCTTCTGGGTGCTGGGCCTGAAGCCGCTCGTCGCCGGACGCGGCCTCACCGTCCTGCCCTATGTCGCGCTGTGGACCGTCTTCTTCCTCGTCGCGCTGCGTGCGCTTTGCGCGAACCTGCCGGTGAGGGGCGAGGGGCTCGTGTCCCAGGTCGGATGGGCTAAGACCGCGATGAGCCTGGGCTTCCTGGTGCTGGTGGTCTGGCAGTACGCCACCCTGTTCGCCACCGGACTGCTGGCCACGCCGACCGAGCCGCTGAACGTCATCATCGCGATCCAGTTCGTGCCGCTGCTGGCGGTCGTCGGGGTGATCGCGGTCTTCACCTGGCGGCGGACGAACTCTTATGCGCCGGGCGCCCTGATCTGCGCGCTGCTGATCGCCTGGTACGTGACCTCCGGCACCGCCAACCACTGGGCGCCGGGCTTCAGCCCACAGCTTCCCGGGGGGTGATCCGATAGGCGCAACGACGGGCGCCGGCCAGGATGTGCTCGGTGCGCTCGACCTTCGCATCGGGTCCGAGGACTTCCTGGAACACCTGCAGCTCGGCGCGGCAGAATCCCTGGCAGGCGGCCGCCGCCGCGCAGATGGGGCAGTGGTTCTCCACGAGGAGGAAGCCGCCGCCAGGGTCGGGCGACCAGTCGGCCATGTAGCCTTCCGCCGTCCGAAACTTGGCCAGTCGCGCCACGCGGTCCGCCAGGCTTTCGGCGGACGCCATCGCCTCGGCATAGGCGCGAGACGTCGCCTGCTCGCGTCGGGCGATCAGTCGCTCAAGGCCGGCCTCGCCGAATTCGGCGCGCAGCCCCTCCAGCATCTCGAGCGTGAGTTGCGCATGGGTGTCGGGGAACCGCGCCTGGGCCGCTTCGGTCAGCGACCACACGCGCCGCGGGCGGCCGACGCCGCGCTTCTGGTCCTCGAAGGCGACTAGTCCGCCCGCGACGAGCCGCTCCAGATGCTGTAGGGCCGCCTGCCGGCTGATCGCCAGCGCGGCCGCCAGCGCGAGGGTGTCGGCAGGACCCCGGCTCTTCAGCTGGAACAGGATGCGGTCGGTGGGTGTGCGCATTCGACAACTTCACTATTGCAAAAACCCCGCGCCGGGTCTAGCTGCGATTTGACATGTCCGGGATTGTCAAAATGAGCACCGCATCAGCTAACACCTGGAGCGACCTGCTGGCAGAGGGCCGGCTGCCCCGTTTCGCGCTGATCATGCTGGGCGTCTGGCTCAACGCCGCCGACAGCCTGGTCACCGCGACCATCCTTCCCAGCGTGGGCGCGGAGATCGGCGGCTACGCCTATTTCTCCTGGGCCACGGCGGGCTTCTTCGTCGGCGCGATCCTGGCGGGGGCGAGCGCCGGGCGGCTGTCGGAGATGTTCGGCCTGCGTTCGGCGACGGCGTTCGCGGGCCTCGTCATGGTGGTCGGCTGCGTCATGAGCGCCGCCGCCCCCGACGTAGGCATGTTCATGGCCGGCCGGGTGGTCCAGGGCCTCGGGTCCGGGTGGATCTCGGGCTTCGCCATGGTGGCCATCGCCTTCCTGTTCCCCGAGCGGCATCTGGCGCGCGTCTTCGCGGCCGTGACCTTCGTCTGGGGGATCGCCACGGTCCTGGGGCCGCTGTTCGGCGGCCTCGTGCTGGAATACGGCGACTGGCGCGATGTGTTCTGGCTGTTCGCCCTGCAGGCCGTGGTGTTCAGCGCCGCCGCGCCGGCGCTGCTGGGCCGCGGTGCGGGCGGGCAGGGCGGGCCGGGCATCCCCTGGCTCCAGCTGACTGTGCTGGGCGTCGGGGTCGCCGCCATCGCGGTGGCCGACATCCTGAAATCGCCACCCGTCACGCTCAGCCTGGTCGCCGCCGGGCTCTGCATCCTATTGCTCGTGGTGCGGATTGACGCACGCGCGCGCGTGCGATTGCTGCCCAGGGGCGCCGGCGATCTGTCGACCGTCTGCGGCTCCGGCTATCTCTCGATGTTCGCCCTCACCGCGGCCTCGATGGGGTTTGCGATCTATGGGCCGCCGATCCTGCAGGAGCTGCGCGGCTTCTCGCCGTTGTGGGCCGGCTATGCGGTGGGCGCGGAGTCCATGGCCTGGACGCTGGCCGCCCTGGCCGTGGCCGGTGCGACGGGGATCTGGGACGCCCGCTGGATCCGCTTCGGCGCCCTCTGCCTCGTGGCGAGCCTGATGATCCTTCCCCTCGTCATGGCGGACGGCCCGTTCGCCCTGGTCCTGGCGGGCGGAGCCTTGATGGGGGCGGCGTTCGGTTTCTCCTGGGCCTTCATGGCGCGGCGCCTCCTTGCCGCCCTGGCGGAAGAGGATCGGGCCATCGGCTCGTCGGCCATCACGGCGGTGCGGCAGACGGGCGCTGCGGCCGGCGCCGCCATCTCTGGCGTCGCCGCCAATCTCGCCGGCTTTTCCCACGGCCTGACGGAGGCCAGCGCTCGGGCGGCGTCGGTCTGGGTGTTCGTGGCGGTGATCCCGCTCGCGCTCGTAGGAACATGGGCGGCATTCCGCCTCACGGCCGCCGAACCTGCGGTTGCATGACGCCGGAGGTTTGATCCCGCGCAAGGTCGGCGGCCGCCGTGGCTGCTACCTGCATTGACGATGCGCATTGAAAATGGCGGGCCGCCCGCCTTTCATCGATCCGTGAGCCCTGTCGTCGAGCGCCTTTCGGAAGTCCTTGGCCGGCGAGATCGGGATCTGGCCCGGATCTCCGTCGCGTTCCTCCTCGACGAGATGGCGAACGGAGTCGCTGAGCTCGAGCCGCTCGACGCCCTGCTCGTGGTCGCCATCAACCAGGCGAACATCGCCCCGCTGACTCGTGACCCCGCCGCCCGTGCGCGCTACGGCCAGATCGAAGCGCCGGCGCCGGACGTCGAGCGGCGGCCGGTCAGCGTGAACGCCATCGCCGCCTCCCTCGGGCTGCCTTTCGAGACGGCGCGGCGCAGGATCAAGCGGCTCGTCGCGCTGGGCGTTTGCGCGGCGACGCCGGACGGCGTCGTCGTCCCAGCGGCCTTCCTCGTGTCTCCGGCCTATGTCCAGTCCGTGCTCCTTGGCCACGAACGCCTCCGGCGGTTCTATGTGGAGCTCCGCGAGGCGAACCTGATCCACGGGCTGCCGCCCGCGGCCTTCGAGGAGCATGAGGTCCCCGTGCGCGCCGCCGCGCGCCTCCTGGCCGACTATGTGCTGCGCTCCTGCGAGGGGCTCCTGCGCGAGGCGGGCAGCGCGGTCTCGGCCCTGACGCTGGTGGCGCTTCTCGCCGAGGCCCTCGCGGGGCGCGACGGCGACCCTGGCGGGCCGCACGCGCCCTTGCCCGTGAAGGCTCTGGCCGCCCGACTTCGCCTGCCGGCGGAGACCGTCCGGCGGCATGCCGGCGCTTTCGTCGATGAGGGCCTCTGTCTGCGCACCTCCGCGGGCCTCGTCCTGCCGCCGGAAAGCCTGGCGCGGCCGGGGCTGCAGAGGCTGTTCACCGACAACGCGAGGCATGTCGCCCGCCTGCTCGCGGGGCTGGCGGAACGTGGCGTCATCCAGGCCTGGGAGGAGACCGAGGCCTCCGCCCGCGCCGTGGGCGTCTACAGCTGATCCAGCCCATAGGCCGCGTGCAGGGCGCGCACGGCCAGTTCGGTGTAGGCGGCGTCGATCAGGACGCTGATCTTGATCTCGGAGGTCGAGATCACCTGGATGTTCACCCCCTTCTCGGCCAGCGCCTTGAACATCGACTGGGCGACGCCGGCGTGGCTGCGCATGCCGACGCCGATCACCGACACCTTGGCCACATCCTCGTTCACCTGAACGTCCTCGAAGCCCACCTGGTCGCGGATCGAACGCACGATCTCCACCGCGCGCTGGGCGTCCCGCTTGCCCACCGTGAACTCCATGTTCGCCGTGTCGGCCGTGCGCGCGTGGCTCTGGACGATCATGTCCACGTTCACGTTCGCGTCCGCCAGGGCGCCGAAGATCGACGACGAGACGCCGGGATGGTCCGGCAGGCCGAAGAGGCTGATCTTCGCCTCGTCGCGGCTGTAGGCCACGCCGCTCACGATCCGCTTCTCCACGATCTCCTCCTCGTCGCACACGATGGTGCCCTGGCCCGGGGCTTCCCCGGGTTCAACGAAACTCGACAGCACGCGCACCGGCACGTGATAGGCCATGGCCAGCTCGACCGAGCGGGTCTGCAGCACCTTGGCGCCCAGCGAGGCCATCTCCAGCATCTCCTCGTAGGAGATCTTGCCCAGCTTCCTCGCCTTGGACTCGATCCGCGGGTCTGTCGTGTAGACCCCGTCCACGTCGGTATAGATGTCGCAAGGGCAGCCCAGCGCGGCCGCTATGGCAACGGCGCTGGTGTCGGACCCTCCGCGGCCCAGGGTCGCGATGCGTCCGTCGCGCGTCACGCCCTGGAAGCCCGCGATCACTGCGATCTCGCCCGAATCCAAGGCCGCCCCCAGCTTGTCGGGCTGGATGTCGTCGATCCGCGCGCGGCCGTGGGCGTCGTCGGCGATGATCGGGATCTGCCAGCCCATCCAGGACCGGGCCCGCAGGCCCATGTTGCGCAAGGTCATCGCCAGCAGGCCGGCCGTGACCTGCTCGCCCGAGGCCACGACCACGTCGTATTCGTCGTCCGAGGCGGGGATGCCCTGCGCGGCCGCGCCCGCGCCGTCCGTCCAGGCCACCAGTTCGTTGGTCTTGCCCGCCATGGCCGAGACGACCACCGCCACCTCGTGGCCGGCCGCCTTCTCGGCGGCCACCAGCCGCGCCACACGCCGGATGCGCTCCAGGTCGGCCACGGACGTGCCGCCAAATTTCATCACCAGGCGAGACATGGGCTTTGCGAACGACCACCTTTGCTGCGCCGCCGAAGGGCGCTGCCTCATAGCGGCGGCGGCCCTGCACGGCAACGCCCGGAATCTTTCGTTTTCGAAGCGTCAGGCGCTATGAGAGGGCATGACATCGCACGCAGCGTCCAGATCCAGCGTCGATCCTGCCGAGATCGAGACCTTCTCGCGGATCGCGGCCGAGTGGTGGGACCCGAAGGGCAAGTTCGCACCTCTTCACAAGTTTAATCCCGTGCGCCTGGCCTTCATCCGTGACCAGGCGCTCCATCGATTCGGCCGGGACCCGAAGGCGCGCCGTCCGTTCGAGGGGCTGCGCCTGCTGGACATCGGCTGCGGCGGCGGGCTGCTCTCGGAGCCCATGGCCCGGCTGGGCTTCCGGGTGACCGGCGTCGACGCCTCCGAGCGCAACATCGGCACCGCCTCCGCCCATGCCGCAGAGCAGGGCCTAACGATCGACTACCGCGCCTCGACCGCCGAAGCCCTGCTGGAGGCTGGCGAGCCGCCGTTCGACGTGATCCTCAACATGGAGGTGATCGAGCATGTGGCCGATCCCGCCGCCTATCTGCAGGACTGCGCGCGCCTTCTGAAGCCGGGCGGGTTGATGATCGTCGCCACGCTCAACCGCACCCTGAAGGCCCTGGTCCTGGCCAAGATCGGCGCAGAGTACATCCTGCGCTGGCTGCCGGTCGGCGCCCACGACTGGTCCAAGTTCCTGAAACCCGATGAGATCCGCGGCTTCCTGTCGGACCAGCCCGTGGAGGTGGACGGCCCTTTCGGAGTCGTGTTCAACCCGATCACCGGCCGATGGACGGAATCCTCCGACACGGACGTGAATTACATGATGACAGTCGTCCGCGACGCCGCCTGAGCCGGCGCCCGGGCGAGGGGCGGGCAGTCAAGGAGAGCCGATGCCGTCGCTACGTGTGCTGGGCCACGCCTTCCGGGCCTGGCGGCGCAATTTGCGGTGGGCCAAGCACGAGCCCGAGACGCCCTATCTGGCCGACCTTCTGTCAGGCGCGCCCGTCTGCCTGCACGTGGGCGCCAGCGATGGCCGCCATTCCTACGTCATGACCCAGGTGGCGCCCAAGGCGCGCATCTACGCCTTTGAGCCCTCGGCCTTCGCCTTCGAGGTGCTCAAGGTCACGGTCGCGTGGCATCGGATAGGCCGGCAGGTCACCCCGGTGCACGCCGCCGTGGCGGACAAGCCGGGCGAACTTCTGCTCGTGACGCCGAAGAAGACCTCGGGCCGGATGGGCCGCGCCTACGCCTATGTGACCGAGACCGCTCCGAACGGGCCCGCCCGGCCCGACCTCGAGGACACGGGCATGGATATCCAGCCGACGCCGGTCGTCACCCTGGACTCCTTCTGCGCCGAGCACGGTGTCGACAGGGTCGACTTCATCCGCATGGACATCGAAGGCGCCGAGCTGAAGGCCCTGATGGGCGCGATCGGCATCCTCGACCGCGACCGGCCCCACGTGCTGCTCGAGATCCACCCGGCCATGCTCCAGGCCCGTTTCGGCGCCTCGGGAGAGGCCGTGCTCGATATCTTCCGCGACCGTGGCTATCGCATGTTCGCCCTCAACGGCGATAGGCTGGAGGAGCGCACGACCCTCGTCGAGGGCCTGCCGTGGAAGGACTATTTCTTCGTCCACCCCAGCCGCTCGGGTCGCCTGCCCGACGGGGTCTTCAAGGCGCGGATGGCGGCTTAGCGGCGTCGCGACGAACGCGTGCTCAAGCGGCGCCGGAACGTAGCGTCGCCACAGGGCGTTACATCCTTGCCTGGTTAAGCCGGCGGCTGCGCCACCGCGCCGAGCCATGGCGCGTGTGTCCAGAGTTCCCCGACCCCGGACGGCCCGCAGAGGTCCGTCGACAAACTGGAGAGGATTGGAAATGCCTTGGTCGAAGATTCGTCCCGCGAGCGTAGCCGCCGTCATGGGCCTCGCCGCCCTCAGCCTCGGCGCCTGCGCCACGAATGACATGGATGAGCGCATGGCGGCGATGGACAGCCGCATCGCCGCCCTGGAGTCCAGCTCCGCCCAGGTCGGTCAGCGCACCGACGCGGCGGCCCAGGCTTCGGAGCGGGCCGCGGCGAACAACGCCCAGCGCATCGAAACGCTTGAGCAGCGCGTGAGCCGCCTGGAGCAGATGCCTCCGCCGGCCTCGAGGACGCCTCGGAACTGAGCGGCCGCGTCGTTGCGATGACGCCGCTCAAGTGGGCGAGGTCCCCGGCGGCAGCGCTTGGACTGGCGCTTTCCTGTCCCGCGCTGTGGCCGGGGGCCCTGGCGGCGGAGCCGGCTGCGGCCGGCGACGCGCCCTGGCCCTCGTCCCAATGGATCGACCCGGTCGCCGCCTGGGCGACGGCGACGGGCGACAACCAGGACCTGCCGTTCGCCGTCATAGACAAGCGCACCGCCCAGCTTGCGGTTTACGATTCCCATGGCCGGCTCCGCGGCATCGCGCCCGTGCTCGTGGGCTCCGCCTTGGGTGACGATTCCGCGCCCGGCGTAGGCGATCGCGCCCTGGCGGACATTGCGCCCGAGGATCGAACGACGCCGGCCGGTCGATTCCTGGGCGGCTTCGGTCCGGCGACCGACGGGTCGACCGTGCTCTGGGTGGACTACGCGACGGCCATATCCCTGCATCCGCTGGTCGACACCAACCGGGCCGAACGCCGGCCCGAGCGCCTGTTGTCGCCGACGGCGGACGACAACCGCATCACCTTCGGCTGCATCAACGTCGCGGGCGGCTTCTACGACGACGTGGTGGAGCCGACCTTCGCCAGGGGCGGCGTCTTTTACGTGCTGCCGGAGACCGTTCCTGTCGAGGTGGCGTTCCCCGGATTGGGCCCCGAATCGGAGACGATGGCGGCGGCCGGTCCCTGAACGATCCCTTCGCGGACTCGGCCGATCGTCGCTCCGCGGCCGCGCCCTGGCCGGCCATTCCGCGGTTCCAATCCCCAGGCGCCAGGCGCTACCGTGGCTGGACGACACGGAGGAACCTACGCCCATGCTCGCGCTGATGATGGACCGGCCGCTGACCCTGCCGTCGATCCTGGAGCATGCGGCGCTCTACCATCCACACCGCGAGGTCGTGACCCGGACCGTCGAGGGGCCGATCCATCGCTATGGCTACGCCGAGGCGCTCTCACGCGCCAAACGGATGGCCAAGGCGCTCCTGGCCCTGGGGGTGAAGCCGGGCGACCGGGTGGCGACCCTGGCCTGGTCCACCCATCGCCACTTCGAACTCTATTTCGCCGTCACCGGGATCGGGGCGGTGCTGCACACCATCAACCCGCGGCTGCACGACGACCAGATCGTCTGGGTCGCGAACCACGCCGAGGACTCGATCCTCCTCTTCGACATCACCTTCTCGGATCAGGTGGCGGAACTCGCGCCTCGGATGGAGACGGTGAAGACGCTGGTCGCCATGACCGATGCCGAGCACGCCCCGCCGGGAGTCCTCGTCTACGAGGACATCCTGGCCGCGCAGACGCCGGACTTTGACTGGCCCGACATCGACGAGAAGAGCGCCTCGGGCCTCTGCTACACCTCCGGCACCACCGGCCATCCCAAGGGCGTGCTCTATGGCCACCGCTCGACGGTGATCCACGCGCTGGCCCTGGCGCTGCCCGACGCCTTCGACCTGTCGGCCCGCGACGTCGTCCTGCCCTGCGCCCAGATGTACCACGCCAACGCCTGGTGCACGCCGTACGCCGCGCCGCTGGTGGGGGCCAAGCTGGTGCTGCCAGGGCGCGCGCTGGACGGCCCCTCGGTCTGCGAACTGATCGAGGCCGAGTCCGTCACCTTCCTGCTCGGGGTGCCGACCATCTGGGTGGGCGTCGCCGACCATCTGGACCAGACGGGCGGCAGGATCACCTCGGTGAAGACCGTCGCGGTGGGCGGCTCGGCCCCTACTGCGGCGCTGGTCTCGCGCATCGAGGAACGGCTGGGCGGGCAGGTGCGCCAGATCTGGGGCATGACCGAGACTTCGCCGCTGGGGGTCATCAACACTCCCTTGCCCGAACACGCCGGCGAAAGCCGGGAGGCGACGCTACAGCGCAAGCTCAAGCAGGGCCGCGGGCTTTGGGGGGTGGAGTTGCGCATCGTCGGCGAGGACGGCCGGCTCCTGCCCCGGGACGGGCAGAGCGCCGGCGCGCTGCAGGTGCGTGGGCCGTGGGTCAGTTCGGCCTATTTCAAGCAGGACGGCGCGGCCGCCTTCACGGCCGACGGCTGGTTCGACACCGGCGACATCGCCACCATAGACCCGGAGGGCTACCTGCGCCTCACCGACCGGGCCAAGGACGTCATCAAGTCGGGTGGGGAGTGGATTTCGACCCTCGACCTGGAGGACGCGGTCTGCTCGCACCCGGCCGTCGCCATGGCCGCGGCGGTCGGCGTGCCGCACCCGAAGTGGGACGAACGGCCCTTGCTCCTGGTGACCCTGCGTCCGGGCCAGGCCGCGGATCCCGAGGCGTTGAAGGCCCATGTCGCCGAGCGGGTGGCCAAATGGTGGGTCCCGGATGAGGTGCGGATCGTGGGGTCCCTGCCCATCGGCCCCACCGGCAAGGTGCTGAAGCGCGAACTGCGTGATGCGCTTTCGACACAGCCGGCGCGCGCGTGAAATGATGCCGCAGGGCTGACAGAACTTCGCCTTGAACCGTGCGTTAGCCTCTCCACGTCATAGTGGAGCCAGGAGGAAGGTGGACGTGGCGCGCAAACGGCCAAAGGGGGTGTTCGCCTTGGGATGGGCGGCGATCGAGGCCGCGCTTTCGGGGCGCACCGAACATACGCCCACAGCCCACGTCTTCCCCGAGAACCTCGTGCGCCGCACCACCTTCACCGCCGGCGGCGGCCACGGGTGGAGCATTTCCGCGCTTGAAACGCCCCGCGACAGGCCCGCGCCCTGGAAGATCGTGGTGATCACCGGCGCGCCGTCGTGGGCCGAATACTGGGCCGAGACCCTGGCCGAGCTGCCTGACGACCGCGAGATGATCGTGGTCGACCGGCCCGGCTACGCCAATTCCGAGCCGCTGCATCCGGTCACCGACATCCGCGTCCAGGCCGAGGCGCTGGCGCCGGTTCTCCAGCGCCGGCCGGGCCAGAAGGTGCTGCTCGTGGGCCAGAGCTATGGCGCCGCCATCGCCTCGATCATGGCCGACCGCAACCCCGGCAAGGTGCATGGGCTGGTCCTGCTCTCCGGCTTCTTCGGCGAGGCCGGCCCCACGGCGCAGTTGTTGCTGGGCATGGGGTCCAAGGCCTTGGGCGTGATCCCGCGCGATCTGCGCCATGCGGTCATCGAGGTGACGGGCCAGAAGCCGCAGCTTCGCCATGCCAGGAAGGCGCTCGCCCGCGTCAACATCCCGATCCACATGATCCACGGCGACATGGACGACTTCGCGCCGCTGGAAGTGGCCGAGAAGCTCGCCGAGGACACCGTGACCAGGCGGCCGATCCGCGTCGTGCGCACCGAGGGTGCCAACCACTTCCTCAACGACGGGCCGGCCGAGCAACTCATCGCCGCCCTGGAGTCCTGCATTCCGCACCGGAACGCCGGCTGGAGCCTGCGTCTTCCGAAGCTGCCGCCGCTCTGGCCCTTCAAGCTGCCGAAGGCTGCTCAGGCGCAGCCTGGGTAGGTCAGGCTAGCAAAAGGCCCGTCGCGCCGGCGAAGCCCAGCACCACCAGCCAGGGCGGCAGTCTCGCCACCTGCAGGAAGACGAACGCCGCGCCGACGAGCGCCCAGTCGGCAGGCTGGCGGATCGTGTGCGTGAGCACGGGGTCCCAGAGGGCGGCGGCGAGGACGCCCACAACCGCCGCGCCGACGCCGGCGACCGCGCCGCGGGCCCAGCCCTGCCGTTTCAGCCGGTCCCAGAACGGCAGGGCGCCGGCGACCAGGAGCAGGCTGGGGAGGAAGATCCCGAAGATGGCGATGAGGCCGCCGGCGATCCCTCCGGGACCGTAGCGCTGGGCCGCGCCGACGAACCCGGCGAAGCTGAATAGCGGCCCCGGCAAGGCCTGGACGAAGCCGTAGCCTGACAGGAAGGTCTCCTGGTCCAGCCAGCCGCGGCCCACGACGTCGCGCTCGAGGAGCGGCAGGACCACGTGGCCGCCGCCGAACACAAGCGAGCCGGCGCGGTAGAAGACGCTCATCATCGCGAGCCCGGTGTTCTGCAGAAGGCTCGCAAGCAGAGGCAGGCCGGCCAGCAGGATCGCGAACAGCCCCAAGGCCACGAGGGCGCTGTGCCGGTCGCCGGGCGCCTGGTCATCGTCCGGCGGGAGCGGGCGGGTCTCGTTGCGCAGCAGGGCCAGGCCGAAGACCGCGCCCGCCGCAAGGACGGCGATCTGGGAAACCGGGCCCCCCGCGACCAGAAGGCCAGCGCCCGCGCCGACGGCCAGGCCCGCCCGGATGGGCCCGGCGGCAAGGTTGCGGGCCATCTGGATCACCGCCTGGAGCACCACGGCCGCAGCGGCGATCTTCAGGCCGTGAACCCAGCCGTCGCCGTATCGCATCAGGATCTGTGGGGAGACCGCCGCGAAAGCGATCATCGCCGTGGCGGCCGGCAGGGTGAAACCGGCGAAGGCCGCCAACGCTCCCGCCAGCCCCGCCTGGCGCATGCCGATCGCCATGCCCACCTGGCTCGAGGCCGGGCCGGGCAGGAAGTTGCAGAGCGCCACGAGGTCCGCATAGGCGGCCTCCGAGACCCAGCCGCGGCGCTCCACGAACTCCCGGCGGAAATAGGCCAGGTGCGCGACCGGGCCGCCAAAGGCGGTCAGCCCCTGCTTCAGGAACGCGAGGAACACGTCGGAGGCGGAGACGGCCTTGGCCGGCTGGGCGGCGTCCATGCGCCCTAGATGGAAGGCCCGCTTGCGCGTGTCGACCCCTTTACGAGTTCGGCTTTTGCCGGATTGGGGCTTCCCAGCCCCGTCTGAACGGCGATAAGGCTAAAATCCAAACATCAGTTTGAGCGAGGGGAACGCCGATGAAGGCCGCCGTGCTGCGCGAAGTGGGCAAGCCGCTTCAGATCGAAGACATCCAGATCGCCAAGCCGGGCCCGCGCGAGGTGCTGATCCGCACGGCCGCGGCCGGCGTCTGCCACTCGGACCTGCATTTCATCGAGGGCAAGTATCCGCATCCCCTGCCGGCGGTCCTGGGCCACGAAAGCGCCGGCGTCGTCGAGGCGGTCGGCTCGGAAGTCCGCTCGGTGAAGCCGGGCGACCACGTCATCACCTGCCTGTCGGCCTTCTGCGGCCACTGCGAGCATTGCGTGACCGGCCACATGGCCCGCTGCGTGTCGCCCGAGACCAAGCGCCGGGACGAGGACGAGCCGCGCCTGACCTCGCCGAAGGGGCCGATGCTGCAGTACCTCAACCTGTCCTCCTTCGCCGAGCAGATGCTGATCCACGAGAACGCCTGCGTGGCGATCCGCAAGGACATGCCCCTGGACCGCGCGGCCCTGATCGGCTGCGGCGTGATGACCGGCGTGGGCGCGGTGATCCACACGTCCAACGTCCGTCCGGGCGACACCGTGGCCGTCATCGGCTGCGGCGGCGTCGGTCTGGCCGCCATCAACGGCGCCGCGATCGCCGGCGCCGGCCGGATCATCGCCATCGACATGGCCCCGGGTAAGGAGAACCTGGCCAAGTCCATGGGGGCGACCGACTTCGTCCTCGGCGGCCCCGATGCGGTGAAGACCGTGATCGAGATGACCCGCGGCGGCGTGCAGCACAGCTTCGAGGCCATCGGGCTGGCCGCCACCGCCGAGCAGGCGTTCAACATGCTGGCCCGGGGCGGCACCGCCAACGTGATCGGCATGATTCCAGTGGGCCAGACCATCAGCCTGATGGGCGCGGCCTTCCTGGGCGAGAAGCGCATCCAGGGCTCGCTGATGGGTTCCAACCGCTTCCCGGTCGACATGCCGCGCCTGGTGGACGCCTACATGGCCGGCAAGCTGCACCTGGACGACATGATCAGCCGTCGCATCAAGCTGGAACAGGTCAACGAGGCGTTCGAGGAAATGAAGACCGGCGCGGTCGCCCGCTCGGTCATCGTCTTCGACGCCTGATCGCGGGCGAAGCGGCGGCTCAGGCGGGCCGCCGCGTCTGGATCGAGTCCAGGTAGTCGATGATCGCCTGGACGTCCTCGGGCGGGAATCGGAACTCGGGCATCATCGGATGGCCGGCGAGAATCCCCTCGGCCAGCGCTTCGCCCAGCATCTCCGGGGCATAGCGGCGGTTGAGTTCGCGTAGGGGCGGGGCCGCCGGTTCCGGACTGTCGCCCGTTCGGCCCACCGCATGACAGCCGCCGCAATAGCGCTCCACGAGGACTTGGCCGCGCTCGGGCATGGGCGGCTGGGCGTGGGCCGCGACGGCGAGCGCCGAGACGACGGCCATACTCGCCAGGATTTGGGATCGCCGGATCATGGGCGCGAGGCTGGCCGTCTGCGACAGGCCCCGCCTTGCGCCACGTCAATTCGCTCTTGGCCGCATCACGAGCCAGGGCGTGGGGCGCACGCGCCACTCCCATACCGCCAGCAGCTGATCCAGGTGCGAAAGCTCCCGCAGCCAGGACGGCATGTCGAAGGTCTTCGGTTCCTGATCGACTCGGACGATGTCGTGGCTGGCCGAGAACCGCTGGAACATCGTCGCCAAAGCGCCTTTCCGGTAGACATCATGAGTCTCGACGATGAGGTTCATGCCCTGGAGCGCCGGGCTTTGCTCCGGATCCAGGATATCGACCTCCGCCCCTTCGGCGTCCACCATCACCAGCACCTTGCGGCCGGCGAAGGCCTGGAAGTCGCGTGGCCGGAATTCCCCGCCGATGATCACCCGCTGGGAGACGCCGTTGCGCGCGGCAAGATCGGCGCACTGTCTCCGCGCGGTCTCGGAAATGTCGAAGGCGAAGACCTGGGCCTGCGGAATGAGCCGCGCGAGGCCCACGGCGTAGTAGCCCTCCGCGCATCCCACATCGATCACGCAGTCGACCTCGGCCGCAAAGGCCGCGAGGTGAGGGTGAAGTTCCGATTCATATGTGCCCAGCAGGCGCGGGATCAGGGCGCCCTCGGTGGCGGCGCCGACATACGCCATGCCGGCGAAGGGCCCCCCGTAGACCCGTGGGCCCTCGTGCCGGATGTAGGTGTTGGCCAGCATCAGAGAGCGCCAGCGCCCGAGAAGCCTCAGAAGCTCGTTGAGCTCCTTCTGGTCCGGGTGCGGCGGCCATTCGGCGACGACTTTCCGAACGTATCTGTCAGCTTCCGCGGTTACGCCCATCTACTGCCTGAAGCTCCTCCGACGGTCAGTAAGACCGCCGCGGAGCCCCGGGCGCAAGCTGGGCCTTAGTCGGAAAGCGCGGCCGCTCGGGTGTCGGCGAGGGCGACCTCCCGCGACGGCAGGTCGCCGCCCTGGGCGAGCAGGCGCTCGATCCGCCCCTTCTCGACCTTGAACCGGGCGAGATCCGCGCCGGCCAGGACCGTGCCTTGGGGCACCTTCGCTCCCACGGGGTTTACGCGCTTGCCGTTGCGCCAGACCTCGTAGTGCAGGTGCGGCCCCGTCGACATGCCCGTCGAGCCCACATAGGCGACTACCTGGCCTTGGCGTACGCGCATGCCGGGCCGGATACCCTTCGCGTAGCGCGAAAGGTGCGCGTAGCCGGTGTCCCAGCCGCCGGTGTGGCGGATCTGCAACCAGTTGCCATAGCCGCCCCAGCGCGAGGCGCGCACGACGACCCCGTCGCCGGCGGCCATGACCGGAGTCCCTTGGCCGGCGCCGAAATCCACGCCCTGGTGCGCGCGGGCGTAGCCCAGGATCGGATGGCGGCGGCGGCCGAAGCGCGAGGTCATCCGCGCCCCGTCGACCGGTGTGCGCAGCAGGAAGCCGCGGACGTTCTTGCCGTGCTCGTCGAAGTAGTCGACCTGGCCGTCGGCCCGCTCGAAGCGATAGAATTTCACCCCGCGCACCTCAGCGTACTCGAGTTCGCCGGTCTCGATGGTCCGGCCGCTCTCGGTGACCTTGCGGTCGAAGACGAGGCGGAAGTCGTCACCGGGCTGGATATCGCGCTGGAAGTCGAGCTTATGGGCGAACAGCTTCGCCACCTGGGAGATGATCGCAGGCGTCGCGCCCAGCTGGGCGGCGCTCTGGTAGAGCGAGCCCTGGATCTCCCCGTCGGCGACGGTGGTCTCCTGGTTCACCTTTTCCTCAAGGGCGCGGAGGCGGAGTGCGCCGTCGAAGGTGCGCGACACGGTGACGGCGGTGGCCGGGCCCGTTCGCAGCGACAGGCCGATGAGCCGCGCCGGCCCCTGGTCGCCAAGCGGCCGCGCGACGGCGGCGTCGAAGGTCATGCCCGCCTTGATCCGCACGGTGTCCATCGCTCGGCCCAGGGTGGCGACGACCTGACGCGCCTCGTCGGCGGGCACGCCGGTGCGCTGGACGGCGCCTTCGAGCGTCTCGCCGCGCTGGACCTTCACCTCGACGTTCTCGGCGCGGGCGTATCCGAGCGGCGCTTCGGCGCGGGTGAACGCCGCATGCTGGAGCTCGGCGGCGCGTTCCGGGGGCAGGGCGTGTGGCTTGGGCGTCACGAACTTTGATGCGGTCTGCCAGCCGGCCAGGGCGGCGCAGACCGCCACGGCTCCGGCGATCGCGCGCGGCGCAAGGCGGGTGGAGAAACGGCGTGGATCGAACTCGGGCATTGCACCCCCGGCTACACAACGACGAGCGGGTCCGAACAGGCCGGATCCCGAGAATGCGCCCCCCGGCGCCCCGTAGTGTTAGGACAACTTGGCCGGGAATCCGTTAAGACGCCCCCGGCAAATCGTCTCAGTCGCTAGATGAGCCCCAAAACCAGCTCCGGGGGCCGGCACAGCGCCGCACCCTTCGGCGTGACGACGATAGGGCGATTCACCAGGATCGGGTCGATGATCATCGCCGCGATCAGGGCCTCGTCGGAAACGCCAGGATCCGTCAGCCCGAGTTCCTCCGCCTTGGTGCCGCGCACCCGTAGGATCTCATGGGCCGAGACGTCCATCCGCTTCAGGAGATCCTCGAGCTGCGACCTGGTCCAGCCGGCCTTCAGGTACTCGACCACGGCGGGCTCGACACCCTTCTCCCGGAGCAGTGCGAGCGTGTTGCGCGAGGTCCCGCAGCCGGGGTTGTGATAGATGGTGACGTCACTCATGGCGCCTCCGATAGCCGCTCGACGGCGGTTCCCCAAGTGAACGCGCGCGTGCCGGCCACAAAAGTCGAGTCCGACTCGCCCCAAGCCATGATGTCGGCGGGCCGGGGGGGCAGCGGCGCGACGCCGGCGGGCCAGCGGTCGAAGCCGGCGACGTAGCGCACCTCCAGCCGTCCGGGACCCGCCGGCCTCACGGCCAGTTCGAGGCCGTCGCCCGGCGCCTGCCACGCCAGCTTGACCCACTGGCCGGGCGCCAGCGGCACATTGGTCGGCACGCCGGCGACCGCCGTGAGCCGGGCCGGCGTGTTCGAGCGCAACTGGAGCTGGAGGGTCCGCGCGCCCGGCGGGGTGGCCGTGGCGAGCCGGAGTGAGCCGTCGGCGGCTTCGCTGAGCGCGAATTCAGGTGAAGGCTCGGCCACCGGCGGGGCCGAGGCGGCCAGCATCGGCTTGCGCCAAGCGAAGTGCGAGAGCGTCTCCACCGATCCGCCCTCGGCCCGCAGCACGCGCTCGCTCCAGGGACTCTCCATCTCGGGCGGGCTGTAGCGCCAGGCCTTTCCGCTGTCCTGGTCGACCAGATAGCCGACGTAGCTGACCTGAGGATAGCGAGGCGACCAGGGCTCCTCGGCCCGGATGACGAGGGTCAGTACAAGGCCGACCAGCAGCAGGAGCCCGCCGATCACCAGACCTTTCTGGGCCCCGGTGTCGGGCTGGGCCAGCGGCCAGAGCACGAGGCCGGCGGTGATCATCTGGAGCGAGAAGATCGGCATGAGGTCCATCGCCTCGAAGGCGAAGTGCGAAATGCCGCCCTGCCAGCCCAGGGCCGCCGCCGCCAGCACCACCAGAAGCGAAAGGGGCAGCACGCCGCGCCGCGCGCTGAGCGCGGTCGCCGCCGCGCCGACCGCACCCACCAGCAGGGGCCAGGTCACGATGTGCGCCGCTCCGGGCGCCAGCGCCTGTAGCAGGATGGCGATCAGGAGGCCCAGGCACAGCGCGCCCGCCCAGGCGCCCTTGCGGCTCGCCGGGCGCGCATAGACGAAGACTCCGATGACGGCCGCGGTCACGCCGCTGACCGCGCCGATGATATCGAACTGGCCGAACGCCGAGCAGGCCAACCCGAAGACGAGCGGCACGGCCGCCATCCAGCGTCGGCCCCGGGCCATGTCGCCGGCCGACAGGATCAGGAATCCGAGCGAGAGGGTCATGATCGCCCATTCCCAGCGGACGGACTGGGCGAGCAGGAAGCGCTGCTCGACGAAGCCGAAGCCCGCGCCGGTCAGCAGGCGGGCGAACTGCAGGATGGCCACGGTCCCCACGCCGGCGAAGGCGAGGGCGCCCATGCCGCGCAGGATATCGGTGGCCTCGAACTCCCCCGACTGGCGGGCCCATCGCACCGCGAACGCCATCAGGACGACGGCCGCGAGGATCAGGACCCATCCGAACCACATGGGATAGGCGACGACGACGTCGCCGAAGAGATTGGAATACTCGAGCGAGGGCGCACGCCCTGGAAGCTGCTCGGCGAAGGCGATGTCTCCCGCCATGGCCAGCGCCTGGGTTCCCATGTCCTGCAGGGAGCCCCGGTCCAGGTTGGCCGGCGTCGAGGTGGCGCTGTGGTAGTCGAACTGACGCCCGATGATCGCGTAGTTCAGACCCGGGATGCCGGCCCTCAGGGTCTCGGTGAGGTCGGTGTCGTTGGGCATCTTCTCGTAGATCAGCACCGACAGCGACGACGAGGCCGGCCGCTTCGCCGTGCGCTGGAAGGTCTCGATCAGTTCGCCGTTCTCGCGGCTCGTCTGGAACATGTTGACGCGGCCGGTTGAGCCGCGCGCCTCGAGGTTCATGACGAGGCCGATGCGCTTGGCCATCGGATCGCGCCGGAAGAAGTGGTTGGCGCCCAGGAGCCCCGCTTCCTCGCCGTCGGTGATCAGGACGATGACGTCTCGGGCGGGGGTTCCGCGCGCCCTGATCGCCCGGACAGTCTCCAGGGCCGCCGCGACGCCCATGATGTCGTCGGCCGCGCCGGGCGAGCCGGGCACGCTGTCGTAGTGGGCCATCAGCGCCAGGGCCGGCGCGCTCCGGTCGCGGCCGGGCAGGACGCCGACGACGTTCTCGACGGGCCCGGCGACGACGAGGTCGGGCTGCCACTTAGGCTCCTGGACGCCGACGCCGCGGCGGACCTCGGGCGAGAGGCCCAGTTCGGCCATCCGCCTGACGATCTCGTCGCGGACCCGCGCGTTCTCAGGCGATCCGATGGGGTGGGGGCGCGCGCCGAGGCGGGCGACGTCGCTGAAGGCGCGCTCGGCGGAGAACTCGGTAGCCGGCGCGCCCGCGGGCTTCGATTCCGGCAGGAGCTGATCGTTGAACGCGATCCAGGATCCCGCCAACAGAGCGATCAGCAGCGCCAGATACCGGCCCATACGCATCCTCCCCGTGCATTTGCGAGCAAGCTAGACCGGGTCGGCGCAAACGAAAACGCCCGCCGTCGCCGGCGGGCGCCTCGAACTCTCCTCGTAGAACTGGGTCAGGCGGCGACGGCGCCTTCCTGCGGATCGCGCAGGACATAGCCGCGGCCCCACACGGTCTCGATGTGGTGCTTGCCGTCGGCGGCGGCCGCCAGCTTCTTGCGCAGCTTACAGATGAACACGTCGATGATCTTCAGCTCGGGCTCGTCCATGCCGCCGTAGAGATGGTTCAGGAACATCTCTTTCGTCAGCGTGGTGCCCTTCCGGAGCGAGAGCAGCTCCAGCATCTGGTATTCCTTGCCGGTCAGGTGCACGCGGATCCCGTTCACCTCGACCGTCTTGGCGTCCAGGTTCACCACGATGTCGCCGGTCTTGATGACCGACTGGGCGTGACCCTTGGAGCGGCGGACGACGGCGTGGATGCGGGCCACGAGCTCGTCCTTGTGGAACGGCTTGGTCATGTAGTCGTCGGCGCCGCCGGAGAAGGTCTTCACCTTCGTCTCGATCTCGGCGGTGCCCGACAGGATCATGATCGGGGTATTGATCTTGCCGACGCGCAGGGTGCGCAGGACGTCCATGCCGGACATGTCGGGAAGATTGAGGTCAAGGAGGATGAGGTCGTAGTCGTAGATCTTGCCCAGATCGACGCCTTCCTCGCCCAAGTCAGTGGTATAGACGTTGAATCCTTCCGACTTCAGCATCAGCTCGATGCTCTGCGCGGTCGCGCTGTCGTCCTCGATCAACAAAACCCGCATCGGCCTCTCCTGCCCGCATCCCCGCGATCGCCACGAATTCTGGTGAATCCGCCATGCCTCGCCGTTAACCTGCCCTACCGTTCTTTAAGACCGGTTAATGGTCTGGCCCCTCCGCTCGAATCGTTAATCTGATTTGAGAATCGGGCTCAAGCTGAGCCAGCGGCCTGATGAGTCGCTCAGGCGATGAATCTTTCGTGATTGGACAGGTTTCGCGAAGCGGGCGTCGGAACGCGCCGCGGCGCCGGGGGTTCTCAGACCGACAGCAAAGCCGGAGGCCATTGATGACCGACCAGCCCGAAACCCTCGCGCCCTATCGTCTGCCCTGGCGGCGCGACCACATGAAGCAGGCCGGCGCGCTGGCGCCCGTACTGCGTTACATCCCTCGCCATCCCGCCCTCCTCATCGGGGCCGCCGTGGTCGGCGTCGCCGGGGCCCTGGCGTGGCGGAACCGGGAGAAGATCAAGGCCCGGACCGCCCCGATGATCGCCGACGCCCGCGAAAAGGGTCAGGCGTTCGCGACGGAAGCGAAGGCGAAGGGCCGCACCGCCGTCTCAAAGGCGAAGGCCAAGGGCGAGAGCGTCGCCGCCAAGACGCGGACCCGCCGCAAGGCCAAGCCCAAGACGAGCCCGGCGGAGCCCGTGGCGACCAGTGTCGGCGCGGCGCCGACGGGAACCTCCGAGCTTCACTGAGGACCCGAAAAACCCATCGCGCGGACCCTGATCCGCCCCGAGTCTTCACCACCCCTTAAGCCTGTCGGGCGAATAGTCCGCGAACAGCTCGAGGGGCGTTTGTGCAGAGCCTTGTGGCCGCGATCGAGCGGCTGGATCCACTGACGGTGTCGGGCCGCGTCGCGGCCGTGAACGGTCTCCTGATCGAGGCGCGGGGCGGCCTGTCGCGATTGGCCGTCGGGGCCCGGGCCGAGATCCAGCGCTTCTCGCACAAGCCGGTCGCCGCCGAGGTCGTGGGATTCCGGGAGAACCGCGCTCTGCTGATGCCCTTTGGCCCGGTCGAGGGCGTGGCGCCCGGAGCCGAGATTCGCATCCAGCCGCTGGGCTCGGCGGTGCGGCCGACCAAGGCCTGGCTAGGCCGAATCGTTGACGCGTTTGGTGAACCGATCGACGGCAAGGGGCCGCTTCAACAGGGGCTCGCCGCCTATCCGCTGCGCGCGCCGCCGCCGTCCGCCCACGCCCGCGCGCGGGTGGGCGAGCGCCTGGACCTGGGCGTGCGGGCCATGAACGTCTTCACCACCTGCTGCCGCGGCCAGCGCCTCGGCGTCTTCGCGGGTTCCGGCGTGGGCAAGTCGGTGCTGCTGTCGATGTTGGCCAAGAACGCCGACTGCGACGCCGTCGTCGTGGGCCTGATCGGCGAGCGGGGCCGCGAGGTCCGCGAGTTCATCGAGGAGACCCTCGGCGAGGACGGATTGCGCCGGGCCATCGTCGTGGTCGCCACCTCGGACGAGCCGGCGCTGAAGCGCCGCCAGGCCGCCTACATGACCATGGCGATCGCCGAGTTCCTGCGCGACCAGGACATGGAAGTCCTCTGTCTTATGGACTCGGTCACCCGCTTCGCCATGGCCCAGCGCGAGATCGGCTTGGCCGCCGGCGAGCCGCCGACCACCAAGGGCTATACGCCGACCGTCTTCACCGAACTGCCGAAGCTCCTGGAGCGCGCCGGTCCCGGACCTATCCGCCCAGACGGCACCAAGGCGGGTCCGATCACGGGCCTCTTCACCGTGCTTGTGGACGGCGACGATCACAACGAGCCGATCGCCGATGCGGTGCGCGGTATCCTCGATGGCCACATCGTCATGGAGCGGGCGATCGCCGAGCGCGGTCGCTTCCCCGCCATCAACGTCCTGAAATCGATCAGCCGCACCATGCCCGGCTGCCAGACCCCCGAGGAACGGGAGGTCGTGCGCCAGGCCCGCGAGGCGATGGCCGCCTACGCCAACATGGAAGAGCTGATCCGGATCGGCGCCTACCGCGCCGGCGCCGACCCCCTGGTCGACCGCGCCATCGAGCTCAATCCGGCGGTGGAGCGCTTCCTCTCCCAGGCGCCGAACGAGGCCACCAGCCTGGAGGCCAGCTTCGCCGGCCTCGCCGGCATTCTGAATGGAGACGCCTAAGTGGCCTGGGCCGAGTCGCTGATCAAACTGTCCACCTACGAGGCGGAGGTTCTGCAGAAGCGGCTGGCCGAGATCGTCGATCGCCGCGTCGCCGCCGAGTTGAAGCTGGCGATGCTGGAAGCCGAGGGCGAGGCCGAGGCGGCCTTCATGGCCCAGGAAGCCGCCGCCGGCATCTACCGCGCCGGCTTCTTCGAGGGGCTGAAGATCCGCAAGGCCAAGGCCCAGGCCGAGATCGACGCGATCCTCATCGAGGAGACGGGCGCCCGCGACGCCCTCGCCGAGGCCTTCGAGGCGCAGAAGAAGTACGAGCACATCGCCGAGAACATGCGCCTGGCGGCGCGCAAGGAAGTCGGTCGCCGCGAGAACGCCGCCCTGGACGAGCTGGGCCTCAGACGAAAGGCCGCCGGCTAGTCGCCTGCCCGCCGCTCCCGCTCCATGTCCTGCCGTAAGGCGTGCAGGTCCTCGCTGATCTTGAAGATCGTCACGTAGAACTCGCAGAACGCTCGCCAAAGTAGGATGGCGATGAAGGCGCCCAGGAGGCCTATGGCGAGCACGGCGACGGCCAGCAGGTAGCCCCAGCCACCTTCACGCAGAGCCACGCCGAACGAAGCGCCGACGACCCCGAACGCGCCGATGCCGATGATGCCGACCCCTGCCCAATAGACCAGGTGCACCACCGTCCCAGTGATCAGCCGGTCGAACGTCAACAGGTCCCACAGGAACTGCCGCTTCGCGCCCGTGGGTCGCTCGAGAGGTCGCCGCATCCGCTATCCGAGACTCAAGTTATGGGCGAAAACGCCCGCGAGGCCCGAACCGCTACCAGCCGCCGGGGCGGCCTGCAACGGGCTGCGGCGACGCGGCTCCCGCGCCAGGACCTCAGATGCTCCCCACCGTCTTCAGCCGCGCCTTGGGATGGACCTCGTTCTGGCTCATCACCGGCGTCTGGCCGCGGAAGCGCTCGATGATCGAGCGGACGTACGGCCGGATAGTCGGGCTGGTCAGCAGCACCGGCGTGTCGCCGGCCAGCGCCGCGCGCTCGAAGGTGTCGCGGACGCCGCGGATGAACTCCTGCAGGCGCGAGGGCGCGAGCGCCAGTTGCTTCTCCTCGCCCGTGCCCACCAGTGCTTCAGCGAAAGCGTTCTCCCACTCGGGGGACAGAGTGACGATCGGCAGCGCGCCGTCATCGCCCCGGTAGGCGTAGCAGAGCTGGCGCGCCAGGCGACCGCGGACCTGCTCGACCAGCAGGGTGATCGAGTTGGTGTGCGGCGCAGCCTCGCCGATCCCCTCCAGGATGGCGCCCAGGTCGCGGATCGAGATCCGCTCGCGCAACAGGGCCTGCAGGACGCGCTGAACGGTGGTGGCGGACACCACGCTGGGGATCAGGTCGTCGGCCAGCTTCTTCTGCTCGGACGGCAGCTCGCGGATCAGCTTCTGTACTTCGGCGTAGGAGAGCAGGTCCGGCATGTTCTCCTTCAGCACCTCGGTGAGGTGGGTGGTGAGAACCGTCGCCGGATCGACGATCGTATAGCCGCGGAACGTCGCCTCTTCGCGAAGCGCATCGTCGATCCAGGTGGCGGGAAGGCCGAAGGCCGGCTCCTTCACATGCTCGCCGGGCAGCTCCACCTGGCCGCCGCGCGGGTCCATGGCCATGAGCTGACCGATGCGCACCTCGCCGGCGCCGGCCTCCATCTCCTTGATGCGCAGGGCGTAGCCCATCGACGGCAGGCGCATGTTGTCGAGGATCCGCACCGAGGGCATCACGAAGCCGAAGTCGGCGGCGAGCGTGCGGCGCAGCGCCTTGATCTGGTCGGTGAGCCGGCGGCCCTCCAGGTCGTTGATCAGGGGCAGCAGGCCATAGCCCAGCTCGATCTTGATCTCGTCGATGGCCAGCGTCTGGGAGATCGGCTCTTCCTGCTCCTCTGCCTCGGCAGGCGCAACCTCCACGATCTCGGGCTCGTCGGCTTGGTGGGAACGCCGCCAGGCCAGCACGCCCGCGCCCAGCGACAGGGCTGCGAAGGGGATGATCGGCATGCCGGGGATCACCGCCAGCACGCCCGAGGTGGCGGCCACCATGCCCAGGCCGATGGGATTGGTGGCGAGTTGGGTGACCAGGGCCTTGTCGGCCGAGCCTTCGACGCCCGCCTTCGACACCAGGAAGCCGGCGGCGATGGAGATGATCAGGGCGGGGATCTGCGACACCAGGCCGTCGCCGATCGACATGAGGGTGTAGGTTGAGGCGGCTTCGGACAGCGGCACCTTGTGCTGGACAACGCCGATCAGGATGCCGCCGACGATGTTGACGGCCAGGATGATCAGGCCCGCGATGGCGTCGCCGCGCACGAACTTCGAGGCGCCGTCCATGGCGCCGAAGAAGGTCGATTCCTGCTCCAGCTCCTTGCGGCGTTTCTTCGCGTCGTCCTGGTCGATGAGGCCGGCCGAGAGGTCGGCGTCGATGGCCATCTGCTTGCCGGGCAGGCTGTCCAGGGTGAAGCGAGCGGCCACTTCGGCGATGCGGCCGGAGCCCTTGGTGATCACCACGAAGTTCACGATCACCAGGATGATGAAGACGATCACCCCGATGACGAAGTTGCCCCCCATCATCAGCTTGCCGAACGTCTCGATGATGGCGCCCGCGCCGTGCGCGCCCTCGTGCCCGTGGCTGAGGATCAGTCGGGTCGTAGCGATGTTCAGCGCCAGCCGATAGAGCGTCGCCACCAGCAGCACGGTCGGGAAGGCGGTGAACTCCAGCGGCCTCTTGATGAGGGTCGACGTCATCAGGATCAGGATCGACATGGCGATCGAGATCGACAGCAGTCCGTCGAGGAGCAGGGCCGGGATCGGCAGGATCAGCAGGACGACGATCGCGACGATGCCGACGGCCATCGCGACTTCGCCACGCGCCACCCAGCCCAGCATGTCGCGGGGCGTCGGCGCGCCGGAGAAGCGAGAGGAGATCCCGGTGTCAGCCATCGGGGCTTAGGCCGCGCTCGCGCCCATCTGCGGGGCCGGCACCGAGACGCCGGCCTCGGTGTATTCCTTCAGCTTGTTGCGCAGCGTGCGGATCGAGATCCCCAGGATGTTGGCTGCATGCGTGCGGTTGCCGAAGCAATGCTCCAGGGTGTCCAGGATCAGCTGCTGTTCCATCTGCGCGACGGTCTGTCCGACGAACGAGCGGGTCGCCGTCTCGGCGGCGGCGGCGGCGGCCTGCGCCGTGCGCGCATGCGCGTCGGCCGGCGCGAGCGGTTGTCCGTCCGGCAGGCGGATGGCCGTCTCGTCGATTTCGGGCCCCGCGGCGAGCAGCACGGCGCGATGCATGGCGTTTTCCAGCTCGCGGACGTTGCCGGGCCAGCGATGGGCGGCCAGCCGGCGCTTGGCCTCGGCCGACAGCGGCTTTTCGGGCATGCCGTTGGCGGCGGCGTACTTCTTGATGAAGAACTCCGCCATGGCCACCACGTCCCCCGGCCGCTCGCGCAGGGGCGGCAGGCGCAGGTTCACGACGTTGAGGCGATAGAGCAGGTCCTCGCGGAAGGTCCCCTCCTTCACGGCCTGGGCGAGGTCGCGGTTGGAGGTGGCCAGGATGCGGATGTCCACGCGCACGGGCTTTGAGCCGCCGACGCGGTCGATCTCGCGCTCCTGGATCGCGCGCAGCAGCTTGGCCTGCAGCCGGGCGTCCATCTCGCTGATCTCGTCCAGCAGCAGCGTGCCGCCGTTGGCCTCCTCGAACTTGCCGATGCGACGGGCCAGCGCGCCGGTGAAGGCGCCCTTCTCGTGGCCGAACAGCTCGCTCTCGAGCAGGTTCTCGGGGATCGCGGCGCAGTTGACCGAGATGAAGGGCTTGTTGGCGCGCCGCGACTTCTGGTGGACGTAGCGGGCGACCACTTCCTTGCCGACGCCGCTTTCGCCGGTGATCAGGATCGAGGCTTCGGACGCGGCCACCTGGTCGGCGAGCTGGATGACCTGCTGCATGGCCGGGTCGCGCACCACCATCGGGCGGTTGTCGTCCGACACGGCCGCGAGCACCGCGGCGATCAACTCGGCTTCGGGCGGCAGCGGGATGAATTCCTTGGCGCCGGCGCGGATGGCGTCGGCCGCGCGCTTCGGGTCCGCCGCGATACCGCAGGCCACCACCGGCGCCCGGATGCGCTCGGCCTCGTTCGCGGCGATCAGGCCGGCGATGTCGAGGTCGTAGTCGACCATCAACAGGTCCGCGCCCTGGCCGGCGCGCAGCGCGTGGGTCGCCGCCTCGATGCTTTCCACGTGGCTGACCTTCGCCCCCGCGCTCATCGCCATCTTCACGGCGGTGGAGAGCTGTCCGCTCAGTTTTCCGACGACCAGAAGCCGCATGGTCCTACTCCCTCAACCCGCGCTCAGGTCTGCGCGTCGCCGTCCTTGATGATTTCGGTCATTGTCACGCCGAGCCGCTCGTCGACGATCACGACCTCGCCGCGGGCCACCAGGCGGTTGTTCACATAGATGTCGATCGCCTCGCCGACCTTGCGGTCCAGCTCCAGCACCGAGCCCTGGCTGAGCTGAAGGAGCTGCGCCACCGACATGGACGAGCGGCCCAGCACGGCCGAGATCGCCACCGGCACGTCGAAGACGGGCGCGAGGTCGCTGGCGGTCCGGCTCTCTTCCGAGAGCAGGGCGGCCAGTGCGCTGTCGCCGGCGTCGTCCGGGGCGAATTCGTCGAGTTTCAGGTCGTCTTCGGCCATGGGTCTAGCTTTCTGAGCCGGGGATCAAGGGTTCGGCGTGCAGCCCCTCGGCGGCCAGCGCCGCCTCCAGGGCCTGGTTCACGCGCTCGGCGGCCTGGGCGGGATCGAAGGCCGCCTGGCCGTCGCCGAAATCGAGGGTGAAGGCGTTGCGCCCGAAGGCGCCGTCCGGCTTGACGACCACCGCGCCCTCGAAGCCGAGGGCGCGGGCGGCGTCCTCCAGGGTCGAGGTCAGCGCTTCGGCCAGCGCCGGATCGGCCGAGACTACCAGACGCGGCTGGGCGTCGATCTCGCGCGCGAGGGCTTCCAGGGCCGCGTGGACCGGCGCCTCGGGAAAACGGTCCAACGCCGCATCCGCGATGGCGCGGGCGCAGGCCAGCGCCAGCCCCGCCGAGCCCTGGCGATGCTCGTGCGCCACCTCGGCCAGCCGGGGCAGGGCCTGGTTGCAGGCGGCGGCGATCTGGCTCAGGGCCTGGGCCTGCTGGGCCGCGACGCTGGCCATGGCCGCGCGCTCGCCTTCCGCCCGCGCGGCGGCGCGGATCTGCTCCACCTCCTCCGAGGGGAACAGGCGCTTTGGGCGCGGCGCGGCGAAGGCCACGTCGCCCTGGGCGTCGAACACCGTGTCGAAGGAGAATTTCTGGGGCTCGGACATCAGTAGATCAGCTCATCGTCGCCGCTGGAGCCCGCCAGCATGATCTCGCCCTTGTTAGCGAGGTCCTTGGCGGTCTGGACGATCCCCATCTGCGCCTGGTCGACGTCGCGCAGGCGGACCGGGCCCATGGTCTCCATGTCCTCGCGCATGATCTTCGCCGCGCGTTCCGACATGTTGGAGAAGAACATCTCGCGCAGGCTGTCCGAGGCGCCTTTCAGCGCGAGGGCGAGCTGGTCCTTCTCCACCGAGCGCAGCAGGGTCTGGACGCCGCCGGGATCCAGCTTCGACAGGTCTTCGAACACGAACATAAGGGCCCGGATGCGCTCCGCCGCCTCGCGGCTGCGTTCCTCGAGGGCGGTGATGAAGCGGGTCTCGGTCTGGCGGTCGAAGGCGTTGAAGATGTCGGCCATCATCTCGTGGCTGTCGCGCTTCGAGGTGCGGGCCAGGTTCGACATGAACTCGTTGCGCAGGGTCTGCTCGATCTTGTCGAGGATCTCGCGCTGCACCGGCTCCATGCGCAGCATCCGCATCACGCATTCGAGGGCGAAGTCCTCGGGCAGGCAGGCCAGCACGCGGGCGGCATGCTCCGACTTCACCTTGGACAGCACGACCGCGACGGTCTGCGGGTATTCGTTCTTCAGGTAGTTGGCGAGCACGGCCTCGTTCACGTTGCCGAGCTTGTCCCACATGGTCCGACCCGCGGGGCCACGGATCTCCTCCATCAGGGCGTCGACCCTCTCGGGCGGCATGATGGAGGCGAGCAGCTTCTGGGTCTGCTCGAAGGACCCCATGATCGCTCCGGTGCCGGCGGCCCCCGACACGAACTCGACCAGCAGATCCTCTACGACCGCGGCGGTGACGTTGCCGAGGCTGGCCATCGCCTGGGAGATCTCCTTGATCTCCTCCTCGTCCAGGTCCTGCCAGACGTGGGCATGCTCCTCGCCGAGGGCGAGCAGGATGACCGCGCACTTCTCCGCGCCGTTCAGGCGGGACGGATCGACGATGCTCTTTCCGCTGCGGGCCGCCATCAGGTCGTCTCATGCAGCCAGGAGCGCAGGATCGCGACCGACTCGTCGGGGTGGCGCTCCACGAACTCCGAGACCTTCTTCACCGCGCTGGCGCGGACCTGGCCATCCACGCGGGCCATGTCGATGCGCGAGCCGCCCTCGCTGCTGTCCGGGCCGGGCAGGGCCAGGTGAGAGCCGCCGTCGCCGGCGATCTGCATCGGCTGGCCGTCCGGACTGACCATGACGCGCTGGACCGGCGCCGGGCCCACCAGCGCATTGCCGCCGCCGCCACTCTTGCCGCCCTTGCCGCCGCCTGCGCCGCCCAGCAGGGGACGGGCGACGAAGAAGATCATCAGGATGCCGACCACCGCCAGCACGGCCAGCTCGACGGCGCGCATGATGTCGTTCTTGTCGAAGCCCATCAGGGGGCTCGCGGCCACGACGCCCTCGCCGGAGTCGACGGTCGGGAAACGGACATTGATGACGCTCACCTGGTCGCCGCGATCGGCGTCGAAGCCCACGGCCGTGCGGACCAGCTGCTCGATCCGCTGCATCTCCTCTTCGGAGCGCGGCGTGTACTCGCCCGGCTTTCCGTCCTCGCCCGCGGCGGTGGCGCCGTCGACCGCCACGGCCACCGACAGCCGCTTGACCGTGCCGGGCTCCATCACCTCGGTCCGGATCGTCTTCGAGATCTCGTAGTTGGTCGTGGAGTCCGTGCGGCCGCTCGAGGACGAATTGTTGTCGAACCCGCCGTCGGCGCCGGGGACGTTGGCGGCCACGGACGCCTGGCCGCCGCCTGCGGTGTCGTTCTCCCGGGCGCTCTCCTCCGAGGTGGACTCCGAGCGGATCACCTGACCGTCGGGGTCGAAGGTCTCCTGCTGCACAGTCACCCGCGCGAGCTCCAGGTCGGCCGTCACGTTGACGCGCGCCTTGCCTGGCCCGACGACGCCTTCGACCAGCTGCTTCACCTGCTTGGCGATCCGGCTCTCGACCTCCGATTTGCGGCCGTCGGCCTCGGCGGCCATGCCGACCTCGCCGCCGGACAGGGTCTTGGCGTGCTGGTCGACCACCGTCACCCGGTCGGGCCGCATGTTGGGGACGGCGCCCGACACCAGGTTCTGGATGGCGCGCACCTGGTCCGCGTTGGGCTGGCGCCCGCCGACGTTGATGTTCACGGAGGCCGAAGGCTGTTCGGCTTCCTCTTCGAAGAGCTGGCGCTTGGGCAGGACCAGGTGCACCCGGGCCGACGTGATGCCCTCCAGGCTGCGGATCGTGCGCGCCAGTTCGCCTTCCAGCGCGCGCTGGCGATTGAGCTGCTGGACGAAGTCGGTCTGGCCCAGCGCGCTCGCCTCGTCGAAGATCTCGTAGCCCACCGAGCCGGCGGTGGGCAGGCCCTTGGCCGACAGCATCAGGCGGGTGGCGGCGACCTCATCGCGCGGCACCATGATGGTCGAGCCGTCGCCCTTGACCTCGTACTTGACGCCGGCCTGGTCCAGCGCGGCCGTGATCGAGCTGGCTTCCTTGAGGTCCAGGTTGGAATAGAGCAGGGCCTTTGGCTGGCCGAGGTTCATGAACACGGCGGCCATCACGGCCGCGAGGCCCGCGCCGATTCCGAGGATGCCCGCCATGCGGCCGACCCCGAACCTCTGCAGCATGGCCGTGAACTGGTTCAACCCGGACGCCCTTTCCCCGCACGGAAGAGCGATCGTTCCCGCCCCTCAGCTAGGCAGGATTTACCCAGTCCTTGGTTAAGGCCCCGTTTAAGCGCTGCCGTGGCCGTCGTGGGCAGACTGTCGCAGGCGCCAGGCCCGGCGGCTCAGCGGCTCCACGGCTCCAGGGCGCCGTTCATCGCCAGCAGCACCGAGAACGCGGTGTAGATGACCACGGTCAGGGTGAAGAACAGCTTTCGCGGCGCGCTCCAGGAATCCACCCGCCGTCCGCCCTGCCAGACGGCGGGGAGCGCCGCGATGGTCAGGAGGTTCAGCGCGGCGGCCACGAGGGCGCTGGCCGAGGCCGTGACCAGCAGCGGGCCGGGCCAGCCGTACATGATCGCCTCGATGTTCGAGGCCCCGGCCCCCCAGGCGGCGAAGAGGGCGAGCGCGGCGAGCCACAGGCCCGCCTGGATGTTCTGCACCAGGGCGGCCCGCGCCTGCACCTGGTTCTGGCGAAGCTCGCGCCGATTCCGCAGCATCAGCCCCACCAGGGTGGCGGCGGCGGCGAATCCCGTGAGCGCGGACGCGAGGATCAGCACGCCGGGGCGTTCGGTCAGCGGCGCCCGCTGCAGGGTTTCGCTGTTGTCGCTCCCACGGAAGCTCGTCGCCTCGCCGTCGGCGTTCATCCGGAAGACCAGACGCTCGTCGCCCAGGACGGAGACGAAGCGGCCCTCGGAAACGGCCCCTTCGGGGACCCACGCCCTGGTCTCGCCGGCGCGCTCGGTGATCAGGCGGCCGCCGGATGTCACCCGCACGTCCGCGGAGCCCATGATCAGGCCGACGAAGCCTTCGAGGCCGCCGTAGGCGCGGCGTGTCGAGAGATAGGCGCCCTCGAACGCCTCGGCGCGCTCCACCAGGTCCGCGGATCCGGCGCGGGGGAAGGCGGCCGGCGCCGCGTAGAAGTGCCGCACCAGCGCCTCGGGCAGCACATCCGACAACGTATGGCCGGTTTCGCTGTTGGTGGCGACGAAGACGCCGAGGCCCAGTTCGGGGACGAGGGTCATGTTGGACTTGAAGGCGATGGTGTGGCCCAGGTGACCGTAGCCGCGATGGCCGCCGGGCAGGTCGAAGGCCATGAAGCCATGCGGCCATCCGTTGATCCCCTCAGGGGTCGCCTTGAGCGGCGTCCGGAACGCGCGGGCCGCCCGCGGGCCGAAGATCGTCGTCCCTTCCCAGGTCCCGTCGCCCAGCAGCATCAGCATGTAGCGGGACATGTCGCCCGCCGTGGACGAGGCCGATCCCGCCGGCGCGATCTGGCCGATGTACTCGTAGTCGTAGGGAACAAAGCCTGCGTCGCGCCAGCCGTAACCCTGGGCCACGTCGCCTCGCAGGCGTTCCGGCATGGCCCCCGGCAGACCGCGCCGCTCGGGGCGGGGCTCCCGGAATGTCGTGCGGGTCATGCCGAGGGGCAGGGCGATTTCGGTTTCGACCCTCTGCTCGAACGGCCGGCCGGAGACGAACGACACCGCCTCGCCGGCCAGGCCGACGCCATAGTTCGAATAGCTGGAGAGCTGTCCCGGCGTCCGCACCCGGCGGGGCCGCTCCTGGCGCAGATAGAGGTCGGCCGGGCGCACCCGGCGCGGATCGTTCTCGAACAGATGACCTAGCGCGCGGTCTTCGAAGCCGGCCGAATGGTCGAGAAGGTGAGCCACCATGACTTCGCGCCCCCGCCCGGGCAGGCGCACCTTCTCCGGCAGGTAGAGGTTGATCGGCCGGTCCAGCCGGATACGGCCGGCCTCGACCTCCTTCATCAACAGGATCCAGGTGAAGGTCTTCGAGATGGAGCCGATACGGAAGAGCGTGCGGTCGGGGTCGACGGTGCGCCGCGGCGACAGGTCGGCGAAGCCATAGCCTTTCTTCAGCACCACCTGGCCGTTCTGCACCACGGTGACGGCGGCTCCGGCGATGTGTTCGCGGCGCATGGCGCCGCTGACCCAGCCGTCGACGAAGGCCTCGAGCTGGGCGGGGTCCAGCGGCTCACCCGCGACCAGGCGCGCACCGTTCGGCCGGGACGCGGGGACGGGCGCGCTGTCGGCCGCAGCCGCCGGCGTCGCCGGGGCGGCGCGGGGCGGAGCCGGGCGCCGCGGCTGAATCTCGGAATACGGCACGGGCGCGGTGGGCAGTGCGGCTGCGGGCGCCGCTGGCGCGTCCGGCCCGGTGTCCTGCGCAGCGGTCGCCGGCGCGATCGCGAGCGCCAAAAGGCTCGCGATGATCCCCCGGCCGAAGCTCCGCATGTTCAAGACGCTACTCCCCTGGAGGCTGCAAGCCTATCACCTCAGGCGAGTCGCGGCGGGCGTCACCCTCAGTCGGTCTTGATCTGGGCGTCGAAGGCGAAGAGCGGCAGCATCGGCCGCAACTGGGCGCCGACCCAGACCTGGGGCTCGGACGGCGGGTTCATCTTCTCGGCGACTTCCCGCGTGCGGACGCACTCGCGCACGGCGCCCGCCAGCGCCCCGAAGTCGCGTGTGTCGGGCATGGACGACAGGAAGCAGTCGTCGAAGAAGGGATACTTGTTGTCGGCGCCGCAGCCGAACGACGTTCGATCGGGGCGGGCGGCGGTCAGGACCATCCGGTTCGGCTGGGCCAGGATCGGCACGTACACGCCCGAGAAGCACGCCGAGATGACCACGACCGTCGGCCGTTTGCCGCAGGTGCGATCCAGCATCTCGGCCAGCACCCCCGGCCGAAGGATCGTGCTGTCCACCTGCGCCCCCTGTGGCAGGCCGTGCGAGGTGAGATAGAACACGCACCCGCCGGCGACGCGGCCGGAGAGGTCGGACAGGGCCTGGTAGATGCCGCGCAACTCGGACTTCTCCGGCCGCGTATCCTGGTAGCGCTCGGGCCGCACCGAGAACTGGCGGATGTTCTGCGGCTGAAAGCCGAGGCGGCTCAAGGCGCGGGTGACGTCGCGCCGCGCATTGTCGAAGGCTTCCGTCGGTCCGCCGTCGCTCGCGTGCCAGTCGCCCGCCACCACCACGGCGGACCAGTCCGCGAAGGGAGAGCCGGCGGCCTGCGCCCCGCCCGCCGCCGCCGCCAGCCAGAGGGCTGCGAGGAAGGCGAGGAGGCGGGGCACCGCGGGCGCCTACTTCTTGTAGTTGGCGAACGGCGTCGGGATGGCCGTGCCGGTCGCCTTGGCCAGAAGCCGGCCATCCGGATCGTAGAGCTCGCCCTCGGTGAAGGCGACCTGGCGGCCCCACTTCACCACCTTGCCGATCCCTTTGATCTTCCCCGGCTGTCCGGGGCGGAAGAAACTGGTCTTCATCTCCAGGGTCGGGGCGACCGCCGTCATGCCCGAGGCGACCATGCAGGCCACGCTCATGGCCTCGTCCAGCATGGCGCAGAGGTAGCCGCCCTGGATCTGCTTCATCGGATTGAGCAGCAGTTCGGGCTTGGCGTCGAACTCGACCTCGACCGACCGCTCCGCCTGGCTCACCGCCACCATCCGGAAGCCCAGGGTCTGTGAGCCCGTCGGCTGGTTCTTGGTGCGCAGGAAGCGCTCCAGGATGGCTTCGTCGGTCAGGCCGGACTCGGCCGGAGCCTGGGCCGCGGGACTCGCGACGTCGTTCATGGCGAACTCACTTCTTGCGGAACTGGTCGAGCGACACCACGGTCGCCTCGCCCTTGGCAGCCGGCTCCTCCGCCTCGGCCTTGGCCTCGGGCGCGGCCGCGGCGCGGGCTTCGGGCGGCGCCGCGGGCGGCGGCTCGAACTGCAGGAGGAACTGCACGGACGGGTCGTAGAAGCGGGTGATGGCGGCGTAGGGGATCGACAGCCGCTTGGGCTGGCCGCCGAACTGCAGCGTCACCGAAAAGAAGGTCTCGCCGGGCGCCAGGTCCCAGTACTGGTGCTGCAGGACGATCGTCATCTCGTCCGGGTACTTCGAAAGCAGGTCGACCGGTCCCGAGACGCCCGCCGCGTCGGTCTTGAACGTGATGTAGAAGTGGTGCGAGCCCGGCAGGCCCTCGGGCGAGGCCGCCCGCTTCAGCGCGGCCTTGGCCACGCCCCGCAGCGCATCCTGCGCCAGGGCTTCGTAGTTCATCAGATCCTGGGCGGGCGGATCCTGGGCCATCTGCGCTCCGAAACTATACCTCAACGAAGGTAGCGCCTGCCCGGTTCGGCGCAAGGGAAGAGAATTTCGGGAGGAGTGGAGGGCTTCTGTTGACAGGCGCCCTCCGGGCCCCGCCTGAGGATCTGAACCCCCAGGGCTTAGGTCGGATTTCTACCGGACCGCATTACGCAGCCAGGCGGACTTCCTCAGCGAAGTTATCGTTCGCATTTAGTTTAAAGACCCGGGACGGTGGGTCAGGCCGAGAGAAAGCAACGCCTTTACACGTCTGTCGATGCTGATCGGCCCCGCACTTGCCCGGCGATAACCCGGGGGGAAGATTGGTGGAGCCGCCGGGAATCGCACCCGGGTCCAGTCCGCTTATTTCGCGCGCGTTTATCTCCATAGTCGGGCGAACCCGACGCCCTACATATAGGCCCTCGCGGTCTGGAATTGAAGGACTGCCGCGCGCCGATCCACACGGATCGTGGCCGCCTCCTCCCGTCAGGCCGGCGGCGCAGCCGGCGTGGCCTCGACCTCGCGGGGCGGGACCGGTTCGTCGCCGGGCGGTCGAGAGGCCTGGGGATTCGGCTTGAGCCGGCCGCCCTCCGCGATCAGCCCGCGATAGGCCGCGCGCGCCTGGGCGAAGTCGGCGCCCTTGGGGAACAGCACGTCGAACCGCGATTCGTGTCCCAGGGCCGCGCTGAGGACGGCCTCCAGGATGTCGGCCGCCTCGCCGATTTCGGCGGGATCGCAGGCCCGATGCAGGCTCCGCGACCAGCCGCGGGCCACCAGCGTCAGGTCGTAGCCCACGCCCTCCACGCACACCGCCTCGGCCGCGCCCGGATAGGCCACCAGAACGTCGCGCGGCGACGTCCAGGCGGGGTCCTTCGCCAGGGCCCGGAACCGGGCGGCCGAGCCTTCCGGGAGTTCGGCGTCGAAGCCCACCCGCCGCCCGATCAGGGCGTCGCAGCAGGCTAGGCCGGCGCGCCCCTGAACGAAGACCTTCTCGTCGCGGCGCACGGTGACGCGGATGACCGTCTGGCGCACCGTGTCGGAGGGCCGGGTCCAGACCTCCAGGATCATCTCGTCGTCGCGCAGCACCTGCCACTGCAGGGGCATCAGGCCCCAGAGCCGGTAGGTCGACGGCGCGACGTTGCTCGGCGAGGTAGGCAGCGCCTCGCCCCGCCGCAGCCGCCGCCCGCCCAGGGGATTGGCCGCTTCCGGCGGCGCGGGCCGCTTGTCCTCCCACCACGACATCGGATCGGGCGGCGGGAAAGGCCAGATCGCCGCCTCCTGCGGCGGCAGGTCGTCGGGCGGCCCGGGCAGCACGCCGGGGGGCAGCGGCTGGGCCTTGCGGGGGATCGGCACGATCAGCGGGATCTGCGCGTGCGCGGGAACGCTGACGCTCAGCGCAAGGAGGATGGCGACGGCGGCGCGACGAGACACGCCAAAAAAGAAGCCGAACGCCGCGGCGGTTCCGTGGCGCCCTTAGAAGACCTCCACGCCCCGCTGCAGCGACAGCACGCCCGTGCGGGACACCTCGACCAGGCCCAGCGGCCGCATCAGGTCCACGAACTTGTCGATCTTGGACGAGGCGCCCGTCAGCTCGAAGACGAAGCTCTCATGGGTGGTGTCGATCACCTTGGCGCGGAAGATGTCCGAGACCCGCAGCGCCTCCACCCGCTCGACGCCCGTGCCGCGCACCTTCACCAGCGCCAGCTCGCGCTCGATGCCGTTGGGATCGCGGGTCACGTCCTGGACGTGCCGGGTGGAGACCATCTTCTCGAGCTGCGCCTCGATCTGGGCCAGCACCTGCGGGGTGCCGCGGGTGACGATGGTGATACGGCTGGTGTGCGCCTTCTCGTCGGTCTCGGCGACGGTGAGGCTGTCGATATTGTAGCCGCGCGCCGCGAACAGTCCGACCACCCGGTGCAGCACCCCCGGCTCGTTGTCCACCAGCACCGCGAACGTCGCGCGGCTCTCCTCCTGGTCGGTGTGCGCCAGGTCGTAAACGGAGGCGGGCTGGGTGTCGGTCATGGCGGCGGGTCCTGAAACGCTCGGGCCGTCAGGTGTCACAGCTTGCGCCGGGCCGCAACGCCTGGGGCGGCGTGGCCGTGACGACACAGCCCGACAGCAAAGGTTGGTTTCATCTGAAACACGCCTGTTGCGTGCGCCGCCGCCCGTGCTATCCGCGCCGCCTCGAAGGAGAAGAACCGTGTCGTACGGACCCAGCAACATGCCGTTCGCCCACACGCTCGACCGCCAGGTCGAGGGTCTGAGCGCGTGTGCGTGGGAGGTCGGTTCGGCATAGGTCTCGTCTTCGAGGTCTGTCAGCGAAAGAACCCCTCCCGGCCCGGCCGCGGAGGGGTTCTTCGTTTCGGAAGGACGTTCGCATCCGCCGCGGGGGCCGGGAGGGACATGGAAGAAGGACGTGTCCGATGAGCGGATTTGAAGTGATCGAAAGCAACGCCGGCCTGATCAAGGCGTGGACGCGCGGCGTCCAGGTCGAGGACAGCGCCAAGGCGCAGCTCAAGAACGTCGCCGGCCTGCCGTTCATCCACAAGCACATCGCGGTCATGCCGGACGTGCACTGGGGGATGGGCGCCACCGTCGGCTCGGTGATCCCGACCGTGGGCGCCATCATCCCGGCGGCCGTGGGCGTGGACATCGGTTGCGGCATGATGGCGGTGAAGACCTCCATCCGGGCCGAGCACCTGCCGGACTCGCTGGCCGCGATCCGGTCGGCGATCGAGGCGGCCGTCCCGCACGGTCGGACCGACAACGGCGGCCGCAACGACGTCGGCGCCCACCAGGGCGACCCGCCGACGCTGGCGGTCGAGAAGTGGGCGGCGCTCAAGGACGGCTACGACGCCGTCGTCGAGCGCGACCCGAAGGCGGCGCATCCGCGCGGCCTTGGCCACCTCGGCACGCTGGGCACGGGCAACCACTTCATCGAGCTCTGCCTCGATGAGGACGGCTGCCTGTGGGTGATGCTGCACTCCGGCTCGCGGGGCGTGGGCAACCGGTTCGGGTCCTACTTCGTCGAGCGGGCGAAGAAGGACATGGAGCGGTGGTTCATCCGCCTGCCGGACAAGGACCTGGCCTACTTCCCGGAAGGGTCGGAGGGCTTCGTGTCCTACATCCGCGCGGTGAGCTGGGCGCAGAAGTACGCGCTGGCAAACCGCGAGGTGATGATGGACCAGGTCCTCACGGTGCTGCGTGAGGCCTTCCCGGACCTCGTGACGACCGACGTGGCGGTGAACTGCCACCACAACTACGTCACGCAGGAGCGTCACTTCGGCAAGGACGTCTGGCTGACCCGGAAGGGCGCGGTGCGGGCGGGGCTCGGCGAACTCGGGATCATCCCGGGATCGATGGGCGCCCGGTCGTTCATCGTGCGCGGCAAGGGGAACCCGGAGTCCTTCTGCACCTGCTCGCACGGCGCCGGCCGGGCCATGTCCCGGGCCGAGGCCAAGCGGCGGTTCACGCTCGACGACCACATCGCGGCCACCGCGACCGTCGAGTGCCGGAAGGACGCCGACGTCATCGACGAGACGCCGATGGCCTACAAGGACATCGACGCCGTCATGGCCGCCCAGGCCGACCTGGTGGAGATCGTCCACACGCTCCGTCAGGTGGTGTGCGTGAAGGGGTAGGGTAGAGGCCACGTCCGGAGCAAATCCGGCGTGGCCCGTCCGCCACAGCCCGGCACGGGTTTATGCCACGCGTTAACCTTTGCCTTGCTCTTGGAGTCGCTACCGTGAGAGACACCCGACCTCTTCGAACGAAGGTCTTCGAATGACGACGCAACGGATCACGCCAGAACGGAACCGCCCCCCGGCGGCGCTGCGCGTGCGCGTCGGCGAGGACCCGGGCGCGCTCCCCATACAACGCTAGACGCGCCGCGCTCTCGGGAGTTGCGGCGCAACTCCTGGAGCTTTCGATGTTCACCCGTTTTCCGGGCGCTGCGCCTTCGAAGGCGAGCGCCGGACCGACCTCTCTCCTGACGCTGATCGCGGGCGAGTTCGCGCCGCGCGTGGCCGCCGTCTGGCCCGAGCCGCACTCGGCCTTCCTCGCCGCGCCCGCCGCGCGGCGTCACCTGGTCTGCCTGGCCATCGCCGTGGGCCGCGACGCCGCGGCGCTGGGCGAGGCCCTGCTGTCGGCGCGGCTGCGCGCGGCGATCCGCCTTGTGCTGCCGGACGCGCCCTCCGGCCTCGAGCGCGCCCTGAGCCGCGCCGGCGAGACCGCCTGGGACGCCGACGCGTATCGCGCCCTCGTGCGCCTGCTCGACCGAGGCTCGCCCGCCAAGGTGCTGCGCCATGCGGCTGCGCTGGACGTCGAGCTGGTGCGCCGTCTCGCGGGCCTGCCCGAGCCCATGGCGCCCGCCGCGGCCATGGCGGCCGGTCTGACCCCCGAGGGCGTGCTGGTCCTGCGCGAGGCCTTCGAGGCGCTCAGCCTGCGCGACGGTCTGGCGGCCGCCGAGGTCTGCGCTGCGCGCTGGGCGCGGGCGGCGACGCCCAAGGCGCTGTTCGAGCAGGTGCGGGACGATCTGACGCCCGAGCCGATGGCGCCGCCGCACCCGGGCACGGCGCGCCTCCGGCCGCTCGCCACCAAGGCGGCGCTGAAGGCCGCCGCCCGGCGATACCGCAACTGCCTAAGGGACCGTGGCTCGGACGCGGCGACCGGCTGGATGGCCTTCTACGAGTGGGCCGGCCCGCCCGGCGCGGTCGTGTCGGTGGCGCGCGACCACGTCTTCGGCTGGCGCATGGACGAGGCGAGGATCTCGGGCAACGCGGCGGTTCCGGAGGCGGTGCGCGAGGAGATCCGGTCCGAGCTCGCGCTCATGGGCGTGCACGTCGGCCGCAGCGGCTGGGCCCTGGACCGCCTGCTCCGCGACGACGTGGGCCGCGGCTATCGCTACTGGCCCGTCGCCGAGGACGTGGCCGAGGCGTTCGGCGAGGAGTGATCGGACAAGGCGCGGCCCCGCTTGCCAATCTGGCGCGGCCCGCCAACATGCGGCCGATGTCGTCCCTGCGCATGCCCCAGAGCCTGAGCCGCCGTCTCGGTGTCGAGACCGGGGAGGCGGTCCTGCGCTACGAACTGCTTGAGGAGCAGGCCCAGTCGCTCGGCCGGGCCGGGCGCAAGGTCGAGGCCGCGCTGGCGTCCCTGGCGGCGCACCCGGGGGGCGAGGGGCGCGCGCCGCTGCTCAAGGCCGCCGCCGACGCGGTGTGGGCCTTCCTGGTCCAGCGCGAGGTGATGGGGCTTCGCGACCGGGCGCAGGTGATCGCCCAATACGGCATCCCCCGCGAGGTTCTGGTCCGTATCGGCGCAAGCTGATCCTTCCGGTTGACGTCCGCTGCGGCGCCCGGGAGAGAGTGGCCGCAGTCGAGACCGGGAGGGACGAACCCATGGCCATTTCACTCTACGACGTCAGCGTGACGTCCTTCCTGCAGGTGCTGGGCGCCGTGTCGGGCTTTCTGGAGAAGGGCCGAGCGCATCTGGTCGAGGCCGGCAAGGATCCTGAGGCGATCGTCGAGACGCGCCTGCACGACGACATGCTGCCCTTCCGCTTCCAGGTCATCTCAGTGGCGCACCATTCGCAGGGCGCGCTCGAGGGCGCCAAATCGGGCGTCTTCCATCCCCCGGGGCCGATGGGCGACCTGGACTACGCCGGGCTGCAGAAGTTGGTCGCTGACGCCCAGGCGGCGCTGAAGGCCCTGAAGCCCGACGAGGTCAACGCGCTGGAAGGGCGGGACGTGGTCTTCAAGCTGGGCGAACGCGGCCTGCCGTTCACCGCCGAGGGCTTCCTGATGAGCTTCTCGACCCCGAACCTGCATTTCCACGCGACCACGGCCTACGACATCCTGCGCCAGGCCGGCGTTCCGCTCGGCAAGCGCGATTACATGGGCCAGATGCGCCTGAAGATGTGATGCGGCGCGGAGCGGCGGACGATCGCCGCGTCCGCGCTGGAGTGCTAGGATCGCCACCAGGGTACGAGAGCCCAGGAGGCGGCATGACCGCGCTCAGAATGCCTCAACACCTCGCCGACGCCGCCCACGTGGACTCGGGCGAGGCCCATCTTCGCTTTGCACTGCTGGAAGGTATCGACGCTGCGGTCGGGCACACCGAACGGGACGTCGTCTCGGCTCTGCGAGCGCTACGGGCGCACGATGCGGCCGGCGCGCCGCCCGAGTCCCGTGGGCCGTTGCTGGATGCGGCGACGGAGGCTGTCTGGCGGCTCATCGTGCAGCACGAAGCCTGCGACTGCGCCGACCATCACCTGCTGGTCGAGCGCTATCAGATCCCTGCCGAGGTTCTGTCCCGGATCGGCGCCCAGGCGTGGGGCGAACGCGGCGTCAGGTGACCGTCGCGACGGTCGCGTCCAGAACGCGCGCCAGATCGGTGGGAGCCAGCCGGATCTCCAGGCCGCGCTGGCCGCCGTTCACATAGACGGTCGCCAGATCCGCCGCCGCCGCATCCAGCACGGTCCGCACCTGCCTCCGCTGTCCGAACGGGCTGATCCCGCCGACGTGGTAACCGGTCATCCGCTCGGCGTCGGCCGGCGGCATCATCTCGGCCGACTTCGCCCCCACGGCGGCCGCCAGCTTCTTCATGGACACTTCGCGATCGCAGGCGACCACGACACAGACAGGCTGGCCGCCGGCCCGGGCCATCAGGGTCTTCAATACGGTTTCGGGGGCGGCGCCCATCGCCTCGGCCGCCTGCAGGCCCGTCTTCGCCGCGTCCGGATCGTAGGCGTACGCAACGAGCTCATAAGTGACGCCGGACCGGTCCAGTGTCAGGGTGGCTGGCGTCGTGCGGCGCATGTTCGTCGGCTATCACACAGTCGCGGCGGAGGGACCCTTCTAGTTTGGCGTGGGGACCTCGGACGCACTGCGTGACATGATCAGCGATCTCCACAGGCGACTGCGCGCGGCTACGCGCGAGTATCACGAACGGCTGGAGCGCGACGCCCGGGTCGTTGCGCGGGCTGGCGCGCCCGCGTCCCGCCGGCTGCTGGTCGAGGCCTTCCACCGGCTTCACGTCGAGGCGGAGGCTGTGCCTGAGCCTTGGCTGGATGGCCTGCTGGGGCTCGATTTCGAGCGTCGCCGGCGCCTGCCGACCCTCCGCCACGACCTTGCCGCCGTCGGCGGCCGGTCGGACGCGGCCGTCGGACAGCTCGTTGTGACCAGCCGGTGCGAGGCCCTGGGCGTCCTCTATGTGCTCGGGGGCTCTACCCTCGGCGGACGCGTGAAGCCGGGCCGGATCGATGTCACCGTGGGGGAGCACCGCGACCGCGTGCGGGTGATCGTCGCCGACCAGGCGGCGGCAAGCAGGGGCCCGGGGAGGGTTTCGGCAGCCGCATGATCACCGCGATGGTGCGCCAGCTGCGGGCCGAACTCGCCTTCATTGACAACAAGCCGGGCCTGCGAGCGATCCTAACCGCCCCCGTGAGCGCCGCCGCCGTCGAGGGGGCCGAGTAGGCTCAGGCGCTGGGGCCCGCCTCCGCGTAGGCGGGCAAGCCGTCGTCGATCGGGCGCCATGCCGCCCGGAAGGCGGCCTGGATGTGGAAGCCGACCTCCAGCCCGGCGTCATCGTCCAGCGTCCCGGCGCGTATTCTCAGCGTCTCAGCCCCGTCGTCACGCTGGCTGAAGATCGGACTGCCGCACGCGCCGCAGAAGACCCGGCGCTTGCCTGGCGTGGCGCGGTGCTCGCGAAGCTGGCCCTCGCCCTGCAGCAGCCGGAACCTCGCCGTGTCCACCGGGATGTTGGCGGCGAACGCCGAGCCCTGCGCCTTGCGGCATTGCCGACAGTGGCACAGCTGGATCGGCGAGAGCGGGCCCTCCACCTCGTAGCGCACGGCGCCGCAGAGGCAGCCCCCGGCCCGGACGCCCATCTCAGACCAGCCGCTTGCCGGCGTCGTCGATGATCGAGCCCAGGTCGCGCGCTTCCTCGGCCATGATCATCTCGTTGTGCGCCTTGCCCGAGGGGATCATGGGGAAGCAGTTCTCTTCTTTTGTGACCCGGCAGTCGAACAGGACGGGCTTCTTCACCGAGATCATCTCGCGGATGGCGTCGTCCAGCTCGTCCGGATGCTCGGCGCGCAGGCCGACGCCGCCGTAGGCCTCCGCCAGCTTCACGAAGTCAGGCAGGCTGGCCGAATACGAGTGGCTGTAGCGCTCGCCGTGCAGCAGTTGCTGCCACTGGCGCACCATGCCCATCCATTCGTTGTTCAGGATGAAGATCTTGATGGGCAGATCGTACTGAACCGCCGTCGACATTTCCTGCATGGTCATCAGCACGCTCGCGTCGCCGGCGATGTCGATGACGAGCGAGTCCGGGTGGGCCATCTGCACGCCCACGGCCGCGGGCAAGCCATAGCCCATGGTGCCCAGACCGCCGGACGTCATCCAGCGGTTCGGCTGGTCGAAGTGATAGAACTGGGCCGCCCACATCTGGTGCTGGCCCACCTCGGTGGTGATGTAGGTGTCGTGCTCCTTGGTCAGCTCGTAGAGCCGCTGGATGGCGTGCTGCGGCTTGATCAGGTTGCTGTCCGGCCGATAGCGGAACGACTGGCGCGCCCGCCACGCCTCGATCTCGGTCCACCAGGACTTCAGCGCCGCCTTGTCCATCGACAGGTTCCGGCTCTTCCACGCGGCGACCATGTCCTCCAGCACGCTGGCCGCGTCGCCCACGATGCCAATGTCGGCGCGGACGTTCTTGCCGATGGAGCTGGCGTCCACATCGATGTGGATTTTGCGAGAGGTGGGCGCGAAGGCGTCCAGGCGGCCGGTCACCCGGTCGTCGAAGCGGGCGCCGATCGCCACCATCACGTCGCAGTCGTGCATGGCGTTGTTGGCCTCGAAGCTGCCGTGCATGCCCACCATGCCCAGCCATTGCGGGCTCGACGCGGGAAACGCGCCCAGGCCCATCAGGGTCGAGGTGACCGGCGCGCCGGTCAGCGCGGCCAGCTCCCGCAGCAGCTCGGAGGCGCGCGGCCCCGCGTTGATCACCCCGCCGCCGGTGTAGAGGATCGGCTTCTTGGCGCGCGCGATCATGGCGATCGCCTCGGCGATCCTTCCGGCGTCGCCCTTGGTCCGCGGGGCGTAGTTGTGGGCGTGCCTCACCTCTTGCGGGCCCTGATAGGCGCCCTTGGCGAACTGCACGTCCTTGGGGATGTCGATGACCACCGGGCCCGGCCGGCCCGACGTGGCGATATGGAACGCCTCGTGCATGATCCGCGGCAGGTCCGCGATGTCCTTCACCAGGTAGTTGTGCTTGGTGCAGGGCCGGGTGATCCCGATCGTGTCGCACTCCTGGAAGGCGTCGGTGCCGATCAGGTGGGTGGCCACCTGGCCGGTGATGACCACCATCGGGATGGAGTCCATCAGGGCGTCGACGATGCCGGTGACGGCGTTGGTCGCCCCGGGGCCGGACGTCACCAGCACGACGCCCGGCTTGCCGGTCGAGCGGGCGTAGCCTTCGGCCGCGTGCGTCGCGCCCTGCTCGTGGCGCACCAGGACGTGCTGCAGTCGCGGCTCGGCGAACAGAGCGTCGTAGATCGGCAGGACCGCCCCGCCCGGATAACCGAACAACACCTCGACGCCCTGGTCGATGAGGGCGCGCACCACGATCTCGGCGCCCGAGAGGGTGGTGCTGTCCCCTTGGTTCTTGGGGGCTTCGATCGTCTGGTGGGCGGTCATGGGGCGAACCTGGAGTTTGGAGCAATAAAAAAGGCCCGCGGGGGGCCTGGGACGAGCGACCGATCGGTCCTGACGCGTCACGTCAGTCCGTTACGGTCGCCCTTCGAGTACAAGAATCCTGCGCACGAGATTTCCCGCGTTTGATCGGAATGGGCTTTCGCATGCCCCGCTCAGGGCGTCAAGGCCGGGTGGAGCGCAAGAAACTGCCTCCATTGGTCGCGGTGATCCAACCCAACGATACGGGACCAGTCCGCCATCTGGCCCCGCATCCAGGTCATCTGCCGTTTGGCGTAGCGGCGGGTCTCCTGCTGGGCGGCGGCGATGGCCTCTTCCAGTGTCACCTCGCCGCGCAGGTGGGCGGCCAGGTCCCGGACGCCCACGGCCTTCATCGCGGGCAGGTCGGGATCGAGGTTCCGGGCGAGGAGGGCGCGAACCTCCTCCAGGGCCCCGTCGACCACCATCCGCTCGAGCCGCGCGTCGCATCGGGCGTAGAGCGCCGCGCGGGGCGGCTCCAGGGCGACGGCCGACCATGAACCGGCCGGCAAGGCCCCGGCGGCGGAGGCCTGGTGTGCAGTGAGCGAGACGCCGGTCGCCGCGTGGACCTCCCAGGCCCGCGACAGCCGCTGCCGGTCGCCCGGCGCGATCCGCTCCGCCGCCGCTGGGTCGACCGTCGACAGCCGCTCGCGGAACGCCGCCTCGCCCATGGCCTCGAACTCGGCGGCCACGGCGCGGCGCACGTCGGCCGCAATGGCGGGGATCTCGGCGAGGCCCTTCGTCAGCGCGCGGAAATAGAGGCCGGTGCCGCCCACGACGATCGCGTCGCGGCCCCGCGCCCGTATGTCCGCAATCACGTCCGAAGCCGCCCGCAGCCATCGGCCCACCGACCAGCCATCGGCCGGATCGACCGTCCCGAACAGGTGGTGCGGCGCGGCGGCCACTTCCTCAGGCGAGGGACCGGCGGTCAGCACGCGCAGGCCCGCGTAGAGCTGCATGGAGTCGGCATTGACGATCTCGCCGCCCACGGCCTGCGCCAGCGCTTGCCCGAGGGCGGACTTGCCGCTTGCGGTGGGCCCGGCGATCAGCCAGATGCGGGGCTCCATGGAACTCGTCGTCACCCTCGTCGGCCTCGATTCGGACACGGCGGCCGTCGCCGAACGCGTCCGCTCAGCGCTCGCAGCCGCGGGCGCGGCGGTCAAGTCGCCGCGGCCCTTGGGGCCGGCGGCGTTCGACCTGCCGCTGCTGGCCGGTCATGCCATCGCCCGTGGCGCGGTCGAGGACGCGGTCGCCGATGCGCCGATGGACTGGTGCGTCCAGCCCGCCGCTGGCCGCCGGAAGCGCCTGCTCGTCGCCGACATGGACTCCACCATCATCAACGTCGAGTGCCTCGACGAGCTGGCCGATTTCGCCGGCTTGAAGCCGCACATCGCCGCCATCACCGAACGCGCCATGCGGGGCGAGCTGGAGTTCGAGACGGCGCTGCGCGAACGCGTCGCCCTCCTGCGCGGACTCTCAGTCGGAGCGCTGCAGCAGGCTTACGACGAACGCGTACGGCTCAATCCAGGCGCACGGACCCTGGTCCGCACCATGGCCGCGAACGGCGCCCGCTGCGTGCTGGTGTCCGGCGGCTTCGGCTTCTTCACCCGCCGGGTGGCCGCGGCCGCGGGCTTCCACGCCGAGCGCGCGAACACCTTGCTGGAGGACGCCGGCGAACTCACCGGCGAGGTCGCCGAGCCGATCCTGGGCCGCGAGGCCAAGCTCAAGGCCCTGCTGGAGGAAGCCGAGGCGCTTCAGGCGCCGCTGCACGAGACCCTGGCCATCGGCGACGGCGCCAACGACCTGGCCATGATCGAGGTGGCGGGCCTGGGCGTCGCCTACCGCGCCAAGCCGATCGTGGCGGCCCAGGCCGACGCCAAGGTCGACCACGCCGATCTCACCGCGCTGCTCTACTTCCAGGGCTACCGCGAAGATGAGTTCGTGACCGACTGATGGCGCTGCCCCGCCCGCCCAAGGCCGTGGTCTTCGACATGGACGGCCTGCTCGTGGACACCGAGACGGTAGTCTATCGCGCCATGCAGCGCACGGCCGCTGCCATCGGCGGGGAGATGCCGTTCGCAACCTTCCAGCGGATGGTCGGCCTGGCCCATGCGTCGAGCGACCTGATCCTGATCGAACACTTCGGCGACGGATTCGACCTGGCGGCGTGGTCGGCGGCGGTCAGTGGCCACTTCCGGGAGGAACTGGCGGCGGGCATAGCGCTCAAGGCCGGCGTGACCGAGATTCTCGATCACCTCGATGCGCTCACCCTGCCGCGGGCGATCGCGACCTCTTCCAGCCTCCAGGCCGTGCGGATGAGCCTGGGCCCGCACAGCATCGTCGAGCGCTTCCACGCCCTCATCACTCGCGACGTCCAGACGAACCACAAGCCCCACCCGGAACCGTTCCTGAAGGCGGCCGAGGCGCTGGGCGTCGATCCCGCCGACTGCCTGGCGCTGGAGGACAGCCATAACGGCGTCCGCGCCGCCGCGGCCGCCGGGATGATGACCGTCATGGTCCCCGACATGCTCGATCCCACCGAGGAGATGGAGACCCTCTGCGTCCGCATCGCCCGCGACCTCCACGAGGTGCGGGGGTGGCTGGCCCTTCCGTAGCGCAAATCCCTTCCCGCGCGAGCGGGAAAGGAAGTGAGGACTACCGCCCCGCCGAGGGGCCGCGTTCGAAGTAGCGGAAGAAGGCGCTGTCGGGCGACAGGACGAGCGTCGTCTCGCCGTCGCCCAGGCTGCGTTCATAGGCCTGCATCGAGCGGAAGAAGGCGGCGAAGGACGGGTCGCGGCCGTAGCTGTTCCCGAGGATGCGGGTCCGCTGGGCGTCGCCCTCACCCATGATCTGGCCCTGCTGTTCGCGGGCGGTGGCCAGGGTGATGGTCACTTCCTTGTCGGCCTCGGCGATGATCTCGCGCTTGCGCTGTTCACCCTGCGAGCGGAGCTGAGCGGCCTCCTGCTGGCGGGCGGTCGACATGCGGCGGAAGACATTGTCCCGGTTCTGGGCCGGCAGGTCGGCGCGCTTGATCCGCACGTCGATCACCTGGATGCCCAGGTTGGAGCTGGCCGCCCGCTTGGCCATGTCGGCCTTGGTGAGCTGCATCAACTCGGCGCGGCGTCCGGAGATGATGTCGGTGTCGGTGGCCGAGCCCAGCACCTGCCTCAGGGAGGAGTTGAGCAGCCGCTCGATCCGGTCCTGCGCCGTCGTCTCGTCGCGGAACGTCTCGTAGAACTGCTGCGGGTTCGAGATCCGGTAGCGCAGGAAGGCGTCGACCACGAGGCGCTGCTGGCCGGCGGTGATGATCTCTTCCTGTTGCGCCTCCAGGGCGATGTTGCGGCGGTCGAGCAGGATCACCCGCTCGAGGAACGGGATCTTCAGGTGAAGGCCCGCTTCGTTCTTGCCCGGCTCGTTGACGACCCGCACGGGATCGCCCACCCGGACGACGATGGCCTGCATGCGCTGGTCGACGACGTAGAAGGTCTGGAAGACCAGCACGACGAGGGTCAGGGCGATCAGACCGTAGACGATGGCGCGCGAGTTCATTGGCCGCTCCTCGCCTGCGGTTGCGGGGGACCGACCTCGACCTTGGCCTCTGTCGGCGCGGCCTGCGACCTCGGGCGGAACACGTCGGGCGGCAGGATTATGGGCGCGCTGGCGCCCTCGGAGTCGACCACGACCTTGTTCGATCCCTCGAGCACGCGCTGCATGGTCTCGATGTAGAGCCGGTCGCGGGTCACGCCCGGCGCCCGGCGGTATTCGGTGTAGATCTGGTTGAAGCGCGCCGCCTCGCCCGACGCCTCGCGGACCGCCTGCTCGCGATAGGCCTGGGCGGCCTGGGTGATGCGCGCCGCGTCGCCCTTGGCCTCGTTGACCACGCGGTTGCGATAGCCGTTGGCCTCGTTGATGGCCGACTCGGCGTCCTGGGCTGCGCTCTGCACGTCGCGGAACGCGGCGACCACTTCGGGCGGCGGGTTGGCGGCGCGGATCTGGACTTCGACGATGTCGATGCCGGCGCCCCAGCTGTCCAGCGTCCGCTGCATCACTTCGGCGGTCTGGCGCTGAACCTCGCCCCGCCCGGTGGAAATGATCGTCTGGAGCTGCGACATGCCCACGACCTCGCGCATGGCGCTCTCGGCCACCGCCTTCACGGCCTCTTCGGGCTCGCGCGTGGCCAGCAGGTAGCGGGCGGCGTCGGAAATGCGCCAGGTGATGCTGAAATCGATGTCGACGATCTGCTCGTCGCCCGTCAGCATGAGGCTCTCGGCCGAAGCCTGGTCGTCGCCCCCCGTGCCCACGTCGGTGCGCTTCAGCGTGGTGACCGGCAGCTTCTCGACCCGCTCGATCGGCATCGGCAGGTGGTAGCGCAGGCCCGGCCCCTCCGAGCGGGAGAAGGCGCCGAAGGTCAGCACGATGGCCTGCTCGTTCGGTTGGACGATGTAGAAGCCCGAGGCCGCCCACAGGGCGACCGCGCCTCCGGCGACGATGGCGATGGTGCGCCGGCTGGGCTGGCCGCCGGGGCCGCCCATCATGTCGCGCAGGCGCTGCACGATGCGGTCGAAGTTGAAGTCTGGGCCGCCAGGGCGCCGGGGGCCGCCGCCGCCGCCACTGGGGCGTCGGGACTGGTCGCGTCTGTCGTCACCGCCGGAAGGCGAGCCCCATGGGCCGGGGTTGGCGTTGTCGTTCCAGGGCATCAGGCGGTTTTCGTCTTACTCCAACGGAACAATGAAGGCGTCCCTCAGCCCTGTTCCTTATAGGCCCGGGCGGGCTTGTAAACCGGCGCGCTCAGCCGGATATGAGATCCCCGATCGAGCAAGGCAAGACAAAGCGGCATGAGCGAACCTGCAGGCCCCGACCGCACGGCGATCCTGGACGCCCTGGATCAGGTCATCGATCCGAAGTCGGGAAAGGGCCTGACCAGCGCCGGACTCGTGCGCGGCCTCGTCCTGCGCAGCGGCCGCGCGGCCTTCATGCTGGAGGTCGCGCCCGACGACGTGGAGCTGTACCGCCGGGTGCGCGAGCAGGCCGAGGCGGTGCTGGCCGAGAGCGACGGCGTCGAGGTGGCCCAGGTGGTCCTGACGTCCGAGTTGCAGGCCCCCAGCGCGCCGCAGCTCCGCGTCACACCGCGCCGCCCGCTGCCGGGCGAGACGCCGCCCGCCCGTCGGGCCCGGATAGCCGAGGACCCTCAGGCGCGGCTCCACCCGATGGTCGACGCGGTCAAGCCCGATCACGTCCGCAAGGTCATCGCCATCGCCAGTGGCAAGGGCGGCGTGGGCAAGTCCACCGTCTCGGTGAACCTTGCCGCCGCGCTCGCCAAGATCGGCAAGCGCGTGGGCCTGCTGGACGCCGATATCTACGGGCCCTCGGCGCCGACCATGCTGGGCGTCGAGGGCGAGCCCACCTTCGACGCGGACAAGCGCCTGAACCCCATGGAGGCCTGGGGTGTGAAGGTCATGTCCATCGGCTTCATCGTCGAGCCGGGGACTGCCAACATCTGGCGCGGGCCCATGGCGTCCTCGGCGCTGCGCAGCCTGATGAACTCGAACTGGGGAACCGAGGCCGAGCCCCTGGACGTGCTGGTCATCGACCTGCCGCCCGGCACCGGCGACATCCAGCTCACCCTGGTCCAGAAGCTCAAGATGGACGGCGTCGTCATCGTCTCCACGCCCCAGGAGATCGCCCTGATCGACGCCCGCCGCGCCGCGGCCATGTTCGAAAAGACCGGCGCGCCGATCCTTGGCGTCGTGGAGAACATGGCCTGGTTCGCCGACTCGTCCGGCGCGAAAGTGCCGATCTTCGGCTCGGGCGGCGCCCGCGCCGAGGCCGAGCGCTTGGGGGTGCCGTTGCTAGCCGAAATCCCCATCGAGGTGCCGCTGCGCGAAGCCTGCGACGCAGGCCGCCCCCTGGTGGCTCACAATACCGAGAGCGCCGCGGCCCGGGCGTTCCTCGAGCTGGCGCGGAAGCTCTCCTAGCTCGCTGGCTTCTGGGTCGGTCGGACGGCTTCTTCCCCGGTCAGGCTCTCGAGGCCTGCCGCCGGATCGAACAGGGCGTCACGTTCCTCGAGCTGGCGGCGCACCTCGGCGGCGCGCTCGGCGGTCAGGCGGTAGCCGATCAGGCAAGCCGCGCCCAGCATCACAAAGACGACCGGTCCGACCAGGAAGCACAGCATCAGCGCCTGGATCGCCTCGGCCGAGTTCTCGCGCCCGATCTGCGGATCGTAGCCGACCTCCGCCAGGATGCGGAACGTCAGAAAGATCGCCACGCCCCCGGCGATCTTGGAGGTGAGGGTCGTCAGGGCGTAGAGCAGGCCGCTGCGCTCCTTCCCCTGCTTCAGCCGCATCTCGTCGGCCACGTCGGCGGTCATGGCCCGGGTCAGCACGTTGAAGCCTGCCGCCAGGAAACCCGTGAAGAACAGCGTGGGCGCAGCCACTACCGCCATCCCCTTGGGCAGGAAGGGCAGGGTCAGGAGCAGCAGCGAGTAGCCCGCGGCCGTCAGCATCACCGTGCGATGCTTGCTGATCTTGGTCGCCAGCCAGGCCAGCGAGGGCGCGCCGACGATCCCGGCCAGGATGTAGACGGCCAGGAGGATATTCGCCTCGCCGACGGTGAACTGCATGTAGTCGCGGCTGAAGAAGATGTAGAGCGCCGCCATCCAGCCGGGCCCCATCGAAACCATCAGATCGACGAGCAGGATGCGCGACATCGAATGGTCGGTGATCAGCTCCAGGTAGTCCCGCGCCCGGAACCGCTGGCCGGGCGTCTCGGGGGTGATCGTCTCGGGCGTGCGCCAGACCACGATTGCGGCGGCCACCGGCGCTAGCAGGATCAGGTACCAGACCATGGCCCTTACGCCCTGGGCCTCGCTGTACCCCATCTGCTCCATGATGATGGGGATGAGCAGGACGGTCAGCGCGCCCATCACGCCGACCGCCATCATCACCCCGAAAAGCCGCGCCCGATCCTCGTAGCTCTTGGCCAGGGTCGCGGCCCAGGCGTGGTGAGACAGCATCAGTATCGAGACGCCCAGGTACATCACCAGGAGCCAGGTGATGAGATAGCTGGTCCCCACGCCGCTTCCGGCGGTGAGCAGCATGTAGAGCCCGAGCATCATCAGGGGCGCGCCGGCGAGGGTCCAGACGCGGTAGCGGCCCCAGCGGGTCCGTGTCCGGTCCATGCTGAGGCCCAGCACCACCTCGATCGGAACGTCGATCAGCCGGACCGTCCCGAACGCCGCGGCGACGACCGCCAGGGGCACGCCGATGTTGGCCGCGAAATAGGCGGGCAGGTGGACCGCCACCGCGATCGCCAGGGCCTGCAGCGGCAGGCTGGTTGCCGAGAAGGCGAGCGCAAGGCCCAGGGGCAGGCGCTGGCTTGGCCTGGCGGCGGCGGTCATTGGCAAGCGTGATTCTCCCTGGCGCCGCGCCGTCTTTCGGGCGCTGGCGCGCTTGCTGCTCTCAACTCGGCTGGGTTCTCGCGGCCGGGAACTCCGGATCGCCCGCCAGGGCCTCGACGATCGAGCCGCCTTCGGCCAGGGCGTCGCGTTCGGCCAGCTGGTTGCGGATCTCGGCGTGCCGGTCGGCCGTCAGGCGGTAGCCGAAGAAGCAGGCCCCGGCGACCATCACGAAGACGATCGGACCCAGGATGTAGGCCAGCTCCAGCCCCTGGATCGCGTCGGGCGTGTTCGCCGCGCCGTCCTTGGCGTTGTAGCCCACCGCCACCAGGGCGAAGTTGAAGGTGAAGAGGATCGCCCCCGCCTGGGCCAGCTTCGAGGTGGCGTTGGTCATGGCGTAGACTAGGCCCATCCATTCCCGGCCGCTCTCCAGCCGCAGCTCGTCGGCGATGTCGCCGGCCAGGGCCCGGATCATCACCGTGAAGCCGGCCGCGAAGGCGCCCACGAGGAACATCAGCGGCGCGAAGACCAGGAAGTTGCCGGCCGGCAGGAAGGGCAGGATGACCAGGCCCAGCGAATAGACCGTCGTGTTCACCATCAGCGCCCGGTGCTTGCTGATCCGGTTGGCCATCCAGGCGGTGAACGGCGCGCCGGCGAACCCCGCGGCGATGTACAGCAGGAGCAGGAGGTTCGCCTCGGCGATGCTGAACCCGCGGCTGTCGCGGAAATAGTAGAGGTAGAGCGCCGCCATCCAGCCGGGGCCGAGGGTCACGAAGAAGTCCGCCGCCAGCAGCCGCAGCATGTTCGGCCGCGTGGCCAGCGCCAGGTAGTCGCGGATGCGGAACTGGACCCCGTGGTCGCGGGCGATCTTCTCCGGCGTCGAGAACAGGACGACCGCGGCCGTCGCCGGCACGGCGCCGATGATGAACCAGATCATGGCGCGGACCCCGTCGGCCTCGCTGGCGTGGAAATACTCGCTGGCCACGACCGGGATCAGCAGCACGCCCATGGCGCCCAGCACCCCCAGACCCGTCACGGCGCCGAAGATCCGCGACCGCTGCTCGTATGAGGGCGCGAGCCGGCCCGCCCAGGCCAGGTGCGCGAGGTAGACGCACGAGTAGCCGAGATACATGACCAGGAGCCAGGTCACGAGGTAGGCCAGGCCCACGGCGTCCGACGCGCTGAGCAGCATGAAGAAGCCCAGCATCAACACGGGCGCGCCCAGGAACATCCACAGGCGATAGCGGCCGAACCGCGTGCGGGTGCGGTCCATGGCCACGCCCAGGCCGGCGTCGATGGGAATGTCGATCAGCCGCACCATGCTGAAGGCGAGGCCCACCACCGCCAGTTCGATCCCAAGGCTGGTGGCGAAATAGCGAGGAAGGTGCACCGAGATCGCCAGCTGCAGCGCCGCGATCGGTATGCTGGCGGAGGCGAAGGCGAGCACGCCTGCAAGCGAGAGGTGGCCCGCGGGGGCCGCCTTGACTTCTGACACCTTGATCGTCCTCCGCCGCGCCTCTGCCGGACGCACCCTCTAGGTTACGCGCGTTCACTAAGACGGGCGCAAGCGGATTCGGATTACAATATTGAAAGGGGCCGGCGTCGCCGCCGGCCCCCGTTCGCATCGTCCGGTCGGACGGCTCAGCCGCCCTGGAGCTTGCGGAAGAACTTCCCGGTCTGCTCGCCGCCGTTCATGTAGGCCTGCTGGCCGGCCGGGTCGGTGATCTTGGCCCAGTTGTCGCGGACCTGCTCCACCGTCGCGCCCGGCCCGATGGCCACGCCCTCGGTCTCCACGATGCGCGCCAGGGCGAAGGCGCCGGCGCCGGCGGTGAGGATCGCGCCGGTCGGAGCCTCCTCGGAGCACAGGAACACCACGCCGGGCGTCACGTACTCGGGCTTCAGCTGCTCCAGCACCTGCGGGGGCATGCCGAGGTTCTCGGTCATGCGCGTCGCCGCCACCGGGCTGATCGCGTTGACGTGGATGTTGTTCTTCTGGCCCTCGAGCTTCAGCGTGTTCATGAAGCCGATCAGGCCCAGCTTGGCGGCGCCGTAGTTCGACTGGCCGAAGTTTCCGTAGAGGCCGGACGAGGACGTCGTCACGACGATGCGGCCGTAGTTCTGGGTCCGCATGATTTCCCAGACCGCCTTGGCCGGCTTCACCGTGCCCATCAGGTGCACGTCCAGCACGACCGAGAAGTCCGGGATCTCCATCTTGGCGAAGGTCTTGTCGCGCAGGATGCCGGCGTTGGCGATCAGGATGTCGATCCGACCCCAGGCGTCCATGGCGTCCTTGACCATCCGGGCCACGCCGGCGTCGTCGGTCACCGACGAACCGTTGGCGATGGCCTCGCCGCCGGCGGCCTTGATCTCCTCGACCACCTTGTTGGCCGCGTCCGACCCGCCGCCCGAGCCGTCCATGGCGCCGCCGAGGTCGTTCACCACGACCTTCGCGCCGCGCCGGGCCAGCTCCAGCGCATGCTGGCGGCCGAGGCCCCCGCCCGCGCCCGTCACGATCGCCACTTTGCCGTCGAAACGGATGTCCGCCATCAGGATCCCCTCTGAGAACAGGTGTTCAAATTCGGCGCGCGTTGTGCGGCGCGGGAGGGGCAGCGTCAAGCTGACGGCGGCGGCGCCGTTCCGAGGCGATGCGTCGCGGGCCGTAAGCGCTGCGGGAATCACGCCTGCTTGAGGCGTGAAACATCCCCGGCGCGCGCTCGTTGGCGGGGGCATCGGGGGATACGGGCTCAATCAAAATCCATGGCGCGACGTGGCGGCGATCCTGTCGCCGCAGGCCCAAGACCTATGGAGACACCATGACGACGATCACCGGAACCCCGGCCTCTGAAAGCCTCGTAGGTACCGCTGGAGACGATTTCATCCGCGGGCTTGGCGGCAACGACATCCTGGCTGGTGGGGGCGGAAACGATGTCCTCTACGGCATGAGCGGCGCAGACGAGCTGTGGGGCGGCATCGGAGCCGACAAGTTCGCCTTCCGGCTGGGTGGCGCGGTGGATTCGATCCCCGACTTCAACGCGGCCGAAGGCGACTTCCTGGTTCTGCTCAGCGCCGCCGACGGATCGGTGGTGAGCGGGGCAAACGGCATCCTGAGCTGGAACGCCGGATCCAACCTTCTGGCCTGGGATCCGGACATGGGCGGCGCTGCGGGCGCGACGGCGTTCGCGGTGACGGACGGAGAGATCGACCTCTCGCGTGACAGCTTCGCGGCTGGCTTCGAACCGGCCGTGGTTCGCGTCACTAGCGGAGCGTTGACCGAGGATACGGTCTTCGATTGGGGCGACGCCAGCTTCGATACCGCCAAGTACGCCTATGTGGGCTCCGATCTCGCTGCGTACGACGTGCGCTACGACAGCGGGGCGGTGTCGTCGGCGCGCTTCGACTATGCCGACGCAGCCGCCTGGGGCCGCGCCACCGCCGAGTACGACGACTCTGGCGAGTTGTTCGCCTACACGGTCGAATACGACAGCGGTGCGACCGCCGCCTGGCGGTTCGACACCGACGACGATCAGGAGTGGGCCCGCGTACTGGAAGAGTACGACGCACAGGGGCGCCTGTTTCATCAGGCGACGCTGCTGGACGATGGCTCTGCGTCGGAACGCTACATCGACACCGACGATTCGCAGCCCTGGGCCTATTACATCGAGAACTACGAGGGCGGGGCCCTCCAGAACCAGACCTACTACAACGCCGACGGCACGGTGTTCGCCTGAGGACTCACAAGGGCGCCGGCCAGGCTCGACCCGGCCGGCGCTCAACTCGGCCAGTTCGAGTTCAGCTCACGGGCGCGGCGCTCACTTCCGCCTGGGCCTGCTGCTGGCGGACGAACTTCACCAGCACGCGCTGGCCGATCAGGAACGGGGCGCCGGTGGAATCCACCACCACCTCCACCACCCGGTCGTCGGTTCGTTCGTTCGGATCGTCCGACTGCAGCTTGCGGGCGCCGAACACCGCGGCGCGGCGCAGCACCTTGCCGGGATAGACCTTGGTGGGATCGCTCTCGGGGGACATCTGAACGTTCTGGCCCACGGCGACGTGGGGCAGGGCGCCCTCGGCGATCTCGGCGCGGACGATGCGTCCGGCGTGCGGCTCCAGGTCGAACATGTTGGAGACGTTCAGGGTCGAGGCGCCGGCGCCGGGGTTGGCGTAGCGGCGGATGATCCGGCCGTCGGCGGGCGCGCGGATGATCGAGAGCTCCTGGTCGTAGCGCGCCTCGTTGGCCCGGGCCTGCGCGGTGGCCACGACCGCCTGCTGGGCCATGATCCGGGCTTCGGCCTCGCGGACGGAATCGCGGGCCTGGTCCAGCTTCTGGGCGGCCACGAAGTTCGAGGGTGCGAGACCTTCCAGCCGGCGCAGCTCGCGCTCGGAGGCCGAGCGCTGCACCTGCAGCAGGGCCAGGGCGGCGCGGGCCTGGCGCACCTCGGCGGCGGCGCGCTCCGAGGCCAGCCGCGGCTCGTCGTCCTCCAGGCGGGCCAGCACCTGGCCCTTGGTCACGTCGTCGCCTTCCTGGACCAGCACGTCGCGGATGATCCCGGCGCGCCGGGCGGCCACCTGGATGATGCCGCCTTCAACGTCGGCCTTGCCGTTGGCGATGGCGGCGTAGGGACTGGGCTTCACGTTGGCCGTCGCCGCGGCCTGCTTGGCCTTCTCGGCCTTGGCCTGGCTCTGCATGAACATGAAGCCGCCGCTCCCCAGCACTACCAGGGCGACGACGATCCAGACGAAACGGTTGCGGAGAAGGGCGGGCATGTCAGGCTCCGATGAGCACGGATTGGCGAGGGGCGGACGAGACGTTGGCGGCGTGTTCGGTGCGCCGGTCGTCCAGGATCTGGCCGTCCTCGAGGTGGATGATGCGGTCGGCGTAGCTCTCCAGCCGCGGGTCGTGGGTGACGCAGATGACGGCCGCGCCATGGCTCTTGGCGGCCCGATGGAGCAGCTTGATCACCACCTGGCCGTTCTCGCCGTCCAGGGCGCTGGTGGGCTCGTCGGCGAAGATCAGCTGCGGGTCCTTGGCGAGGGCGCGGGCGATCGCGACGCGCTGCTTCTCGCCGCCGCTGAGCTCGGCCGGCCGCTGGTTCAGCTTGTGCTCCAGGCCGACCTCGATCAGCGCGTTGGCCGCTTTCTCGCGGGCCAGGCGCCTGGGCAGGCCCTTGTACTTCAGGATGATCTCCACCTGCTGCAGCGCGGTGAGCGCGGAGAACAGGTTGAAGCCCTGGAAGATGAAGCCGCAGTGGTCGAGCCGAAAGCGGTCCAGCTTGGAGGCTTTCAGGCCCCAGAGGTCCTGACCCATGCCGGTCACCTTGCCCTCGTCGGGCTTGAGCAGGCCCGAGAGGGTGGCGACCAGGGTGGACTTCCCCGATCCCGACGGGCCCATGACCATCGTCACGTCGCCGTGCCGGGCGTCGAAGTCGACCCGCTTCAGCACCTCGATGTGCGTGCGCCCGGTCTTGAACCGCTTGTAGAGGCCGTGGGCGGTGATCGCCTGGTGTGAGTTCATCGAAGCAGGTCCGCAGGCTGGCTCTTCTTCAGGATGCCGATCGAGAACAGGCCCGACAGGCCGGCGATGATGAGGAGGAGAACGGCGACGAAGATGTCCCAGAACAGAGGGAAGCCCATCGGCACGCCGCCCTTCAGCGCCAACAGGTAGACGCCAACCGTGAGGACGGCGGTGACGAGGAAGCCCGCGACGCCTACCCACAGCGACAGCTCCAGCACGATCCCGCGCAGCGCGTTCATGGGCACGCCCAACGCGCGGAGGCTGGCGAACTCCTTGATGCTGGAGAGGATCGCGCCGCGAAGCGTCATGGATGTGATCGCGATGCCGATGAAGGCGCCGATGATCACGGTGGCGGTGATGAAGAGGCCGATGATCTGTTCCTTCATCAGCGCGCCCTGGTTCGCCTTGGCCAGCTCCGCGCGCGTCCAGGCGCGGAATTTCCGGTTGGGCTCGGCGTTCATCTGGTCGCGCACGATCTCGGCGCGAGCGGGGTCTTTCAGCCGGACCATCAGGGGGCCGGTCTTGCCGTTGTTCTGGATCATGCCCAGCAGGCGCAGCGTGTCGCGCGAGGCGGTGATCGAGGCGTTGTTGATGTTCGGGTACCCGGTCAGGATGGCGCGCACCCGCACCGTCTTGCCGTTCAGCGAGGCCGAGTCGCCCAGCTTCACGCCCAGGCGCTTCAGCTGGCTCTCGTCGATGGCCACCGCATAGGGCTCCATCAGCGCCCGGCGTGTCTCCTCGGTGAAGTCGACCGGCAGGGTCACGGCGCCCGGCCGGGTGTCCACCATGTTGACGTCCACATAGGTCGTGACCGCCTTCTTGCCGTCCTTGGGATGGTTCACCCAGCGGCCGCCCTCTATGTCCCAGGCGGCGACCTCCACGACCTCGGGATGCATGTACATCTGCGGCAGGAGGCGATCGGGCAGCGACCCGCCGCCCGAGTTGATCAGGCTCTCCATCTTCGGCGGCATGATGATGAGGTCGGCGCGCGATCGGTCGAGGGTGGCGGTAACGCCCTTCACGATGCCGGTGAACATGCCGACCTGCGCCAGGATCAGCAGGCCGGCGACGGCCAGCGCCACCATGGCCGCGCTGTAGCGGCGCCACTCGTAGAGCAGTGTGGCCAGAGCCAGTGACATTGTGACGAACAGCCCTCGTTCTTCGAGCGCGGATGTCGCCACGTCAGCCCGGCCGGACCAGTTAAATCGCCGTAACGGCAGGTCCGCGAGCCCGCATCGCGATGCGCTCAACCCTAAGAGGCGCGAGGGGAAACGGGCGGATGCGGCGGAGGCTATTAAACCTTCGTAATGCGGTCGCGCGGCTGCGCGCGCCTTGCGCTCCGCCCCCTTTCGCAGTGCATTGCTCGGCTTGAGCTGCTGACTCGGCGGCGCTTCGGGGGATGCATGTTCGGTCCGGAAAACGCCCAGAGCCTTGCCGGCGTGGCGCTCGTGCTCGCGATCTGCTGGGCGATGTCGGAGAACCGGCGGAGATTTCCATGGAAGCTGGCGATCGGCGTGGTCGTGGTTCAGGCGCTCCTGGTGTTGGCGCTCTTTCAGCTTCCGGTGCTGCGGGCGGGTCTCCAGGGCGTCGGCGTCGCCGTGGACGGGCTGGCCTCGTCCACCCAGGCTGGCGTCGCCTTCGTATTCGGCTTTCTTGCCGGCACGCCGAACCAGCCCTATCCGCTGACCGAGCCCGGGGCCCTGTTCGTCTTCGCCTTCCGGGTGCTGCCGGTGATTCTGGTGGTCTGCGCGCTCGCGGCCCTGCTCTGGCACTGGCGCATCCTGAAGTGGATCACCCAGGGCTTCGGCTTCGTATTCGAGCGGACGATGGGCCTGCGCGGCCCGCCGGCCCTCGCTACCGCCGCCACGGTGTTCATGGGCCAGGTCGAGGGCCCGATCTTCATCCGCAGCTACCTGCCCAGCCTGTCGCGCTCCGAGCTCTTCATGCTGATCGCCGTCGGCATGGCCTGCGTCTCGGGCTCCACCATGGTGGCCTATGCGACCATCCTGGCCGGCGTGCTGCCCAACGCCGCGGCCCACGTCCTGACCGCCTCCATCGTCTCGGCGCCGGCCGGCGTGCTGCTGGCCCGCATCATCATCCCGCGCGACGCCACGATCGAGGAAGCCCAGACCTATGATCCGCAGGCGACCAAGCGCTACGACAGTTCCATCGACGCCCTGATCAAGGGCACCGGCGACGGTCTGCAGATCATGCTGAACGTCGGCGCGACCCTCATCGTGTTCGTGGCGCTGACCGCCATGGTCAACAACATGCTCGGCCTCTTCGGGGAGGTGGCCGGCGCGCCGCTCAGCGTCGAGCGTGGACTGGGGGTCCTCTTCGCCCCGCTGGCGTGGGCGATCGGGGTGCCCTGGGCCGATGCGCCGACCGCCGGCTCGCTGCTCGGGGTCAAGCTGGTGCTGACCGAGTTCACCGCCTTTATCCAGATGGGCGCGATACCGGCCGACGACATGGAGGTCCGCTCGCGGGTCCTGATGACCTACGCCCTGTGCGGCTTCGCCAACATCGCCTCGGTCGGCATCAACCTGGCCGGCTTCTCCGTGCTGGCGCCCGAGCGGCGCAACGAGATCGTCGGCATGGTCTGGAAGGCCATGATGGCGGGCTTCCTCGCCACCTGCCTCACCGCCTCGATCGTGGGCCTGCTGCCGGCGGCGATGTTCGGCTAGTCCGGCTTCCGCAGCACCGCGTGCGACTGGCCGAGCGCGCCCTCGGCCACGACCTGATCCGGCCCGCCACGGATCGCCTCGATCTCGAGGCCCAGTTCCTGGGCCCACGCGGTGATCGCCTCGCGTTCGATGAAGACGTTGAGGGGCTGCTCGATGCGCTGCTTGGCGGCGGTCACGGTCTGGCGAAACACCGGCATGTGGTGGCCTCCGTGAAACTCGAGGAACGAGAACACGATCTTGCCGCCGGGCTTCAGGACCCGCTTCGCCTCCTCCAGGTACCAGTAGCTCTGCTCGTGCAGCAGATGGGTCAGGACCGAGAAGAAGCAAACCATGTCCGCCCGGCCGTCCGCCTCCGGGATGGCGATGTGGTCGATCACCTCGAAGCGCCAGTCCGGCCGGTTCGCCACCTTGCGGGCATGGGCGATCAGGTCGGGCACCAGGTCGACGCCCAGATAGGTCCCCTCCAGCCAGGCCGACAGCGGCTTGGCCAGCCGCCCGGCGCCGCAACCCACATCCACGAGGTGGCCCGACTTCGGCAGGCCGTAGTGGCGCAGCAACGCCGCCTCGATGGGGCCCACGGCGTCGAAATCGCCGCCGATGGCCCGCTCCATGGCCGCCTCGTGCGGCAGGCCGGCCTTGACGGTCTCGACGTAGCGGACGTTGATGGCCTTCAGGTCCAGCTGGCTGACAGGGGAAATGGCGCTCCGCAGGCGGGCTCCCACCTTCCGGACGAGACGCAGGGGATCGGGCAAGGCGCAGGCTCCGGGGCGAACGCTTCAGCTTGGGCCGAGTCGCCGCCGCCGCAGCTCTTGACGAAAGTGACCGGTCGTGCGCTTTTTGGCGCGCCATCAGGGAGGACGCCATGAAGATCTACGACACGCCGCTCGCCCCCAATCCGCGCCGGGTGCGCTGGTTCATGGCCGAGAAGGGGATCACCGACGTCGAGGTGGTCACGCTCAACATCCTGGAGGGCCAGCACAAGACGCCGGACTATGTGGCCAAGGCGGGCCTCGCCAATGTGCCGATGCTGGAGATGGACGACGGGACCTGCATCACCGAGTCGCTGGCCATCTGCCGCTATCTCGAGAGCCGATATCCCGACCCCAACCTCTTCGGCCGCACGCCGGAGGAGATCGCGGTGATCGAGATGTGGACCCGCCGCGCCGAGATGCTGGTCGCCACCCCGCTGATGATCGGCGTGCGCCACACCCACCCGGCCATGGGCGCCCTGGAACAGCAGGTTCCGGCCATCGGCGAGCACAACATCGCCGCCTCCACCCGCGCGCTGAAGGTGCTGGACCGCCAGCTCGAGGGCCGCGAGTGGCTGGCGGCCGACCGGCTCACCATCGCCGACATCGTCGCCTTCATCGGCATCGACTTCGGCCGGATGATCAAGTTCCGCGTGCCGGCCGAGTTTGCCAACGTCGCCCGCTGGGCCGACGCCATGCGCGCCCGCCCCGCCGCCCAGGCCGGCATGCCCCAGAAGGCGCCCGCGTGATGGATCGCCGGGCGTTGCTCGGCGCGGCCCTCGCCCTTGCGGCCGCCCCCGCCTTCGCCATCGATCCCGGGACCGCCTCCGGCCGCTACGCCGACGGCGAGACGCAGGTCGGCTTCTCTCACGCCATCGCGCTGGAGCTCGACAACGCCGAGGGGTTCCGCGACAGCGCGCGGCAATACCGGATCCTGCTCTCGGACCGCGCCGTGCCGATCGGCGCGCTCTACGGCCTCGCCTTCCCGCCGGTCTGGTCGATGGCGAAGAAGGACGAGGTGCGCGGCGTGCTCCTCTCCATCGACCCCGACGACCCCAACAGCCTCGTGGTCACCGTCTTCGCCCCGCCCGAGCCGGGCTACTCGTTCACGACCTGGACGCTCTCCAACTCCGAGGGCCTGTGGGAGCGGCTGAGCGTGGAGCCGACGCGCATCGCCGGCGCGCTGCGCGAGGGCGCCAGCGAGCGCGTGACCCTGCAGTTCAGCGCCCCGGTCTTCACGGACGCGGTGGAGGCGGACCTGAAGGGCGCAGCCGCCCGCTCGTCCGAGCCGGTGAAGGTGCTGCTGGCCCGCGCCGAGGCCATCCGGCGCGGCGACATGGCCGCCGCCGCGGCGCTCTCCACGCCCAGCGCCGCCGAGAACTTCCGGGACGCGCCGCCCGAACTCCTCGAAATGGCCCCGCGCATGGCCGCCGAACTCACTCGCCGCCTCAGGGCTGCGGACCGCGTGGTGATCCGGCGCGAGACCGCCGCCGTCATGCTCGGTGAGGGCGAATGGGCCAGCCTCGCCCGTGTGGACGGCGTCTGGAAGGCGGCCGACTAGGCCGCGAGCTTCTTGGCCGTCTCGGCTGCGAGCCGGCCCTGGAAGCGGGCGCCTTCCAGCTCGTTCTGCGACGGCTGACGCTGGCCCTTGCCGCCCGCGATGGTGCTGGCCCCGTAGGGGCTGCCGCCGGTGATCTCGTCCAGGGTCATCTGGCCCTGCCAGGCATAGGGCAGGCCGACCACCACGAAGCCCAGGTGCAGCAGGTTGGTGATCACCGACATGAGGGTCGTCTCCTGGCCGCCGTGCTGGGTGGCCGTGGAGGTGAAGGCGGCGCCGACCTTGCCGTTCAGCGCGCCCTTGGCCCAGAGCCCGCCGGTTTGGTCCAGGAAGGCGCCCATCTGGCTCGCCATCCGCCCATAGCGGGTGCCGCAGCCGATCACGATGGCGTCGTAGCCGGGCAGGTCTTCCACCGTGGCCACCGGCGCGGCCTGGTCGAGCTTGTAGCCGGACTTGCGCGCCAGATCCTCAGGCACGGTTTCCGGGACGCGCTTGATGTCGACCTCAACGCCCTCGACCGACCGCGCGCCCTCGGCGATGGCGTTCGCCATGGTCTCCACGTGGCCGTAGGTGGAATGGTAGAGGACGAGGACCTTGGTCATTCTGAGCTCCCTGCGCTCAGTCCAGAACACCTCAGGCCAGGGAAACGTTCTCCGCGATCAGCTCCAGCGAGCGGATCCGTTCGGCCAGCGAAGGGCCGGTGGACATGACGAACACCTCGTCCGCGTTCGCGTCGCGCGCCTTGGCCGCCAGGGCGTCCGCCACGGTCCGCCCGTCCGAGGCGATGGTCCGGCTCTCCACCTCGGCGAGCAGCGGCGAGCCCTGGAACTCGCCGAGGAAGGCCTCGGCGTCCTCGACGGACGGAAACCGCTGTCGGCGGCCCGACAGCATCGAGACCGTTCCCGCCCGCCGCGGCGCATCGCCCCGCCAGCCTGCCTCGGCCGTCTCGGCGGCGTAGGCGATGACCGCGGTCCCGGCCCAGGGCTCGCTGCGGAACGCCGACGGCTGGAAGGTGCGGCGGTAGGCGGCGATCGCGGGGCCCGCCTCGACGCGGGCGATGAACTCGGCGAACACCATGCCGACCCCCATCAGGCCCGCGAAGGCGGCGCTCTCCGGCGAGGTGCAAAGCACGAAGACGTCGGGATGCGAGGGCCCGGACGGATTGGCCTTGATGTCGTGGATCGGGTGCCCGGCGGGGATCGGCGCCTTGCCCGAGGCGTCCAGCAGCCAGGCCGAGAGGAGCTGGAAGTACTGCGGGAAGGCGTCCGAGCCCACCGAGCGCAGCGCCCCGCCCGTCCGTGCGTCGGCCCCCAGGGCGCGACCCAGGCCCAGGTCGATGCGGCCGGGCGCCAGGGCCTCCAGCTCCATGAAGGTCTCGGCGACCTTCAGCGGCGAATAGTTGACCAGCATCACCCCGCCCGAGCCCAGCCGGATCCGGGAGGTGATCTGGGTGAGGGCCGCGATCAGGATCTCCGGGTTGGGCGAGCCCAGGGCGGCGATGTTGTGGTGCTCGGCGAGCCAGAACCGGTGATAGCCCAGGCGTTCTGCGGCCCTGGCCACCTCCAGCGTCTCGCGCACGGCCTGGGCCTGGGTGGCCTCGCCGACGACGGGCGACAGATCGAGCGCCGAAACCTTCATGGACAGGGCGTCTCAGGCCTCGTCCAGATAGCGCCAGGTGGCGGCGCCGTCGAACTGGCGGATCCGAACCCCGGTCCAGTCCAGGTCGTCCATCAGGCGCGCGTTGATCGCCATGCGGTCCCGCGATCCGTCCAGGCTCTGCCAATGGGTGGCCACGCCGCAGGCCTTGCAGCGATGGAAGGCGAGCATGCGGTCGCCCCAGACATAGACCTGAGTCGTCGCCGGCGCGGGGAGGGTCACGTCCGTGGGACTGTAGTAGGCCCAGCGCGCGCCCAGCCGGCGGCAGATCGAGCAGTTGCACTCGGTGACTTCGGATGGCGGCGCCGGCGCATTCAGCGTCGCGGCCCCGCAGTGGCAGGCGGCTGTGATCATGACCGGCGTTCCTCTCCCACCGCCACCTTAGCCGGGCGGCGGGTCAGCCGTCGATCCGCGTCCAGATCTGCGACTTGCAGCCGAAGCCGCCGATGAGGCAGCCCTTGGCCTTCATCCGCCGGTCGTCGAGGAGCTGGGCCGAGCCGGAGAAGGTGGCGTTGAGGTCGGGCACGAACACCCGGCCGCGCCAGACGCCGTCCTTGTGGGGCTTGAAGTCGCGCAGGAGCTGCAGACCGATCAGGTTCTCGGTGCCGCCCTCGCGCGCGTCGGCCTTGGCCTTCTCGTTCGCCCAGACGACGTAGCCGCACGCGTTCGCGCCGCACGGCCGCAACTCCACGTGCACCGAGTTCTTCGGGTTGCGCCAGACGCCGCTCTGCAACGACGCCGGCGCATCGCTCGCAGAGGCGGGCGCCGTGGCGGCGAGGCCGACGACGAGGGTGGCGATGAGGGCGAGGATGCGCGCCATGGTTCTCCTAAGACGACGTTGTCCGCCGCCTGTTAGATTTAGATCATGGCCCAAATGGTTCGCCCGCGCATCTCGCGCAACGGTGTGCGGCGAGACGGCTCAGGCGCCGGTGCGCGGCCGCGTCTTCTTCAGCGTGGCCGAGAAGCTCATCACCGGGCCGTCCGCCGTCGTGATCAGGCCTCGGACGAACACCAGGCTGCGGCCCGCCTTCACCACCTCGCCGCGGCACTCCACGATCTGGCCTTCGTAGGCCGAACCCACGAACTCGCCGTTGAAGGTGGCGGTGACGCTGTGGCTGTCCTTCAGCGCGTCGCGGGCGATCACGAACAGGCAGAAGTCGGCGAAGGTCATGATGCAGCCGCCGTGCATGAAGCGGCCGCCGTTCATGTGCTTGTGCTCGGCGCGGAAGGCGCAGACGGGGCCCTTCTCGTCGACCTTGAAATAGAACGTCCCCGCCAGGTCCTCGAACGGGTCGCCGCCGGGATAGTAGGACCAGCCGGCCCACTCGCCCTCGGTCACCGTCGTCAGGTGCGAGTTGTAGTTGTTGACCTCGTCGCCGCCGTCCATCGTCCCTCCAGCAGGCCCGCCTAAGCGTTTGCGGACCCTGCGTCCGTTCACTAGGTTCCCGGCCGCTTGAACCCCATCGGGAACCCTTGATGCAAGGCCGGACCGTCGATCATCGCGAGGCGCCGTAGCGGCATGCCTGTTGCGTCCGCCCTGGCGGCTCCCGTCCTCGCCCTGGTCGCCCTTGCGCTCCAGCCGACGAACGATGAGGGCCCGGTGAGCACGGCTCCGCCGTCGGCGGCAGCGTCCGATCCCGTGCCCGGCCTCGAGGAGGCGCCGCTGGACCTCCCGCCCCCCGCGGCGGCCGCCAAGACGCTGACCGTCGAATCCAAGACCCTGGTCCAGGGGCGGACCCTGCAGGTCGTGCTGGGCCAGCGGGCGCTGTTCATGCTGGACGACAAGGGCTGGCCGGTGCTGCTCAAGGTGGAGGAGGGCCAGCTCGCCGCCGCCCATCCCGACGGCGCCGTCGAGGAGGCTTTCGCCCCGCCGCCGCCGGGGCAGTTCGCTGTGGCCCTGGACGGTTCGGCCGAGGTCCGTGCGACCGTTCTCAAGGTCTGGAACGAAACCGACCAGGCCCTGGACTACAGCGCCATCGCCCTGGTCATGACCAAGGGCGAGGTTACGCCCACGCCGGCGCCCGTATGCGCCGTGCCCGCCCACAGCATCCGCACCGAGACCTGGCGGCGGCCGATCGTCGCCGCGGGCCTCGGCCGCTTCCAGCAAACCGCCAAAGCCAAGGCCTGCCGCGAGGCAGGGTAGAGGGGAGTCACCACATGGCGCTCGACGCCGAGACCCGCGACCAGCTGATCGAAACCGTCCGCCGCTTCGTCACCGAACGCCTACGCCCGCTCGAGGCCAAGGTGGCGGAGGACGACGCCATGCCCGACGACGTCATCGAGGAGATGAAGGGCCTGGGCCTGTTCGGCCTGTCGATCCCCGAGGAATTCGGCGGCCTGGACCTCTCCATGGAGGACGAGTGCCTGGTGGGCGTCGAGCTCGGCCGGACCAGCCCGGCCTTCCGCTCGGCCTTCGGCACCAACGTCGGCATCGGCTCCCAGGCGCTGGTGATGTTCGGCACCGAGGCCCAGAAGAAGAAGTATCTCCCGGGCATCGCCTCCGGTGAGATCATCACCTCCTTCGCCCTTACCGAGCCCGAGGCGGGATCGGACTCGGCGGCGGTCCAGACCCGCGCGGTGAAGGACGGCGACCACTATGTGCTGAATGGCGCCAAGCGCTACATCACCAACGCCAACAAAGCCCACCTCTTCACGGTGATGGCCCGCACCGATCCCAACAAGCCGGGCGGCGGCGGGGTCTCGGCCTTCCTCGTAGAGCGCGACAGCCCCGGCCTGACGGTCGGCAAGTCCGAGAAGAAGATGGGCCAGCAGGGGGCCCACGTCTCCGAGGTCTTCTTCGACAACGTCCGCGTGCCCGCCGAGAACCGCATCGGCGCCGAGGGCGAGGGCTTCAAGGTGGCCATGCAGGTGCTGGACCGCGGCCGCCTGCACATCAGCTCGGTCTGCGTGGGCGTGGCCGAGCGGCTGATCGCCGACTGCGTGGCCTACGCCTCCGAGCGAAAGCAGTTCGGCCAGCCGCTTTCGAACTTCCAGCTCATCCAGGCGATGATCGCGGACTCCAAGACCGAGGCCCTCGCCGCCAAGGCCCTGACGATGGAGACCGCCCGCAAGCGCGACGCCGGCCAGAGCGTCACCATGGAAGCCGCGGCCGCCAAGTACTTCGCCTCCGAGATGGTGGGCCGCGTCGCCGACCGCGCCGTCCAGATCTTCGGCGGCGCCGGCTACATCGCCGACTACGGCATCGAGCGCTTCTACCGCGACGTGCGCATCTTCCGGATCTACGAGGGCACCAGCCAGATCCAACAGGTGATCATCGCCCGCGAGACCCTGAAGCGGGGCGGGTGATGGACCCGGTCGAGGTCGTCATCTTCGATCTTCTGGCCAAGGTCCCGGCCGGCAAGTCGATCTCGCCGGAACAGGTGGCGCGTGCGCTCAGCGAGGAGCGCTGGCAGCGCGAGCTGGGCAAGGTGCGCGCCGTCGCCGTAGGACTGGCCTGCCAGGAGAGACTGGTGATCCTGCGCCACAACAAGCCGGCCGATCCGGACGACTTCCGAGGCGTCTGGCGCATGCGCCTCCCCGAAGCTTGAGGCAAGCTGCCGCACGATCGCCTTTTCCCAGGGTTAAGGCCCGGCGCTTATAGTCTTCGCCGACATGAACCGCCTCGCCGTGATCCTCCTGATGTTGTGCCTCACCGCCTGCGCGCCGCGGCTGATGCAGGCGGCGCGGACGACGGACGCCGGCTTCCAGGGGCCGCGGTTCGAAGGCGGCGTCGTGGTCAGCTTCGATGGCGCGCGCCTGGGCCTCGACACCTGGGAGGCCGAGGGCGAGCCCTGGGCCGTGATCGTGGCCGCCCACGGCATGAACGACTACGCCAACGCCTTCCACCTGGCGGCGCCGGAATGGGCCAAGGCCGGCGTCACCACCTACGCCTATGACCAGCGCGGCTTCGGCCGCTCGCCCGGCCGCGGCATCTGGGCCGGCGAGGACCTGCTGATCCAGGACCTGCGCACGGTCGTGGCCCTGGCCCGCGCGCGGCACCCGAACGCCATCCTGACCGTCGTCGGCGAGAGCATGGGCGGATCCGTGGCCGCCGCGGCCTTCGCGACCGAGAACCCGCCCGCCGCCGATCGGCTCGTGCTGTTGTCGCCCGGGGTCTGGGGCTTCGACGCCCAGCCGCTGCCGAACAAGACGCTCCTGTGGCTCGCCGCCAACTTCACCGCCGCCAAGGTCTATACGCCCCCGCGATGGGTCACCGACCGGATCATGCCCACCGACAACCGCGAGGAGCTGATCCGCATGGGCCGCGACCGGCTGATGATCTGGGGCGCGCGTTCCGACACCCTCTACGGGCTCGTGAAGCTCATGGACCGCGCCGCGGATGTCGTGGGCGCCGACGACCTGCCCACTTTCTACCTGTACGGGGCCAACGACGACATCATTCCGCAGAAGGCCGCCTTCAGGGCCGTGAAGGGCCTGACCCCCTCCGACCGCAGCGCCTACTACGCCGCCGGCCACCACCTGCTCACCCGCGACCTCCAGAGGGCCGTGGTGATCGCCGATATCGTCGCCTTCGTCCGCGATCCGCAGGCGCCCCTGCCGTCCGGCGCTCCACCGATCCCCGGCGCGCCGGATCCTGTCGACGCGTCACGTCGCGCCGCGGGGTTGTGAGATGGCCTCTCCAGGCGTAGATGCAGGCGCGAATTTCCACCCTCCGGAAGCAAAGTTCTCGGCATGACCTTGTTCGATTCCCCCGCTTTCGAGGGACACGAAGGCATCCACGCCTTTCATGACGAAAAATCTGGCCTTAAGTGCATCATCGCGGTGCACTCGACCGCGCGCGGCCCGGCGGCCGGCGGCTGCCGCATGTGGCCCTACGAGAGTTCCGAGGCGGCGCTGGACGACGCCCTGAAGCTGTCGCGCGCCATGTCCTACAAGAACGCCATGGCCGACCTGGACCTGGGCGGCGGCAAGAGCGTGATCATCGGCGATTCCCGCACCCAGAAGACGCCGGCCCTGTTCGAGGCCTTCGGCCGCGCCGTGCAGGACGTCGGCGGCAAGTACTGGACCGCCGAGGACGTGGGCGTCTCCCCCGCCGACCTCACACACGCGCGAAAGCACACCCGTTACGTCGCCGGCCTGGAAGGGCATCCGGCCGCCTCGGGCGATCCCAGCCCGGTCACGGCCGAGGGTGTCTTCCGCGGCGTCGCGCTCTGTGTCCGCAGGGCGCTGAACCGCGACCTCGGCGGCGTGCGGGTCGCCATCCAGGGCGTGGGCCATGTTGGCGAATACCTCGCCCGCAAGCTGCACGCGGCGGGCGCGAGACTGATCCTGACCGACGTCAACGCCGAGGCGCTGCGCCGCGTCGCCGCCGCGACCGACGCCGAGATCGTGGCCCCGGGCGCCATCTTCGATGTGGATTGCGACGTCTTCGCGCCCTGCGCCCTGGGCGGCGCCGTCAGCCTCGACACCCTGCCGCGCATCCGCGCCCCGATCATCGCCGGCGCCGCCAACAACCAGCTCGCCGGGCCGGACGCCGGCCAAGAGCTGTTCCGGCGCGGAATCCTCTACGCCCCGGACTACGTCATCAACGGCGGCGGCATCATCAATGTGGCCGGCGAGATCCGCGCCCTGGCCGAGGATGCGGCCTTCGACCCGGCCTGGGTGGACGCCAAGCTCGACCGCCTGATGCTCACGCTGGAAGAGGTCCTCGACCAGGCCCAGCGCGAGCGGCGCCCGACCCACGAGGTCGCCAACGAGATCGCCCGGGCCCGCATCGTCGGCGCCGCCGAGAAGAGGGCGGCGGCCTAGTCAAACGTTTTCACGACGGAGTCAGACGTGATCGGCCTCTGAGGCCCGCGCGCCGGACGAGCCAGCCGATCCACGCCGGAATCCCTCCGACGATCGCTACGGGCAAGTTGTTCAAGAAGAAGGCGCTTGGCGGTGCCGGCGACGGGCCTGTCAGCATCGAGTAGTTGAGCGCCGCCATGGTCCAAACGATCCACAGGAGTGCGAGGATCGTGACTGATCCGCCGGCCCATATGAGGGCGGTGTTCACGAAGCTGCGCATCTAGCCGCTCATCCCGAACTCAGCCTTATCGCGGGCGACGCGCCGATCAAGCCTGATACCCGCGCTCCCCGTGGCTGGACAGGTCCAGGCCGTCCTCGATGGCCTCGGGCGTGGCGCGCAGGCCCACCGTGAGCCGGCAGACCAGCAGGATCACGGCGGAGGCCGCGGCCGACCAGGCGCAGACCGCCAGCGCGCCCAGCGCCTGCACGCCGAGCTGAGAGCCGGGCCCCATGCCTTCGCCGTAGCCCGCGCCGCCCAGGGCCGGCAGCGCCAGCACCGAGACCGCCAGCGTGCCCAGCAGGCCGCCGACGCCGTGCACGGCGAAGACGTCCAGGCTGTCGTCGAGCTTGACGCGATGCTTCACGAAATCCACGGCCTGGATGCAGACCAGGCTGCCCAGGGCGCCCAGGATCACGCCGCCGAACGGGCCGACGAATCCGGAAGCGGGGGTCACGGTCGCGAGGCCGGCGATCACGCCGGTGACCACGCCCACCATGCTGGCGCGGCCGAACTTCAGCTTCTCGACCAGCCCCCAGGTGAGGCCGGCGGTGGCGGCGGACAGGTGCGTCGCCACCAGGGCCGAGCCGGCCGCGGCGTCCGCGGCCAGGGCGCTGCCGGCGTTGAAGCCGTACCAGCCGACCCACAGCATGCCGGCGCCCATCATGGTCATGCCCGGGTTGTGCGGCGGGTGCAGGTCCTTGGGGTATCCGTCACGCGGGCCCAGCATGGCGACGGCGACCAGCGAGGAGACGCCCGCCGTGGCGTGCACGACCAGGCCGCCCGCGTAGTCCATCACCTTCATCTGTGCGAGCCACCCGCCGCCCCAGATCCAGTGGCAGACCGGAGCGTAGACCAGGAGCAGCCAGAGCCCGGAGAACAGCAGGACGGCGCCGAACTTGATCCGCTCCACATAGGCGCCGACGATCAACGCCGGGGTGATGATCGCGAACGTCATCTGGAAGGCGAAGAAGACCGTCTCGGGCAGCGTTCCGGAGACGGCGGTGCGCGCGTCGGGCAGCCCGAACTTCGCCAGGTCGCCGATCAGCGGGCCGGCGCCCGAGAAGGCCAGGCTGTAACCGCCCAGCAGCCACAGCACCGAGGCCAGGCACGCGATCGCCACGCAGTGCATCATCACCGACAGGACGTTCTTCGCGCGGACGAGGCCCGCGTAGAACAGCGCCAGCCCCGGCAGGGTCATGAACAGCACGAGCGCCGTCGCCGCCAGGATCCAGGCGGTGTTGGCCGGATCGGCCGCGGGCGCCGCGTCCTGAGCCCTGGCGGCGGTCGCCAGCCCCGCGGCCCCGATTGCCGAAACAGTGAGCAGCGCTGCGCGGAACATTTCCGATCCCCCTTCGCCGGCGCGCCCGCGGTTTTCCGCGATTTGCCCAGACGCCGGGCGGCTCCTGCTTAGGCAGCAGGCAGAAGCCTCGCCAATGGCCTATCGGATGGGCGCCCACGCCGTCCGGCGCCCATCCGCGGATTCGATCGGAATCTAGGCGCCCGGCGCCGAAAAGCTGGGCAGTCCGGTCAGGCCGGCCGGCGGGCGAGCCAGGCCTCGCGGGTCAGCCGCCAGACCTCCTTGTCGTCGGGACCGGAGACGAACCTGTCGGGCGTCACCTGCATCCGCTCGAAGCCCTGCTTCTGCTTGATCCGGCGCGAGGCGACGTTCGAGAAGGCGTTGGTGACCCAGAGCTCGGGCCATCCCAGCGCCTCGAAGGCAAAGGCCGTCACCGCATCGGCCGCCTCCGTCATCAGGCCCTGGCCCGAGAGTCGCGGATCGAGCCAGAAGCCGCGCATTTCGTGGTCGCCCGCGTCCGGCCGCAGGTCGATGCGCCCGACGAGTTCGTCGTCGCCGCCCTTCAGCGTGATCGCCCAGTAGAGGGCCTCGCCCCTGGCGCGCTTCTCCAGGCATTCGGCCATGTTGGTCGCCGCGCCGTCGTCGGGGTAGGGCCAGGGCACCTTGGCCAGCAGGTGTTTCACCACCGCCCATTGCGGGAAGATGCGCTGGACCGCCGGCGCGTCACGGTCCTCCAGCGGGCGCAGGATCAGCCGCGCCGTTTCCAGCACGGGCGTCGGGGGTAGGGGTATGGGATCGGTCATCTCCGGTCTCGCTTTCGATAAGCCGGAGGCCGGGGAGGGCGCCTTCCTGAAGTCCGCATGTGCCCCGGCCTGTCCGGCGGGGCTGGTCGGGAAGGCTAGGCTGCGACCACGCACGCACGACCGTCCCGACGCCCCACGAGGGTGGCGCCGCTGCAACCGGACGGGCTGGCGAGCTTGCGAACCATGAGGCCCTCTTAGCACGGCACGGGTGCGGCGTCAGGCCGTCGGCGCCGGCGTGTCCTCCTCCCGCGGCGCGGCGACCGGCCGGCGGGCGGACCGCTTGGGCGGCGGCATAGGCTCGATCGTGGCGTCCGGATCGACCCGGGCCCGGATCGTGCAGACGACGCCGTCGGGCGGATAGGTCATCGACACGTCGCCGTTGAGGTCGGCCGCCAGGCCGCGCTCGATCAGCCGCGTGCCGAAGCCGGCGCGGGTCGGCGGCGAGACGGGCGGCCCGCCCATCTCACGCCAGACCGCCGTCAGCACGTGCGCGCCGTCGCGCTCGGCGAGCGTCCACGAGAAATCGACGCTGCCCTCCGGCACGGACAGCGCGCCGTACTTCACCGCGTTGGTGGCCAGCTCGTGCAGCGCCAGGGCCACGGCGATGGCCGTCTTGGGCGGCAGGCGCACGTCCGGCCCGTTCAGGGCGATCCGCCCCTCGCCCAGGCCCGTCAGGAAGGGCTGGGCGGCCTGGGCCGCGATCTCCGTCAGGCTGGCGCCGGACCACTGCTCGTTGGTCAGCACGTCATGCGCCTTGCTGAGCGCCACGATCCGGGCCGTCAGGGTGTCGCGCGTGGCCGAGGAGGTGTCGCGCACCCGCAGCGTCTGGCTGACGATCGACTGCACGGTGGCCAGGGTATTCTTCACCCGGTGGTTCAGCTCGTTGACCATCAGGCGCAGGTGGTCCTGGTCCCGCTGCTGGCGGGCGACCGCGCCGCGCAGGATTTCCAGTCGGTCCCGGGCCTCATATTGCCGCCGCCGACCGCGGATCGCCGCGGTCACGACGCTGACCAGGGTCGTCGGATGGAACGGCCGCTCCAGGAAGGTGACGTTGCCCAGGGCCTGGACGTAGCGCAACGCGGCCGGGTTGCGCTCGACGCCAGCGCCGCGCTTGGCCAGCACGATGATCGGGAAGTCCGACCACGGCGGCTGGCCGTCGATGCACCGGGCGAGCGGCGCATAGTCGTTCTCCTGCAGCACCTCTTCGACGATCAGCGCCAGGCCCGCGCCTGCCCCGAAGGCCTCGCAGAGGCCGGCCACCTCGTCGCAGACGACCGGCTCGACGCCGGCTTCCCGCAGGATCGCACTCGCGACCGCGGCGTCCCGCCCGTACGGCGCCAGGACTAGGGCCCGTTCCGAGCCCGACGCTCCGGACGGTGTCATCCAGCGCCGCCATTCAGGAGCCCCGATTGCTGGCCCACGAAATCCGGCACGCCGCGGAGCACGCCGTGGAACTGGCTCAGCGGCTCGCCGAACTGGATGCCGCCAGGCCCGATCTCGTACTCCCGGATGGTCCTCTCATGCACGCCGCCGCGTTTCTTGATCACCGAGATCGCTCGGCGGACTTGGCCGAACGCTTCGAAGTATCGGAGCAGCAGGACGGTGTCCGCGAGATAGGTCACGTCCACCGGCGTCCGCATTTCCCCGACCAGGCCGTGCTGGGCGACGGTCAGGAAGGTGCTGGCGCCCTGCCGGTTCAGGAACTGCAGCAGCTCGTGTATGTGCAGGAGCAGATAGCTCTCCTGCGGCATGGACGCCTGGTAGCCGTTCAGGCTGTCGACGATCACCGTCCGCGCGCCCGACTTTTCGACGCAGGCGCGCACGCGGGCCGTGAACTCGCCGGGCGAGCATTCGGCGGCGTCCACCTGCTCGATGATCAGGTCGCCGGCCGCCCGCATGCGTTCGAGATCGAAGCCGAAGGCCTTCACCCGGCTGGTCAGAAGGCCGAGCTCCTCGTCGAATACGAACAGCGCCGCCCGCTCGCCGCGCTGGACGGCGGCGACGGCGAATTGCAGGGCCAGCAGCGACTTGCCCGTACCCGCGGGCCCCAGGATCAGGCAACTCGATCCCCGTTCCGCCCCACCGCCAAGAAGCTCGTCCAGTTCGGGAATCCCGCTCGATAGGGGCTTGCGGTCGAAGCGGGTCCGGTGTTCCGCCGATACGAGCCGCGGGAAGACCTCCAGACCGCCGGTGCGGATGGTGAAGTCGTGGTAGCCGCCGCGGAACTTCCGGCCCCTGTACTTGGTGATCCGCACGCGCCGCCGTTCTGCGCCGTATTCAGGCGCCAGTTCCTCGAGGCGCACCACGCCATGGGCGACGCTGTGGACGGTCTTGTCGGAGATCTCGGCGGTGAGGTCGTCCAGCAGCACGACCGTCGCGCCGTGCTTGGCGAAATAGTGCTTGAGGGCCAGGACCTGCCGCCGATAGCGGAGCGAGCCCTGCGCCAGGAGCCGGATCTCGGACAGGCTGTCGATCACGATGCGGCTCGGCTTGGCGCGCTCGACGGCCTCCAGGATCAGGCGCGTCGTCTCGCCCAGCTCGAGGTCCGAGGAGTAGAGCAGGCTCTGCTGCTGGTCCTCGTCGAGCAGGTTCTCGGGCGGGGTCAGCTCGAAGATGTCGATCCCATCAAGCGACCAGCCGTGGGACCCGGCCGTATCGCGCAGCTCGACCTCGGTCTCCGAGAGCGTCACGTAGAGCGTGCGTTCGCCCGCCTCGCGGCCGGCCAGGAGGAAGCTCAGCGCGGCCGTGGTCTTGCCTGTGCCGGGGCTGCCCTCGAACAGAAACACCCGATCGCGCTTCAATCCCCCGGCCAGAATGTCGTCCAGTCCGGCGATACCCGTGCTGGCGCTATCGGCGCGCGGCGCCGCGATCGTGCTCATGTCTCCTCGTACGCGTGGACCTTAGCTGGCCGCCCGGGGAGTGAAATACACAGCCCGGCGCAGGGTTCCGTGGCTAAGCCGACAGTCGCCGCCGGGGCTCTCGCACCGCCAGGACGAGGATCACGAAGGCCGCGGCCAGGAATCCGAGGGACGCGGTGAACACCACGTCGTAGCCGAACGCCTCGGCGATCACGCCGCCGACCAGGGGACCTGCGGTGGCGGTGATGCTCTCGGCCGTGGCGGACACGGCGATGCGCATGGGCAGGTCCTCGCGGGCGCCGAACTCCAGGATCATGGTCTGGGACGCCATCATGTAGCCCGACAGCGAGGCGCCGAGCAGGGCGAAGGCGCCGAAGACGGCCGCCGGCTCGTGCAGGTTCAGCAGCATGATGGTCGCGCCGACCCAGCCGATCAGCGAAACCAGAAGCACGAGGCGAAAGCCCGTCTTGTCGCCGAGGTAGCCCCACACGAGGTTCGACGCGGTGTCCGCCCCCAGGAAGGCGAAGGTCAGCAGTCCCAGGGTCGCGCCATCGGCGCCGATCACCCTGCCGACATAGAGAATGTAGAACGGCGTCGCGATCCGCGCCGAGGTGGCCAGCATCTGAACCACCAGGAAGAAGCCGTACGCCCTGTCCTGCGCGATCAGGGCGGGGAAGTCGCGCAGCCGGTCCCGGAACCGGGCGCGCGGCCGCACGGTCGGCGGTTCGGGCTCCTTCAGCAGGACCTGCAGCGCCCACAGGCCCGCGCTGGTCAGGGCGAAGGCGAACAGGAAGGTGGTGGAGTAGCCGTTGCCGAACAGGTCGGGGCCGATGAAGTACTTGCCCGCCACCCACGCCAGGATGGCGGCGATCAACCCGCCCGTGGCGTTGCGCCAGGCCTGCAGCCGCCCGCGCCGGCTGATCGGGATCACTTTCGACATCAGCAGGCTGAACACCACCCGCTGGGCGCCCATGAAGACGCCGAACATCAGGATGAAGAACAGCAGCGCCCAGACCAGCGGCTGGCCCGACAGGAACCAGCCCGCCAGCGCCATGCCCAGGATGGCGAGCCGCCCGAGGCTTCCCATCCACATGGCGGCCGGCATGACCTTCGTCCGGTGCTCGATCTTGGTGGCGCCGAAGATCGGTGAGATCACCCCGCCGAGCTGCTGGAGCGCCAGCCCCAGTCCCACGATCAGGTTCGAGCCCGACACGGCGTACAGGTAGGCCGGCAGGAACGTGGGGGCGTTCACCAGCCGAAAGCCGGTCATCCCCAACATGCCGTGCAGGTAGTTGCCCAGGTAATTGCGGCGCAGGTTGTCCCAGACGAACTTCTCGTAGTCCGCCTCGCGCTGGGCAAGGTCGTCTGCGGGGTCGTCCGGTTTGGAGTCCAAGGTTCCCTGATCCGTGGCGCGGCGGGTCTCGCGCCCGCGTCCCACGGCCTCCCTATGCGCGTCGGATGAATTCGAAAGTCCGGTCCGGATACGGCCGGTTCATCCGGAATGCTAGGTGGAATCGCAAGGGGCGCAACGGCCAACCGCCGCACCTCCGCACCTCAGGCCTTCAGCGCCTCCGCCGCCGCTCCATAGCGCCGCCACAGGAGCGCGAAGCCCGCCACGGCGCCCATCAGGCCCAGCAGCATGGGCGCGGCAAACGACAGTCCGGCGGCGGCCATCGCCGCCCCGATGGCGCAGGCGCCGCCGCATCCGATGTCCCACGCGCCCTCGGTCGCGACGTTGAAGCGCAGGGGACAGGGCGAGGCCTTGGCTATCGTGTAGAGCGGCGCCATCAGGACCGGGATCCAGACCGCCACCACCAGTGCGCCCAGGGCGTTGGCCGTCACCGCCAGCCAGGGCTGGTCCACGCTGAACGCCCGGAAAGCGAGCACCCCGGCGGCGACCAGGAAGGCGATCATGACCGCCGATCGCCCCCGGCCGGCGTCGATGTGGCGGCCGATCCACAAACTGGCCGCCGCCCCGACCAGGGCCGCCAGCGCCATTGCGCCGCCATAGGCGGTGAAGCTCTCGCCCAGCGAGATGAACAGCGCCACCTGCCAGACGTAGTGGTAGCCGCCGCTGAAGAAGCCGTCGCAGCCCATGAGGGCGGCGGCGCCCCAGGCCACGCGGGAGCCGCCGGGCGCCGCCTCGGCGATCGGGACCTCGGGCGCCCCGATCAACGGCAGGACGGCGGCCGCCTGCACCGCGGCGGCGGCCAGAAAGGCGACCCACGGCCCGCCGGCCGCCAGCAGTCCGGCGCCGATCAGCGGGGCGACGATGCCGACCAGGGCGGTCGCGGCCTCGCGGACCCCGATGTGCCCGCCGCGATGCTCGTCGTCGCCGACGCTGGCGAAATAGGCGTGGTAGCAGGTCCAGTAGAGCACGCTGCCGATCGGCCCGACCGCGATAACGGCGGCGAAGGCCAGGCCCGGCCCGTTCACCAGGGGCAGGAGCGGGAAGGTCAGGGCCTCGAACAGGGTGCCCGCCATCAGCGTCCGCCGCAGCCCCAGCCGGCGGGCGAGGGGCAGCACGAAGGGCCGCAGCAGGAAGCGGCCGCCGGTCATGGCCGTCATGGACAGCAGCACCAGCGGCGCCGAGACGCCGGCCCGCAGGAGGAACACCAGGATGAAGATGCCGCCGGCGCCGTCGGCCAGCGCCTGGATCACGGAATGCAGATTGACGCGGTTCACCGCGTCGTTGCCGAAGAAGCTCATGGAGGAAGGCCCCGGGACAGGGATGTGCAGGCAGGCTCACGCCGCCCGGGTCGGTTCGACTCCGGCGGCAAGGCCCGCGGGCGAGGCGGTGCGGGTCAGTCCCTGAGGCGCTCGGTGCACATGCGGCGAGTTAGGCACGGCCGAGCCGGGCCGGCAAGCGGCCTCAGACCCGCCGGTATTCCATGGTCGAGCCGTCCTCGAGCTTGCCCTTCAGCGCCAGCCAGTTCCCGGAAGCGTCGTAGAAGTTGTCGATCTCGGCGTCGCCGCGGATCTGCCAGTGGCCTGGCTTCACCTTGGTGACGCGGACCTTCAGCAGCACGCCTTCCTGAGGGTTGAACAGCGGCCGGCCGAAATTGGCCTGGTTCCAGTGGCTGAGCGGGACGGCGTCTGCCGGCCCGCGGAGCGCGCCCTTCGGCCCGGTGATCTGCACATGGTCGCCCATGGCCCGGCCCGAGGCCTTGAAGACCTTGCCGTTGCCGTTGGTGGTGGTCTCGATGCTCGACCAGCGTCCGCCGGCCCAGCGCTCCACGGCGGCGTGCTTGTAGCGGTAGACCGGCACGGGGCCCACCTTCACCGTCAGGGCGACATCGGTCGAGATCATCCGGTTCTGGTCGTCGCCGGAGAAGGTCATGACGTGCTCGCCGACCTTCGTCCCGTTGCGGAATACGTTGAACGCCAGCCGGGGCGGGGCGGCCGACGCCACGCCGGGAAGCAGCAGACCCGCGCCGCCCACGATCAGCCCACGGCGTCCGATCACTAGGCTCATTCGAGACCTCTCCGTCTTCGCGCCCGCCCAGCCGGCTCAATATACGGACCGGCTAGTGTCCTGGACGCGGCTTATAGCTGCGCGGCTCGCGGACGGGCAGGGGCTTCTCCGCGGCCTTTTGCCCATGCTGGGGCGCGGGCGCCGATTGGACGGGCGCGCCCACGCTGCGATCCTGGTCCTGCTGCTGCAATCCCCGCGTCATGATCCGGCTCCGGGAAAGGGGTTCATGCTGGAAGACCCGTGACTCATGCCGCGGCCGGAAGCGACTCGGCTGGCCGCACGTCCACGTGAACCGTCAGGCTCGACCGCCCGGCATCGCCCAGGATGGCGCCCGACACCGGAGCCGCCTCCAGCGGCGTGCGCGCCACGGCCACGGGGATCAGGTGATGGCTCTCGGCTAGGGCGTTGGTTGGGTCGAACTCGGTCCAGCCGAGATCGGGCAGGAACACCTCGCACCAGGCATGCGTCGCGCCGGCCCCGCGGATGGCGCCGAGGCCGGGGTCGTGCAGATAGCCGGTGACGAACCGGGCCGCGTAGCCCAGTCGCCGCAAGGCCTCCACCATCAGCCAGGCGAGGTCGCGGCAGGCGCCGGCGCCCAGCCGCACGGTTTGGGCCGGATCCTGCGCCGCGCCCAGGTCGCGTGGCTGATACGCGAACCCGTCGTGGATGGTCCGGTTCAGGCGCAGCAGGAAGTTCAGCGCCGGCTCGTGGGGGTCGCCCACATGGCCGCGCAGCCAGCGCAACATGTCGCCCTGGGTGTCCTCCGTGGCCGGTTCGATGAATGGCGCCAGGACCGGCCGGTCGGCCGCGCCGTAGACGATCGGCGTGGCCGTGTGCGGGTCCTGGATCCGCACGTCGGCGAGTTGGGCGGGGAAACGTTCGATCACCAGTTCGCTGACGATGGAGAGGCGGTTGGTTTCCCCCCGCGGGGCGAACAGGCATACCGAGTTCCCGAGCGCATCGTAGAGCCAGCGGTTCTCGCCCGGCGGCGAGACGGTGAGCCGCGCGTCGACCACCCGCATCGCGTGGCTGTCCCGTGGCCGCACCAGCAGACGGTGCGGAGCAAAGCCCACCGGCCGCTCATAGGCGTAGTGCGTCTCATGACGGATGGCGAGGCGGGGCATCCCATGCGGAATTCGCTTCGCTGGCCCAAGGTTCCCTCCGCCCGCGCTTGCCAGAACATAGAGAGAACGATATCTGAAAATCCATGTCGGTTCTGAACCTTAAGAGAAAGCTCAAAATCCTCTCAGGCGGGGTCAGATACGATGCGTTCCTGGCCGCGTCCCACAGTGTTGTCGCGCCCCTGCAACCGCTGGAGCGGTTCTGATGGAGGTCGTCCGGCTGGTTAGCGAGACCGACATCTCCGGATGGCGGCGGGCGGCGCGGACCCTGCGGTCCCGGGGCGTGGTTCCCGAGGCCGCCCTCTGGACGGTCGACGGCGACGGCACTCTCATCGCTCCGGGCGCGGAGCCGGCGGCCGACCCCGCCTTCACCGTGCCCAAGGCCTTTGTCGACCTCGTGGACCGGGTGGTGCTGCACCGCTCCGATGAGCGGTTCGCGCTGCTCTACCGCCTGCTCTGGCGCCTGCGCGACGAGCCCGACCTGTTGCGGATCGCCACCGATCCCGATGTCGTACGCGCGGCCGGCTTCGCGCGGGAGGTGGACCGCGCCGCCCACAAGATGAAGGCCTTCGTCCGCTTCCGCCTCGCGCACGACGAGGCGGGCGAGGCCTATGTCGCCTGGTTCGAGCCGGCCCACCGGGTGACCGAGGCGACGGCGCCCTTCTTCGTCCGCCGCTTTGCCAACGTGCGCTTTTCGATCCTGACGCCCGACGTCTGCGCACACTGGAACCTGAAGTCCCTGTCCTTCACGCCGGGTGTCGACCCCGCCGACGCGCCGCACGCCGACGCGCTGGAGGCATACTGGCGCATCCACCACGCTCAGGTCTTCGCCCTGCCCAAGGAGACACCCCAGCGCGACGGGCGGAACCTGCCCGAGGCCGGGCTCATTCCGGAACTCATCGCCCAAGCCGAAGGACGCACCGCCCAGATGGTCCGCCAGGCCCCCTCAGAGCCCAGCCGCCGCGTCGTCAAGGCGGCCGTCCGCGCCAGCCGCGACGCGCCCTACGACGGCCAGGCGCCGATCACCCTCGCCGACGTAGCGGCAGGCGTCGACCATTGCCGCCGCTGCGACCTCTGGCGCGAGGCTACTCAGGGCGTCGCCGGCGAGGGGCCGGCCCACGCGAAACTGTTGTTCGTCGGTGAGCAGCCCGGCGACCAGGAGGACCTTGCCGGCCGGCCGTTCGTGGGGCCCGCGGGCCAGATGTTCGACCGGGCCCTGGCGGCTGCGGGCGTGCCCCGCGCCGAGACCTACGTCACCAACGCCGTGAAGCACTTCAAGTACGAGCCCCGCGGCAAGCGGCGCATCCACAAGACTCCCGACGCCGGCGAGGTCGCCGCCTGTCGCTGGTGGCTGGACGCCGAGCGGCGGATCATCCGCCCCCGCGTGATCGTGGCCCTGGGCACGACCGCGGGTCTGGCGGTGATGGGAAAGCCCACGCCCATTGCCAGACTCCGCCAGCAGGCGCTGCAGCTTCCCGACCAGGGCCAGGCGGTCGTGACCTACCATCCCTCATATCTGCTGCGCGTGCCCGACGCGGACCGCAACCAGGCGGCCTGGGACATGTTCGTCGCCGACCTCGCCTTCGCCTGGAGGCTCGCGGTCTAGGACCCCGCCCCCGGCAGGACGTAGCCGATCGGCGCGTCGGGGCCCAGCGGAACCCCCAGGCCGATCCAGGCGACCACCAGGATGAGGCCGGTCACCAGCAGGCCGACCGAATAGGGGATCATCATCGCCGCCAGACTGCCGATACCGAAATCCTTCTGCCAGCGCTGGCAGAAGATCAGGATCAGCGGGAAATAGACCATCAGGGGCGTGATGATGTTGGTCGCCCCGTCGCCCACCCGGTAGGCGGCCGTGGTCGTCTCCGGGCTGATCCCCAACAGCATCAGCATCGGCACCAGCACTGGCGCCAGCAGGGCCCACTTGGCGCTCGCGGAGCCGATGAAGAGGTTCAGGCCAGCGGTGAAGACCACGATCACCGCCAGCAGCGCCGGCGCCGGAAGCGCCAGCTGCTCCAGGCCCGCCGCCCCGTGCACCGCCGTGATGAGGCCCAGGTTCGACCAGTTGAACATCGCCACGAAGTGCGCCGCGGCGAAGGCCAGCACGAGGTAGTAGGCCATGTCGCCCATGGAGCCGGACATCATCTTCACCAGGTCGCGATGGTTCTGCACCGTCCCGGCCGCGCGCCCGTAGGCCCAGCCCGTCGCCAGGAACAGGATGAAGAATCCGGCCACCAACGACTGGTAGAAGGGCGTCAGCCGGCCGGTCGCGGCCGCCGTCTCGTCGATCAGCGGCGTGCCCGGCCCCAGGGCGAAGAAAGCCCACAGCGCCACGACGGCCAGCGCCGCCAGGCCCGCGCGGCCGAGGCCCCGGGTCTGTTCGGCCGTCAGGGGCGCGTCGGCCACGACCTCGGCCTGAGCGTCCGGCTCAGGGTCCGCTCCGGCGCCGGGGCGATAGCGGCCCAGCCGCGGCTCCACGATCCGGTCGGTGACGAACCAGATCACCGGCAGGAACACGACCGTCATGGCCGAGATGAAGTACCAGTTGCCGGCGATGTTGGCGTCCCAGGTGGGGACCATGGTCTCGGCCGCCGCCTCGGTGATCCCGAACAGGAGGGCGTCGAGCTGGCCCGGCAGCAGGTTGGCCGAGAAGCCGCCCGAGACGCCGGCGAAGGCCGCCGCGATTCCGGCCACGGGATGTCGCCCCGCCGCCGCATAGAGCGCTCCGGCCAGCGGGATCAGCACGACGTAGGCCGCGTCCGCCGCCAGGTTCCCCAGCATGGCCACCAGCGCCACCAGCGGCGTCAGCAGGAACCTCGGCGCCCCACGCACCGCCGCGCTCATCGCCGTGCCGAACAGGCCGGACCGCTCGGCGACGCCGGCTCCCAGCATCACCACCAGCACATAGCCCAGCGGGTGAAAGTGAGTGAACGTCTGGGGCATCTCCACCCAGAGGCGTCGGATGTTGTCCGCCGAGACCAGGCTCTCCGCGGTGATGACCACCTGGGCCCCAGTCTCGGGGTCGGTCTGGGTGGGATGCAGGGCCGACCAGCCCAGCACGGCGGCCGCTACGCTGACCACGATCAGCGCCCCGATCAGATAGACGAAAATGAAGACCGGGTCGGGCAGGCGGTTGCCGGTGCGCTCGATCCAGCCCAGCACGCCCTTGGTCTCGGCGTTCGTCGTCGCAGTCACGTGATGCGGCCCCTTCGCAACAATCAATAGGTCGAGACGACCCTGCCTCGACGCAAAGCGCAAGGGGCGAGCGCCGAAGCTAGTTCGGCTGTTCGGCGACCGGCTGCAGCCGCACCTTGGCGGTGACCTCCCGCGGCTCGCGGTCCACCTGCACCTGGTGCGGGTAGGGGAAGCGCAGGCCCACGCGGTCGAAGGTCTCCTTCACCGCCTTCAGCAGGTCCCACTTGGCGTTGAACCACTCGTCCGAGCTGGCCCAGCAGCGCAGCGAGACGTTGACGCCGCTGTCCGCCGTGGCCGTCACCTTGGCCCAGGGCGCCGGATCCGGCAGCACGCGGGGGTCGGCGTTGGCGACCTCCAGCAGCTTCTCCAGCGCCAGATCCAGATCGTCCTCGTAGTCCACGGTGAACACCAGCTCGAACCGGCGCCGGCCAGAGCGGGTGAAGTTGACGATCATGTCGCCGAACACCTTGCCATTGGGCATGTAGATCGTGCGGCCTTCGAAATCGGAGATGGTGGTGTTGAACAGGTCGATCGCCGCGACCGTGCCTTCGCGTCCGCTCAGCTCGACGTGCTCGCCGACGCGGTAGGGCCGCAACAGCAGGATCATCACCCCGGCCGCGACATTGCCCAGCGTCCCCTGCAGCGCCAGGCCGATGGCCAGCGAGGCGGCGCCCAGGACCGCGATCACCGACGTCGCCTGCACGCCGATCTGCTGCAGCACTGCGATCAAGCCGATGGCGATGATGAGGTAGCGGACCAGGCCCGAGATGAAGGCCGAGAGCGTGGGATCCGGCGCGTGGCGCCGGGTGAACCGCGCCATGGCCTTGTCCGCGACGCCGGCCATCCGCTTCGCCGCCCACAGGGTGACGGCCAGGATCAGGCCAGCGACGATCAGGCGGACCGAGAAGGCGCCCAGCACGCCGGCCAGGGCGCGGAGCGTTTCGGGGTCGCCGGTCAGGGCGGCGCCGATCATGTCGAGGGAGAACGAGTCGGGGGCGTCGGGATCCTGGATGGGAGCCTCGCTGAAAGTTGCAGGTCGTGGGTCGCGACGCGGCGCGGGCGCCGAACAAGCGGCGCCTTCGCGGGTCTAATGGCTCAGCGCCGTCGCGGGTTCCGCGCGCTCAGACCGAGCCCTTCTTCTCGACCACCAGGATGCGCGCCTCCCCCCGGGGCTCCGCCAGGTGCTCGTCCCCCACATCCGCCACGAAGACGTCGCCCGCTGTCAGCCGGACCACGTGCTCCCGGCCGTCCTGCCGCCAGCGCATGTCGACCTCGCCGTCGAGGACGAGGAAGACCTCAGCGCCGTCGTTGACGTGCCACTTATAGGGCTGGTCGGTCCAATGCAGCCGGACGCTCGCGCCCTCGATCTCGGCCAGGTCGCGGGCGCCCCAGGCGCGGTCGGCGGTGAACTGGCGCGTGTCGGTGACGATCCGGGGCATGCGCCGCCATATAGGCTCAGCCTGGCAAAACCCAAGCGTCCGGAATCGGCCGGGATCACGGCCGCGGCGGTCCTGGGGGGATTCCGAGCGAACGCCGTATCGACAGGGCGGCATAGCCGGCGCCGAGAACCGTAAGCGCCGCGCCATGCGCCAGGAACGCCATCCGGTAGTCGCTGACCTCCGCCATGAGGCCGAAATTGAGGATCAGCAGGGTGATGGCGCACTGCGCCGCAAAGCCCTTCACCGACGCCACCGTCGCCCGCGCTTCGCCCGACAAGGCGTGCTGGAAGCGGGCGTCGGCCTGGACATCGGCGACCCGGCAGAGGCCGGTGAACGCCACGGCCAGCGCCACCGACCAGGGCTGGAACAGCGCCGCGGCCGCGACCAGCAGCAGCCCGGCGATGGCCACCAGCCCGTGCAGCGCCGCCGGGCGGCCGAGCGGCGCGTGATGCGCCACAGCCGCGCCGAGCGCCTGTGCGGCGCCGAGGGCAGCGACGAAGAGGGCGATCTGGCCGTTCGGCAGGCCGATCTCGCGGCCGAAGATCTGCCAATAATCCTCGCAGGCCGCGAGCAGCGCTTGCATGCCCGCGATGAACAGCAGGATCGGCAGGACGCCGGGCCGCCGAGCCGCCTCGACGACGCCGCGCCGCATCTTGCCGAGGTAGTCCGCCGGCCCGACAGCCATCGCCTTCGGCGCGCGCGGAAGCAGCAGGGCCGAGGCCGCGGCGACGAGGCTCGTGGCTGCGCTCAGGACGGTGAGGATGGTGAAGCCGACGTCCGCGATGGCCGCTGCGACCAGCGCCGCCGCCATCACGCCTGCGAACCGGCCGGTCTGGGCCCGGCCAATGGCCCGGGCATAATCTTGGGCGCGCCCCTCGGACTTCAATTCGTCGAACAGCAGCGCCTCGAAGGTCCCCGACACCAGTGCGCTCTTCACCCCCCAGAGCACCAGCCCGACCAGGAAGCCCCAGAAGCCGGGGAAAAGCGCCCAGATCAGGTAGCCGGCGCCCCGGATCAGCTGGGCCACGAACAGCAGCCAGCGCCGCGAAAGCCGGTCGGCCAACGCGCCGGTGGGGATCTCCAGCGCCAGACCCGTGACCGACCAGGCGGCCAGCACGATCCCGATCTGCGCCGGCGACAGGCCCCGCTCGGTGAACATCACGGTGTAGAAGGGGAAGATCAGAACGAAGGTGTCGAGGAAGCGGTAGGCCGTGGCCTTCCAGACCAGGCCGCCCACGGCGAGGCCGCCCCTACGCCATGAAGCCGGCTTCGGCGAAGTCCAGCATTCGCTTCAGCAGAGCGTCCACGTCGCCCTCGCGGGTCAGGCCGCCGGACAGGTGATGCAGGCGGTCGAACTCGGCGAAGCGGTTGTTGTGGACCATGCCCAGCACGAAGTGCAGGCGCCAGTAGACGTCTTCCTTGGGCAGCTCGGGCCGCGCCGCCATCAGGGCGTCGGCGAAGCGGGCCAGATGGCTGACGTCGGTCTTCAGCACCTCGCGCATCTCGGCGGTGCCTTCCGACCGGGCGCGGATGATGAACTGCACCGAGATGCGCCGGTCGTTGTCGGGCGCGGCCCAGCGCAGGGGCGGGGCGAAATAGGCCTCCAGGATCTCGCGCACCGGCGGCTTGCCGTCGTGCCGCGCGTTCGCCTCGTGCAGCATCCGCGCGCGCTCGCGGTTCAGCTCGCTGGTCCGGCGCCGGAAGATCTCGAAGAGCAGGGCGTCCTTGGACCCGAAGTGGTAGTTCACGGAGGCGAGGTTCACACCGGCCTCGGCCGTAATGTCGCGCACAGAGACGTTCTGGAAGCCGTGCAGGGCGAACAGGCGCTCGGCCGCGTTGAACACCGCCGCCTTCGTGGCGGCGTGACCCTCTTCGGTCTCGGGCGGATCCTGGGTGAGGGGATCGGTCATGCGAATCCCTTAAGCGACGGCTGAGCGTAAGCCGTTCGTGACGCTAGCGCGACAGCTCCTTCATCGCCTTTTCCAGGCCGTCGATGGTGAGCGGGAACATCCGGTCGCCCATCAGCTGCTTCACCAGGCCGATCGAGGGCGTGTAGTCCCAGTGCCGCTCGGCGGTGGGATTCAGCCAGACGGCGTGCTCGTAGATCTGGGTGACGCGGTCCATCCAGATCGCGCCGGCCTCCTCGTTCCAGTGCTCCACCGAACCGCCCGGATAGGTGATCTCGTAGGGGCTCATGGTCGCGTCGCCCACGAAGATCACCTTGTAGTCGTGTGGGTACTTGTGGAGGATGTCCCAGGTGTTCAGCTTCTCGGCGTGACGGCGCCGGTTGTCCTTCCACACGCTCTCATAGAGGCAGTTGTGGAAGTAGAAGAACTCCATGTTCTTGAACTCGGACCGCGCGGCGCTGAACAGCTCCTCGCAGACCTTGATGTGCGAGTCCATCGAGCCGCCGACGTCGAGGAACAGGAGCACGCTGATCTTGTTGCGGCGCTCGGCGCGCATGTTGATGTCGAGATAGCCCTTCTCGGCCGTCCCCTTGATCGTGGCGTCCATGTCCAGCTCGTCGGGCGAGCCGTCGCGGACCCATTTGCGCAGCCGGCGCAGGGCGACCTTGATGTTGCGGGTGCCCAGCTCGACCTGGTCGTCCAGGTTCTTGTACTCGCGCTTGTCCCACACCTTGATCGCGCGCCCGTGCCGGCCCTTGTCCTGGCCGACCCGGATGCCTTCGGGGTGGTAGCCGTTGGCGCCGAACGGCGAGGTGCCGCCGGTGCCAATCATCCTGTTGCCGCCCTCGTGGCGCTCCTTCTGCTCCTTCATGCGCTCGGCGAGCGCTTCCATGAGCTTGTCGAAGCCGCCCATGGCCTCGATCTGCGCCTTCTCTTCCTCGGTAAGGAACTTCTCGGACAGCTTCTTCAGCCACTCGGCCGGGATGTCGTGGGCGATCCCCTCGTCCACCTTCTCCAGCCCCTTGAACACGTGGCCGAACACCCGGTCGAACTTGTCGAGGTTCTTCTCGTCCTTCACCAGGGCCGAGCGCGACAGGTAGTAGAAGTCCTCCACCGACCGGTCGATGACCTGCTTGTCCATGGCCTCCATGAGGACCAGGTATTCCTTCAGCGTCACCGGCACCTTGGCTTCGCGAAGCTCGGTGAAGAAGCGCATGAACATCAGGGAGGCCCCTCGGGCTCGAACGGTCGTTTGAACCGAGGATGGGGGCTCAGGTCCCCGATGTCCAGTGTGGGACGGCCGCGGCCGGACGCCGCGAAGGTCCGGAACCGGGCGCGACGTTGATGGCGCGGGGACCGCCCTAAGCCCCCGCCGTCTCCATCGCTTTCAGCTTGCGCCACACCGTCATGCGCGACACGCCAAGCCGGCGGGCGATCTCGACCGGGCCCACACCGGCCTGCTGCAGGGCGCAGATCTCCTGCACCGCGGCGGTGGGACGGCGGCGGCGGCCGGCGGGCTCCAGCGCGGCGACGGCCTCCAGGACGGCGCGCAGGGCCTGGCCGGAGGGGCCCTGGCTCGACAGCTCGGGCTGCAGCACGAACAGGCTGGCGCCGCGGGCCTCCAGCCGGTCCAGGGCGTCCAGCAGGCCGCGGCCGCCCAGCGCCAGCCGGTCGAGGCGCGCCACCACGAGCTGGTCGCCGGCGCCGATGAAGTCGAGGATGGAGCTCAGCACCTGGCTTTCGGCGTCCGGCTCCTCGGCGCGGACCACCTGGCAGCCGGCCGCCTTCAGGAGGGTGGTGTCCTCGTGCGCGGTCGCATCCCGCAGCCGAACGTAGCCGATCCTCAGCATCCCCACCGCCGATTCCGTAACCCTTCGCCGAATGCCGTCAGGGTCCCAAATGGCGGGGTCGTCGCCAAGGCGGCGCGAGGTTAAATCTCGGCAATGAAGGACCGCTCGCCGCAGGAATTCAGGCGAAATTGTGTCGGCTTCCCGCCAATTGTGGCGGGTTCTTGGAAAAACTCTCCGCGGGCCTTCGCAGGATGAACTCCCGGTCCACGGTCTTGCCCACCACGAAGCCGTACTCGCCGACCTTCTCGAAGCCGTGGCGGGCGTAGAACCGCTGGGCGCCGAAATTCTCGGACCAGACCCCGATCCAGACGTCGCGCGGGCCGTCCTTCTGCAGCCAGGCCATCACCTCGGTGAACAGCCGCGCGCCCAGGCCGCCGCCCTGATGGCCCTTCAGGAAGTAGATGCGCTTCAGCTCGCCGCTGGCCGGCGTGACCTCGTCGTGGGGCAGGGCGCAGGGGCCGGCCAGGGCGTAGCCGATCGCCTCGCCGCCCGATTCCACCAGCCAGGACGCCTTGGCCGGATCGGCCAGGTCCGCGCGGGTGCGCTCCAGGCCATAGGCCTCGGCCAGGAAGGCCGCGAGGTCGTCGGGATCGTAGAGATGGGCGAAGGTGTCGCTGAAAGTCCTGGCGCCCAGCGTTGAGAGCGTCTCGGCGTCGGCGGGACCCGCGCGGCGGATCGTCGGTTCATCCATGGGGCTGGCCGGATGTTGCGCTAAGGTGAGGCATGACGCTCGCGCTCTACACCCATCAGGACATGTTCGACCACCGCCCGGGCCAGCGCCACCCCGAGCGGCCGGAGAGGCTGCAGGCGGTCTGCGACGCCTTGGACGACGCCGATCTGGACCTGGCGCCCAACGACGCCCCGATCGTGGAGGAGGCCGACCTCCTTCGGGCGCACGATGCGGACTACCTGGCCACGATCGCCCGCCTCGCTCCGTCCGAGGGCCGCGTGGAACTGGACGCCGACACCTACATGTCCGCCGGCAGCCTCACCGCCGCCCGTCGGGCCGCCGGCGCCGTGGTCCAGGCCGTGCGCGACGTGGCCGCAGGCAGGACCCAGCGGGCCTTCTGCGCGGTCCGCCCGCCGGGCCATCACGCCGAGCCCGGCCTGCCCATGGGCTTCTGCATCTTCTCCAACGTCGCGGTGGCGGCCCACGCGGCCCAGGCGGCGGGGTTCGGGCGCGTGGCGGTGGTCGACTTCGACGTCCATCACGGCAACGGCACCCAGGCCGTGCTGGGCGGGCGGCCCGGCCTCTTCTTCGCCTCGATCCAGTCCTGGCCCATGTGGCCCGGCACCGGCCATCCGTCCGAGCCGGTCCCGGACAACATCGTCAACGCCGTCTCGCCCGAGGGCGCGCCGGTCGAGGTGTGGCGCAGGGCCTTCGAGGGCCTGATGGACAAGGTGGACGCCTTCGCGCCCGATCTGATTCTGGTCTCGGCCGGCTTCGACGCCCATCGCCGCGATCCCGTCGGCGGCGGCGGCCAGAGCCTGGAGGACGTCGACTTCGCCTGGGCCACCCGGGCGATCGCATCGGTCGCCAACCGGCATGCGAAGGGCCGGGTTGTCTCCTCGCTCGAGGGCGGATACGACCTCGAAGCTCTAGGCCGTTCGGCCCTCGCGCACGTGAGGGCCCTCGGCGACGGGTGAGGGGCGAAGCGCCGGTGAGTCGCCAGGATCGATGGTCTTGACCGCCGAGAGTCCGTCCCTGCCGGCGGTCGTCCGCCACGGCGCCATCATCCTCGCCCGCCACGGCGAGCCGGCTCTGTCGCGCAAGGTCCGGCTCACCGCCTCCGACTACCGCGAGTTCTGGGCGACCTACGAGATCATGGGCATCCTGCCGGGCCAGACGCCGCCGGACACGCTCCGGGAGTTCGTGGCCGACTGCGGGGCCCTGCTGTCATCCACGCGCCTGCGCTCCATCGAGAGCGCCCAGAGCCTGGCGGGCGAGCGGCCGTTCGAGCAGCACGACCTGCTCATCGAGGCGCCTCTGCCGCCGCCGAACCTTCCCAAGTGGATCAAGCTGCATCCGTCGCTGTGGGGCTTCCTGGCCAGGGTCTGGTGGTGGTTCTTCGACCACCACGAGGGCGGCGAGACCCGCTCCGAGGCCGAGGCCCGCGCCGACCGGGCCGCCGCCCTGCTGATCGGCCTGGCCGCCGGCGGTGAGAACGTGGTGGTCCTTGCCCACGGCTTCTTCAACTTCATGATCGGCCGCAGCCTCCGTAAGCTCGGCTGGAAGCTGGTGGCGAGCGAAGGCTACAAATACTGGTCCATGCGCCGCTTCGAGCGGGGATGACAGGCTGGGCGCCCGGGCCTAAACAAACCCCCATGTCCGAACCCGCCGACCTCTCTGCCATGACCTTCGAACAGGCCCTGTCGGAGCTGGAGCAGATCGTGGCCAAGCTGGAGTCGGGCCAGGCTCCGCTGGACGACTCCATCAAGATGTACGAGCGCGGCGCGGCGCTGAAGGCCCATTGCGAGGCGCGCCTGGAGGCCGCCCGGCTGAAGGTCGAGCAGATCGTCCAGCGCGCCGGCGGCGCCATCGCCGCAGAGCCGGCCGAGTTCGGCTGATGGATCTGGGCCGGCGCGTGGCCGAGGCCGCGGACCTCGTCACCGTGGCGCTGGACGAACTCCTGCCCCGCGCCGAGGGGCCGGAGAGCCGCCTGACCGAGGCCATGCGATACGCCGCCCTCGGTCCTGGCAAGCGGCTGCGCACCTTCTTCGCCCTCGAAACGGGCCGGATGTTCGACCTGGACGACACCTACGTCCTGCGCGCCGCCTGCGCCCTGGAGTGCATCCACGCGTACAGCCTGGTCCACGATGACCTGCCGTGCATGGACGACGACCAGATGCGGCGGGGCCGCGCCACCGTGCATGTGGCCTATGACGAGATGACCGCTGTCCTCGCGGGCGATGCGCTCCAGACCGCCGCCTTCGAGATCCTGGCTCATCCTGACACCCATCCCGACGGGGCCGTGCGCGCCGAGCTGGTGGCCCGGCTGGCCGCGGCGTCCGGCGCCCGCGGCATGGTCGGCGGCCAGATGATCGACATGCTGGGCGTGCGCGAGGACCTCGGCGGCGTCGCGCGGATGCAGCGGCTGAAGACCGGCGCCCTGATCGCCTGCGCCTTCGAGCTGCCCCTGGCCCTGGCCCACGCCCAGGAGGGTGAGCGCCATGCGCTGCTGGCCTTCGCCCACGACCTCGGCCTCGCCTACCAGATCGTCGACGATCTCCTGGACGCCGAGGGCGACGCCGCGCTCATGGGCAAGGCCGCTGGCAAGGATGCGGCCCGCGGCAAGACCACCTTCGTCACCCTGCTCGGCGTGGACGCCGCGCGCGAGCGCCTCGGCCTGCTGAAATCCCAGACGAAATCCCATCTGGATCCATTCGGCCCGCGGGCCGATTTCCTGCGGGCCAGCGTCGATTTCGTGTTAGAGCGCCGGCAGTAGCCGTCAGGGAATCCCGTATTTCATGCCGCCAGTCACCCCCCTGCTCGACACGGTCTCCTCGCCGGCCGACACCCGGGGCTTCTCGATCGCCCAGCTTCGCCAGCTCGCCGATGAGTTGCGCGCCGAGACGATCGACGCGGTCTCCCAGACGGGCGGCCACCTGGGCGCGGGCCTGGGGGTGGTCGAGCTGACGGTGGCCCTGCACCACGTCTACGAGACGCCGGACGACATCCTCATCTGGGACGTCGGCCACCAGGCCTATCCGCACAAGATCCTGACGGGCCGAAGGGACCGCATCCGCACCCTGCGCCAGGGCGGCGGCCTGTCGGGCTTCACCAAGCGGTCCGAGAGCGCCTACGACCCCTTCGGCGCGGCCCATGCCGCGACCTCGATCAGCGCCGCCCTGGGCTTCTGCGCCGCCCGCGACGTCGAGGGCCGGGACAACAAGGTCGTCGCGGTCATCGGCGACGGCTCCATGAGCGCCGGCATGGCCTACGAGGCGATGAACAACGCCGGGGCCACCAAGCAGCTCACCGTCATCCTCAACGACAACGACATGTCGATCGCCCCGCCCGTGGGCGGGATGAGCGCCTATTTCGCCCGCCTGGTCTCGGGCGGCGGCTACCAGTCGCTGCGCAACCTGGGCAAGGCCGTCTCCAAGGCCTTCCCGCGGCCCATGCGCGAGGCCGCCCGCAAGGCCGAGGAATACGCCCGCGGCATGGTCACCGGCGGCACCTTTTTCGAGGAGCTGGGCTTCTACTACGTCGGCCCGATCGATGGTCACGACATGGACGCCCTGGTCCACGTGCTGCAGAACGCCCGGCGGATCGACGACAAGCCGGTCCTGGTCCACGTGGTCACCCACAAGGGCAAGGGCTACGCCCCGGCCGAGAACGCCGCCGACAAGTACCACGGCGTGGTCAAGTTCGACGTCGTCACCGGCAAGCAGGCCAAGAGCCAGGCCGCCGCGCCGCAGTACACCAAGGTCTTCGCGCAAGAGCTCATCAAGCACGCCGAGCGCGATCCGAAGGTCATGGCCATCACCGCCGCCATGCCCTCGGGCACCGGCCTCGACCTGTTCGGCGAGAAGTTCCCCGAGCGGACCTTCGACGTGGGCATCGCCGAGCAGCACGCGGTCACCTTCGCCGCCGGCCTCGCCGCCGACGGAATGAAGCCCTTCTGCGCCCTCTATTCCACCTTCCTGCAGCGCGGCTACGACCAGGTGGTCCACGACGTGGCGATCCAGGGCCTGCCGGTCCGCTTCGCCATCGACCGCGCCGGCCTCGTCGGCGCCGACGGCGCCACCCACGCCGGCTCGTTCGACATCGGCTACCTGGGGGCCCTGCCGGGCATGGTCCTCATGGCGCCGTCCGACGAGGCCGAGCTCGCCCGCGCCATCTCCACCGCGGTCGCCATCGACGACCGCCCCTCGGCCTTCCGCTATCCGCGCGGCGAGGGCCTGGGCGTGGCGATCCCCGACCTCGCCGCCCCGCTGGAGATCGGCAAGGGCCGCATCGTCCGCGAAGGGACGGCGGTCGCCATCGTCTCCTTCGGCGCGCGCCTCGCCGAGAGCCTCAAGGCCGCCGACCTGCTGGCCGCCCGCGGCCTCTCGGCCACCGTCGCCGACGCCCGCTTCGCCAAGCCGCTCGACCTCGACCTCCTGCTGCGGCTGGCCCGCGAGCACGAGGCCCTGGTGACGGTGGAGGAGGGGGCCATGGGCGGCTTCGGCGCCTTCGTCCTCCAGGCCCTGGCCGAGCACGGCGCGCTGGACCGCGGCCTGCGCATCCGCACGCTCACCCTGCCCGACATCTTCCAGGACCACGACAAGCCGGAGGCCATGTACGCTCAGGCCGGCCTCGACGCCGAGGGCATCGTCCGCGGCGCCCTCTCGGCCCTGGGCGTCGACAACGCCGCGGCCAAGGGGCGGCGGGCTTAGTGGAGTGTGACGCCCGCCGGCCGCGAAAGCGCCTCGGCGCGGTTCTCGTCCTCAGCGTCCATTTGGGCGAGACGAAGCCTGATCAGTCGATAGGCGCGTCGAATGCCCTCCGGAACGTAGCGCAGGCCGAACATTCCGCGAAGCATGTGCCGGGCAAGAAGGAACTGCGCCCGGGGGCTTCCGAAGTCCGCTGCGCGATGCAGCAAGGCCTTCTGGATTAGGCGCTGCTTTCGCGTGTCGGCCTGCGAGATCCGGAGCTGGGCATATGAGCATAGGGCGGGAGCCCAGTCTCGCGCGACGCCGGCTGCATACACGTCGGCCTCCAGATCGGACGCCCCACGCCGCCGAAGCATCAGGGCGTAGTCCAGGAGAGCCCGATCGGAGCCCGCTTCATGTGCTCTTCGGTACCAACGCTCCGAGTCGATTTGGTCGGCCAATGTTCCGCACCCAGCATGGCGACACCATCCGACGTGGATCATGGCCCATACTGAACCCTGCTGCGCGAACTCTACGAGCTGCGAGAACGCCGACTCCGGATCGCGGTCGAGCAGTCGGACCGCCTCCCGGACCTCCTCGATCCGGGGGTCGGCTTGCATGATCTCCGCATCATTGGCTTGCGCGTAGTCCCAGGCTTGGTCGCGACGAGCCATTTCAGCGCGAGCTTCAGACGTATCTAGCCAAGCGCGCAGCTTGGTCCACCATCCCATTCGGCGCGCCCTCAAGACCTCTGACGCTGATCAGCGGAGTGAAGCTTTATTGGCTATGAGGGAGCATCGTCCAGAAGGATCTCGACGGCTGGCGAGGGCGCAGATCTAATCCAGCCCCGCCTGGATCGCCGCGTAGTCCAGCGCCGCCGCGGCGGCGCGGAGCCGGGGGGTGAGCGGATGGCCGATGCTGCGCTCTGACGGGAGCGAGATCGCCACGAGCTGGACCGCGCCCTTCGGCGCGCCAGCATCGAAGTAGTTCACGTTCGGCCGCACGTGGAAGGTTGCGTTAGGGGCGGCGCAGTCGCCGAACGTCACCCGCACCCGCGAGCTGACGCAGGCCCGCGCATTGCGATCGCCCGGACCGAGCGCCGCCAGTTCGGCCGTCAGTCGGTCCAGGTGCGCCTGGATGTTCGGATGCGGGGGCCCCTGCATCTGCGCGATCGTGGCGCGCGTCTCGTCGACCTGGGCCTGCAGGTACTGCGCCTTGGTGACGTGGACATATGGCAGCCGGTCGGGCTTGCCGATGAGGATGACGTCGCGCACGCCGACCTGGAAGACCGGGAACCCCTGGGACATGCTCATCCGCAGCGGCAGGTACTGGATGTCGCGCGCGGCGTCGCCGCCGCCGCTGTAGTTGGCGTAGAGGGCCATCAGGTCGTTCACGAAGAAGCGGAGGCTGGGGCCCTCCAGCCGGCCCATGTAGGCCCCCGTGGCGTCTGGCTTCGCGCCGTGCTCGAGGTCGATGGCCTGGATGATCATCACGACCTCGCCGCGCGCCGGATGGGCCCGCGGCAGGCCCTCCTGCGGCGTCCGGATCGCCACCGACCGCGTCAGGCTGAAACCGCGGGGATTGGCGAGCGCAGGCGTGGCGAGGGTGCGGTCCACCAGCGCCTCGATCTTGCCGACGAAGGCCCGGCGGGCGTCCGCGGGGAGGGTGGTGTCGACCACGCGCACGTTCAGCGGCGCGATGCGCCCCTTGGCGGCGGCGGACGCGGCGCTCTGCTCGGCGGCGGCTGGCGTCGCGGCCAAAGCGAGGACCGCCGCGGCTGCGCACAGGCGAGAGGCCGGGCGGCGGCGGATGGAGACGTGGCTGGGCACCGGAAGTCCGTCGTTCTGGGAAGGAGGCCGCGCCTCGTGGCCCAACCGGCGCCTTGTGTCCAGCGTCGTCAGAACGGGCTGAACCGCTCCACCAGCGACTGGCCGGCCGGCGTCTTCTGCATCCGGCTGAGGTCGCCGCGGCCGCCGTAGCTGATCCGCGCCTCGGCGATCTGGGTGTGGCGGACCGTGTTGGCCGAGGAGATGTCAGTCGGCCGCACGATGCCGGCGACGGTGAGCTGGCGCAGGTCGGTGTTCGTCCGCACCTCCTGGGTGCCCTGGATCATCATGTTGCCGTTCGGCAGGACGGCCGTGACCACCGCGGCGATCGTCAGGCTGATCTTCTCCGAGCGGTTCACCGAGCCCGCCCCGGCGTTGGACGAGGTGGAGTTCGTCTCGATGGCGTTCGCGGGATCGAACCCGCCCGGCAGGATGCGGCCCAGGCTGGACTCCAGGCCCAGGAAGTGCGGAACGCCGGCGCTCATGCCCGAGGTGCGAGAGCTGGTCGTCGCATTGGTGGTCTTGGCGCTGTCGTCGATGTCGATCTGCACCGTCAGGATGTCGCCCACGCGGCTGGCGCGCTGGTCGTTGAAGAAGGCGCGGGCCCCGACCCGCCAGAGGGAGTTGGCGCTGGCCGGCTGCGGCAGCGGCTCGCGGGCCGAGGCCAGCGGCATCATGCCCTGCTCACGCGGCACCAGGGCCGCGGGATAGCCCACGGGGGCGAGTTCCGGGCCGCGAACGGCCTCGCTCACAGTGGAGCAGGCGGCGAGGGGGGCGAGGGCGAAGAGGGCGAGGTGACGCAGGCGCATCGGGGCTTCCTTCAACGGAGCGCGTAACGGGAGGAGCGGGAGAGCTTCAGCGCTTCCGCTTCGGGTCCGACCGCCGCCTGGCCCGGTCCGGTGACCACGGCCTGGACGGTCTTCTTCGACGTGACGTTCTGCACGTTGATGGTGTCGCCGACGGCGCCGCCCGACAGGGCCTTGCCGGTGAGTGACAGCGAGATGCCGCCACTGTCGAAGCTCAAGGTTACCATCTCGTTGGTCTTGACCACCTCGGGTGCGGCGACGTCGCGGCCGGCGACGGCGGCGCCGGCGCGCAGGGTGCGGCGGGCGGCCATGCCGACCACGAGGTCGGGATCGGTCGGGGCGTCGGCGGGGGCGAGGGCGGCCTTGCCCCAGATGAGGTCCTGCGGCTGGATGATCTCCCCGGCGCCGATGCTGCGCGCCCAGGTGAGCACGTCCACGTTGCCGCGCTGGGCGACCGCCTGCGGGCCGGCGGCCGCGCCGCCCCGGACCACCACGTGCCGGAAGCCCTGGGCGTTGGCCCAGTCGAGCCCCGCCCGGGCGGCGGCGGCGCGCAGGGCGATGGCGTTCAGCATCACGGTGTCGCCGTTGCGGGCGGCCACGGGGACCGCGCTCGCCTGGCCGGCGCCGTCGAACACCTCGCCCAGCGTCACGACGCCGTCGGCGTCCACCGGGTCGGCCTTCAGCGTCACCGGCGTGCCGGCGACGGCCGGGGAAGCCGCGGCGAGAGCCGCGAGGAGTGCAAGCGTCTTCATGAGCTTAGGTCTTCACCTGGTTGGCGGTGGCCAGCATGGTGTCGGCGGTGGAGATGACCTTGGAGTTCATCTCATAGGCCCGCTGGGCGACGATCAGGGCGGTGATCTCGGCCACCGCATCCACGTTCGAGGCTTCGGTGTAGCCCTGGACCAGCGTGCCGAAGCCGACCGCGCCCGGCACGTCGTTGGTGGGGGCGCCGGACGCCGCCGTTTCCTTGTAGAGGTTGCCGCCCAGCGCCTGCAGGCCGCCTTCGTTGACGAAGGTCGAGAGCTCGATCTGGCCGACGGTGTTTGGGTCGGTCTGGCCGGCCTGGATGACCTGCACCTGGCCCGAGGCCGAGACGGTCACCTGCACCGCATCGCCCGGGATCGTGATCGCCGGCTCGACGGTATAGCCGTCCTGGGTGACCAGCTGGCCCTGGTCGTTGACCGAGAAGTTGCCGGCCCGGGTGTAGGCGATCTCGCCCGAGGGCTGCAGCACCTGGAAATAGCCGCGCCCGTCGATGGCCAGGTCGTAGGGGTTGTCGGTGCGGGTGAGCGAGCCCTGGGTCTGGACGCGATAGACCGCGCCGGCCTTCACGCCCGCGCCCACCTGCACCCCGGTCGGCACGATCGTGCCCTGGTCGGACGACTGCGTCCCGGCCGCCTCGAAGGTCTGGTAGAGCAGGTCCTGGAACTCGGCCCGTTGGCGCTTGAACGCCACGGTGTTCATGTTGGCGATGTTGTTCGAGATGACCTCGACGTTCATCTGCTGGGCGGCCATGCCGGTGGCCGCGGTGCGGAGAGCTTGCATCGTCTATTGCCTTCCTACTGGACCTTGCCCAGGCGCTCGACGGCGCGGCGGGACAGGTCGAACTGGGAATCGATCATCTTGGCGGTGCGTTCGTAGGACCGGGACACCTCGACCATTCGGGTGATCTCCAGCACCGGCTTCACGTTAGAGCCTTCCAGGTGCCCCTGGCGCAGGCGGGCCTCGAGCGCCGGTTGCGGCTGCAGGTTCGAGCCGTTGCGGAACAGGTTGTCGCCGGCCTTCTCGAGCACGCCGGCGTTGGCGAACTGGTACATGCCCACCCGGCCCGCCCGCTCGCCGTTCTGGGTGATGGAGCCGTCGATCCCCACCGAGACCTCTCCCTGCTCGGGGTCGAGCAGGATCTCCGCGCCGCCATCGTCCAGGACGGCGTGGCCGGCCTGGGTCACCAGCCGCCCGTTCTGGTCGAGGGTGAAGCGGCCGTCGCGGGTGAAGCGGGCGCCCTCCGGCGTCTGGAGCTGGAAGAAGCCCTCGCCCTCGATGGCCATGTCGAAGGTCGCGCCGGTCTTGGTCAGGGCGCCCTGGCCGAAGTCGCGGGCGACGCCGTCGGGGGAGACGAACTTGACCGGCCGCGGCCCGCCCAGCGTCACCGCGGGGGCCTTCGGCTCGGTCTTCTGCATCATCGACTCCACCTTGAAGCCGGCGGTGTCCATGTTGGCGATGTTGTTGGCGATGATGTCCATCTCCTTGCGGAGCACCATCTGGCGGGAGAGGCCGACGAAGAGGGCGTTGTCCATTAACGGGGCCTGATTGCAGTGCGACTTTCTGGCCCTGTCCGATGCAAGGTCCGGGCCAACTGAAAACACCAACGAAATCAGGAAATAAGAAAGTTAACGGGCGCCGGGCGGCGGAAAATGCCGGGCAGGAATCGGGCCCGTTAAGAACCCTTAACAACCGCTTCTTAACCAAAGCCCGCCATTGCTGGGGACGGCGAGATTTGCCTGCCGTCTTTCCGAGGAACCCGGCGCGTGGCCAAGAAGGACAAGAAGGAAGCGAAAGACGCCGAGATCCCCGAGGGCGCCGAAGGCGCCGAGGGCGAAGCTCCGGCCAAAAAGAAGCTTCCGCTGAAGATGCTGATCATCGCCGGCGCCGCGGCTGTCGTGGTGCTGGGCGGCGGCGGCACGGCCGCCTTCATGTTCCTCGCGCCCAAGCCCGACGCGGCCCAGGCGGAGAAGGGCGGCGAGAAGAAGAAGGAAAAGAAGGCCGAGAAGGGCAAGAAGGGCAAGGAAGGCGAGGCCGGGCCCGCCGTCATCCGCGAGGGGCCCGACGGCGTGATCTTCTACACCATGCCCGACGTGGTGGTGAACATGCAGACCGCCGACGGCCGGCCGACCTTCCTCAAGCTCAAGCTGACCCTGGAGCTGCCCGACGAGCATCTCGTCGACGAGCTCGATCCGAACATGCCGAGGCTGCAGGACATGTTCCAGACCTTCCTGCGCGAGCTGCGGCCGGAAGACCTGGCCGGCAGCCAAGGCAGCTATCAGCTCCGGATGGAGATTCTGCGCCGCGTGAACCTGGTGATCGCGCCCTCGAAGGCGAACGCCGTCCTGATCGAGGAGATGCTGATCAACTAGCGCTCAGGCGCCCGTTGCATCCTGCCCAAGACCATGGCCGACGAAACCGACATCGCCGCGAATCCGGCCTCCGATCAGGAGGCCACCGACTGGGCCGCCGCGGCCGCAGCCGAAGCCGCCTCGTCCGAGCGGATCCTGAACCAGGACGAGATCGACAGTCTGCTGGGCTTCGACCTCTCGGATGACGAGATCGCCGAGCGGACCGGGATCCGGGCGATCATCAACTCCGCGCTCGTCTCGTACGAACGCCTGCCGATGCTGGAGATCGTCTTCGACCGCCTGGTGCGGTTGATGACCACCAGCCTGCGCAACTTCACCTCCGACAACGTCGAGGTCAGCCTCGACAACATCTCTTCGATCCGCTTCGGCGACTACCTCAACTCGATCCCCTTGCCGGCGATCCTGGCGGTGTTCCGGGCCGAGGAGCTCAACAACTATGGGCTGCTGACGGTCGACTCGAACCTCATCTACTCGATCGTGGACGTCCTTCTCGGCGGCCGCCGCGGAACGGCCGCCATGCGCATTGAGGGCCGCCCCTACACGACGATCGAGCGCGTGCTGGTGCAGCGGATGGTCGAGGTCGTTCTGGCCGACGCCCAGGAGGCGTTCGAGCCCCTGACGCCCGTCCACTTCACCCTGGACCGCCTGGAGACGAACCCGCGCTTCGCCGCCATCGCCCGGCCGGCCAACGCCGCCATCCTGGTGAAGCTGCGGATCGACATGGAGGATCGCGGCGGGCGCATCGAACTGCTCCTGCCCTACGCCACCCTCGAACCCATCCGGAAGATGCTGCTCCAGCAGTTCATGGGTGAGAAGTTTGGCCGCGACAACATCTGGGAAGGCCACCTGGCCACCGAGCTGTGGACCACCCAGGTCGACGTGCGCGCCGTGCTCGACGAACAGCAGGTCCCCCTCAGCAAGGTGCTGGATCTCAAGGTCGGCGACACCATGATGCTGAACGCCACGCCCGAGAGCCTGATCGAGCTGCGGGCCGGATCGGTCCCCCTTACGCGCGGCCGCATGGGTCGTCGCAACGCCCACATCGCCGTGCGCGTGGAAGCTCCGCTTTCGCCCCACGCGCGCCAAGCCGTCCAGAGGATGTCATGAGCCTGATCGCCATCGGCATGAACGTGTTGCTCGCCGGCTTGCTGGTCGCGGCCATGGTCGTCGGGATCCGCCTCAACCGGCGCCTCAAGGCCCTGCGCGACAGCCACGAGGGCTTCGAGGCGGCCGTCCGCGAGCTGAACCTGGCGGCGAGCCGCGCCGAGCAGGGGCTGGCCGACCTGCGAGCCGCCACCGACGAAGCCACCGACATGCTCTCCGACCGAATCGAGAAAGGCCGCGCCCTGGCGGGCAAGCTCGAGAAGCTGATCGGCGCCGCGCCCGAGCTGCCGCGCGCCGCGGTCCCGGAACGGCCGGCCCCGCGGCCGATGCCGTCGGTGGTTCCGCCGGCTCGCCACGAAAGCGCCGAGGATCGCCTCGGCAAGCTGCTGGCCATGGCCCGCTCGCGCCTCGACGCCGAGGCCGCCCGGGCCCCCGAACCCGCCGCGGCGCCCGAGCCGCTCGTGGGCCGCGCGCCGCTCGCGGGCCGCCGGGTCCTGCCGCAGGTGGACGATGACCTGTTCGAGGACGGCCCGCTCACCCTCGACCGCGTCGCCGGAGCCGGCCGGTGAAGTCCGTCCCGCGCCTTCTGCCGCTCGTCGGCGTCGCCATCGGCGGCGTCCTGGCCGTGAACGCGCTCGCCGGCGCCCAGGACCTGCCGGGCCTGGTGTCCGGCGCCCGCGCCTTCGCCGAGGAAGCGGCCAAGGGCGGCGAGAAGGCCGAAGCCAACGACGCCGCGGCCAAGGACGCCGCGGCCAAGGACGGCGAGTCTGCGCCCGCCGCCGCATCCGCCGCCCTGCCGGCCGCCTCGATCAAGCCCAAGCCGGTCTGCGCGCCCACCGCGGCCGAGCTCGCCAAGCAGGCAGGCCTGTCGCCGGCCGAGCTGCAGGTGCTGCAGAGCCTGGGCCAGCGGCGCGGCCAGCTCGACGCCCGCGAGGCCGACCTCAACACCCAGCTCGCCCTCATGGCGGCCGCCGAGGCCAAGCTGGACGCCAAGATCAAGTCGCTGAACGGCCTTAAGGCCGAGGTGAAGGGCCTTCTGCAGCAGACGGACGCCAAGGAGCAGGGCGAGATCGACCGCCTCGTGAAGGTGTTCGAGGGCATGAAGGCCAAGGACGCCGCGCCGCGCATGGTCGCGCTCGACGACAGCGTCCGCATCCCGATCGCCGCCCGGATGAAGGAACGCTCGCTGGCCGCCATCGTGGCGTCCATGCCGCCGGCCGAAGCCAAGAAGCTCACCGAGGCCCTGGCCCGCCGCTTCTCCGACGCCAAGGCGGCCGCCGAGCGCGCCAACGCCGCTGATGACGCCGCCAAGCCCGCCGCCTCCGCCGAGCCGGTGAAACAGGCCGCTGCGCCCAAGGCGCCGGCTCCGAAGCGGACGCCCCCCCGCAAGGCGGCCCCCGCCCCGCAGGCCAAGGCGGCCGAGACGCCCGCCGCGCCGGTTCCCTACGCGCCCGAGGCCACGCCGGCGGCGCCCCCGGCCACGACGGGATAGTCGGTGGGCCTGCGCCAGGTCCTACGCTCCGGCGTGGCCGCGGCCTGCATCGCAGGCGTCGCCGCCCCCGCCGGGATCGCCGCTCCCGCGGCCAAGGCCGTCGCCTCGAGCGGCGGCCTTCAGGTTCGCGTGGCCGCGGCGGAGACCTTCTCGCGTATCGAGTTCGGCGGCGGCCGCGCCACCGCCCGCCGCGACGGCCAGGCCCTGATCCTTACCTTCGCCCGCGCCGGCGATCCCGACGTCACGCGCCTGCGCACCTCGCCGCCCAAGTGGGTCAAGGGCGCCGAGGCGCGCAACGTCGGCGGCCGGCTGCAGGTCGTCCTCACCCTGGCCGACGACGCCGACGCCACCGTGGGCCAGGCGGACGGCGCCACCTACGTCAACGTCTTCGAAAAGCCGGACCCCGCGCCGACGGCCGAGGATGCGCCGGCCGTCGAGGTCGCCGAGGCCGAGCCGCCCCGGCCCGATCCGCGGCCCCCGGGCGGCGTCGTCAAGATGGAGTCCAAGGTCGTCGGCGGCCAGGTGCAGCTCGCCTTCACCTGGGCCAATCCCGCGGGCGCGGCGGTCTTCCGGCGCGGCGACGCTCTCTGGGTCGTTTTCGACGCGGCCGCCAACCTCGATGTCTCCGGCGCGCCGCAGCGGGTGCGCCCGCTGCGCGGCCTCCAGGCCTTCAAGGGCGCCGACCACGCCGCCGTGCGACTGGACATCGACGCCGACGCGCCCGTGTTCGTCGGCGCGCGCGGCGCCACCTGGACCATCTCCCTCGGCCCCGGTCCGCAGTCCCAGCCGACCATCGTCCGCGTCAGCCGTGATCCGGCCGGCGGCCCGGCGACGCTGAAGGCGCCCGTGGCCGGCGCCACCCGCGTCATCAACCTGCCCGATCCCGTGGTGGGCGACACCCTGAAGGTGGTCACCGCTCTCGGGCCGCCCAAGGGCGTGCCCAGCCGCCGCGACTTCGTGGAGGCGGCGCTCCTGCCGTCCATCCAGGGCCTCGCCGTCGAGCCGGTGGCCGAGGACATCACGGTCGAGCGCGAGCGCGAGATCGTGCGGATCAGCCGCCCGCAGGGCCTCACCCTTTCGCCCAACTGGGCCACCCGCGACCGCGCCGACGCCCAGATGGGCGCGCCCCAGCCCGCCACCATGCCGGCCCTCATCCCGGCGGAGTGGGCTGAGACGGGGGAGGGCGGCCACCTCGCCCGCTACGAGGCCCTGTTCCGCGCCGCGGCCGAGGAGGGCGCCAACAAGGATCGCCAGGCCCCGGTCTCCGCGCGCATGGCGCTGGCCCGCTACCTGGTCGGCCAGGAGCTCGCCTTCGAGGCCATCGGCCACCTCAACGCCCTGGCCCGCGAGCATCCCGAGATGCTCGACGATCCCGAGTTCCGCGGCCTGCGCGGCATCGCGCGTACGCTCGCGCGCCGCTACGCCGAGGCCGACACCGACTTCTCCGCCCCGGTCCTGGCCGACGATCCTTCCAGCGCGCTCTGGCGCTCATACGTGGCCAGCAAGCTCGCCCATTTCCCCGAGGCGCGCTCGCAGTTCGTGAAGGGCATCGAGGCCTATGGCCTGTTCACGCCGGTCTGGAAGGCCCGCTTCGCCCGCGCCGACGCCGACGCGGCGCTGCGGCTCGGCGACCTGGTCGGGGCCGACCGGCGCATCACCATGGCCCTGCAGGAGGAGGTCGAGCCCGGCGAGAAGCTGCAGAGCCTGCTCATCAAGGGCCGGATCATCGAGCTTCAGGGCTACAAGGACCGGGCGCTCCGGGTGTTCGCGGCCATCTCGCGCGCCTCCACCGATTCCATCTCGGCCCCGGCCATGCTGCGGGCCACCCAGATCCGCCTGGAGCTGGGCCAGATCACCCCGGTGCAGGCCGCCGGCGTCTACGACAACCTGCGCTACCGCTGGCGGGGCGACGCCACCGAGCTCGAGACCATCCGCGCCCTCGGCCAGCTCTACCTGAACCAGGGCCGCTACCGCGAGGCGCTGGAGGCCCTGCGCTCGGTCGGCCAGCGGCTGCCGGACCTGCCGGAATCGCTCCAGCTCCAGGCCGACCTCGACGCCGCGTTCCGGGCGCTGTTCCTCGACGGCCTCGCCGACGGCCTCGAGCCCGTCCAGGCGCTCGCGCTCTTCTTCGACTTCAAGGAGCTTGCCCCCCTCGGCGCCGACGGCGACATGATGGTCCGCAAGATCGTCCGCCGCCTCGTGGACGTCGACATGCTGGCCCAGGCCGCCGAGCTCCTGAAATACCAGGCCGAGAACCGCCTCGACGGCGTGCCCCGCGCCCAGGTCGCCACCGACCTGGCCCTGATCTACCTGATGGACCGCAAGCCCGAGGAGGCCCTGCGCACCATCAACGCCTCGCGCACCACCGTGCTGCCCAACGCCCTGAACGCCGAGCGCCGCCTGGTCGAGGCCCGCGCCTGGTCCGACCTCGGCCGCTACGACAGCGCGCTGGAGATCCTGGAGCGTGACACCTCCCGCGATGCGTCCGACCTGCGCGCCGAGATCACCTGGAAGCAGAAGAACTGGGCCGAGGCCGGTCCCCTGTTCGAGAAGGCGCTGGGCGAGCGCTGGAAGTCGCCCGAACAGCTCTCCAGCGAGGAGGAGGGCCGCCTGCTCCGCGCCGGCGTCGCCTACACCCTGGCGGGCGACGAGGCCGCGCTCACCCGCCTGCAGCAGCGCTACCAGCCGTTCTACGAGAAGGCCAACAATCCCGAGGCCCTGCGCGTGGCGCTGTCGGGGGTTCCGAGCGGCCGTCTCAGCGTCGCCGATTTCGGCCGCGTCTCCGCCGACAACGAGGTCTTCGCCGGCTGGGTCGAGAAGATGAAGGGGCGCTTCAAGACCCGCCCCGCCCCGGTCGGAACCGGCAAGCCTCCGGCGCCCGCCAAACAGGCCCAGGCCGCCGCCCCGGCGACGAAAGGATAGCGGCGGACGATCAGCTCCGTGGTCCGCCGTAGCGCCCCGCCGTCGCTACGCTGACACCTCCCCCGCCAGCGGGGGAGGAACTCGCCAGGGAAGCGCCGTTGCAGTTCCTCCGCCGTCAGGGGGGTGCTGAGGCCGCGTCTCACGCCCCCGCCAGCTGCGCCGCCATCATCTGGTGCAGCAGGTTGATGGCCTTCAGCGGCCGCACCATCACCTTGAAATGCGTGATCCGGCCGTCGTCGCCGAAGGTGATGATGTCCACGCCGTTGACGCGGATCCCCTGCACCTCGTTCTCGAACTCCAGGACCGCGCCGGTCTCGTTCCGCCACTCGCCCACATAGCGGAAACCGTCTCCGCCCAGCACCTTCCCGGCGCTGGTCAGGTACTTGAAGGTGATCTCGCGCCCGCGCTGCGGCGTGTGCACCACGGGGCTCTCGAAGACGGCGTCGGGATGCAGGAGCTCCCACAGCGCCTTGTCGTCGTGGGTCTTCATGTAGTGGTGCCAGCGGTCGAGCCCGGTGGTCGGCATTTGCGCCTCCTGCGTTCCGGACCGACGCTAAGCCTTACGCCGTAAAGCGTCCAGCCTATCCGGCCCCGGCCCCCCGCTGGAAGCTCTCCACCAGGCTGCCGCAGACCAGCCGCCAGCCGTCCACCAGGACGAAGAAGATCAGCTTGAAGGGCAGGCTCACCACCACCGGCGGCAGCATCATCATGCCCATGCTCATCAGGACGCTGGCCACTACCAGGTCGATCACCAGGAATGGCACGAACAGCAGGAAACCGATTTCGAACGCCCGCTTCAGCTCCGAGATCATGAAGGCCGGCGTCACCACCCGCAGGGGCACGTCCTGCATGCTGGCCGGCCGGTCGATGCGGGACAGCCGGATGAACAGCGCCAGGTCGTCCTGGTCCACCTGAGTCAGCATGAACTGCTTCACCGGCGCCCCCGCCGCGTCGAACGCCGCCGGCAGCTCCATCTGCTGCTCCAAGAGCGGCTTGACGCCCTCGTTGTACGACCGCTCGAAGGTCGGCCCCATGACGATGGCCGTCAGGAACAGGGCCAGCGAGACGATCACCGGGTTCGGCGGGCTCTGCTGCATGCCGAGCGCCGTCCGCAGCAGGGACAGCACCACCACGATCCGCACGAACGAGGTGGTCATGATCACGATCGACGGGGCCAGCGACAGCACCGTCAGAAGGGCGATGAGCTGCACCACCCGCTCGGTCAGGCCGGCGCCGGTCCCGAGGTCCACGTTCAGCGCCTGGGCCGCTGCCGCGGCGGGCAGGATCATCGCCGCACAGCCGGCGGCCGCCGCGATCAGGGCGGCGCGCCGCCAGTCCTGGAGGGGGAGGGCGCGCAGCGCGGCCAGCAGGGCGCGCATCACTGGCCGCCCTTCGTATCGAGGTCCGCCAGCATCTTGCCCTCGCCCAGCAGCACCAGCCGCTCGCGCCCGTCGCACTCGACGATGACGATCCGCCGCGCCGGGTCCAGCACCAGGCTCTCGACCACCCGCAGGCGGCGGTCCTTCTTCTGGGCGGAGATGCGCGCCATGGCGTCCGGCCCGTACTTGCGCAGGGCCACCGCGGCCAGCCCCACCAGCCCCAGTGTGAGGGCCAGGGCGAAGACGGCGCGGAGGAAGTCGGCGATGTCCATGCGGGGGATACGCGGGGGCGGCTACGGTCTTGCGCCATTCGTCTCTGAATCGCTTAAGCCCGGATTAACCGTACTGATTAAGGATCACGGCCATGAACCTGGCCGAGATCCCGCTCTTTGCGATGCTCCGAGGCCGGCTCGGTTACTTGGGCGAACGGCAGAAGGTCCTCGCCCAGAACGTGGCCAACGCCGACACCGCCCGCTACGTGCCCGAAGACCTGAAACCCTTCAGCTTCGACGCCAAGATGGAGCAGCAGAAAAAGCTGCAGATGACCGCCTCGGGCGGCGCCGCGATGATGGCCGCCACCCAGGCGGGTCACATGACGCCGCAGGGCCAGCGCCGCTCGCTGGGCTCACAGTACAAGACCATCCGCACCCCGGACTCCGAGACCACCCTGAACGGCAACGCCGTGGTCCTGGAGGAGGAGATGCTGAAGATGAGCGAGGCGCGCATGAACTACGACGCCGCCATCAGCTTCTACCAGAAATCCATGAGCCTGCTGCGCATGGCCGCGCGGCCGCCGAGCCGCTGACGCGGGCGTAAGGGAGCTTTCAGATGCCCGAGATCAAGCCCGTCTCCGGAGTGGTCCAGGCCGTCGCCGCCTCGGCGCTGCGCGCCCAGCAGGCGCGCATGCGGATCATCGCCGAGAACCTGGCCAACGCCGACTCCACCTCGAAGACGCCGGGCGGCGACCCCTACCGCCGCCAGGCGCCGGTCTTCGAACCCACGCGCATTCAAGGGGCGAAGGGCGTCGAGATGAGCGGCGTCGAGCCCGATCGCAGCGACTTCCGCCAGGAGTACAATCCGGGCCACCCGTCGGCGAACGCCGAGGGTTACGTGAAGCTGCCGAACGTCAATTCCATGGTCGAGGCGCTCGACATGCGCCAGGCGCAGCGCGCCTACGAGGCCAACCTCAACGTCATCGAGACGGCGCGCGCCATGGAGATGCGCACCCTCGATCTCCTGAAGAAGTAGGGGCCCTAAGCGATGATCACCCCGTTCGCCGCCGCCCAGGCCTACGCCGCCGCCCAGAAGGGGATCGGCCTCGACCCCGGCCTCCAGGGCGCCCAGGCCCAGCCGACCGGGCAGGGCGGCTTCGGCGACCTCGTGAAGGCCGCCATGACCGAAGCCATCGGCGCCTCGAAGCACGCCGAACACCAGATGGCCGCCCAGGTCGCCGGCAAGACCGAGCTCATCGACGTCGTCACCGCCATCTCCGCCGCCGAGGCGAGCCTGGAGACCGTCATGGCCGTCCGCGACCAGGTCATCAGCGCCTACCAGGAAATCATCCGCATGCCGATCTGACCGCGAAGCGGCAGGTCCCGGCGAAAGCCGGGATCCAGGCTTCGCGTTGCCTTGAGACCCTTACATCCCTTGCGAAGCGGGGGAGGGGGACCACTCGCCGAAGAGCGGCTGGTGGAGGGGGCAAGCCCCAAGCTCGGCGGATCGACTGGACGCGCTCAAAGCAGTGGCCGAGGCTAGCCCCCTCCACCGCCCGCTCTTTGCGGGGGAGCTAAGGGGCGCAATCGACCCTTAGCGGACCTTCACACCCCCGACTGTCCACGGCCACGCTTGGACATGTTCATCCGCTTCGTCACCAACAAAAGGGACGCACAATCTGGGCGGCGCCAGGGGCTGTTCTATGCTGCCTATGAGTTGGAGGAGTCGGGGCAGGCAAGTCGCGGCGATATCGAGGCGCTGGAGGAAATCCATAGCTGGTTCGCGAAGAACCTCTGCGAGCCAACACGGGCCGCTGCGTCGGCGCGTCCCCACGCAAAGAACCAAGCACTGAGTTGGTTCAAAGAAAGCGCCACCGAGCACGTTTCTCGTATGAGGGACATGCAACGCATTCTCGAAGCGTATGGCGTCTTCGCCGAGACGCTGCGGACTCGGCGTCCGGGTTACGTGCTCTATGAAGACGACCATCAGGTGGTGGCCCAGCCATTCGCCGATACGCCTACCTAACATCCGCAACCCACCCAACTCGGACGTTTCGTGGCTGACTAGCGTTGCCCTACTATCCTGCTTCGATGGATGAGTGTGGCTTAGACAAGCGGTTGATCGCGCTGTGGCTGGCGGCAGCCGACGACCTCGGCATACGTGTTACTGCGCCCGTCGAGCTTCGCGACAAGGCGGGAGCGGTGTTCGCGTGTGAGGCGTTCGTTCCCGATTTCGGCTCGCCAACGGGAGGGTACGTGCTCAGTCGGAAAACGGAGCGGCGTGTCAGACAGCACTTGCGCAACACGGAACACGAAATTTGGTGGAGCGGCGGGGAACGTCGGCAACCTGCCACCTACGTCAGGAGCCACTTCATCGCTGAGTTGGTTGATTGGGGCTGGTTCGGTGCACGCGGCGACGAGCCTGCATGGTACCGCGAGCGCGTTCCGCAGGGCTGAAAGTCCGCAACCCACCCTCCGCTGACGCTCCGAGCTTCTGCTCCGCGCCTTCCGGGGAGTTCCGCCTCAGGCGCTGCGATAGTCCCGGGTGATCCGGAAGCGATAGCTGCGCTCGATCCAGTCCGGGAGGCCTGGATCGATCTCCAGCGCCTTGACCCGCGCCGTGCGGCTGCCCGCCAGGTCGCCGCGGATGGCGAGCGCCAGGCTGTGGCCGAAGAGGGCGCTCCCGTTCTGCGGATCCTCCGCGATCACGGCCCGAAAGTCGGCGTCGGCGGCCGCCGTCTTGCCCAGCGCCAGCTTCAAGAAACCTCGGTCGAGGCGGACGGCTGCGTCGCCGGGGTTGAGCTTCACCGCCCTGTCGCAGTCGTCGGGGGTCTGGGGCCGCCAGCGCCCGCGCGCCCCGGCGGCGCAGAGGCGAGCCCAGAGCGCCGGGTCCTCCGGCCGGGCCTCGGCGAGCTTCTCGAAGCCCTCCGGCACGGCCTGAGTCTCGCGCTGGGCTACGCCGACGTTCGCCACGATCCGGCCCTTGGGCAGGGCTTTGCACAGGGCGGCCACCTCGACGTCCTCACGCTCGGCCGGCCGGCCGCGCTTGCCCGAATAGCCGTTGGTCGCCTGGATCAGCTTGCCATCAGCGTCGAAGGCGCCGATCTGGCCCTCGTAGATGCGCTGGCCGGCGCAGTCGATCGTCTCGCGACGGATCTCCATGGCCGCCCCGCCTTCCAGGCCCGTGGGGGTGCGCGCGACCCGCAGGATCGTGGCGCTCACGGCGCCGTCCTCGCCGCGCCGCACCTCGTCGAGGGCCAGGTAGCGCGCCTCCTTGAGGCCCGAGTCCAGTTCCTGCAGCCGCCCGCGGGGAAGGGTGGGGACGATCTTCGCGGCCGCCGCCTCCTCCTGCTTGGCCCGCGAGACGTCGGCCTGGACCCACCAGGCGCCGCCCGCCAGGGCCGCGCCCACGACACCCATGGTGACGAACACCGGCAACCGGCTTGTGCGCCGTCGCGCCATGCGAACTCTCCCCCCTAGGAGCGAAGCGCGGGCGGGCGATGATGTCCCGGCCTTCGTCTCCGATGACGTCAGGTCCGCGGCGGCGGCGGGCCTTGCCCGACATCCCGCTCCGGTTGCGTCACGGCGAAGCTTAAACCGCGCTTCGGAGCGCCGTCCATCCCGCCGCCTACTTGATCTCCCCGCACGCCACCCGCGCCCCGGCGCCGCCGATCGGCTGGGCCAGGTGGTCGTCGGCGTTCGCGTGGATCAGCACCGCCGAGCCGTCGCCGTCTTTCAGCGCGGCCATCGTCGTGAGGCCCGAGAACACCTCGGTCACCCCCACGCCGTCTGCGCCCACGTAGAGGTTCGGCAGGTCCCCGGTCTCGTTGGCCTTGGGGTTCAGGAGGCCGTGCACGCGGTCTCCGGCGTGATGCATCGTGTGCCCGCCCGCCGAGGTGAAGTCCGACTTCGAGCAGTCGGCCTTCTCGTGGAAGTGCAGGCCGTGCCAACCGGGGGTCAGGCCCTTGGCCTCCACCCGCATCAGCACCCCCTTCGGCGCCTCGGTCAGGGTCGCCTGGCCGATGACCTCGCCCGCGTTGTTCTTCAGCTCGACGCGCGTCGAGGCCGGGTCCGCCCCGGCGGCGGTGGCGGCGAGGGCGAGGGCGGCGGCGAGGGGCAGGCGAAGCATCGGGTCACTCCAGTTTCAACGGACGAAAGACCTTAGATCAGATCGACGCCGCCCGCCCAACCGGGGTACGGCTAGGCCATGGCCGGTGCTGCGATCGAACTTGCCGGGGTGTCCAAGCGCTACGGCGCGCTCGTCGCGCTGGGCGGCGTCGACCTGATCGTTCGGGAGGGGGAATTCGTGGCCCTGGTCGGCGGTTCCGGCTCGGGCAAGACCACCCTGCTCAAGACCATCAACGGCCTGATCGCCCCGGACGGCGGCCGCATCGCCGTGGCCGGCGAGGACGTGGCGGCCGTTCCACCGCACCTGCTGCGCCGCCGGATCGGCTACGTCTTCCAGGAGGTCGGCCTCTTTCCGCACCTGACCATCGCCGAGAACATCGCCGTCACCCCGAAGCTGCTGGGCTGGGACGCGGGCCGGATCGCCGCGCGCGTCGCCGAGCTTTTGGCCCTCGTCGCCCTGCCGGCGGATGTGGCGGGCCGCATGCCGGCGGCGCTCTCCGGCGGTCAGCGGCAGCGCGTGGGCGTGGCCCGGGCGCTCGCGGCCGAGCCCCGGCTGATGCTGATGGACGAGCCTTTCGGCGCCCTCGACCCCGTCACCCGCGACGCCCTGGGCGCCGACTACCGCGCCCTGCACGAGCGCCTGGGCCTGACCACCGTCATGGTCACCCACGACATGGCCGAGGCCGTGCTGCTGGCCGACCGCATCGTGGTGATGAAGGCCGGCCGGATCCTCGCCGACGGCGCGCCGGCCGAGTTGCTGGCCCGCGCCCAGGACCCCGACGTCCGCGATCTGTTGGAGGCGCCGCGCCGCCAGGCCGAGCGGCTGCGCGAGCGCCTGGGCGCCGGGAGCGGCGCATGAGCCCGCGCCTTTCCGCCGCCTTCGACCGCCTGCCGGACTACCTGGCCTGGCATGTCCTCCTGAGCGGCAGCGCCCTGGCGCTCGGCCTCCTGATCAGCCTGCCGTTGGCCGTCGCCGCCAGCCGCAGCCCGCGCCTGCGCTGGCCCGTGCTGGCGTTCGCCAGCCTCATCCAGACCATCCCCAGCCTGGCCCTGCTGGCGCTGTTCTATCCGCTGCTGCTCGCCCTCTCGGCCGCCTCGGCCGCGGTGTTCGGCCAGGGCTTCTCGGCGCTGGGCTTCCTGCCCTCGCTGCTGGCGCTCACTCTCTATTCGATCCTGCCGATCCTGCGGAACGGCGTGGCGGGCGTCACCGGCGTCGATCCCGCCATCGCCCAGGCCGCCGACGGCGTCGGCATGACCCCCCGCCAGAAACTCGTGCAGGTCGAGCTGCCCCTGGCCGCGCCGGTCATCATGGCCGGCGTCCGCACCGCCGCGGTCTGGACCATCGGCGCGGCGACCCTCTCCACGCCCGTCGGACAGACCAGCCTCGGCAACTACATCTTCGCCGGCCTGCAGACCGAGAACTGGGTCTTCGTCCTGTTCGGCTGCGCCGCCTCCGCCGGCCTCGCCATGGCCGCCGACCAGCTCCTGGGCCTGGTGGAGCGCGGCCTCGCCGCCCGACGACGCGGCCTCGTGGCGGCCGGCTTCGGCGGCCTTGTCCTCGGCGCCGCCGCCGCCCTCGCGCCCTTCGCCGCCGCGGGCCAGGGCCAGGCCGCCTACGTCGTCGGCGCCAAGAACTTCTCCGAACAGTACATCCTGGCCCAGCTCATCGCGGGGCGCCTGGAGGGCGCCGGCGCCGAGACGGCCGTCCGCGAGAACCTCGGCTCCGCGGTGGCCTACCGCGCCCTCGCCGCGGGCGAGATCGATGTCTACGTGGACTATTCCGGAACCCTCTGGACCAACGTCCTCGGTCGCACAGACAACCCCGGCCGCCAGGCGGTGCTGGACCAGCTCACCGCCGAGCTCGCCCGGCGCGACGGAGTAAAGGTCCTGGGCTCGCTGGGCTTCGAGAACGCCTACGCCTTCGTCATGCGGCCGGACCGGGCGAAGGCGCTCGGCGTCGCCACGCTCTCGGACCTCGCCCGCGTCTCCCCGCGTCTCACCCTGGGCTCGGACCTGGAGTTCCTGTCGCGGCCGGAGTGGAAGGCGGTCGACGCCGCCTACGGCTTTTCCTTCCGCACGCGGCGGTCCTATCAGCCCACCTTCATGTACCGCGCCCTGGCCGGAGGCGACGCCGACGTCATCAGCGCCTTCTCCTCCGACGGCCGCATCGCCGCCGACGGCCTGGTGGTCCTGGCCGACCCCAAGGGGGCCATCCCGCCGTACGACGCGGTCATCCTGGTCTCGCCGGAAAGGGCGGGCGACCGCCGGCTCCTCCGGGCGCTCGAGCCCCTGGTCGGGGCCGTCACCGTCGAGGCCATGCGCGCCGCCAACTACAGCGTCGACCGCGACGAGGGGAAGGTCACGCCCGCCGCGGCCGCCCAGGCCCTGGAAGCCGGGATCGCAGCCGCCAATCCTTAACGGGACTAGCCTTTCATTAACCATGACCGGCCAGGATCGTGGCCTCGGCGGACCGTCCCGCCGGCTCTGCTTTCCGGACGAGGTTTCCCATGAACGGCGCCGAGGTTCTTGACGTCGGGCGCGACGCCATCTGGCTGACGATCCAGCTCTGCGCGCCGGTGCTCATCGTCGGTCTCGTGGTCGGGGTCGGCATCGGCCTCGTCCAGGCCCTGACCCAGATCCAGGAGCAGACCCTGATCTACGCCCCGAAGATCGTGGCCATCTTCGTGTCCCTGCTGATCTTCCTGCCGCTGATGGGCGCCCTGATGAGCGGGTTCATGCAGAACATCGCGGCCCGCATCGCGGCCATGTGACCGGCCGGCGCGGCCCGTGGAATCCTACGCCACAGCCCAGCAGGTCTTCGCCGCCGGCCTCGTGTTCGCGCGCGCCGGAGCCGTGGTGATGCTGCTCCCGGGCTTCGGCGACACCTACGTGCCGCCCCGCATCCGGCTGTCCTTCGCCCTGGCGCTGTCTCTCATGCTCTATCCACTGGTCGGTGGGGCCGCGCCCCCGCTGCCCGGCGGCATGGGCGACCTCGCCGGCGCCGTGATCCGGGAGCTGCTGATCGGCCTGATGATCGGCGCGATCCTGCGCCTGTTCATGTCGTCCCTGGCGACCGCGGGCGAGATCGTTTCGCTGCAGACGACCCTGTCCTTCGCCCAGACCGCCAACCCCATGCAGGCCCAGCCGGCCGCCACGCTCAGCACCTTCCTGGGCATGATCGGCATCGTGCTGATCTTCGCCACCGACCTGGACCACCTGTTCATCGGCGCCCTGGTCAACTCCTTCAAGCTGTTCCCCTTCGGCCGGGAGGTGCCCATCGCCGACGCCGGCCAGCTCGCCATCCAGACTGTGAGCCGCTCGTTCGCGCTGGGCCTGCAGCTCGCCGCGCCGGTGGTGGTCTTCTCGCTGATCTTCAACATCGCCACCGGCCTGGTGGGCCGCGTGATGCCGACCCTGCCGGTGTTCTTCGTCGCCACGCCGCTGATCGTCCTCCTTGGCCTGTCGATCTTCGCCCTCAGCCTGGGCGTCATCGGCATCGTCTGGATCGACCGCTATCGTGAGCTCCTCGGGACCTTCCTCTCATGAGCGAAGGGCCCGACAAGGAGTCGAAAACAGAAGAGGCCACCCCGCGAAAGCTCGAACAGGCGCGGGAAAAGGGCGAGGGCGCCAAGACCATGGACCTTGGGTCGGCCGCCACCCTGGCCGCCGCCGCCTCGGTGCTGCTGGTGGCCGGCGGCTGGATCGCCCAGAACCTGGCCTACCGGCTCACGCCCTTCTTCGCCCGCCCGGACGAGATCAACGTGCACGGAGCCGGCGGCGCCGAGCTGCTGCGCTACCTGCTCATGGCCGGCGCGCCCGCGGTGCTGATCGTCCTGGCCGCCACCGGCGTGTCCGGCGCGGCGGCGAGCCTGATGCAGACGGGCCTGCGCTTTACGCCGACCAAGCTCAAGCCGAGCCTGGACAAGATCTCCCCGCGCAAGGGCTTCGAGCGCATCTACGGCCCCGACGGCCTGATGCAGTTCGCCAAGACCGTCGTGAAGGTCATCGTGATCAGCGCGCTCGGCTGGTGGATCCTGGCCCCCGTGATCCCCCAGTTCCCTGGCCTGTCGGCCCTGGAGCCCGCGGCGATCCTGCCCTTCGCGGTGGACATCCTCAAACGGCTGGTCTTCGCGGTCGTCGCCCTCGTGCTCGTGATCGCCGGCGCCGACTGGTTCTGGCAGCGCCAGCGCTTCTTCGTGCGGATGCGGATGACGAAGGAGGAGGTGAAGGAGGACTTCAAGCAGAGCGACGGCGACCCGCACGTGAAGGCCCGCCAGCGCCAGCTGCGCCATGAGCGCGCCCGCCGCCGGATGATGCAGGCCGTGCCCGATGCGACCGTCGTGGTCATGAACCCGACCCACTACGCCGTGGCGCTCAAGTACGAGCAGGGCGCGAGCGCCGCCCCGGTTTGTGTCGCCAAGGGCCTCGACAGCTTGGCGCTGAAGATACGCGCCGTGGCCGAGGAGGCGGGCGTTCCCGTGATCGAAGATCCGCCGCTGGCCCGGGCCCTCTATGCGGCGGTCGACATCGACGACATGATTCCTCCGGCCCACTTCGAGGCCGTGGCCAAGATCATCGGCTTCATCCTCGGCCAGGCGGGTCGCCGGCGGGCCGCAGCCAAGCCTCTGTAAGTTGCGGACCTTGTGACAGTATGCAGACCAACGATTCGCCGGTGATGACCGCCATGGCCGAGCCGCCGTCCAAGACCCGCAAGGCCGATCCGCTCATCGCCCTGGCGGTGCTGTTCTTCGTGCTGGCGGTCGCCCTGCTGGCCGCGCCGGCCGTCATGAACGCAGGACCCGAGACCCTGGCCAGCATGCTGGTTCTGGTGGGCCTCGGCGGGGTCTGCTGTCTTGGCCTCCTGGTGCTGCGGGGGCCCGCTGAAACACCCGCCGAAAGCGATGCGGGCGCCGAGGCCTTCCTTGCCGCGCTCGACGAGCCGGCCGCCGTCGTCGCCCCGGATGGACGGCTCCTTACCACCAATGCGGCCTGGCGCGAGGCTATGGGCCCCGCCGCCCGCCTGCCCAAGAGCGGCGCGGCCGCCTCCAGCCTGTTCGCCGCCCTGGCCTCGGCGCGCCGGGGCGACCTCGGTCGCGCGGCGCTGAAGGCCGGAGGTCAGGAGCGCGAGGCCCTGGTCTCGCCGATCGGTCCCCGCCGGTTCCTCGTCCGTCTCGTCGGCCGTGGGAACGGGCCGCTGGCCCTGCCGTCCTCGGCGCTCGAAGTGCTGAACGCCGTGGCCGGCGCCAAGCCGCCGCCGCCCAAGGTGCTGGACGCCTTCGCCGCCGCCTCTCCGTTCGGCGCGGCCCTGCTCGAGGGTGACGATCCCTTCACCGCCCGCATCGTCGAGGCCAATCCCGCCCTGGCCGCCGTGGCCCACGGCGGCGAGCCGGGCCAGGTGTTCGGCGACCTCATCGATCCCGCCAGCCGCCTTGACGCGGCTATGCGCCTCGCCGACGCCCGCGACGGCCATGCCCCGCTCGAAGTGCGCATGGCCCACGATCAGACGCGTATCGCCCACCTCTACGTCGCCCAGACGGGCTCGCGCTGGGTGGCTTACCTCGTGGACGTCTCCGACCAGAAGCAGGTGGAGCTGCAGCTCTCCCAGAGCCAGAAGATGCAGGCCATCGGGCAGCTCGCCGGCGGCGTGGCCCACGACTTCAACAACCTGCTCACCGCCATCCTGATGCAGCTCGACGTGCTGGCGACGCGCCATCCCGTCGGCGATCCCTCGTACGAGGGCCTCAACGAGATCAAGCAGACCTCGATGCGGGCGGCCGACCTGGTCCGCAAGCTGCTGGCCTTCTCCCGCAAGCAGACCGTCCAGCGCGAGATCCTGGACGTCGGCGAGATGATCTCGGAATCCGAGGTCCTGCTGCGTCGCCTGCTGCACGAGGACATCAAGCTGACCACCGACTATGGCCGCAACCTGCCGCAGGTGCGCGCCGACCGCGGCCAGCTCGACACGGCGGTGATGAACCTCGTCGTCAACGCCCGCGACGCGATCCGCAGCCACGGCGGCGGCACGATCCGCATCCGGACCGCCCGCGTCGACCAGGACGAGGCGCGCAACCTCGGCTATCCCACGGCCCAGGGCGACCAGGCGATGATCGAGGTCAGCGACGACGGCCCTGGCATCCCGCCCGAGGTGCTCGACAAGATCTTCGACCCGTTCTTCACCACCAAGCCGGTCGGGGAGGGGACAGGCCTGGGCCTCGCCACCGTGTACGGCATCGTCAAGCAGTCCGAAGGCTGGATCGCGGTCGCGTCGAAGCCGGGCGAGGGGGCGGCCTTCCGCATCTTCCTGCCCGTGCATACTCCGACCGCCGAAGAGGCGCACGCCGCGCCGCCCGTGGCCGCCGCGCCGAAGCGGCCCGCCGCGCGCGACCTTTCCGGCGCCGGCCGCATCCTCTTCGTGGAGGACGAGGACGCGGTGCGCGGCGTCGCCGCCAAGCTGCTCCGCGCCCGCGGCTACGAGGTGATCGAGGCGGCCAGCGGCGAGGAGGCCCTGGAGATCGCCGAGGAGCACGCCGGCCAGATCGACCTGATGATCTCCGACGTGGTCATGCCCGGCATGCAGGGCCCCGACCTGCTCAAGCAGGCGCGCCAGTATCTTGGCTCCGCGCCGGTGATGTTCATCTCGGGCTATGCCGAGAGCGAATTCTCCGACCTGTTGGAGGGCGAGCGCAACGTCTCGTTCCTGCCCAAGCCCATCGACATCAAGACCCTGGCCGAGCGGGTGAAGCAGGAGCTGCAGAAGGCGGCGTGAGGCCCCCGCCCCATGCACGCGACGCCGCTTGCCATCGCAGGGCCGCCCCGGCATTGATCCGGCCGTGTCCCAGCCGATCCCGCAACGCTTCACCTTCGTCCAGGTCTTCAACATGGCCGTTGCGGCCGCGCGGGAGGGTCGCCTCAAGGACGCCGAGGGCCTCTATCGCGCCCTGATGAAGGGCAAGCCGCCGCCCCAGGTCCCCCTCAACCTCGGCCTCGTGCTGGAGGAGATGGGGCGCTACAGCGAGGCGGAAAAGCTGTTCCGCGAGCTCCTGGACCAGGAGCCGGGCCAGCCGGACTTCCTCCGCCGCCTGGGCTTCATCCTGCTGCGCAACGGCGACCTGGCCTCGGGCTGGCCGCTCTACGAGAACCGGGTGCGCCTGGGCGTCAAGCGGCCCCAGCTCAGCTTCCCCGAATGGACCGGGCAACCGGTGGGCAGCCTCCTGGTGGTCCTGGAGCAGGGCCTCGGGGACCAGATCATGTTCGCGCGCTATGTCCGGCCGCTGGCCGAGCGGGGCATCCGCGTGACCCTCACCTGCCGGCCAGTGCTCGCGCGGCTCTTCGCCCCGTTGGGCGTGGACATCTTCGTGGGCGAGGGCGTGACGCCGATCCCGCCGCACGACGCCTGGGTCCTGGCGGGCTCCCTGCCGTGGCGCCTGGGAACGACGCTCGAGACAATTCCGCCGGCCCCCTATCTGCCCGGCAAGGCCGGCGGTGAGGGGTTTGGTTATATGACCCGGGGCAGCCCCGAGCACGTCAACGACCACAACCGCTCGCTGCCGGCGGCGCTCGCCAAGGAGGTCGCGAATTGGCCCGGCGGCCGCGACCTCGCGCCCGAAGCCACCGGCGCGAAGGACATGGAGGACACCGCCCGGATCATCGACGGCCTCAGGACCGTCGTGACGGTGGACACCTCTGTCGCCCACCTCGCCGGCGCCATGGGCAAGCCGTGCTTCGTCATGCTGCCCTTCAACCCCGACTGGCGCTGGCTGCGCGACCGGACCGACAGTCCCTGGTATCCTTCGGTGCGCCTGTTCCGGCAGCCGCGCCCTGGGGACTGGGCCAGTGTCGTGGCGGACGTGAAGGCGGCGCTCGACGGAGGTTGAGCATGCAGGTCGAGATGAACCCGTCCAAGGATGCCGCCGCCGCGCGTGCGACGGGCGCGGCCGCCGCCGGGGCCACGGCGCTCGGCGCCACGATCCTGGGCGCCGTCGCCATGGGCGCCGCCGCGATCGGCGCCCTGGCCATAGGACGGCTGGCCGTCGGTCTTCTGACGGCCGGTCGCGTCCGCGTGCGCCGGATGGAGATCGATGAGCTGACGGTCGGCCGCCTGACCGTCAGGGAAGACAGCCGCCAGCGTTAGACCCCGACCTCTTGCGCAATCCGCCGCAAGGGCCCAGCGTGCGCGCCAATCAGAAAGAGCGGTATGGGAGGCGCGCGATGGCGGTTGTGAATCCGAATGGGAAGCTGAGTGGGAAGGTGGCCCTGGTCACGGGCGCGAGCCGCGGCATCGGCGAGGCCATCGCCGTGCGGCTGGCCATGGAGGGCGCGAAGGTCGTGGTCTCCGCGCGCACGGCGGCCGAGGGCGAGAGCAAGCTTCCGGGGACCCTGGCCGGAACCGTCGAACGCATCCGCAAGGCCGGCGGCGAGGCCACGGCGATCAAGGCCGACCTGTCCAGCGAAGCCGAGCGTGAGCGCCTCGTCGCCGAGGCGGTGGCCGCCTACGGACCGGTGGACATCCTGGTCAACGACGCGGCGGTCACCTTCTTCATCCCGGTGGAGACCTTCCCCAAGAAGCGCTTCGACCTGATGATGGAGGTCCAGGTGTGGGCGCCGTTCCACCTGTCGCAGCTGGTCCTGCCGTCCATGCGCGAGCGCAGGCAGGGCTGGATCGTCAACATTTCGTCGGGCGCCGGAATCCACCCGAAACAGCCCTACAACCGCCGCGGCGGCGGCACGGTCTACGGCATGTGCAAGGCGGCGCTGGAGCGGTTCACCACGGGCCTGGCCTCGGAGGTCTACGACGATGGCGTCGCCGTCAACGTCGTCTCCCCGGGCCTCGTCGACACGCCAGGCGTGGCCGTCCACGGCCTAATCAACGAACAGACCAAGGATCGCGTCCAGCCGATCGAATACATCGCCGAGGCGGTGTACCGGTTGGCCTCGGGCGACCCGAAGACCATGACGGGCCGTATCGACTACGCGGACCCTTTCCTGAAAGAATTGGGGGTCAGGCCATCGGAGCTCGTGTAGCCGCATGATTGAGCAGACCGTCGAGATCCCCACCAAGGACGGCAAGACCACCACCTTCATCGTCCACCCCGAACGGGACGGGCCGTATCCGATCGTGCTGTTCTTCATGGACGCGCCCGCGATCCGCGAGGAGCTGCGCGACATGGCCCGCCGGATCGCGGCGGTCGGCTACTACGTGATGCTGCCCAACCTCTACTATCGGCGCGGCGTGCTGGAGCTGGCCGACCTGCCGCCCCTGCCGGAGAAGGAGGCCCGGGCGCGGATGTTCGACCTGATGGGCTCGATCAACATCCCGCTGGTGATGAGCGACGCGGACTGCCTGCTGGACTTCGCCGACCGCGACGCGGCGGCGAGCCGCGGGGCCGCCGGGGCCATCGGCTACTGCATGAGCGGCCAGTACGCGGTCAATGCCGCGGCGCGCCATCCGGAACGCATCGCCTGCGCCGCCTCGCTTTACGGCGTCCAGCTCGTCACCGACCAGCCCGACAGCCCGCACCTGGCGGCCCAGAAGACGAAGGCCGAACTCTACTTCGCCTGCGCCGAGCACGACACCTATGCGCCGCTGGAGATGGTGGAGGCGCTGGACGCCGCCCTGAAGCAGGCGAAGGTGAACGCTGAGGTGGAGATCTACCGCGGCGCGCACCACGGCTTCGCCTTCCCCCAGCGCGCCGCATACGACAAGACGGCGGCCGAGCGTCACTGGGAGCGGCTGTTCGCGCTGTTCAGGCGGAACCTGGGCTGAAGTCTAGTAGGTGTCGATCAGCGGGCCGGCCTGGATCGGCAGGTCGGAGGTGCGCCCGACCGGTTCGACAGCGGCGCGCACATCGGCGCGGGCCCGCACCTCGTCCATCCGACGCCCCAACTGAGCCTCGAAGGGCGTCCGGTGGGCGGGCGCCTTGAAGCTGCTCAACGCCACGAGCGCGTCGGCGCGATCCATGGGATCGGCCAGGCGCGTGCGGAACGACTCCGCCACGCCGTCAAGGTCGTTGACGCACAGGAGCGCCTTCGTGCGGGCGTTGGCGTTCTCGGCTGCATTGGCGGCGGTATGGGCCACGACCGCGGCCGCCTCCTTGCTCCGCTCAAGGCCCGCGTAGGCGCAGGCGCGCTCGGCGTTGATCCACATGACGCCGTAGGGGCTGACGTCCTTGGGCTCCGCTTCGAACACGGCGAGCGTGGCGAGGGCGGCCTCGAAGCGTCCCGTGGCGTTCTGCAGGCCCGCCAGGTTGATCGTCTGGCTGACGTTGCGTGGCGCGCCGCCCTCGGGCCGCGACGCGGCCGCCTCCATCGCCGCCACGGCGTCGTCGAAGCGGCCGAGCTCCAGGAGGACCAGGGCGCGATCGTTGAGCAGCCAGTTGCGATGGTCGTCACCGTCGGCGTCGAGCACATCCCCCGTCTGGGCGAGGGTTGTGTCCAGGAGGCTCAGCGCCTCGTCCTGCCGTCCCAGCAGGCGCAACATGCTCACGCTCAGCGAAACGGCCGAACCGTCGCGTGAGTTGGCGCTGGTCAGGGCCCGGCCCCGCGTCAGCCGCCGCTCGGCGGCGGCCACCAGGTCGAAGCGCGCCGGATCGATGGCGACGATGGCGTCGTAGCGCTTGTCGAGGGTCATGACGAGCAGGTCGGCGGGCTCCTCGATCCGCGAGGCCAGGCGCCACGCGTGCGTCCGGTCCCCCCGGGCCGCGAGGATCCCGGCATATCGGGCCCACAGCCAGTCGCCGCCATAGTGCGGAGAGTCGGGTCGCCAGTCGGCGCGGTCCAGCAGGGCTGCGTACTCGGCGAAGCGGGTCTCGTCCTCGGACAGTTCCCGTGCGCCCGCGAAGACAAGGTCGTCGATCAGGACCAGCGAGCCGTCGGCCTTTCGTTCGACGGCGGCGGCGAGGGCGGGCAGGGCGTCGGCCATGTCGTCCCGCCCGACCGCAGCGGCGAACCTCAGGCTCCACGCCATGGCCAGGGTCTCAGGCTCGGCGGTGGCCCTGCGCGCGGCTTCCTCGATCGCATCTCCGTCGCAGAAGCCGTGCAGGGTCCAGACCAGAGACCGCAGAAGCGGCGGGGCCTGCAGCAGGTCGGGGTCTTCGGAGAGTTTCCGCGCCCGGGCGGCGTCGCATTGTCCGGTCTCAAGCCCCGCGGCGACGGCTCCGACCTCCTTCTGGATTCGCCTCAGGGCGGCTTCGGGAGAACTCTTCCGCGCCGCTTCGGCCGGCCCAAACGCCAGCAGGACCGCCACCCACGCCAACACAACTCGCCGCATACGCGCCCCCAAGATCGACGGCGCAAGGCTATCGCCGCCCGGCCGAACAAGTCCAGGTTGTCAGCGGGGCTCTTGCGCTACCACCGGCGGGACCCAGCGTTCCTCCAGCGCCTTCAGTGGATGCACTGAGCTCACCATCCCCATGAACGGCGGCCAGATGTTGTAGCCGAGGAGGCTCTGCAGCCGCGGCGACATGGCGCGGACCTGTTCGGCCGGAATCCCCAGGAAGAAGTTCTCCTGGGTCCGGCACCAGGGCTGGCAGTACTGGTTGGTGAAGCCGAGCCTGGGCCGGTCCGAGCGGTTCGCGCCGCCGCGGTGCAGGGTCGTTCCCGCCATGACCAGACAGGACCCCGCCGGCATCTCCATGGGGACCAGCATCGGCTCGCAGTCCTCCGGGCTGTTGGGCCTGCCCTCGGCGCCGGGGTCGCCCCAGAGATGGCTGCCCGGGATCACCTCGGTGCCGCCGTTCTCGGCCGTGAAGTCGTCGACCGCGGCGATCAGGGTCATGCTGAGCGGCGGCCTGGGCCGCGGCTGGCGGTAGAAGCTGTCGTCGGTGTGGATCGCCTGGGCCGCTTCGCCCGGGTCGATCCGGATCGACTGGCTGGCGGTGAGCAGGTAGCCGGGCTCCAGGAAGCGGTCGAGGATCGCCAGGACGCGGGCGTCCTCCGTCAGGTCCTCGAACACCTTGCCGCGCGCCACCAGCGTATAGACCCGCTCGGTCCGGAACCCCTCGAAGGCGTTGCGCCCGTGGTGGTGGGCCTCGTACGGCGCCAACGCCTCGCGCACGCGCTTCAGGGTCGCCGCGTCCATCAAGCCCTCGATGACGGTGTAGCCTTGCTCGCGGATCTCGGCGGCGTGGGCGTCGGCCTCGAAACGGTTGGTCGGTTTGTCCATGGCCCTCGGCCTTTCGCGCTGTATTCTGATCTAAGCCAGTCGAAACGGAGGCGTCATGGTCCAATCGCTGAAAGTCCGCCGGACCGCCGGCGCGCTGGGGGCCGAGATCACGGGAGTCGACCTTTCGCGCGACCTGCCCGACGAGACCATCGCGGCGATCCGTCAGGCGCTGGTCGAGCATCAGGTGATCTTCTTCCGCGACCAGGACCTCACGCCGGCCCAGCAGGTGGCGTTCGGCCGCCGCTTCGGGCCGCTGAACATCCATCCCTACGTCGAGGGCATGGCCGGCCATCCGGAGGTGATGGAGATCATCAAGGAGCCGTCCGACAAGACCAACTTCGGCGGCGGCTGGCACTCCGACATGAGCTTCCTGGAGACCCCGGCGATCGGCTCGATCCTCTATGCGGTGGAGATCCCGGAGTTCGGCGGCGACACCCTGTTCGCCAGCCAGGCCGCCGCCTTCGAGGCCCTGTCGCCCGGCCTGCAGAAGACGCTTGAGGGCCTGAGCGCCGTCCATTCGGCCAGCCGCGAATACTCCGCCCAGGGCCACTCGGCCCAGAAGCGCGGGTCGATGAAGGTGGCCGAGGCCGACGGCTATGTCGGCGAGTACGTGCACCCCATGGTGCTGGTGCACCCCGAGACGGGCCGCAAGGCGCTCTACGTGAATCCCGCCTTCACCCTGCGGATCGAGGGCTGGAAGACCCGGGAGTCCAGGGCCCTGCTCGACTACCTGTTCGACCATTGCCGATACGAGGGCTTCACCTGCCGTTTCGCCTGGGCGAAGGGCTCGGTGGCCTTCTGGGACAATCGCTCGGTCTGGCACTTCGCGCTCAACGACTATCCGGGCCAGCGCCGCCACATGCGGCGGGTGACCGTCGATCCGTGGCCCCGGGCCCAGTCCGTCCCCGCCGCCGCCGAGTAGGGGCGCCAAGCCGCGCCCGAGGGGCGTTGCGCCGAAAGGGTGCGATCCGTATCTAGGCGGCGCGAGGCCACGTCCTCCCCGCAAGGCGGTCGAAGTCCGGGACGGCCCGGCGCTCTGACAGGAACCTTCCCATGGCGTGGGTTGCGCTCGTGGCCGCCGGCCTTCTCGAGGTCGCCTGGGCCTTTCTCATGAAGCAGTCGGCGGGCTTCACCCGCCTGTGGCCCAGCATCGGCACAATCGTCTTCATGTTCGCGAGCTTCGGACTGCTCGCCTATTCAATGCGCTCGCTGCCGCTCGGCACGTCCTACGTGGTCTGGACCGGCATCGGCGCGGTCGGAGCGTTCGTCGTCGGCGTGGCCTTCCTGCAGGAGCCCGCCGGCCTTGTGCGCCTCCTCGCCGCCGGCCTGATCATCGCCGGACTTGTGCTGATGAAGGTGAGCAGCCCGTCCTGAAGGGTCAGCCGAGGCGCCTGAGCACGCCCTCGGCGGCGGCACGCGCGGTGGCGAACGTCGCCTGCAGCAGGTAGCCGCCCGTCGGCGCCTCCCAGTCCAGCATCTCGCCGGCCACGAACACGCCGGGACGGGCCGTCAGCATCAGGTCGTCGTCCAGGTCCGCGAGGGCGACGCCGCCGGCCGTGGAGATGGCGCGCGCGAGGCCCTGGGCGCCGGTCAGCCGGACGGGGACATTCTTGATCGCGCGGGAGAGGGCCTCCGGCGCGTCGGGCAGCGCCTTGCCGTGCGCCTCGCGCAGCAGGTTGATCTCCAGGGGCGACAGCCGCGCGGCCTTGCGCAGGTGGTTGGCCATCGACTGCCCGCCGCGCGGCCGCGACAGCCGCGCCGCCAGCTCCGCCTGCGTCTGGTCCGGGCGCAGATCGATCAGGAGCACCGCCGAACCCTCAGCCGCGATCGCGTCCCTCAGCGGCGCGGAGAGGGCGTAGATCGCGCCGCCCTCCAGGCCATAGCGCGTGACCATGGCCTCGCCCCGGACGGTCACGCCGCCGAAGGTGAGCGCGATCCCCTTGAGCGGCTGGCCCGCGAAGCCTGCGAGCACCGGGCTCCAGGCGACGTCGAAGCCCATGTTGGCGGGCCTGAGCGGCGCGACCCGTGCGCCGGCCCCGGCGAGCGCCGCCGTCCATCCGCCGTCGGAGCCCAGCCTCGGCCAGGACGCCCCGCCCAGCGCCAGGATCGTCGCCTCGGGCCGCACGGCGACCTCGCCCTCCGGCGTCCGGAAGCGCAGCGCGCCGTCGTCCGACCAGCCCAGCCAGTCGTGCCGGGTGCGGACCTCGACGCCCAGGCCGGCCAGCCGCGCCAGCCAGGCCCGCAGCAGCGGCGAGGCCTTCAGCGCCTTCGGGAACACACGGCCCGACGAGCCCACGAACGTCGGCTGACCAAGCCCCCCGGCCCACGCCACGAGCGCGTCCGGCGGGAAGGACTCCAGCCTCGGACGCAGCCAGTCGGCCGCCGCGCCATACCGCGCGACGAACGCCTCGAAACCCTCGGAGTGCGTGAGGTTCAGCCCGCCGCGGCCCGCCATCAGGAACTTGCGCCCCACCGACGGCATCCGCTCGAAGACCACGACCTCGCGTCCCGCGGCGGCCAGATGTTCGGCGGCGAAGAGGCCGGCCGGCCCGCCGCCGATGACGGCGATCATGGCCGGCCCGTCACGTCCCTGCGACCGCCAGCAGCGCGGCGAGGCCGACGCCCATGCCCTGCAGGCTCTCGGGCTTGGAGACGTCGATCCACTCGTCCAGGGCGTGCGCGCGGCCGCCGGAGCCGCCCGAGCCGATGGTCACCGCGGGAATGCCCAGGCTGATCGGCATGTTGGAGTCGGTCGAGCTCGCGCCCAGCACCGGGGTGTAGCCGGCCGCCCGTACGGCCGCGGCGGTGAGCTGGACGATGTCGGCGTCCTTCCGGGTCGAGCCCGTGGGCCGGTCGCCGATCAGCTTCACCTCGGCCTTGATCTCGCCGTTGTGGGTGGCGCGGGCCTTGTTCTCGGCCGCCACCGCCTCCTCGACGATGCCGAGGAACCGCTTGTCGAGCTTGACGAGCTCCTCCTTGCTCTCGGAGCGCATGTCGACCTCGAGCCAGATGGCGTCGGGGATCGAGTTCACGCTGGTGCCGCCCCCCACCACGCTGGTCGCATAGGTGGTCTTCGGCTCGGACGGGGTCTCGATGCGGTTCATCTCGACCACGGTGGTCCCCATGGCGGCCATCGGGTTCACGAGGCCGAAGGCGCCGTAGGAGTGTCCGCCCGGCCCCTTGAAGGTGACGCGGTAGCGCCGGGAGCCCACCGCGCCATAGGTCACGCGCTGGGCCGAGGTCCCGTCCATGGAGAAGAAGGCGGCGATCCGGTCCTTGTACTCGCCCTTGGTGAAGAGGTGGCGGACGCCGCGCAGATCGCCGGGGCCTTCCTCGCCCACATTGCCGACGAACAGGATGTCCTTCTTGGTCTTGATGCCGGCGGCGTCGAGCGCGCGGATGTAGCCCAGGAGGACCGCCAGCGAATGGGTGTCGTCGCCGACGCCCGGCGCGTACAGCTTCGTGCCCTCTCGGCGCACCTTCACGTTCGTCTCCTCGGGGAAGACGGTGTCCAGGTGGGCGGCGATGACCACCACCGGCCCGCCCTCCGGACCCGTCCCGCGGCGCAGGCCCATGACGTTGCCCTCGGCGTCCATCTCGACGTCCGACAGGCCGTGCGCCTTCAGCATCTCCATGTAGGCCTGCGCGCGCTTCTCTTCCTTGAAGGGCGGGGCGGGGATTTCGGTGAGCGTGATGGTGTCGGCGACGATGCGGTCGTGCTCTCGGTCCAGCGTCGCCATGGCGGTTTTGAAGGCGGGGGCGGAGCGGATGCGGCTCACGGCCCGGTCGGCCTGGCTTTCCGTCATCTCGGCGGCGGCGGTGGAGGCCAGGGTGAGCGAACAGGCGGCGGCCAGCAGGAGCCGCGAAACACGTAACATCGAAATGGAATCCTTGCGTCGGGCGGGCCGCATAACAGCCGATCCGACCGCCCTTCGCTAGGGGCTGGGGCAGGTTGTTCCCGCATTACCCAGAATTAATGCGGCATTCCGTCCCCTTGGCTTGCCGCGGCCGGCCCGGCGCCCCAAGCCTTCGCGTCACGTCCATGTAACAGGGGATGCGGATCTTGCAGAACCGCCGGCAGCTACTTCTCGCGGCGGGCGCCGCAGCACTTGCGGGGGGCGCGCCCTTCCCCCTCCTGGCGCAGCCCGCTTCGGGCGCGGCCGCCGGCCAGCTCTCGAAGCTCCTCGACGACCTCTTCGCCGAGACCCTGGCCGACAGTCCCGAGCTGGTCACCTCGCTGGGGCTCGACAAGGCGGAGCGGGCGGCCGCCAAGTCGACCCTTCACGACGCCTCGATCGACGGCCTGGAGAAGCGCCGGGCGCGCAACGCCGATCAGCTCCGCCGCATGAAGACCATCGACCGCTCGGCGCTCTCGGGCATGCCGGCCGTCAACTACGACTCGGTCCTGTTCGAGCTGGAGGCGAACGCCGCCGCGAACCAGCGCTTCGTCTATGGGGGGAACGGCGCCGGCGCGCCCTACGTGCTGTCCCAGATCACCGGCGCCTGGCAGGAGGTCCCCGACTTCCTGTCGTCCCAGCACACCATCGAGACCCGCGAGGACTGCGAGGCCTACGTCGCCCGCCTGGAGGCCTTCGCCCGGGTGATGGACGAGGAGGTGGAGCGAGTCCGCCGCGATGTGGGCCTCGGTGTCATCCCGCCCGACTTCGCCATCGACGGCGCCCTGCGGGGCATGAAGGTTCTGCGGGCGCCCGCCGCGGACTCGACCCTCGTGACATCCCTGGCCGACCGCGCCCGCGACAACGGGATCGCCGGCGACTGGGCCAAGGCGGCCACGGCCGCCTACGAGGCGAAGGTCGTGCCGGCTCTCGACCGCCAGATGACGCTGCTGGAAGGCCTTCGGCCCCGCGCCGTTCATGACGCCGGCGTGTGGCGCCTGCCCGACGGGGAGGCCTACTACGCCCACGCACTCGCGGCCCAGACCACCAGCAAGATCACCCCCGACGAGGTCCACAAGATGGGCTGGGAGGTGACCCGCGAGCTTTCGGCCCGCGCCGACGTCCTCTTCAAGGAAATCGGCTTCACCCAGGGCACGGTGGGCGAGCGCTACATCGCCCTCTACGAGTCAAAGAAGGGCGTCTATCCCAACACGGACGCGGGCAAGGCCCAGATCATCGCCGACCTGAACAAGCTGGTGAAGGCGATGTGGGACCGGCTGCCGGAGCAGTTCGGGACCCTGCCCAAGGCGCCGGTGGAGATCCGCCGCATCCCGGCGGCGACGGAGCAGGGGGCCTCGACCCACTATGAGGGCCCCAGCCTCGATGGCTCGCGCCCCGGCGTCTACTGGCTGAACCTGCGCGACACCGCCGAGAGCCCGTTCTGGTTCCTGCCGACTACGACCTATCACGAGGCGGTCCCCGGCCATCACATGCAGATCGCCATGCAGCTCGAGGCCGACCTGCCGATGCTGCGGCGGGTGATGGGCTTCGGCGCCTACGCCGAGGGCTGGGCGCTCTACTCGGAACAGGTCGTTCAGGAGATGGGCGCCTACAAGGGCGATCCGCTGGGCGAGCTCGGCTACATCCACGACGCCCTGCTTCGCTCGGCGCGCCTCGTCACCGATTCCGGCATCCACCACCTGCGGTGGAGCCGCGAGAAGGCCATCGCCGAAATGCGCGGCATCGAGGGCGCCCCCGAGCCGCTCGCCGCCCAGGAGATCGAGCGCTATTCGGTCTGGCCGGGCCAGGCCTGCAGCTACATGGTGGGCAAGGCCACCATCCTGCGCCTGCGCGACAAGGCCCGGGCCGCTCTGGGCGGCCGCTACGATCCCCGCAAGTTCCACGACGCGGTCCTGCTCTCCGGCTCCATGCCGCTGACCGCGCTGGAAAACGTCGTCGACCTCTACATCGCCCAGGCGAAGGCCTGATCCATGAGTGTCATCCCGGCCGAAGCGCGGCGCAGAGCCGGGACCCAGGTGGGGCCGAACGTCCGCTCTGGGTCCCGGATCGGCCTCGCGGCCGTCCGGGATGACGGCAAGAGTTCAAGGAGTCCGCGTTGACCGCCACCTTCCACCGCCGCGCCTTCCTCGCGACCGCGGCCGCCGTCGCGTTCGCCCCTCCCGCCCGCGCCGCCACGGACGAGGATGCGAAGCTGGTCGCCGTCTTCGACCGCATCTTCGAGGAGAACCTCGCCCAGTCTCCCGAGGCCATCACGCGCCTCGGCCTCGACAAGGGGGAGCTGGCCTGGGCGAAGTCGAAACTGGACAGCGCCTCGATCGCCTCGCTCGCGGCCGACAAGGCGCGGACGCGGGAGCATCTGGCGGCGCTGAAGACCGTCGACCGGGCCAGGCTCAGCCCCTTCCAGCAGGCCAACTACGACGCCGTCGCCTTCACGCTGGAGGGCGAGGCGGCGGCCGGGCGGCGCTACGCCTACGGCTTCGAGGGCGCGGGCCAGCCCTATGTGCTGTCGCAGCTCACCGGCGCCTATCAGGACATCCCCGACTTCCTGGGCTCGCAGCACCGGCTGGAGGACAAGGTGGACGCCGAGGCCTATCTCGCCCGTCTCGCCGCCTTCGCCACGGTGATGGACGAGGAAGTCGTCCGCGTCCGCCGCGACGTGGCCCTCGGCGTGACGCCGCCGGACTTCGTGCTCGCCCGCGCGCTGCAGCAGATGACCGCCCTGCGCGCCTCGCCGGCCGCGGAGTCGCCGCTGGTCACCCAGCTCGTGCGTCGGGCGAAGGAGAAGGGGATCTCGGGCGACTGGGGCACGGCGGCCGAGAAGATCGTGACCGGCCAGGTCTATCCGGCCCTCGACCGCCAGATCGCCCTGATGACGTCGCTGCAGCCGGGCGCGACGCACGACGCCGGCTGCTGGCGCCTGCCCGACGGCGAGGCCTACTACCGCGACGCCCTCCGCAACTTCACGACCACGACGCTAACGCCGCAGGAGATCCACGAGATGGGTCTGCAGACCGCCGGCGAGCTCAACGCGCGCGCCGAGACGATCCTGCGCGGCCAGGGCATGACCCAGGGCACGGTCGGCGAGCGGATCGCCGCGCTCTTCAAGGACCCCAAGCACCACTACCCCAACACCGACGAGGCCAAGGAGAAGCTGATCGCCGACCTCAACGAGATGGTCGCCGCGATCCGCCCGCGCCTGCCGGAGATGTTCGGGACCCTGCCCAAGGCCGACGTCGAGGTGCGGCGCGTGCCGAAGTTCATCGAGGCCGGTGCGCCGGGCGGCTACTACAACCGCCCCGCCCTGGATGGCTCGCGGCCCGGCATCTACTGGATCAACCTGCGCGACACGGCCGAGAACCCGACCTGGACACTGAAGACGCTGACCTACCACGAGGCGATCCCGGGCCATCACATGCAGCGTTCCCTGCAGCAGGAGGCCGACCTGCCGATGCTGCGCCGGACCGCCGGCTTCCCGGCCTTCGCCGAGGGATGGGCGCTCTATTCCGAGCAGGCGGCGCTCGAGATGGGCATGTACGAGAACGACCCGCTCGGCGAACTGGGCCAGATCCAGGCCTCGCTGTTCCGGGCGGCGCGCCTGGTGGTCGACACCGGACTGCACGCCAAGAAGTGGAGCCGCGAGAAGGCCATCGAGACCATGGTCTCCATCGACGGCAGCCCGGTCAGCTCGGCCACCACCGAGATCGAGCGCTACTGCGTGAGGCCGGGGCAGGCCTGCGCCTACATGGTGGGCAAGCTCACCTGGCTGCGCCTTCGCGCCAAGGCGAAGGCCGCGCTGGGCGAGCGCTATGACGTGCGGAAATTCCACGACGCCGGCCTTCTGGGCGGCGCCATGCCCCTGACCGTGCTCGAGGGCGTCATCGACCGCTGGATCGCAGCGCAGAAGGCTTGAGGGATCCCATGAACGCCATCGACCGCCGCCGCTTCCTGGCGACCTCCGCCGCGGGCGGCCTCGCGCTGGGCCTGCCTCCGGCCGCCTGGGCCGCCGCCCGCTCCGAGGAAGGCCGTGCGCTCACCGCCTTCCTCGACGCCGAGTACGAGCAGGAGCTCCAGATGGACCCGGAGGAGCTCACCTCCCAGGGCCGCAAGGAGCACTACGACAAGCTCACCGACCGCAGCGAGGCGGCCATGGCGCGGCGGCTGGCCTGGCGGCGCGAGAGCGTGGCGCGCATGAAGGCGCGCTTCGATCCGGCGACCCTGGACGAGGAGGCGCGCACCTCGTTCGAGATCTGGGAGCTGGAGCTGGCCCGCGCGGAGAAGGCCAGCGCCTACCGCCGCCACCGGTTCCTGTTCGCCCGCGGCGGCGCGCACACGGGCCTGCCGAACTTCCTGATCAATTTCCACCGTGTCGACGAGCCCGCCGACATGGAGGCCTATGTGGCGCGCGTCGCGGCCATCGGCCCCGCGCTGGACCAGCTTCTCGAGCGTGCGAAGCTGGCCGCCGCGGACGGCGTCCGGATGCCGCGCTTCGCCTATGACCAGAGCCGCAGCGAGATCGCCCGCGTCACCGGCGGCGCGCCGTTCGCGGAGGGCCAGGACTCCGCCCTGCTGGGCGACGCCCGGCGCAAGGTCGAGGCCCTGCGCGTCGGCGGCAAGATCTCGCAGGCCGAGGCCGACCGCCTGCTGGCGGCGACCCGCGAAGCCATGCTCACGCGCATGAAGCCGGCGTACGAGCGGGTCGACGCCTGGCTGGCCGCCGACCGCGCCAACACTCCGGAGGCGGCCACGGGCGCCGGCGCTCTGCCGGACGGTGCGGCCTACTACCAGACCGCCCTGAACCTCCAGACCACCACCGACATGACGGCGGACCAGATCCACGACCTCGGTCTCGCCGAGGTGGCGCGGATCCGGGCCGAGATGGAGGCGATCCGACGGAAGGTCGGCTTCGAGGGCGACCTTGCCCAGTTCTTCGTCTTCATGCGCACCGACAAGCGCTTCTACCTGCCGAACACCGACGCAGGCCGGCAGGCCTACATCGACCAGGCCGAGGGCTTCCTCGGCGAGATGAAGAAGAAGCTGCCGCAGTACTTCGGCATCCTGCCCAAGGCCGATCTGGTGGTCCGCCGCGTGGAGCCGTTCCGGGAGGAGCCGGGCGGCGCCCAGCACTACTTCCCCGGCACGCCCGACGGCTCGCGGCCGGGCATCTTCTACGCTCACCTCTCCGACATGAACGCCATGCCGGTCTATCAGCTGGAGAACATCGCCTACCACGAGGGTCTGCCCGGCCATCACATGCAGATCTCGATCGCCCAGGAGCTGACGGGCGTTCCGAAGTTCCGCACCCAGTACGGCTATACCGCCTACAGCGAGGGCTGGGGCCTCTACACCGAGGCGCTGTCAAAGGAGATGGGCTTCGCCTCCGATCCCTACAACGACTTCGGCCGGCTGTCCGGCGAGATCTGGCGGGCGATCCGCCTGGTGGTCGACACGGGCATCCACGCCAAGGGCTGGAGCGAGGAGAAGGCCGTCGCATACTTCATGGCCAACTCGGCCCAGCCCGAGGCGGCGATCCGCTCGGAGATCCGGCGCTACTTCGTCAATCCCGGCCAGGCCACCTGCTACAAGATCGGCATGATCCGGCTGCAGAAGCTGCGGGACGGGGCCCGCGCTGCGCTGGGGGAACGGTTCGACTATCGCGCGTTCCACGATGTGGTCCTGGGCGGCGGCGCCCAGCCGCTGCCGGTCCTGGAGGCGCGCGTCGGCCGCTGGATCGCCAGTCAGCGCAAGGTCTGAGGCGCTCGACAAGCCGGGTGAAACCGCCTTCGATGCCGGAAACCGCAGGGAGGACGGGATGGCTGTGCTGAACCGCGACGGCGTGAACCTCTACTACGAGGTCCACGGGCAGGGGCCCGTCATCCTGCTGACCCACGGATATTCGGCCACGTCGCAGATGTGGGCCGGCCAGATCGATGCGCTGTCCAAGGACCACACCCTGGTCATCTGGGACATGCGCGGCCACGGCCAGTCCGACAGTCCCGACGACCCAGCGCTCTATTCCGAGGCCGCCACGGTCGCCGACATGGCGGCCCTGCTGGACCATGTGGGGGCCAAGTCGGCGATCGTCGGCGGCCTGTCTCTGGGCGGCTACATGTCGCTCGCCTTCCACCGCGTCCATCCGGAGCGCGTGCGGGCGCTGCTGATCATCGACACCGGCCCCGGCTACCGGAATGACGAGGCCCGAGACGGCTGGAACAAGAACGCGCTCAAGACCGCCGAGCGCTACGAGACCGAGGGCCTGGCCGTGCTCGAACGCGGCAGCGCCGAGCGCCGCACCGCGCTCCACCGCAGCGCCAAGGGACTGGCCCTCGCCGCCCGCGGCATGCTCACCCAGCGCGACGCCGGGGTGATCACCTCGCTGCCGGACATCCGCGTGCCTTCGATCGTGGTGGTGGGCTCGGAGGACACGCCGTTCCTGGCCGCCTCGGACTACATGGCCTCCAAGATCCCCGGCGCACGCAAGGCGGTGATCGAAGGCGCCGGCCACGCCGCCAATATCGACCGCCCGGAGGCGTTCAATTCGGCCTTGCTGGAGTTCCTGGGGACGCTCCGGGCCTAGGCCATCTCGAAAAACCGACCGCAGGTGCACTCGCCCCGGCGGCCGATCGGCGCCACCTTCCCGCCGATCGCAATCGGGAGGGACGCCATGAAGGCGAAGATCGCTCTGTTCGCCGCCGCCAGCCTGTGGGCCGGCGTCGCCGCGGCCCAGCCACACGACATGTCCAAGATGAAGGGCATGAGCATGGGCCTGCCGCCCATGCCCAGCATCTACAACGGCCAGGCCGACAAGCCGGGCGCGCCGGTCTTCGAAGGGCTCGGCGCCCATCGCATGACCGTCACGGCGACGCCAGAGGCGCAGAAGTTCTTCAACCAGGGCGTCAATCTGGTCTTCGGCTTCAACCACGCCGAGGCCATCCGCTCGTTCCGCGAGGCCGCCCGCCTCGATCCGAACTGCGCCATGTGCTGGTGGGGCGTGGCCTTCGCCCTGGGCTCCAACATCAACCTGGCGATGCCGGATGACGCCATCCCGGCCGCCTGGGCCGCGCTCAAGAACGCCGAAGCCCTGGCGCCGAAGGTCACTCCGCGCGAGCAGGCCTGGATCGCGGCGCTCTCCAAGCGCTACGCCGAGACCAAGGCGGCCGACCGCGCCGCGCTCAATGCGGCCTTCGCCCAGGCCATGGGCGAGCTCGCCGCAAAGTATCCGGATGACGTCGACGCCCAGGTCTTCTGGGCCGAGGCCATGATGGACACCCAGCCCTGGGACTACTGGGAGGCCGACGGCAAGACGCCGAAGGGCCATGGCGCCACCATCATCGCCACCCTGGAAAAGGCGATGGCGGCGAACCCCGACCACCCCGGCGCCCTGCACCTCTATATCCACGCCGTCGAGGCCTCGACCACGCCCGAGCGGGCCGAGCCGGCGGCCGACCGCCTACTGAAGCTGATGCCGGGCGCGGGCCACATCGTCCACATGCCCAGCCACATTTACTACCGCGTCGGCCGCTACGCCGACGCCGCCGCCGCCAACGAGGCGGCCGCCCTGGTGGACGAGAACTACATCGCCACCTGCCGCGCCCAGGGCTTCTACCCGGCCGGCTACTACGGCCACAACATCCACTTCCTGTGGACGTCGGCCGAGATGGAGGGGCGCTACCAGGCGGCGATCGACGCGGCCCGGCGCCTGGTCAAGGCGGTGGACGCGGACAACCTGTCCAGACAGATGGCGTTCGCCGAACTCTACAACCTCACCCCGGTGGTCACGCTGCTACGCTTCGGCAGGTACCAGGAGATCCTGGCCGAGCCCGCGCCTCACGCCTCGCTGACCCTGGACACGGCGATGTGGCTCTACGCTCAGGCCTTCGCCCACGCCAACACCGGCGACCTCGCCGCCGCCCGCGCCGACCGCGCGAAGCTGGCCGAGCTCCAGACGGCGCAGTTCGACAAGTACGAGGTGTTCGGCGTTCCCGCCGAGGCGATGGTCCCCCTCGCGCTCGCGCTGGTGGACGGCGAGATCGCGCGCAAGTCCGGGGACCTCGATGCGGCGGTGGCGCATTTCCGCCGGGCCCAGGCCATGGAGCGGGCGCTGCCCTATACCGAGCCGGCCTACTGGCACCGCCCGGTGGCGCATCTCCTGGGCGCCGCCCTGCTGGAAGGGGGCAAGCCCGGCGAGGCCGAAGCGGTCTACCGCGACAGCCTGCATCACTACCGCCGCGACGGCTGGGCGCTTGCCGGGCTCGTGAAGGCCCTGGAAGCCCAGGGCAAGGCGGCCGATGCGACGCAGGCCCGCGCGGAGCTCGCGGAAGCGTGGAAGCGGGCGGACACGAAGCTCGAGACGTCGCGGCTCTAGAAGCCGTTCAGAACCATCCCGCCGCCTTCAACGGCGGGGCGTTGCTGCGGCTGACGGGGACGACGAGGCCGCACTTCAGGCGCGCCTCGCCTCGGCCGCGCAGCCACCTCACCTCGTCGATGGCGTCGGCGGCGACCCACCAGGAGCGGTGCGTCCGGAAACCGGCCGCGCGCTCCAGCTCGGCGATCGCGTCGCTGAACCGGGCGCTGATCAGCTCGTCGCCGGCGTCTGTGTGGACGCGCAGGTAGTGGTCCTCGGCCTGAACGGCGATCAGGCCCGCCCCCCGCCGCTTGGCCGACAGCCGGCGGCGGAACGCCTCGGTCGGGTCAGGCGTCGGATCAGCATCCGGCGGCGGCCTGGGCGGCTCGGCCCAGGCGAGCTGGCGCAGGCACATCGCCGCGAAGCAGACCACGAACACCTGGAACCAGGGCTCGGCGACGTTGTGCAGACCTAGCCGAATCCCGCCCAGCCAGTGGTTCACCAGCCCCACCAGCAGGGTCACCGGCGGGGTCATCGCCGCGCTCACCGCCAGCAGGCGAGGCCAGAAACCGCGGACGCGACGCCGGATGAGCTCGTCCAGCCCGATGCCGATCAGCCCGCCGCCGACCATGCAGAGCTGCCAGTAGATCAGTCGCTCGGGCAAGCTCCGCTCGGACGAGCCGAACGGCCCCAGGAAGGCCATCACCACGCCGATCGCCACCCATAGCGCCACGTCGGCGGCGACCCGGCGATAAGGCAGTTGCGTCAGCGGTTTGGTCATCATCGCTCGTGGCGGCCGACTCGTTCGCGCGATCCTGCCACGACTGGCGAAGCGGCCGCATCCGTTCACGAACGATCGGCGCCGTTCGCGATCCTGACCCTTGGCAGGCCCCCGGCGCCGCCCGTCAATGCGGCGCCGTTCGAGCCCGGAGCCTGGCATGACGATCCGCAAGCCGCACCTCGCCCTCTGGGCGCTGGCCGCCTTCCTCAGCGTGGGCGTGGCCGGCTACGCCCTCTACTTCGCCCCGCAGACCCAGAACCTCAGCCCCGAAATCGCCGGCAACCTGCTTGCGCGGCCCTGGCTCGCCCTGCACGCCGGCGGCGCGGGGACCGCCCTCCTGGTGGGCGCCTTCCAGCTCCTGCCGGCGATCCGTCGCCGCCGGGGCCTGCACCGCTGGCTCGGCCGGATCTATGGGGTGGGCTGCCTGACCGGAGGCTGCGCCGGCTTCGTGCTGGCGTTCGGCACGACGTTCGGCCCCGTCGCGGGCGTGGGCTTCGGCCTGCTGGCGCCGATCTGGATCTACTGCACCGTCCAGGGCTGGCTGGCGGCCCGCGGCGGCCGCTTCGAAGAACATCGGCGGTGGATGATCCGCTCGTTCTCCTTGACGTTCGCGGCGGTCACCCTGCGGCTCTACCTCCCCCTCGGGATGATGGCGGGCCTCACCTTCGCGCAGATCTACGTGGCCACGGCCTGGATCTCCTGGGTCCCCAACCTCGTCCTCGCGGAGATCTATCTGCGCCGGGCGATGACCCGGCCGTCACAGGCCGTCGCCTGAGACGCAACACTGCTGACATGGCCCTGTCAGCAGCCTGGGTGTTTCATGGCCGCCTTCCGCTGAAGGAGCCTCCCCCATGTCCGACCAACTGGTCTTCTACACGAACCCGATGTCGCGCGGCCGCATCATCCGCTGGATGCTGGAGGAGGTGGGCCAGCCCTACGAGACGAAGATCCTTCGCTGGGAAACCGGTGACGCCAAGGCGCCCGAGTACCTGGCGATCAATCCCATGGGCAAGGTGCCGGCCATCGTCCACGGCGACACGGTGGTGACCGAGTGCGCGGCGATTTGCGCCTATCTCGCCGACGCCTTCCCGCAGGCGGGCCTCGCGCCGCCGGTGACCAGCAAGCTTCGCGGGCCCTACTACCGCTGGCTGTTCTTCGGCGCCGGCCCGATCGAGCAGGCGGCCGCGATCCAGATGCTGAAGGTCGAGGTGTCGGAAGAACAGCGCGGCATGGTCGGCTTCGGCAGCATGGCCGACGTGCTGAACACCCTGGAGGGGGGCCTCAAGGGGCGCGAATACCTCGTCGGCGACAGCTTCACCGCCGCGGACCTCTACATCGCCGCCCACCTTGGCTGGGGCATGGAGTTCGGCACGCTTGAGAAGCGCCCGGTATTTGAGGCCTACGTCGCCCGCTGCGCGGCCCGCCCGGCCGCCAAGCGCGCCAACGAGATCGACGACGCGCTCATCCCGGCGCAGCCGCAGCCCGAACCGGCTGAATGAGATCCCACTTGTTCCCGTAGAGGTCCTCGAACACGGCCACGATCCCATAGGGCTCGTGGCGTGGGGCCTCCAGGAACCTGACGCCGGCCGCGACCATCCTCCCCTGGTCGCGGCCGAAGTCGTCGGTCTCCAGGAACAGGAAGACGCGTCCGCCCGCCTGATCGCCGACGGCGCGCACCTGCTTGCCCACGGCCCGCGCCAGCAGCAGCCCGCCCTGCGACCCCGGCGGCCGCACCACGACCCACCGCTTGCCACCGCCCATGTCGGTGTCCTCCACCAGGTCGAAGCCGACCTTGCGGACATAGAAGTCGTTCGCCTCGTCGTAGTCCCGGACGAGGAGGGCGGTGAGGGAAAGGCTCGGCATGGAGGGTGAGTAGCCAATCCTCCCCCACAGGTGGAGGGGGACTACGAAGTGGTGGAGGGGGTCACCGCCGCGGAGGTCGGTGGATGAATCCCCCTCAATCAGCTTCGCTGACGGCTCCCCCTTGGGGTAGCATTTGCTCTACGCCCGCGCCCCCTGCGCCGCCTCGTCGGCGAGCCGCCCATGCAGCTCGCTCATGTGGTCGAAGTCGGCCTCGAAGGCGCCCAGGCCCTGCGTCAGGCCCCGCAGCTCGGCGATCAGGTCCTGGCGCTCGCTCTGCGGCAGGTAGGCCTCGATGCGCTCCCAGCCCTGCCAGTCCTCCCGCGGGCCAAGCCCCAGGATCTGCCCGCGCCGCGCGGTCAGCGCCGAGGTCACGTGCGAGGCGCTGGGCGAGGGCGAATAGACCACCAGCTTCTCGACCGGCTCCAGCAGCGTCGTGCCGGTCGCGGCCAGCGCCTCGTCGATGGCCAGCCGGCCCACCGTGCGGAAGGCCATTTCCGAGGAGTCCACGCTGTGGGTCTGGCCGTCCAGCAGGGTGACCTCCAGGTCGGTGACCGGGAAGCCCTTCGGCCCCTTCTGCAGGCCGTCGCGGACGCCCGCCTCGACGGCCGGGATCCACTGCTTCGGCACGGCGCCGCCAACGACCTTGGAGGTGAAGACGAAGCCGGAGCCGCGGGGCAGGGGCTTCATCTCGATCGTGATGTCGGCGAACTGGCCGTGGCCGCCGGACTGCTTCTTGTGGCGGGACCGCTGCTGGGCGCCGCGGGCCGGGGTCTCGCGGTAGGGCGTCTTGGGCTGCACCGTGTCGATGTCGACGCCGAACCGGCGCTTCAGCCGCTCCAGCGCCAGCCGCACGTGGCCCTCGCCCTGGCCCGCCAGCAGCACCTGCCGCTGCTCGGCGTCGTGGGTGAGCGACAGGCCGGTGTCCTCCTCGACCAGCTTGGAGAGCGCGCCGGACAGTCGCACGTCGTCGTTCCGGTTGCGCGCCATCAGCGCGACGGCGAACAGCGGCCGCCTCGGTCGCGCCGCCGCCTTCACCGCCTGGGGCTGGCCCGTCGTTGACAGGATCTGGCCGGCGGCCGCGGCGTCCACCTTGCCGATCGCGCAGACATCGCCCACCGGCGCCTCGGCGATCTTCTTCAGCGCCCCGCCCTGCACCAGGGACAGCCCGCCGGCCCGGCTCCTGGTCCCATCCGGCAGCACGAGATCGGCGCCGTCGGTGAGCTTCGCCCCGAACACGCGCGCGTAGGCCTGCTTGCCGGACTGGCCGGCATAGGTGGTCTTCAGCACATAGGCGCCGCGATCGATCCCGAGCCGGTCGGCCGCCTTTTCGATCGGCGGCGTCTCATGGCGCAGCGCCTTGAGGAGCCGCCGCACGCCGAAGCCGTTCTGGGCCGAACCGAAGAACACCGGCGTGATCAGCCCATCGTTCATCTCGCGCACCAGGTCGGCGAAGACGAGGTCGCGGCTGGGCGTGACGTCCGACAGGAGCTGCTCCATCAGCTCGTCGTCGTAGTCGGCCATCTGCTCCAGCATGTGGAAGCGCGCGTCGGCCTCCTGCTGCTGCAGCTCGCCGGGAATGTCGATCTGCTCCGACGGCTTGCTGGGCTGGTAGACGAAACAGCGCTCCAGGGCGAGGTCGATATACCCCGACACCTTGTCGCCTACCCAGGTGGGGATCTGCCGCGCCACCAGCGGCGTCGACGAGACGGGGGTCAGCGCGTCCAGCAGCTCCTGCAGCGAGCCGTGGGCCTGGTCCATCTTGTTGATGAACAGGGCGTGCGGCACGCCCAGCCGTTCCAGTTCGCGCAGCGTGGGCTGCAGCAGCACGGCCTTGGCGGGATCGGGCTCGGCCACCACGAGGGCCAGGTCCACCGCCGGCAGCGCCGGATCGATCTCGGCGCAGAATTCCAGGGAGCCGGGGCAGTCGACGACCACATAGCGGTCGCCCATGAAGTCGAAGCCGGCGAGGTTCAGTTCGACCGAATGCCCCCGGGCCTTGGCCTCGGGGCTGGAGTCCCCCACCTCGCCGGGCCGCACCGCCTGACCGGTCGCGGCTTCCAGCAGGGCCTCCATCAGGGTGGTCTTGCCGGCGCTCGTGGGGCCGACGAGCGCAAGCGCCCGAACCGACCCCTTTTCTCGGATTGCCATGGTCGCGTTCTCCCATCACCCAGGGCGCCGAGAGCGCCCCGTTCCGGGAGTGTCGAGAGGCGCTCCTGCGCGCGGTTGTGGACGGCCAGCGACCGGTACGGGCCGGTCGACGCCGCCCTCTGTCGAAACCCTACGCCCGGATATTCGCGGGGCGAACCTCACGAAGGCGTGAGGGCAGGGCGCTGCGAGGTTCGGTCAAGCGTGGGGCCTTGGCCAAAATCCCACCGTCGTCCCGGCCGGAGGCCCGCTCGCGGGCCGGAGAGCCGGAACCCCGGGGAGCCTCCGCAAGGACTGGGTCCCGGATCGGCCTTGCAGGCCGTCCGGGATGGCGAGCCTCGAATTCGCGTTCCCCTACCGCTCCAGCGCCGTCCGCACCGCCAGGGCGCCTTCCCGCGTCCCGCGCGCGGCGGTCGCCGGGTCCAGCGGCGTCTCGGCGGCGGGCCCGTAGAGCCAGCCCTGCGCATAGTCGACGCCCGCCCGTCGTACGGCGTCCTCGGCCTCGGACGTCTCGACCATCTCGGCCAGGGTGCGGACCTTGAGCTCGCCGCACATGTTCACCAGGTGCCGCACGAAAGTCGCCTCGCGGCCGCCGTGCTGCAGGTCGCGGATGTAGCGCCCGTCGATCTTCACCACGTCCAGCGTCAGCTGTTGCAGGTAGGCCAGCGATGCTGCGCCGGCGCCGAAGTCGTCCAGGCAGATCTCGCACCCCTCGGCGCGCAGCGCCTGCAGGTGGCGGTCGGCCAGGGCCAGGTCTTCGACCGCCGCGCTCTCAGTCAGTTCGAACAACAGCCGGCCGCGCGCCCAGGGCCGGTCCTTCAGCAGCGCCGTCGCGCGGACGACGTAGGGCTCGCTCATGATGCTGCGGCCCGAGACATTGACGGCCAGGCTCATGCCCGGCTCGCGGTCCAGGACGCAGAGCGCTTCCTCCAGCACCGCCAGGTCCAGCGGCTCGATCAGGTCCATCTCCTCGGCCATCCGGATGGTCGGAAACGGGCTGCCCTCCGCACCGAACCTCACCAGGACCTCGTGGTGGTGCAGTCCGCCGTCCGCGAGCGACACCACGGGCTGGTAGGCCAGGCGGAAGCGACGGTGACGGATGGCGGCGCCGAGCTGGCCCGCCTTGCTCAGCGCCGTGCGCGTTGCGCGCTCCAGCGCCTGCGACAGATCGGCGGGGACGCCGCGGGACAGGCCCCGCTCCAGCACATTGTTCAAGGCGAACCGCAGGGCCTGCGCCACCTGTTTCGGCCGCGTCACGCCTTCGAGCGGCAGGGCCGCAGCGTCCGGCTCGGCGCCCACGATCCCCGCGTCCGCGAGCACGCGGGCGACGCGCTGGGCAAGCGCGTCGAGCGGCTCTGTGCGGGTGCGCAGAAGGGCGTAGCGGTCCTCTCCCAGGGCAGCCGGCGCCTCGCCGCGGTAGGCCTGGGCGCGCAGCACTGCGGCCACAAGCGTCCGCGCCGCTTCGGCGTCCAGCCCGGAGGCCGCCGCGTCGACGCCCTCGAGCCCCAGGAAGGTGACCTCCAGCTCTTCCGCCGCGCCCAACAACAGTTCGGCGGCGCGGGTGGCGAAGGCGTCGCGATCCTGGAAGCCGACCGGCCCCCGCGCCGCCGCACGCGACAACGCGCAGGAGACCGCGCCGCCGCCGGTCGGCAGGCGGATCGCGGTCACGCTCACGAATCTTGCGGCCGCGCCCGGCGCGACCGCCACCGCGGCAACCACGGGTCCCGCGCGCGCGCCGTCGGCCAGGCCGCGGAACAGCGCCTCGATCATGGCGTGGTCTTCCGGCTCGATAAGGCTGGTCCAGGCCCGCCCAGTCAGGGCGGTGTCCGGCACGCCCAGGACCGATTCGCCGGCGCCCAGCGCGAATCCGACCCGGCCATCCGGCCGCACCTCCATCAGGAGGTCGGCGGCGGCGAAGCCGAACCCCAGGAACCTGTGTGCTGTCGTCAAAGGGCCGATCTCCAGACTTCCCTCTTCGCATGGGCGCCCTTAAGGCCGCGTATCCGGCGTCGCCCGGCGAGGCGCTGGCCACCGTCGCCGGCTCGCGCTAGCTCCTGGCGTCATGCATCCCGAGCGCCCCACCGCCCGTGTCCTTCTGCTCGACGCCCACGACCGAATCCTCCTGATGAAGGGCCGCCTGCCGTCGCGGCCCGAAGGCTCGGGCGCATGGTTCACGGTCGGGGGCGGCGTGGAGCCCGGAGAGACGTTCGTCCAGGCCGCCGCCCGTGAGATCCGCGAGGAGACTGGCATCGCAGACTTCGTGCTGGGGCCGGTGGTCTGGGTGCGCGAGGGGGTCATGCGCATGCCCGAGCCGACGCTCTTCAAGGAGTGCTACATCGTCGCGCGCTGTGAGGGGGGCGATCCGGTCCGCGACCGCTGGACGGCCATCGAGCGCGAACTCATCGACGACATCCGGTGGTGGACGCTGGGCGAGCTCGTGATGACCACGGACCGCGTCTTCCCGCCCGGCCTCGCGCAAAGGCTGCCGCCCATCCTGTCCGGCCAATTGCCCGCCGAGCCCGAGACTATTCCCTGGACCTGAGCCGTCGCGATAGCGTCAAGCGACGCCGCTAGGACCCCGCCATGATCGCCGCACTTCTTCTCGCCGCCGCCGTCTCCGCCGCCTGCGATCTTGAAGCGCCTGCAGGCGCGCCCGGCTGTACGCGCTCGGCAGTGGACGCCCTGCCGATGAACGCCATCCAGGCCGTCGGCACCCACAACAGCTACAAGCTGGCCATCGCACCCAACGAAATGGCGATGATCCGCGCGGCCAACCCGCGGGAGGCCGACGCCCTCGACTACGCCCATCCGCCGCTCGCCCGGCAGCTCGACGCCGGCGCCCGCCAGCTCGAGATCGACCTGGCCAACGATCCGGGGGAGGGCGGACTCTACGCCGCGCCGCTGGGCTTCCGGATGGCGGGGGGCAAGGCCGTTCCCTACGATTTCGCGCCGCTCCAGGGGCCGGGGCTCAAGGTGCTGCACGAGCCCTCGGTGGACTACCGTTCGACCTGTCCCACGTTCGTCGGCTGCCTGACTGAGATCCGCGCCTGGTCGCAGGCGCACCCGGACCATCTGCCGATCCTGATCCTTCTGAACCTGAAGGAAGGCGGCCTGTCGCTACCCGGGGCCACCGTCGCGCCGAAGTTTGACGCCGCCGCCATGGACCGGATCGACGCGGAGATCCGGTCGGTGTTCTCCGAAACCGCCCTCATCACGCCGGACCAGGTCCAGGGGCGTCACGCCACCCTGCGCGATGCCGTCACCGCCGGCGCATGGCCGACGCTGAAGGCCGCCCGGGGCCGCGTGATGTTCGCCTGCGACTGCCCCGCCGGCCAGGTCGCGCTCTACCGCGGTGAGCGAAAGTCGCTGGAAGGCCGCGCCGCTTTCGTGAATATCGAGGAGGCCTCGCCCGCCGCCGCCTACATCACCCTGAACGAGCCGAAGGCGCAGGCGGCGCGCATCGCGGCGGCGGTGAAGGCCGGCCTCATCGTGCGCACCCGGGCCGACGCCGACACCCGCGAGGCTCGGGCCAACGACACGAGCCGCCAGCAGGCCGCCTTCGCCTCGGGCGCCCAGTACGTCTCCACCGACTACATGACCGCGGACGAACGCTTCGGACCGTATGTGGCGAAACTGCCTGGCGGCGGTGTCGCACGGCGTTCTCCCGCCTGGGCCGCGGAGTAGGCCCGGGCCTACGACCGATTCTGACGCATCTTCGTCCGATGTTCCTCGCATCGGGCGGCCGGCGTCGGTGGGACTGTCCTTAGCCATTTTCACGCAGAGGTCTCCGAGGGAGGCCGGAGAGGCCCCGCCGAGTTCGGCTAATATATTGAATAGATGTAACAAACACTGAAGTGCGCTTGTGGAGTAACTTGCGTGTAGCTGCGTAACGTTGCCCATAGGATCTGGCATTGCCCACGTATTTGCAGGGGATGGGCTTGTCTTTGAAGACGGCGACGATCGCGGGCGGATACTGGTCCCTGGCAGAGATACCGGCGGCCGCTACTCACTGATGGAGTACGTGGTGGCTGACCGTTCCGCGTCCCACGGAGACCCCGCCTACGGCGCTCACCGGCACCACGACATTGAGGAGACGTTTCTCGTTCGATCTGGTCATCTCAGATTCTTGCTGGACGAGGAGATCCTTGACCTGGGACCAGGTGGTTTCGTCCGCGTGCCGCCGGGAACTCGCCACGGTTTTGCGAACGTCTCTGGAAGCCCTGTCGACCTGCTGGTGAGCTTTCATCCTGGCGGGTTCGAGGAGCTGTTTGTGCGGCATCGGTCCGACCAGGAGCCGCCGCCACCCGCGCTTGGCTTTGTTGAAGACGCCGTTCGGCTGTTCAACTCGGAGTTCGAGGACCACCCTGACGTCCGCTAGGGGCGACAGCGCTTATTGCACGGAAAGGCCAACGAAGGCCCGCTAGCGGCCTTGCCCTCCGTGTCTCCTCCTGGCGCTAGGCGGACATGAGGCCTGGTCCTGGGTGGATGTGACCGCTGCCGGGCGCTATAGGCGGCGTTGCTACGCCTCTGCCGCGATGGTGCGAAGCGCGCGTTCGAAGGCGTCGGCAGGGTGACCGCCGGAGATCAGGTATTTCTCGTTGATGATCACGGCCGGGACCGAGCTGATGCCGGCCTCGTACCACTGGCGCTCCAGGGAACGGATGTGGTCGGCGAAGCGGCCCGAGACTAGCACGTCGCGGGCCTTCACGGGATCGAGGCCCGCGCGCTCGGCGGCGGCGACCAGGACGTCGTGGTCGCTGGGGTTCTCGCCCCGGGTGAAATAGGCCTCGAACAGGGCGTGCTTGAGGGGCAGCTGGCGGCCCTCCAGGCCCGCCCAGTGTAGCAGGCGGTGGGCGTCGAAGGTGTTGTAGATCCGACTGTCGGGCGTGGTCGCGATGGAGAAGCCCACCTCGGCGGCGCGGGCTCGGATCTGCTCGCGGTTCGCCGCCGACTGCTCCGGCGTCGCGCCGTACTTCTGGAAGACGTGTTCGCCCAGGTTCTGGCCCTCGGGCGGCATATCGGGATTGAGCTCGAAGGGCTGGAAGGTGATGGTCGCGTCGACGAGGTCGCCGACCCGCGCCAGGGCTTCCTCCAGCCCGCCCAAGCCGATGATACACCAGGGGCAGGAGACGTCAGAGACGAAGTCGATCTTGATGGGCTTGGTCACGCGGGTCGCCTCCGTCGGTCTTCGCCTAGAGATAGCGGTCCGGCGCGGGATTCCAATTCATCTGCCTTGGAGGAGGGCGCGGTGGTCTTGGCGCGCAGCCTTCCGGGTGGCTAGGCTCAGCCAAAAGGGAGCATCCATGATCAGGCTCTTGAGTGCGGCGCTGGCCTTCGTGGCGGCTGTCGGCGCCGGGGGCGCCGCAGCGGCGCAGGCCCAACCGCCCCCCGATCTTGGCCCGCCGCTCAGCGGCTATCCTCGCCGCGCCCTGCAGCCGCCGACGCCCGCGGAGCTGAAGACGGCCACCTACGTCCGGGACGTGATCTACGGGCGCCGTGACGGTATGGCGCTCACCTACGACGTCTTTAAGCCTGTGAAGAACGCCAACGGCGCGCTGGTCGTGAACATGGTGTCCGCCGGCTGGCGGTCGTCATGGGGCCCGCCAGAAGAGCGACAGGCCCGCTATCAGGCGCTGATCGACAAGGGCTTCACGGTCGTCGCGCTCTACCACGCGTCGGCGCCGCGGTTCCAAGTGCCTGATGCGGTCACGGACGTGCGGCTTGGGATGCGTCATATCAAGCTGCACGCCCGCGACTACGGCGCCGATCCGGCGCGGATCGGCGTGTGGGGCGCGAGCGCCGGGGGGCATCTTGCCCTGGTCGCCGGCATGATGGCCGATGACGGAGACCCGGCCGCCGCCAACCCGCTGGAGCGTTCCGGCAATCGGGTCGCCGCCGTCGTCGCCTATTTCCCGCCCACCGACCTCGCCGTCCTCCTGCAGGGCCGCCCCAAGGCAGGCCCCATCGCCTTCGACGACAAGCTCTATCCGTCGGTCTCGCCGATCCACAGCGTCGACGCGGGCGATCCGCCAACGCTGATGCTGCACGGCGATGCGGACAAGGGCGTGCCGCCGACGCAGTCGGAAGCCATGCGCGCGGCGCTCGACACGGTCGGGGTCGAAAACCAGCTCAGGATGTTCGCCGGCGCCGACCACGACTTCTACGTCAAGGGCGACCCCGCCAAGACCGACGCCTACGCCATCCAGGCCATGAACGCGATGGTGGGCTGGTTCGAGAGCCACCTCAGGAAGTAGCCCCGGAGAAGATTTGCCGAGGGGGCGAGGTGGGTCGCGATCTGTCGCAGGATAGGGCGAGGGCGAAGCCCGACGCCAACGTCAGCTTATGTCCTCTGGAAGACATTCGGCGGAATGCCGGCGTCAGCCGGTCGAGGGCCGAAGGCCGAAGGCGAGAACGTCGCAGGTCTGGTCGGCGATCCGCATTGGCGAAAGCGGATAGTTTTCCGGCAACCACTTGGGCAGCCAGAGGAAGGTTCCGGCCGCCATCTCACTAACGAGGGTCGCGTCACACGGGCGGCAGGATCCATCGGCGATCCCTCGCCGGATGTTGCGGGTCGAGGCGATGCGCAGGCGATTGCTGGCCCTGGTGAATGCGTCCCGATCACCTTCCTGCAGAGCCATCCGTCCCGGCTGTGGCATGAGCGGCGAGACCGAACCGGCCTGGGCCTGAAGGTTCAGGTGCGTCGTGATGATCGCTTTCTCGAAGCCGGTCCGCCCTGCGCCTGTCGCCGTCGCCATGAACAGGTCGTAGAGCTCGAAGGCGCGCCGATAGCACCGGCTCACCAGATCGGCCTTGTCGTCGAAGTAGTGATAGACTGCCCCCTTCGTAGCTCCGACCATCGCCGCCACGTCGTCCAGAGACGCACCATCGATGCCCCTCCGGTTGAACAGACGCGAAGCGGCTGCGATCAACTGATCGGTCTTCACCTCGTTCGCCTGGCGGCGATCGAAGGCGTTGAAAGGGCGGGCCGTCAGCCGATCCACTTCGATGTCGCAAAGCGGCGGTGGGCGCGGTCCGCTCGCGAGGCCGTTCAGCACGAGATCGACGATCGCCGCGGCTGAGCGGCGGCGCATGGCGCGACTGTCCGTGCGGCCGATCCATCCGGCCGAGAGCTGCGCCCACGAGATCATGCCGATCAGCGACTGGGCTGCGATCTCCGTGTTGCAGGGACGGAAGAGGCCTGCTTCCACTCCGCCGGCCACCACGGCCTGCAAGGCGGCGACGTTGCGCGCCTGCTGCTCTCGGATCACGGCCCGCTGGGGCGGGGGCAGGAACTCCACGTCGCTAAGGATCGCCTGGGGCGGCCGGTCGAAGTCGAGCTGCCTTTCGACCAGATGGGCGATCGCCTCTGCAGGATGGGAACTGGCGTCCTCGGCGGCGACGAGATCGTCCGTGAAGGCTTCGCAGGCTCGCTCGTAACAGCGGAACACCAGATCCGCCCGATCCGAGACGTAGTAGTAGAGCGTGTTGCGCGACAGCCCGACCCGCTCGGCGATGTCGTTGATGACGATCGCGCCGGCGCCCACGGCGTTGATCTCGCGTGCAGCTTCCGCAAGCAGCCGTTCGCGCTTGGCCGCCCGCTTACGCGTGGTGGGTCGCGCCGTGTCCTCCAAATCCCGTGATCCTCCTGAGCTCCGTCGCCGGATCCAAGGCTCCTTAGCCCCAGTCGGCCGCGAAGGCCACTCTGCCATCATTCGAGACTGTATTGATACGTAGATGTCGAAAAACTTGACAACGCAGCTGGTCGCGGCGTTATGAGATCAAACTCATGTGTCGAAAACAGCCGGATCAGCGGCTGGGGCATGGTCCTGGGAGGGTGAGATGTCTGGCTGCAATCAAAGGCGCGCGCGTCGGGTCGGCAGTGTCGCGGCGGCTTCGCTGACGTTGTCGGCGTTCTCGGCGAATGCGGCGGAGCCGGCGCCTGAGCCGCTCGAACTGGAGGTCGTCACCGTCACCGCGCAGAAGCGCGTTCAGGACACGCTTGACGTGGGCGTGAACGTCGCTGTGGTCGGCGCCGAGGACCTTGCCGCCCGCCGCGTCACCCAGGTCGCCGACATCGCCGCGTTCACACCGAACGTCGGGATCAAGGAGAACATGCCGGGCATCCTGCCGGTGGTGACGATCCGCGGGGTCGGCCTGAACGACTTCTCGGTCGTGAACAACCCCAGCGCCGGCGTCTATGTCGACGAGGTCTATCTGAGTTCGCTGGCGCTCATGAACTTCGATCTCTTCGACCTGGAGCGCATGGAGGCCCTCAAGGGACCGCAGGGCACCCTCTACGGCCGCAACTCCACGGCGGGCGCCATCAACGTGGTGACGGCCAAGCCCCACCTCCGCGGCCGGGAAGGACGCCTGGCCGCCAGCTACGGCGACTACGAGGCTCTGGACCTGGAGGGCATGGTCAATGTGCCGGTCTCCGACACCTTCGCGCTGCGGCTGGCCGGCAAGTACGTCCGCCAGGACGAGGGCTATTTCCTCAACCGCAGCCTCGGCCGGGATATCGGTCGCCGCGACGTGCGGATGGCGCGCGCCCAGGCCCTGTGACGGCCGACTCCCGACCTCGAAGTCCTGACCAAGGTCGAGATCCAGAAGTCGCGCTCCGAAGTGGGCGCGCCCGAGTTCTTCGGCCTGATCCCGCCCCCAGGGGCGCCGGCCGGGCTCGTCTGCCCCGGCTCGCCGGGGTGCCTGGACCTGCTGGGCTACCGGGACGTGGACGGCGATCCCTTCAAGGGGGAGTACTCGGTCGACCCGAGCTACGACCTGGACCAGCGCGCGCTCACCACGCGGATCAACGCCGACCTCGGATGGGCGACCCTGACGTCCGTCACCGGCTACATCGATTTCAAGCGCGAATGGGGAGCGGACACCGACGCCGGCCCTTTCCCCCACCTCGACTTCGTCGCCAAGGACCGGGTCCATCAGCTGTCGCAGGAGCTGCGGCTGGCCGGCTCGACGGACAAGACCGAGTGGCTGACGGGCGTGTTCGCGTCGCGCGACCGGATCAAGACCTCCTACGACGGGGACCTGCGGGCGCTGCTCAACACCCGCCTCTACACCTTTGCGGACCAGACCTCGAAGTCGGCGGCCGCCTTCGCGAACATCGAGCACCGGCTCACGCCGACCCTGAACCTGGTGGCGGGCCTCCGCTATACCTGGGAGGAGAAGCACAACGAGGGCTTCGATCTCGATCTCGTCTCGGAGTGCCCGGCGAGCTTCCTCACCCTGGTCCCCTGCGGCGGGGGGCCGATCACCCTGGCGTCGATCGACCGCGAGATCGATGACCGCAACTGGTCCTGGAAGATCGGGCTGAACTGGAAGCCCGCGCCGCTCACCCTGGTCTACGCCTCGGTGAGCCAGGGGGTGAAGAGCGGCGGCTTCTTCTCCGGGGTGGCGACCACCTCGGCCCAGCTTCAGCCCTACCGCCCGGAGACGCTGGTCGACTACGAGGTGGGGATCAAGCAGCGGGTCCCGGAGGCCGGCCTGTCGTGGTCCGCCAGCGCCTTCTACTACGACTACAAGGACGTTCAGACCTTCATCCGCGACGAGTCCGGCGGCCTGCCGATCCAGCGGCTCGGCAATGTCCGCAACGCCGAGATCTACGGCGCCGACCTCGACGTGACCCTGTCGCCGCCGGCCCTGGAAGGCCTCGACCTTTCCGCCGGCGTCGGCCTGCTGCAGACCGAACTCGGCGCCTTCAGCTCGTCGGCGGGTTTGATCCCCAGAGGCAACAAGCTGCCGGACGCGCCGAAGGTCAGCTTCAATGTGGCGGCCGCCTACACCCTGCGCCTCGCCGATGAGCTGCAAGGCCGCCTCCAGGTCGACGGTCACTACAACGGCAGGAGCTACAAGGACGCGCTGAACGACCCGCTGATCGTGGCGCCCGCCTACTGGCTGTGGAATGCGCGGGTGAGCGTCCTGTCGTCCGATGACTGGGACGTCGCCGTCTGGGTGAAGAACTTCACCGACAAGCGCTACCTGACCCAGGCGGTGAACAACCTGCCGCTAGGGGTCGGCTTCCGCGTCTACGGCGCGCCAAGGACCTGGGGCGTTTCCGCCTCGAAGGCCTTCCGGTGAGCCTTGCGCATCCCGTGCAGGGCTTCGCCGATCTGCGCTTCGGCGCCCTCGCCCGCGCCTTCTCGGAGAACTTCACCGAGCGGGACGAGGTGGGCGCCTCGCTCAGCTTGGTGATCGATGGCGAACCGGTCGTCGACCTCTGGGGCGGCGCGCTCGACGAGGAGGGCCTGAGGCCCTGGCGCAGGGACTCCGTGGTCAACATCTGGTCGACCACCAAGGCCGTGAACGCACTCTGCTTCGCCCTGCTGGTCGATCGCGGCGCCTGCGCCTACGACGAACCGGTGAGCCGCTGGTGGCCGGAATTCGCCGCCGAAGGCAAGGGCGGGGTCACCCTCGCCATGCTGCTGTCTCACCAGGCGGGGCTCTGCAGCTTCCGCGACCCCGCCGTGGTCGAGGACTTCTACGACCAGCCGGCCGCGGCGGCGCGGCTGGCCGCGACGGTCCCGCTATGGCCGCCCGGCTCGCGGTCCGGCTATCACGCGATCTCCATCGGCGTCCTGGCGGGCGAGCTGTTCCGTCGCATCGAGGGCCGCAGCCTGGGCCGGTTCATCACCGAGGAGCTATCCGCCCCAATGGGCCTGCAGCTGACGCTGGGGCTGCCGGCCTGCGAGGAGCTGCGCCGCGCCGAGATGATCGCCCCGCCGGAGCTGGCGACCTCGAACCGGCAGCCCGACATGAACCCGTCGCAGGTCGCGGCCTTCATGAACCCGGTCATCGAGCCGCTGCTGCCCAACACTGCGGCGTGGCGGGCGTGTGAGCTGTCCTCGGCGAATGGGTTCTCCAATGCCGGGTCGCTGGCCCGGCTGTTCGGGGCCGTCGCGACGGGACGGCTCGTGTCGGCGGAGACCCTGCGCCAGGCCACACGAGAGAGAATCCGCGGCGTCGACGAGGTGCTTGGCGTGCCCGCCCGATGGGGGGCCGGGTTCCTGCTCAACACGGATGGCCTCTACGGACCTTCGCCGAATGCGTTCGGCCACTCCGGGTGGGGCGGATCCTTCGTCATGGTCGACCTGGAGCGACGGGTTTCCCTCGCCTATGCGATGAACCGGATGGGGACCGACCTCGTCGGAGATCCGCGCGCGGCTGCGCTCGTGGCGGCCGCGTACCAAGACCTCGCCAATTGACAGGTCGTTCCGAGGCGCGCCGCTTTCCTCTGCGGTCGAGCACGAACCTCCGCTCTGGGTGCCTGCTCCCGGGTCCGTTCCTGGCGCATGGCCGACTCCAGGCGTCCGCCGTGGGAGTGGGATCGATCCGCGGTGGCGGACAAGTTCATCGAAGGCCGGCCCGTGCTGCTCCTGGCGAACGGGAAACCCGGCGAGCAGGCGATGAAGGGCGCGCGCATCCAGCTCCGCGACATTCTTTCCGCCGCCCGCAGTCACCATGGCCTGCAGCGCATCGAGGACGTGAAGTTCGCGGTGCTGGAAGGCGGCGGGAGCATCAGCATCATCCCGCGCGAACAGGGCGTCGCGGACCCGCACCCCCCGCCGCGCGTTGCAGGGGGAGCGACGCCAACCTCCGCCGCCGCGGCGGCGGTGCGCCGCTGGCCTCAAGCAGCCTTAGCGAGTGTCCAGATGCCGACCGAAGAAGAGCCTACCGACGAGACCGGCCGCCGCGGCGCCACGACCGCGCAACTCCGGGCCGACATTGATCGTGGCGCGAGGGGCGACAAGGTGGGCGGTTTCGATCCGGCCGCAGCCCCATTGGGCTCCGACGACGAGGCCGCCGGACATCCCGCCGCGCCGGAGGTGGTGGCCCGGATGCGGGCGCAGGAAGGCAGCCGCGCGCTGGACAGCCGCCACGCGAACGCCGCCACCCCCGACCTCCAGCCGGACGGGCGTCTGAACAATCGCCGGGGCTGGCTCGGGCCCGTCGCAGCGGGTGTTGTCGCGGGCGGCGGGCTGGGCGCCCTCATCTGGGTCCTGCTTGCGGCGTGATCCGGCCGCCGCGCCATCGGCGAACGCAGGGCGCTGCGCGCCTAAGTCCCTTCGGCAGCGGTCACCCGCCGCCCGCTGCCGCTCGGAAGGCAATCGCTGTCATCATGGTCTCCCTGGCCCCGAACAAACCGCCGCTCCCCGTGTGACGTTCCGGCGCGCCGGACATCCTGATCAGGGCTGCCGGTCTCGGTAAGGGCCGCTTTTGGCGCGGCGCCCGACGGAAGCGCGCCGATCAGGCAGTCCTGCCGTCGCGGCTCAACCCAGGGCGCTGCCGAGGATGCCGAGGAATGAGGGGATCGCCAGGGTCGCCCAGAAACCCACGACGAGCAGGTAGAGAACGCCCACGGTGACGCGTTCCGCCGTCCCATATGAGGCCGGTTCGGGATGCGCCGGCGCCGCGTCCGCGGCGGGCCTCTCGCGGCCCTCCGGCCAAGCCGCGGCGGCGGGACCGCCCTCTTCGAGCACCGTGGTCAAAGTGAGCTCAAGCGCCTTAGTGGTGTCGGCCGGCGTCTCGATCCGCCGGATGGATCTCAACCCGAGGGCGAGGATCGCGGCGGCGGCAAGAGCCGCAACCCAGACGCTCGCCTCCGTGAAGAAGGCGAGCACGATGAACGTCCCGGCGACCAGATGGGCGAGCACGCCGTACCGCACTAGGACAAGGAATCGCCCGTAGGTTCGTTCGTGCGCCCGGACCTCCGCCTCGCGGGGAGGCTGCGCCGTCGGGTGGATGGCGAGAGACATGTGGACCTCCGTCTGACTGTCGTCCCTCAACACCAGCGAGGGCCGGGCGTTCACGGCCTCACGGGCAGTTGTGCGGGAGGGAGACGCGCCGCGAAACAGGCTGTCCGACGCTTTCCCAATCCGCTTTCCCAATTCTGCCGATTGGGAAAGCGGCATCTTGGTTTCGCGACCGATTCTCCGCGGCGATGACGCCACGATTGGGAAGGCAGCACGGGGTTGAGAAAGCTTCCCGTCCTACGACCGAATCTGACGTAGGCGGCCCGTAATTCGAGAACCTATCGAGGGCGCGGTGTTCTCGATCGACCACTGCTCAGGCGAGGGGAGCGGCGCAGAACATAATCCGAGGGACAACAGCAAAGTACGGCTTGTGCCAGATCGTAAGGGCGGTCCCACCGGGACGAGGCGGCCGGGTTCGCGGAACATCTTGCGAACCTGGAACGAAAGCGGTACAGCTCGAATCCTCGGATAGCGACGTCGTTCTCCCGGCCGGGTTGGCGGGAATCTGCGGTAGAGAAGGACAGGAAAAATGGCTCAGTCGGCGTTGAGGCTCGTGGGAAAAGAAGACGGAGAGAAGCAGCGCGCGCTCGAGGCCGCGCTGGCGCAGATCGATCGGGCCTTCGGCAAGGGCTCGGTGATGAAGCTGGGCGACAAGGGCAAGGTCGTGGAGATCGAGTCCGTGTCCACCGGCTCCCTGGGCCTGGACCTGGCGCTGGGCATCGGCGGCCTGCCTAAGGGGCGCATCGTCGAGATCTACGGACCCGAGAGTTCGGGCAAGACGACCCTGGCGCTGCACGTCGTGGCCGAGGTGCAGAAGGCGGGCGGCACCGCCGCCTTCGTCGACGCCGAGCATGCGCTCGACCCCTCCTACGCCCACAAGCTGGGGGTGAACCTGGACGACCTGCTGGTCGCCCAACCCGACACCGGCGAACAGGCGCTGGAGATCACCGACACCCTGGTGCGCTCGAACGCCGTCGACGTGATCGTGATCGACTCGGTGGCGGCCCTGACCCCGCGGGCCGAGATCGAGGGCGAGATGGGCGATTCCCTGCCCGGCCTGCAGGCGCGCCTGATGAGCCAGGCGCTGCGCAAGCTCACCGCCTCGATCTCCAAGGCCAAGACCCTGGTCATCTTCATCAACCAGATCCGCATGAAGATCGGGGTGATGTACGGCAGCCCCGAGACGACCACCGGCGGCAACGCGCTGAAATTCTACGCCTCGGTCCGCCTCGACATCCGCCGCACCGGCTCGGTCAAGCAGCGCGACGAGATCGTGGGCAACAACGTCCGGGTGAAGGTGGTCAAGAACAAGGTCGCCCCGCCGTTCCGCGAGGTCGAGTTCGACATCATGTACGGCGAGGGGATCTCCAAGCTCGGCGAGGTCATCGATCTTGGGGTCAAGGCCGGGGTGATCGAGAAGTCGGGCTCCTGGTTCTCCTGGAACTCCCAGCGCATAGGCCAGGGCCGCGACAACGTCCGCGAGTTCCTGAAGGCCAATCCCGACATCGCCCAGCAGATCGAAAAGCAGGTCCGCGGCGCGAAGGACACCATCGAGGAAGAGCTCCTCGTGGGGCCGGGCGAGGCCGACGAGGAGGACGGCTCCCTCTAGGAGCGCGCTGGCTCGGCCCGGCGCGTCCAGGGCAGGCCTCCCCGCCAACCGGGCCTGGCCCGACGAGCCACCCGCCGCCGGGCCGCCGGCCGGCGCCTTTCAGAGGCTGGACGCCTGGGCCCCGAGGCCTGGGCGTCCTTCATTTTTGGCCGCGTGCTTTTCCTTTGGCTTGGGCCTGCGAGGTTTCGTAAAGGGACCCGGGTTCCCAGATGGGGCGAAGGGACCCTCCGCCCCGCAGTCCATTGAAGAATGCTTTGACCATGGCGACGCTGAACGAGATCCGCACCCACTTCCTGGAATTCTTCCGGAAGAACGATCACGCCGTCGTCCCCTCGGCTCCGCTGGTGCCGCAGAACGACCCGACGCTGCTGTTCGTCAACGCCGGCATGGTGCCGTTCAAGAACTACTTCACCGGCGCCGAGACCGCGCCGTGGCCGCGCGCGGCCTCATCGCAGAAGTCGGTCCGCGCGGGCGGCAAGCACAACGACCTGGACAACGTCGGCTACACGGCGCGCCACCACACCTTCTTCGAGATGCTGGGGAACTTCTCCTTCGGTGACTATTTCAAGGAGCGGGCGATCGTCCACGCCTGGGACCTCCTGACCAAGGAGTTCCAGCTCCCCGCCGAGAAGCTCACGGTCACCGTCTACCACACCGACGACGAGGCCTTCGATCTCTGGAAGAAGATCGCAGGCCTGCCCGACCACAAGATCATCCGCATCCCGACGTCCGACAACTTCTGGTCCATGGGCGACACCGGCCCGTGCGGCCCCTGCTCGGAAATTTTCTACGACCACGGCGAGCATATCGCCGGCGGCCCGCCGGGGAGCCCGGACGAGGACGGCGACCGGTTCGTCGAGATCTGGAACCTGGTCTTCATGCAGTTCGAGCAGTTCGCGGATGGCGAACGCGCGAATCTGCCCAAGCCTTCCATCGATACCGGCATGGGCCTGGAGCGTATAGCCGCAGTGCTCCAGGGCGTGCACGACAACTATGACGTGGACCTTTTCCGGACGATCATCGCGGCCTCCCGCGACCTGGTCGGCGGTGTCGGCGGCGCCTCCAACGGCCCGTCGCACCGGGTGATCGCCGACCACCTGCGCTCGTCCAGCTTCCTGATCGCCGACGGCGTGCTGCCGTCGAACGAGGGCCGCGGCTATGTGCTGCGCCGGATCATGCGCCGCGCCATGCGCCACGCGCACCTGCTGGGGGCGGAGGAGCCCCTGATGCACCGCCTGGCCCCCACGCTCGTGACCCTGATGGGCGAGGCCTATCCCGAGCTGCGCCGGGCGGAGGACGCCATCGTCGACACCCTGCGCCAGGAGGAAGAGCGTTTCCGCCGGACCCTGGGCCGGGGCCTTGCGCTGCTGGACGAGGCGACGGCCGGCCTGTCGGAGGGCGACGTCCTCTCCGGCGAGACCGCATTCAAGCTCTACGACACCTACGGCTTCCCCCTCGATCTCACCCAGGACGCGGTCCGGGCCAAGGGCCTGACGGTCAATCTCGAGGAGTATGACGCGGCCATGGCTCGCCAGCGCGAGATGGCGCGCGAGGCCTGGGTGGGGTCCGGCCAGGTCGCCGCCGCCGCAGAATGGTTCGCGATCCGCGACCGCCTGGGGCCGACGGAGTTCCTCGGCTATGACACCACGGAGGCCACCGGCGAACTGCTGGCCCTGGTCGAGGGCGGGGCGGAGGTAGACGAGGCCGGCGCGGGCGCGAAGGTGCAGGCGCTGTTCGACCGCACGCCCTTCTACGCCGAGAGCGGCGGCCAGGCCGGCGACCAGGGCGAGATCGAATGGGACGGCGGACGCGCCCGCGTGACCGACGTCCAGAAGGAGGCGGGCGACCTGCACGTCCACCACCTGGAGATCCTCGAGGGCGCGCTGAAGCCCGGCGCCCGCGCGCGCCTGTCCGTGGACGCCGAACGCCGCGCGGCGACCCGCTCGAACCACTCGGCGACGCACCTCCTGCACACGGCGTTGCGGAATGTCCTGGGCCGGCACGTGACCCAGAAGGGCCAGATGGTCGACGGGGAGCGCATCCGCTTCGACTTCAGCCACGGCCAGCCGCTGACCGCCGAGGAGATCGACCGGATCGAGGCCGAGGTGAACGCGGTCGTGCGTCAGAACCTCGCCGCCGAGACCAAGAACATGCGCCCGCAGGAGGCCATCGAGGCCGGCGCCATGGCGCTGTTCGGCGAGAAGTACGGCGACAGCGTCCGTGTGCTCACCCTCGGCCGGGCCCTGACGGGGCCGGACGGCGAGGAGAGGGCCGCCTATTCCGTCGAGCTGTGCGGCGGCACGCACGTGGCGCGCACCGGTGACATCGCCCTCTTCAAGATCGTCTCCGAGCAGGGCATAGCCGCCGGCGTGCGCCGGATCGAGGCGCTCACCGGCGAGGCGGCGCGGCGCTACCTCTTGGAACAGGCGGGCGTGGCCAAGGCCCTGGCCGATCAGTTCAAGGCGCCTGTGGCGGAGGTCGGGGCGCGGGTGGAGGCCCTGCAGGCCCAGAACCGCAAGCTCGAGAAAGAGCTGGCCGAGGCCAAGCGGCAGCTCGCCATGGGCGGCGGCGGGGGCGTCTCAGCGGCCGGGCCGGAGGAGATCGGCGGCGTTCAAGTGATCGCCCGGCTCATGGAGGGGGTCGGCGGCAAGGACCTGCGGCCGATCGCCGAAGAGTTCAAGAAGCAGCTCCCGGACGGCGTGATCGCCCTGGTCGGCACGGCGGAGGGCAAGGCGGCCGCAACCGTGGCGGTCACCGGCGCGGCGCAGCAGCGGTTCAACGCGGTCGACCTTGCCAAGGCGGCGGTCCAGGCGATGGGCGGCCAGGGCGCTGGGGGAAGGCCCGATTTCGCCCAGGGTGGCGCCCCCGATGCGGCGAAGGCCGGGGATGGGATCGACGCGGTCAAAGCCTTGTTGCGGCGCTGAGTTTCCCCGAGAGGTTGAATCCTCGTTCATATCCTCCAGGTTGTGCCTATTAGGGTTTTGTTAAGGATTTCAGCCAACGCCTTCGGGGGGCCCCACATGGCACGCAAACTGATCGCGGCGCTCGCCGCAACCGCCGGTCTGGCGTTCGCCGCCACCCAGGCCAACGCGACCGTTTTCGCGGGCGATTGGACGCTGACGATCGGCGACAATTCCGATCCGGGTCATCTGAAGATCTACACGGACACCGACGATGGGGTCTTCAACAAGGACCTCGCGGTCACGAATCCCGATTACGTCGACCTTTTCCAGATCTGGACCGACGAGAGTGCGATCAACCCGGATGACTTGAACGGCACGGAACTGACGCTGACGTTCAATTTCACGGCGCCGGACGGGAACAACGGCCCGATCGTCTTCAATGGTGAGTCCAGCGGCTACAGCTATGGCTTCAAGGGTTTCTTCCAAGGCGGCCAACTGGTCTGGGAGAACGGGGGCGTCGCGCAGCTCCAGTGGGGCTTCAATGACCCGAACCTTCTCGATCCGGGCCGGATGACCATCACCGTCAACGGCGGCACCTTCAACGAAGGTGGCTTCTGGTCGACGGATCAGGGCTGCTTCTTCGGCCATCACTGCAATCCCCAGAGCGAGTCTCTCGGTGTGACGGCTGAGTTCCACTGGGACAACGATCCGACCTTCGGCGCGGTCCCGGAGCCGGGCACCTGGGCGCTGATGATCGGCGGCTTCGGCATGGCCGGCGCCATGATCCGCCGGCGGCGCGCCCTGGCCCTCGGCTAGGCGGCGACCTCCACCGGAATTGCGAACGGCCGGGGCTCTCCCCGGCCGTTTTGCTTTGGACGGCGGGCCAATTGACATCTGCGGTCGCCGAGTGTCCGCTCAACGAACGCCAGTCTTCGGAGATCCCCCATGGAGGACCGTAGCAGCTTCGGCGAGCAGACCCCTGAAGTCGTCGACCACGAGCGCACGTATCACGCGTTCAGCATCCTAGTGCGCTGGTCCATGCTCGCGATCGGCAACACCATCTTCTGGCTGACCCTGTGGTTCGCGACGCCGGCCGGCTTCCTCGGTGCGACGGCGGCGGCGATCGCCACGTTCGTCATCGGGTACGTCATCCTCGTGCGGCACGAGGAGAAGCAGCCGCTGAACATCTGGGTCGAGGGCCGCTGATACGAAAAGCGCCGCCCGCGGGGTTCGCGGGCGGCGCCAAACATCCTGTCGCGCAGGCCGCTCAGGCCGCGGCGAGCGCCTTCTCCAGGTTGGCCGCGACCTTGTCGATGAACCCTTCGGTGGTCAGCCAGCCCTGGGTGTCGCCCACCAGCAGGGCCAGGTCCTTGGTCATCGAGCCGCTTTCGACGGTCGACACGCAGACCTTCTCCAGGGTCGTCGCGAACCGGTCGAGCTCGGCGTTGCCGTCGAGCTTGGCGCGGTGCTTCAGGCCTTGCGTCCAGGCGAAGATCGAGGCGATCGAGTTGGTGGACGTGGATTCGCCCCGCTGATGCTGGCGGTAGTGGCGGGTCACAGTGCCGTGGGCCGCCTCGGCCTCGAGGGTCTTGCCGTCCGGCGTGACCAGCACCGAGGTCATCAGGCCAAGCGAGCCGAAACCCTGGGCCACCTGGTCGGACTGCACGTCGCCGTCGTAGTTCTTGCAGGCCCAGATGAAGCCGCCCGACCATTTCAGCGCGGAAGCCACCATGTCGTCGATCAGGCGGTGCTCGTAGGTGAGGCCCGCAGCCTTGAACTGGTCGGCGTATTCGGCCTCGAACACCTCCTGGAAGATATCCTTGAAGCGGCCGTCATAGGCCTTGAGGATCGTGTTTTTCGTGGAGAGATAGATCGGATACTTGCGGTTCAGGGCGTAGGACATCGACGCCCGGGCGAAGTCGCGGATCGAGTCGTCGAGGTTGTACATCGCCATGGCGACGCCGCCGCCCGGGAAGTCGTAGACCTCGTGCTCGATCACCTGGCCGTCGGCGCCCTCGAACTTGATGGTCAGTTTGCCTGGGCCAGGCGTCTTGAAGTCGGTGGCGCGGTACTGGTCGCCGAAAGCGTGACGGCCGATGATGATGGGCTGGGTCCAGCCGGGGATCAGGCGCGGCACGTTCTTGCAGATGATCGGCTCGCGGAAGACGACCCCGCCCAGGATGTTGCGGATCGTGCCGTTCGGCGACTTCCACATCTTCTTGAGGTTGAATTCCTTCACCCGGGCTTCGTCCGGGGTGATGGTGGCGCACTTGATGCCGACGCCGTGCCGCTTGATCGCTTCCGCCGCCTCGACCGTCACCTTGTCGTCGGTGGCGTCGCGATGCTCCATGCCGAGATCGTAGTAATCGATCTGGAGATCGAGGAAGGGGAAGATCAGCTTGTCCTTGATCAGCTTCCAGATGATGCGGGTCATCTCGTCCCCGTCGAGGTCGACGACGGGGTTGGCGACTTTGATCTTGGCCATGAGGGGCAGGCGCTCCGGGCGTAATGCGTTTGGGGGCCGTATAGCCGCCGGGAGCGCCTTCGCAAAGGCTCCCGCAGCGTCTACCCGGCCGCGCGGACCGCGGCGGCGGCTACCTGGGCGATGATGCGGTCGCGCCCGGCGGCGTCCAGCGTCGATCCAGAGAGGAAGACGGCGAGGGCGTAGCTGCGCCGATCCGGCAGGGTGAAGACCCCGACGTCGTTATGGGCGGTAGAAAGGCCCTGGTCGACGCCGGAGGTCCCTGGACGGTGCGCCAGGAAGGCGTCCTTCGGCAACCCTGCGCGGATTCGGCCGGCGCCCGGCTTCGTGCGGCTCATCAACGCCATCAGCCGGCGGGTCGAAGCCGCCGATACGAGCTCCTCCCGGTCCAGCATCTGCAGGAAATCCAGCATCCCCCTCGGGGTGGCCGTGTCGCGCGGGTCGGCGAGGTGGCGCCGCATGGCGCGCATTCGCTCGGCGGGCGGGACCGCGTTCTGCGCGGCGGCCCAGATGTAGGGCTCGCGCCAGGCCGGCCGGAATGACGGCATGCCGTAGATCTCGGGCTGCAGCTCTCTTTCGTAGCGATCGATGCGCACCTCGCGGACGCGGTGGTTGGCGAGCCAGGCCGTCACGGCGCCGGGGCCGCCGATCCGCTTCATCAGGACGTCCGCGGCGGTGTTGTCGCTCGTGACGATGACCGCCTCCAGCAGCTCGCGGACGGAATAGGCCCGACGCTCGGGCCAGGCCGCGGCGATGGGCGAGAACGCTGGCGACAGCTGCTCCTCAAGAAGGACGATCGTCTCGTCGAGGCGGACGTGGCCCTCGTCTACCTCGGCCAGGACGGCCGCCGCCAGCGGCGCCTTGAAGACGCTTTGCATGGGAAAGGGCCTGGCGCCGTTGAAGGTTAATCTCTGTCCGCTCTCCAGGTTGGCGAAGGCCACGCCCAGCACACCGGGGCGCGCCGTCTCGGCGATGTCATCCATGGCCCGCATCAGGCCATCCACATCGAGCGCCGGCGTCGTGGAGGCCGTCACGCGCATGGCCGGCTCGCACGCGGCGAGCCCGATGGCGGCCGCGCCCATCCACACGGCGCGTCGTGCAAGGGTTGCCTTCGGCCCGGCGGCCTTCTCTAAACGCGTCATGTCCGAAGCCTCTCCCGTCACGCCTGTCATTATCCTGAATGCGCCGCAGCTTGCCGAAAACATCGGCGCGGTCGCCCGCGTGATGGCGAACTTCGGCCTGTCCGAACTCAGGCTCGTGAACCCGCGGGACGGATGGCCGCAGGAGCGGGCCTGGGCGCTGGCTTCCGGCGCGGAGTGGCCGCTGAACGGCGCGCGCGTGTTCGATACGGTGGCCGAGGCGATCGCCGACCTGCAGCTGGTGTTCGCCACCACGGCGCGGCCGCGGGAGCTAACCCTGCCGGTGCTGACGCCCCGCACCGCCGCCGCCGAACTCGCCGAGGCGTGCGCCCGGGGCGGCAGGACGGGCCTGCTGTTCGGTGGCGAGCGGGCGGGGCTGGAGACATCGGACATCGCGCTCTGCCAAGCGGTGGTGACGATCCCCATCGACCCGCGCTTCCGTTCGCTCAACCTCGCCCAGGCCGTCGCGATCAACGCCTACGAGTGGCGGGTCACCGTCGCCGATACGGCGCCGCCCAGTTTCCGGCCTGGGCCTGGCCCGGCGACGGGCGAGGCTTTGCTCGGCCTCTACGAACACCTGGAGCGGGAACTGGAGGTCGCCGGCTTCTTCCACCCGCCGGAGAAGACGCCGAACATGATCCAGAACCTGAGGGCGGCGTTGGGCAAGGCGCGGTTCACGGACCAGGAGGTGCGGACCCTCCGCGGCGTAATCACCGCGCTCAGTCGGGGGCGCGGCAAGGTGCTGGAGAAGATCGCGGCGCGAAGGAAGCGGGAGGAGGGCGCATGAGCCTCGGCGCCCTACTCGGCAGCCTGGCGATCCCTATCCTGCAGGCGCCGATGGTGGGCGCTTCGTTCGACGACCTCTGCGTGGCCGTGAGCGAGGCCGGCGGCATGGGATCGCTCGCCGCGGGAGCCCTGGCCCCGGATGACATCGGTCCGGCGGTCGAAGCGATCCGTGCACGGACGGCCGCGCCCTTCGGCGTGAACCTGCTGATGGCGCCAAAGGCCGATCCCTGGCCGGGGGAAGTCGAGGCGGCGCTCGAACGGTTGGCGCCCTGGTACGCGGAGCTGGGCCAGCCCTTGCCGGCCAGCCCCAATCAGTTCGCGCCGGACTTCACCGCACAGCTTGCCGCGCTCGCCGCCGCCGCGCCGCCGGTAGCCTCGTTCACCTTCGGGATCCTGGCGCCCGCCGAGGTGCAGAGGCTCCAGCGGGCCGGAACCTATGTGGTGGGCACGGCGACCACGGTGGCGGAGGCGCGCGCCTGGGCGGCGGCGGGGGCCGATGGGATATGCGCCCAGGGCTTCGAGGCGGGCGGCCATCGCGGCCACTTCCTCGATGTGCCGGAGGCCAGCCTTGTCGGGACGTTGGCGCTCGTGGCCACGATCCGCGCCGCGGTCGACCTGCCGGTCATCGCCGCCGGGGGGATCATGGATGGACGCGGCGTCGCCGCCGGCCTCGCCCTCGGCGCGGCGGCGGTCCAGATGGGCACGGCCTTCCTGCTGGCCGACGAGGCCGTGACCTCGTCCCCCTGGCGGCGCGCCGTGGCGGAGGTCGGCGACGATCCCACGCGGCTCACCCGCGCCTTCACGGGCCGCTACGCCCGCGGCGTGGAGAACAGGTTCATGCGTCTGATGCATGGGGTGCAGGACGAAGTCCCGGCCTATCCTGTCCAGAACCGGCTGACCCAGCCGCTGCGGGCCGCCGCGACCCAGGCCGACGAGCCCGAGATGATCTCGCTCTGGGCGGGCCAGGGGGTGAGGCTCGCGCAGCCGGGCGCAGCGGGCGAGATGGTCCGCCGCTGGTGGGCCGAGGCGCGAGACGCGGCTGTCGAACTGGCCGCGCGGACAGGACGAGGCGAAAGCTCTTGAGTGACTTGAGGACGGCGGCCCGCGAGGCCTGGATCTACACCCTGCCGCTCGTCGAAGTGGCCACGACCCGACAGCGGGGTCAGGCGGTGGGCCACCGGATGGGGGTGTTCGCCCATGTGCGCCATCTGGCCAACCACCGCCACCGGGCGGTGACGACGCCGAACAACGACACGCTGTACTCCACGGCCCAGCTGGATCTCTCCGTGGGCCCCGTGACCATCACCCTGCCGGCCGCCGGCGACCGCTACCTGTCGTTGGCGCTGATGGACGCCTACACCAACAACTTCGCCGTCCTGGGCACGCGCACGACCGGCCCGGACGGGGGGACGTTCCGCCTCGTCGGACCGGCTGACGCGGCCGAGGGCTGGAACGTGATCCGAGCGCCGACCAACCACGTCTGGGCCCTTGCGCGGATCCTGGTGGACGGGCCGCACGACCTTGAGGCCGCGCGAGAGGTCCAGGCGGGACTGTCGCTGCAAGGCCCGCCCTGCGAGGCCCCGGGCCCCTACGCGCCCCGTTCGGGCGACTGGCGGGCGTACTTCGAGAGCGCCGCCCGGCTGATGGCGGCCAATCCCCCGCCCGCGACCGATCTCGCCATTCTGCGGACGATGGCGCCGCTGGGCCTGGCCGAGGGCTTCGACCCCGGGCGGTTCTCGGTCGCCGAGGCCGCGGAGATCGAGGCGGGCGTCGCAGAGGCGCGCAAGGCGGTCCGTGGCGGCGGCGGGCTCGCCGGGACCAACTTCATCGAAGGCTGGTCCTATCCGAGCGCCCGCCTCGGCGACTTCGAACAGGACTATCTCTACCGGGCGGCCGTGGCGCTGGGCGGGCTTGCGGCGTTGCCGCCCGCCGAGGCGATGTACATGCGGGCCGCGGCGCCGGACGGGCGCGCGCTCTTCGATGGAATGCGGAGCTGGCGGCTCAGCTTCCCCGCCGATCGCGCCCTGCCGGTGAATTCCTTCTGGTCGCTCAGCCTCTACGAAGCGACGGAGGATGGTCAGTTCTTCTTCGCGGACAACCCATTGGACCGTTATGCGATCGGCGATCGGACGCCGGGCCTGACCACCAACGCCGACGGCTCCGTGGATATCTGGATCGGCCACGAGAGCCCCGGCGCAGAGCGGGAGGGCAACTGGCTGCCCGCGCCGGCGGGCCCCTTCGCGCTGTTCATGCGCGCCTACCTGCCGAAGCCGGAGCTGCTGGACGGGCGCTATCGCCTGCCGCCGGTCGAGGCTATCTAGGACGGGCCATGCGCCTGTTGCTCAACATCCTATGGTTCATCCTCGGTGGCTGGCTGTCCGGCACGCTCTGGGTCCTGGCGGGCGCGATCATGGCGATCACGATTGTCGGGTTGCCCTGGACGCCGGCCGCCTTCCGGATAGCGGGATTCAGCTACTGGCCGTTCGGCAAGGTCGTTACGGATCGTGACAGCGGCGCCGTGAGCGTGCTGCTCAACATCCTCTGGCTGGTGCTGGCGGGTTGGTGGCTGGCCCTGCATCATCTCATCGTCGCAGCGGGCCTCGCCGTCACCATCATCGGCATCCCCTTCGCGTGGCAGCATGTGAAGCTGGCGTTGCTCTCGCTGTTGCCGGTCGGCAAGGGCGTCGCCGAGGTCTGAGCCAGGCGGCGGCATCCTTGACTCGCACGCCATCGGCGGCCATACACCGCGCCTTCCAGCCGCCGGGCCCGCCCGTGCGGCGCGGATACCTATGACGGGCAGATGCGAAGCCGCCGTTGAAATTGCGATCTCCGCTTCGAGGTCGCCGGCCCGCGTCGACTAGAGAGTGACGGATGTCCAAGCGCCATAGCGCCAAGTACAAGCTCGACCGCCGGATGGGCGAAAACGTCTGGGGTCGGCCCAAGTCTCCCATCAACAGCCGCGCCTACGGCCCCGGCCAGCACGGCCAGCGCCGCAAGTCCAAGGTCTCGGACTTCGGCCTGCAGCTCCGCGCCAAGCAGAAGCTGAAGGGCTACTACGGCAACATCACCGAGAAGCAGTTCGTCCGCATCTATACGGAGGCTGCGCGCCGCAAGGGCAACACCTCGGAGAACCTGATCGCGCTGCTCGAGTCGCGCCTGGACGCTGTGGTCTATCGCGCCAAGTTCGTGCCGACCCCGTTCGCCGCCCGCCAGTTCGTCAACCACGGCCACGTGCTGGTGAACGGCAAGCGCGTGAACATCCCCTCCTACCGCTGCAAGCCGGGCGACGTGGTCACGGTGCGCGAGCGTTCGCGCCACATGGCCCTGGTGCTGGAAGCCATGAGCTCGTCCGAGCGCGACACGCCCGACTATGTGACCGTCGACGCCAAGTCGATGAGCGCCACGTTCGTCCGCGCGCCGGAACTGGCCGAAGTGCCGTATCCGGTGAAGATGGAGCCGAACCTCGTCATCGAATTCTACGCGTCGTAAGCCGACGCCGCCCATCGTTGGAATTGCGAAGGCCCCGGAGCGATCCGGGGCCTTCTGCTATGGCGGCACAGGCTGGCTTGCGGCGACGCCGCGTGCGTCATAGCGATCCCACCATTGGATGTTGTGAAAGCGACCATCGGCAGCGAGTTCCTCGTTGAGCCGCACGAGCAATTCGACGCGGATTGAGGCGCTGCGGTCGATCAAGCGCGTCCAGAACGGGGTCCGCTCGATCGCGTCGAGGACATATTCCTCGCGCAGGTCCGTCACCTGCATTGTGACCCGGCCGCGTCCACGGCTCACGTCGAAGCGCCAGCCGTAGGGCGGGGTATGCTCAGGCGCGGCGACCCGATAGTCCAGCCTCCGCAGGATCGCCGCGATGTGTTCGGCCACGCCACGCCCTCCGAGGACCGTGATCTCGTCGTCCTCCTCGATCTGGTCATCGGGAAAATCGGCCGTGAAATCCGCGATCGGATGCAGTTTCATCGCCATCCCGCGTCCTCCATGGCTTCGTTGAGGTACCCGCCCCCTGCGATGGCCGTCCCGCCGACGAGAGCTTTCGTTGGTCCGGGCGTGCCGTAGTAGACGCGCTCGAGCGGCGCGTACTTCTCGATGCCCAACTTCTTCGCGCTCCATCCGCCGGGGCCCATTCGCCGGGGGAACCCCGTTCCCTTAAAGTATGGGTCGACGCGGCTGTGAAGCTCGTACATTTCACCCCGCGAGATTCCAGCCGGGTGCAGCCTGTTGAATGGACTGTCGAGAATCCATCTTGGGTAGGGGCCGCCGCCCAGAACCTCGGGAAGCCGAGCCCGTTCTGGGATTCCTGAGTGATGACCCTTGCCGTCATACAATTCCGCCAAGTGGGCCGCCTTGGCCTCCGAGAAGCCCTGGCCGCGGAATTTTGACACAAGCTCCGCCTTTGAGAGCGCGCCAATGTCAGGCGACATGGAAAACTGACCCCCCGGCGACAGGGAAAATTGACCCCCTGACGACAGCCGGGAGAGGTCATGAGCCGAGCGCAATCTGAGCGAAGCTCTCCGCAGCCAGGAGCGCTGCGGGGT
>JBMOOD010000027.1:0-55795 GCA_049323595.1 Pseudomonadota bacterium
AGAGGCCTCCGCTCCGACCCGAACCTCCAGTTCCTCCCCCGCGCGCGGGGGAGGGGGACCCCGAAGGGGTGGAGGGGGCGCTGGGGCCGCGCACGGCGCCCAGCGCCAGGTCCCTCCCCGCCCCTGGACCGAAAACACACCCCGCCTGCGGCGTCTTGAGACCGCCGCCGAGGGGCCCGCCGCGTTAGACTTCGAAGCATCCGAATCAGGAGGAACCATGGCCCGCGATGGCGCCGTCTACGCCTGCCAGTCCTGCGGGGCCGTGCAGACGCGCTGGTCCGGCCAGTGCCCCGCCTGCGGCGCCTGGAACAGCCTCGTCGAGGAACTGACCAGCCGCCCGCCGGGCGCGCTGAAGCCGTCGCGCGCCGCACGCAAGACCGGTCTGGCCTTCGAAGGGCTCGACGAGGCCACACCCGCGCCGCCGCGCATCGCCACGGGAGTCGACGAATGGGACCGGGTCTGCGGCGGCGGCGTGGTGCCGGGCTCGGCGATCCTGGTCGGGGGCGACCCGGGCGTCGGCAAGTCGACGCTCCTGCTACAGGTGGCGGCCAGCGCTGCCCGTCGCGGCGCCCGATGCGCCTATATCTCGGGCGAGGAGGCCGTGGAGCAGGTGCGCGCGCGCGCCCAGCGCATGGGCCTGGCCGACGCCGCGGTGAAGCTCGCGGCCGAGACGTCGCTGCGCGCCATACTCGACGGGCTCAAGGCCGACCCCTTCGACCTTGTCGTCATCGACTCCATCCAGACCCTATGGAGCGACGCCCACGAGGCGGGCCCCGGCTCGGTCACCCAGGTGCGCGCCGCCGCCGGCGAACTGGTGCGCCTGGCCAAGAAGCGCGGCCTCGCCGTCATTCTCGTCGGCCACGTCACCAAGGAAGGCGCGATCGCCGGCCCGCGGGTAGTCGAGCACATGGTCGATGCGGTGTTCGCCTTCGAAGGCGAGCGGGGCTATCCGTTCCGCATCCTGCGCGGCGCCAAGAACCGCTTCGGCGCCACGGACGAGATCGGCGTCTTCGAGATGGGCGATGCCGGGCTGGCCGAGGTGAGAAACCCCTCGGCGCTTTTCCTCAACACCGCGGGCGAGCGGGCAGCCGGCGCGGCCGTCTTCGCCGGCATCGAGGGCTCCCGCCCGGTCCTGGTGGAGATCCAGGCGCTCGTGGCGCCGTCCGCCTACGGCACCCCCCGGCGAGCCGTGGTGGGCTGGGACTCCGGCCGCCTCGCCATGATCCTTGCCGTTCTGGAGGCCCGCTGCGGACTTGGGTTCGGCGACAAGGATGTCTATCTGAACGTGGCGGGCGGCTTGCGGATCTCGGAGCCGGCCGCCGATCTCGCCGCCGCGGCCGCCCTCGCCTCCTCGGCGTTCGACCAGGCCTTGCCCCAGGACTGTGTGGTCTTCGGCGAAATCAGTCTCTCGGGCGAGGTCCGGCCGGTGAGCCGGATGGACTCCCGCCTCAAGGAGGCCGCCAAGCTGGGCTTCCGCCGGGCGCTGGGGCCGGCCGATCTCGATAGTCCCGGTCTCGCCGTGGTCGGCGCAGGCCGGCTCGCCGACGCCATCCGCCGCATCCACGATGCCGCTTGGGACGACATGACGTGACGCAGTTCGACTTCCTCGTCCTGGCCCTTCTGGGGATATCCGCCATCGTCGGATTCACCCGGGGCGCGGTGCGCGAGATTTTCGCCTTGGCCGCCCTCGTCGTGGCCGCGGGCCTCGCCGTTTTCGGCCTGCCGGTGTTCGGCCCTTCCTTCCGCGAGACGATCCAGCCGGCGTGGCTGGGCACGGCCGCCGCCCTCGTCGTGATCTTCGTCGTCGCCTTCGTCGCCCTGCGTCTGATTGGCGCAGGAGTGGCCCGCCACGTCCAGAGCACCCAGATGGTGGGCTTCCTCGACCGCTCCCTCGGCCTTCTGATCGGCTTGGGGCGGGGCCTGATCGTACTGGGCGCACTGTTCCTGATGTTCAATGCCGCTACGCCGGAAGACCTCCGTCCGCGCTGGATCACCGAGGCGCGCATGTGGCCCCTGGCGGGCAACATGGGCCGCCTGCTCGAGAGCCTGACGCCTCAGGGCCTCGACATCGCCGAGCGCCTGGAGCCGGCCTTCGAACGCGCCACGGGCGACGCATCAGGTGACAGATCGACGACAGACGGGTACGAGGCGCGCAAATCCACCACCCCTGACCGTCCGGAGCCCAGCCGATGAGCCAGTCGCACGAGCGTTGGTCGCCGCCGGCGCGTGATCCCGATGACGATACGCCCCGCCTCGAGTGTGGCGTTTTCGGCATCTTCGACGTCGAGGAAGCCTCCGGGATCACTGCCCTGGGTCTCCACGCCCTGCAGCATCGCGGTCAGGAAGCCTGCGGCATCGCCGCCTTCGACGGCCACCGGTTCCACACCGAACGCCACATGGGATACGTCGGCGACGCCTTCGGCGGCGGCGACCTGGGCAAGCGCCTGCCGGGCCGCGCCGCCATCGGCCACACGCGCTATTCCACGGCCGGCGGCAGCTTCATCCGCAACGTCCAGCCGATGTTCGCCGACCTCGAGGCTGGCGGCATCGCCCTCGCCCACAACGGCAATCTCACCAATTTCCTCACCATCCGCGAGCAGCTCGTCTCCGAAGGCGCGATCTTCCAGTCGACGTCCGATTCCGAGGCGATCCTGCATCTGATCGCCCGTTCCCGGCGCGCCAAGTTCCTCGAACGCTTCACCGAGGCGCTCCAGCAGATCGAGGGCGGCTACGCCCTGGTCGCCCTCACCAACAAGAAGCTGGTCGGCGTGCGCGATCCCCTCGGCATTCGCCCCCTCGTGCTGGGCGATCTGAACGGCAAGAGCGTGCTGGCCTCCGAGACCTGCGCCCTCGATATGATCGGCGCCACCTTCGTTCGCGACATCGAGCACGGCGAGATGGTGGTCATCGACGAGAAGGGCCTTCGCAGCTTCCGCCCCTTCCCCGCCCAGAGGGCCCGGCCCTGCATCTTCGAGTACGTCTATTTCGCGCGCCCCGACTCCGTGGTGAACGGCCGCTCGGTCTATGAGGTCCGCAAACGTCTCGGCCGCCGGCTGGCGATGGAGACGCCGGCCGATGTGGACGTGGTGGTCCCCGTCCCGGACTCCGGCGTGCCCGCCGCCCTGGGCTTCGCTCAGGAAGCCAACCTGCCCTTCGAAATGGGCATCATCCGTAACCACTACGTCGGCCGCACCTTCATCCAGCCGACCCAGGGCGCCCGGGAGCTCGGGGTGCGCATGAAGCTCGCCCCGAACCGCGCGGTGCTCGCGGGAAAGAAGGTCCTGCTCGTCGACGACTCCATCGTCCGCGGCACCAACTCTGTGCGCGTCGTGCGCATGGTGCGCGAGGCCGGGGCCAAGGAAGTCCACCTCCGCTCCGCTTCGCCGCCGATCATGCACCCCGACTACTACGGCATCGACATGCCAGATCGCGGCAAGCTGCTGGCGGCCAACCATTCGGTCGAGGACATCGCCCGGATCCTGAACGTCGATTCGATGGGCTATCTGTCGGTCGAGGGCCTCTATTGGGCGATGGGCGAGACCCGCGACCCCGCCCAGCCCCAGTTCACCGACCACTACTTCACCGGTGAGTATCCTACGCGCCTGCTGGATCGCGAGATCGCCGAGGGCCGAAACGAAGTGGTCGAGCGGCAGCTCTCCTTCTTGGTCGACGCGTGAGCAGGCTTGCGGGCCTCACGCGACTGCGGCCCGACTGGTATCTGATCCTCATCATCGCCATGGGCGTGGCGGCCACGCTCGCCCCCGCGCGCGGAGAAGCGGCCGTTTGGCTGGGCTGGATCACCAAGGCCGCCATCGCCGTGGTCTTCTTCCTGCACGGCGCGCGCCTTTCGCGAGAGGCGGTGGTGCGCGGCCTCGTCCACTGGCGCCTGCACCTGGTGATCCTCGCGGCGACCTTCGCGCTCTTCCCGGCCCTGACGCTCGGGCTCGCCAGCCTGCCGGCCTGGATCACGCCGCCAGAACTCGCCGTGGGCCTCGTCCTGCTCGGCTGCCTGCCTTCGACGATCCAGAGCTCGATCGCCTTCGTGGGGGTGGCGCGGGGCAACGTCGCCGCGGCCGTGGCCGCAGCCTCTGCGTCCAATCTGCTGGGCGTCTTCCTCACGCCCCTGCTGGTCGGGCTTCTCATGCACGCCGAAGGCGCCGTCAGTCCCACGGCGGCGTGGGCCATCGTCCTGCAGATCCTGGCGCCCTTCCTCCTGGGCCAACTCGTGCGCCCTGTCGCCGGCGATTGGGTCACCGCCCACTCGAAGATGCTTGGCCGGGTCGACCGGGGCACGATCCTGCTTGTGGTCTACGTCGCCTTCTCCGGCGCCGTCGTGGCGGGCGTCTGGGACCGGCTGAGCGGCCTGGATCTTCTGCGACTGCTGCTGCTCTGCGTCGTCCTTCTGGCCGCCGTCCTGGCGCTGACGACCGCCGCCGCCCGCGCGCTCGGCTTCGACAAGGCCGACGAGATCGCCATCGTCTTCTGCGGCTCCAAGAAGTCGCTGGCCAGCGGCGCGCCGATCGCCGCGGCCCTCTTCACACCCGCCGTGGCGGGGGTCGCCATGATCCCGTTGATGATCTTTCACCAGATCCAGCTCATGGCCTGCGCCGTGATCGCGCAGCGGTATGCAGCCCGGCCTGACACGGCGGATCAGACCCGCTAGAGAAGCCGCCTCATGTCCGACCAGCCGCTCTCCGATCACGTCGCCCTCGTCACCGGCGCCAGCCGCGGCATCGGCCGCGCCAGCGCCATCGCCCTGGCGAAGGCCGGCGCCCACGTCATCGCCGTCGCCCGCACCCAGGGCGCCCTGGAGGATCTGGACGACGAGATCCGGGCGGCGACCGGCAAGTCTGCGACCCTCGTGCCCATGGACATCGGCGAGGCGGACGGCCTGGACCAGCTCGGACTCGCCATCCACCAGCGGTTCGGCCGCCTGGACGTCCTGGTTCACGCCGCCGCGCTTCTGGGATCGCTGACGCCGGTCTCGCACATCGAGCCCAAGCACTGGGATCGAGTGGTGTCGGTCAACCTGACCGCCAGCTACCGCCTGATCCGCAGCGTCGAGCCTCTGCTACGGGCCTCTGAGCGTCCGCGAGCGGTGTTCCTTACCAGCGGTCGCGCCATCCGGCCCCGGGCGTTCTGGGGGGCCTACGGCGCCACCAAGGCGGCGCTCGAAAACCTCGTCCGCACCTGGGCCGACGAACTCGAGAACACCAAGATTCGCGCTGTCCTGCTCGACCCCGGGGTGATGCGCACCCGCATGCGCGCCGAGGCCATGCCGGGAGAGGACCCCAAGACCCTCCCCGACCCGGCCGAGATCGGACCGCTGATCGTCGAGCTCGCCCAGGTCGACCTCGGCCTGCCGACCTCTACCGTGGCCTTTTCGGACTGGAAGACGGCCGGGACGCTCGCTTCGGCTTGACGCCGGGCCGCGCCAGCTTGGCCGCTCGGCCGCGCGGCGCGCCCGTTTTCGGCTTTTTGGGTTTGCCCGCAGGCTTGGGCCGACCCTCGGCGCCTTCCTTGGCCCGCGCCGCGGCCGCGCGCCGCGTCTTGGCCGCAAGGCCGGTCTTGGCCTCGGACGGCTTGTCCCGGCTGAGGCCGGATCCGCTCTTTTCCTCGCCCTCGGCGAAAGGGTTCCTGTTCGACTTCACGGTCAGCCGGATCGGCACCCCTGGCAGATCGAAACTCTCCCGGATCGAGTTGACCAGGTACCGCCGGTAGTGGTCCGGCAGTTGATCCGCACGCGTGGCGAACAACACGAATGTCGGCGGTCGGGCCTTGGTCTGGGCCACGTACTTGGGCTTCACCCGCCGTCCGTTCACCGCCGGCGGCGGATGGCGCTCCACGGCCATCTTCAGCCAGTCGTTGAGGTCGCGGGTCTTCACCTTGGTGGACCAGTCGGCGTGCGCCTTGAAAACCGCCGGCATGAGGCGCTCGACGCCGCGGCCGGTCTCCGCCGACAGCGCCACGATGGGCGAGCCTTTCACCTGCGGCAGCAGCCGCTGGGCCTCCTCGACGATCTCGGCCAGCTTCGCCTGCGGATCCTCCACCAGGTCCCACTTGGCCAGCACGAACACCAGCGCCCGTCCCTCGCGCTCGACCAGGTCGGCGATCTGCAGGTCCTGGATCTCGAATGGGTGGGTGGCGTCCATCACCAGCAGCACGACCTCGGCGAAGGTGATGGCGCGGATGGTGTCGCCGGTAGAGAGCTTCTCCAGCTTCTCCTGCACCTTGGCCTTGCGGCGTAGGCCGGCGGTGTCCACCAGGCGGATCCGGCGGCCGTCCCACTCCCAGTCCACCGGGATGGCGTCGCGGGTGATTCCCGCTTCCGGCCCGGTGAGCAGACGATCCTCGCCGATCAGGCGGTTCACGAGCGTGGACTTGCCGGCGTTCGGGCGGCCGACAATGGCGATGCTCACCGGCCGGCCGGGATCTTCGGCATCCTCGTCCTCATCGCCGGGCTCTGGAGCGAGGGCCGCGATAGCGGCGTAGAGGTCGGCGAGACCCTCTCCGTGCTCGGCCGAGATGGGCACCGGCTCGCCCAGGCCGAGGCCGAAGGCGTCAAGCACGCCGGACTCCGAGGCCTTGCTTTCGGACTTGTTGGCGGCGAGCACCACGGGTTTGCCCTTGCGGCGCAGGATCTCGGCGAAGATCTCGTCGCCGGGCGTCACGCCCTCCCGGGCGTCGACCACGAACAGCGCCACGTCGGCCTCGTCGAGCGCCAGTTCGGTCTGTGCCCGCATCCGGGCCTCGAGGCTTTCATCGGTGACGTCCTCGAAGCCGGCGGTGTCGATCAGCTCCAGGTCCAAGTCGCCCAGGCGGCCGGTCCCGAAGCGCCGGTCGCGGGTGACGCCCGGCCGGTCATCCACGATGGCGAGCTTCTTGCCCGCCAGGCGGTTGAACAGGGTCGACTTGCCGACGTTCGGCCGCCCGACGATCGCGAGTTTGAGCGCCATGGCGGGATTGTACCTGCCTGATCAGCGAATCGCGATCAGGTCGGCCTCCTCGGTCACGACATAGACGGTGTCGCCCATGGCGATGGGGGCCAGGGTCGAGGAGCCCTTGAGGTCCAGGCGTTGGCGCACCTCGCCGGTCTTGGCGTCGACCACCGCCAGGTCGCCGGTCTCGCCGGCGATCAGCAGGCGGCCGTCGGCGAGCAGCGGGCCTGACCAAATCGGCCGGTTCTGGCGCTGGCCGCCGATCCCGAAGAAGCCGCCCCTCTTTTCGGCCTTGAAGCCCTCGTTCAGGTCGCGGATCCAGTAGATCTGGCCGCTCTCCCGGCTGGCGCAGATCACCTCGCCGGCCTTGGAGACCACATAGACGACGTCGCCCGAGGGCCAGGGCGTGGTGATCCCTACCACGGGCAGGCTCCAGCGGGCCTGGCCGGTGCGCAAGTCGGTGGCGGCGAAGACGCCCGAGTGGCTGACGGCGAAGACGTCGCCCTGGTAGACCACCGGGCGGCCGGAGATGTCGCGGATTTCAGAGAGGGCGCTGGTGCGGCTGGCGCGGCTGAGCGCCTCGTTCCAGAGGTCGTTACCGTTGGCGGCGCGCAGGGCCACGAGTTCTCCCGAGCCGAAGGCCGCCACCACCGTGTCGCCCGCGACGGCTGGCGTCGAGGCGCGCAGAATGCGGGCCGGCTCGGACAGCGCCTGGTAGGTCCAGGACGGCTGGCCGTCGGCGGTGTTGAAGGTCAGCAGCGAGTTGTCCAGGGCCACCACATAGACCCGGCCGCCGGAGACGGTCGGAGCGCCGTGCAGCGCCTCGCTGGTGCGGGTGCGCCAACCGACCGCGCCTGTATTGGCGTCGATCTGCATCACCACGCGGTAGCCGGAAGCGGCGTAGATCTTGCCATCGGCGTAGGCGACGCCGCCGCCGAAGCCCAGTTTGTCGCGCTTGTTGTCCCCGGGGTTGGTGGCCGTGCGCCAGAGCTCACGGCCCGAGCGGGCGTCCATGGCCACGACGCGGCCGTCGGCGTCCATGACGAACACCTTGCCGTCGGCGGCCACCGGCGGGGCGGTGATGTAGCGGCCGCGCTTCTCGCCCTGGCCGAAGCCGCGCCGCCAGGCGACGCTGAGATTGGCCGCCGCCGAAACGTGGCCGGGCGCCTGCTCGACCGTGCCGCCGGGCACGGGCCAGGCCGGCATGGCCTGGGCCGGCGCCAGGGAGAAGTCGACGCCCTTCAGGGCCTCGGCCGGCTCCAGCACCTGGTCGGCGGGGACGATCGAAATGCGCTGGCCCTCGCCGGCGAATTCCTCGGGGCCGTCGCCGCCGCGGTCGAAGGGGTTCAGACGACTCACGGTGGAACAGCCGCCTGCGGCGAGCGTCGCGGCCAGGACGGCGGTGAGGAGGATCGAGCGGCGGGTCGTCATTGCGGGGCGCCGTCCTGCGGCTGGGGCGCGCCGATCACGGCGCCCGGATCGACGGTCATGGGCGGCGGCAGGGCCTGGGCGGTCTTGACCACCTCGGCGATCGCCTTGGCCGAGCCGGAGTCGATCAGGCCGATGGCGGCCTGGGCGCGCTGTTGCATGCTCTGGGGCGCGTCGAGGGACTGGTTGATCAGCACGAACTCGCCGCGGGCGCCGGCCAGATCACCGGCCCGGATCTTGGCGAAGGCCAGCGCCTCGCGCGCCAGGGTCCGGAACGGCCGGCCCTCCTCCATCAAAGGCTTCAATCGGCCCTCCATCTCGCTCAGGGGCGCGGTGTCGAGGAGCGCCAAGGCGGATTTGAGGCGAGCGGCGTCGCCAATGACGGGATCGGGCGAGGCCTCGGCGGCCTGGTCGTAGAGCTTCACGGCCTCGGCCGGCTTGTTCTGCTCCATCTGCAGGGCGCCCAGGTGCATCAGGGCGAGCGCCTTGTAGGCGGGCGAGCCGGAGTTGGAGACCTCGGCCCAGAGCTGCTGGCTCTTCTGCCGGTCGCCGGCCACGAAGGCGTCCATGGCGGCGGAATAGGTCTCGGAGGCCTGGGCGGACTGGCGCGTGCGCCACTCGTCCCAGCCCCAGTAGGCGCCGAACGCCACCAGCGCCACGGCGACGATTCCCAGGGCCCAGGGCAGCAGCTTGCGGGCGAGCTGCTTGTAGCGGTCGGAGCGAAGCTGCTCTTCGACCTCTTCGAATAGATCCGTCACGTCTGGGGGGCTCCGGCGCCGCGTTGGCTCAACGAGGGGCGGAACCTATAGCGCGGCGCGGGTCGCCTCAAGCCCGGCGCGGGGCCGCATCATCGCCGCTGGTGACGTTTGACCGCGCCGGTGTCCGCTCCGGCCGTGGAACCGCCACCCGTGCCGATCGAGCCTTCGCTGGCGCCCGGCCCGCCGTCGGGCCGCGCGCCGCCGGGCTGCAGGTCCGTGGAAACGCCCCCGGGACCACGGATCGGCGAGCCCGGACCGGCGTTGGCGGCGGCCGGTTCGGCGTCGACCTCCGGGGCGCGGGGCGTCTCACCCTCCTGGCCGCGACCACTCATGACGCCGCCGCCCTCGCCCGCCTCCGAGGTGTGGCCGGGGCCGCCGACGGCATCGGAAGCGCGGCGCTCAAAGCCTTCGCCCGGCCCGGGCTCGCGGCGCTCCTGGCGCTGGGCGTGCTGGTCGGTGCGGGGGTCGGTCATGTCGGTACTCCTGCCATTCGAGTGGCCAACACGACGGACGCCGGCCGGTTCCCGGCCCTATCCTGCGAAGATCCAGTCCGACGGCAGGGTGGACAGCTGCACGTCCCGCAGCACCATGACTCCGGCGGCGTCGACGGTGATCACCACGTCGGCGCCGCCCTGTTCCACGGTGTAGAAGCTGCCCGCCGAGACCATCACCTGGTCGCCCTCGGCCGCCGAAAAGTCGAGCACCAGGTCCAGGTCCGACTGGCCGAAGACGTGGAAGAGGTCGGCGCCCGAGCCTCCCGAGAGCGTGTCGTCGCCCCGATCGCCCGAGATGAAGTCCCAGCCGGCCTGGCCGTGGACCTCGTCGTCGCCCTGGCCGCCGCGGACCCAGTCGTCGCCGTCGCCGCCGGCCACGTAATCGTCGCCCAGGTTGCCGAGCACCACGTCCCAGCCCTCGTCGCCGATCAGGTCGTCGTGGCCCTTGCCGCCGACCACCCAATCGTCGCCCAGGCCGCCATAGATGGTGTCGTCGCCGGCGTTGCCGTGCAGGTCGTCGAAGTCGCCGCCGCCGGCGATCCAGTCGTCGCCGTCCTCGCCGCGCACATAGTCCCAGCCGTCGCCGCCGAAGAGGTCATCAGCGCCCGCGCCGCCGTAGATGTCGTCGTCGCCGCCCATGCCGGTCAGCACGTCGCGGTAGTCGCCGCCCTCGATCAGGTCGTGACCGCGGAAGACGTAGGCCACCTCGCCGTAGGCGTCGCCGCGGTCGACATAGTCCATGACGGTCGAGACCGAGATGTCGGCGTCTGTGAGGGTGAAGGCCAGAACGTCCTCGACGTACCGGTCGATCTCCTCGATCCAGCCCACACTCAGGTTGCCGAGCCAGTCGTAGCCGAATCCCCAGCCGTAGAATTCGTCGATGGCGTAGTCGCCGTAGTCGTCGACGTAGGCGAAGCTGTGTCGGGAGAAGTCCTGCCAGCCCATCTCCACCAGGTCGCCCGCGGGCATGATGCCGCGCGTCATGTCGATGGAGAAGTCGTACGCCAGCGTCAGAACCGCCATAGGATCACCTTACCAGAGACGGCCGCCGCGCGGCCGCTTACGCCCTCGTCGCACAGGGGACCGCGGACGGCGTGAACCTTGGCTGAATGGCCCCCCTCATACCCGCGGCGCGGCCTGGCCGCCGAAGGCGGGGCGAGGCGCATGGCGGAACGTGCGCGCCGGCGCGCACGTTCCGTCCTCCCCGGAGGAGGAGACGTCGGATGCGTACGAACCTGGCGATCGCCGCCCTGATCTATCCGATGGTGCAGGCCGTGGTCTTCGGGATCGGGCTGGTGCTGATCCTCCTGCCGCCGCTGCGGTCGCAGGCCATGAGCCTGATGCCGTGGATGATCGCGACGACCTTCGCCATCTCGGTTCCGATCGCCGCGGCCATCGCCCCCAAGCTGCGCTCGCGCCGCTTCAAGGCCCGCCGGCGCCTAAGGCTGGTGACCCGATAGGGCCTCAGCCCGTGTCAGCGCCGGCCGGCGCGGCCGGCGGAGCCGCCTCAGGCGTCGCATCGGACCCGGGCTCGAACCCCAGGGGCGGCAGGTCGCGCCAGCGCAGGTAGAGGGCCGCCGGGATCTGCATCTGGTCGCAGAAGTCGGCCACCTGGTCGTCGAGGCTCCCGGCCTCGAAATCGGGCGTGGCCGGCAGGGTCTCCACCGTCCAGTCGCCCAGGAACTCGAACAGGGCCTCCCGCTCCTCCTCCCGTTCGGTGAAGCGCAGGATCACCCGGCCGACTGCATCCTGCAGCTCGGCGGCCCGACGGCGGACAGCGCGGAAATCGGGCTGCGACGGGGATTGGCGCCCCGGCTGGCCCTGCGGCGGCAGGTCCGCGCCCTCGCGGACGGCCCGCCGGCGGGCGAGCTCGGCCTCGGCCCGGGCCTGGTCGGCGCGGGCGCGCATCTCGGTGAGCTTGATCTGCAGGGCCAGCGACTGGCGCATCGAGCGCATCGCCCGCTGGTACGACCGGGTGAGGTCGGCGAGCTCGGCCCGGTCCTCGGCCGCCATGGCCGCGCCGTGGATCTTGCGCGCGAGCGCCAGGTCCAGCTCGGCGGCCTCGGCGAGCATCTCGGCGGCGCGATCGGGCAGGTCGCGGGACATGCGGACGAGTGGAACACGCCGGTGCGACAGATTCGGTCGTAGCGGGGTGTTGAAACCGCGAACCGCCGCGGAGACGCACGGAACCACAATTCGGGTATCCGGCAGGGAACAACGAACGCAGTTCGACGGTTGCCGTTCGGTAAGCGCCGCCTTGGGCGGCGGCGTGGGGCCCGGCTGTCCGGGATTTGGGAGGATCAGTTCATGTCGAAGGCGTTTGCGTGCGCGCTGCTGGCCGGCGCGGCGATGGGTCTGGCCGCCGGCCAGGCTCAGGCCGATGTGTTCGGTGGGGTGGAGTTCCCGCAAGGGGCGATCTCGTTCGCCGACGCGGTGGTGTCGTACCAGCCCGGCCCGGCGGGCGCCGATCCCACGGCGCCTTACCAGGGCGCGGACAACGCCCTGGGGATCCCGGACTATACGGGCGGCAACACCTGTGCGAGCGCCGCCGACTGCAGCTTCGTCTCGCTGGGCGCGGGCGGCGAGCTGATCCTGCAGTTCACGAACAACGTGCTCACCGGGTCGGACAGCGCCGCCGACGACCTGTGGATCTTCGAGATCGGGCCCGACGTGGAGGACACCACGGTGGACGTCAGCACCGACGGCCTCACCTGGTTCTCGGTGGGCCTGGTGACCGGCAGCACGCGGGGGATCGACCTCGACTTCTTCGGCTACGACTCCAGTTCAGCGTTCTCGTACGTTCGGCTGATCGACGTGGCGGGCGAAGGCGGCCAGTCGGGCTCCACGGTGGGCGCCGACATCGACGCGGTGGGCGCGATCTCCACCCGGCCGCAGAGCGTGGTGCCCGAGCCCGGGACCTGGGCCCTGATGATCCTGGGCTTCGGCGCGGCCGGCGGGGCCCTGCGGCGGCGGCGGGTGGCGGCGGCGGCCTGATCTCCTGAGCCGTCATGCCGGACGGCCTGCCAAGGCCGATCCGGGACCCGGCGCGGCGCCGGCGGCCCTGGGTCCCGGCTCTCCGGCCCGCCGACGCGGGCCTGCGGCCGGGATGACGCGATGGATGAGGGGCCCGCCCCCTCCCCGCTTCCGTGAGGCCCGACTCGTTCAGACCACCATGAAACCGAGCCCGACCGATACGCGCCGGCGCCTCGGCCTCTCGTTCCCGATCAAAGAGTTCATGGATGGTCCCAACCAGTCGGGCCAGGACGGTGTGATGGCCGGCGAGCTGCGCGTGCGTTGAAGGCGGCGGAGGCGGCCGCCTTGGCGCCTGCGGTGCGATGACGCGAATCCACGCCCGACTCGCGTTCCGCGCGAATAGTGTTGCCGCGGCGCCCGATCGCGGATCAGGTGCGGCTCTGCAATCCATGGTTGGAGTTCGGGGGACATGACGGGCGTGAACAAGGCGGGCGCGGCGCGCCTGCGCACGGTGGCGACGGCGGCGGTCGCAGCCTTGGGACTGGCCGGAAGCGCCCAGGCCGGCGTGGTGCTGGACCAGGCCAACCTGGACATGAGCGTCGGGCTGAACGGCCTCGACATCCAGTGGCAGCAGGAGGTCACCGCGGGCCTCAGCGGACGGCTGGCGGGCGTGACCCTGTGGGGCGTGGGCACGGCCCGCGTGCGGATCGCCGAGGGCGACGCCTTCCACGAGGGCCCGTTCCAGTTCGACCAGGTGATCGCCCTCGGGCCCGGCGGAACCTATGTGGACCTGCTGCCGGCGTCGATCCGCCTTACCGCCGGCGACAGCTTCGTCATCGACCTGACCGAGTCCACCAACGGCTACGGCGGCGCGGCCGGCGCCTACGCCGGCGGCGACCTGTGGCTGGACGACGCCTTCGGCCGCCTGAACTACACCGACGCCCAGAACGTCTCGCTGCGGTTCGAAAGCCACATGGCCGTACCCGAGCCCGGGACCTGGGCGCTGATGATCCTGGGCTTCGGCGCGGCCGGCGGCGCGTTGCGGCGGCGGGCGGCGGTGGCGGCTTAGCGCTTCTCCCTCGCCAGGCGTAGGGCACGGCTGGGGTTCTCAGGCATCGGGCGAGGGGCGCTCGGCCCATTCGCTCGCGCGACACGCGAAGGTTGTTGAAGCGTCACAGCGCGCGGATACGGTCACGCTTTCAGTCGGGGGGTTCCTGTATGCAAAGAGTGTCTTTGGCCGCGGCTTGCGCCGCGGGCCTGCTGTCGTTCGCGGCGCCGGCGTCGGCGGACGTGTTCACCCTCACCTACCAGGGTGTAGTCAGCGAAGGTTGGGACTATGGGCGCTTCGGCGTGAACGGTGACCTCACCGGGTTCGCCTACACCGCCGTCTATACGATCGACACGGCGACGCCGGGCGCGACGGGCTCCGGTTTCCCGGGCTTCAGCAGCCTGGGTGGCGCAGGACCGGCCAATCCCACCAAGTCCGCACTGCTGACGATCAACGGCATCACGATCGATTTCGCCGGCTTGTCCAGCCTGATGGCCGAAGCGGACAAGTCCTTCTATCACGATACCCATAACGCCAGCGCCAGAGGCGCCGATGAGGTCTGCGGCCAGGGCGGCATCGATTGCGTGACCTATGATCTCTATCTCTTTCACGGCATCGATTCTGGCAGCGGCGAGTTCGTGGACGGGGACATCCTGACGGCGCCGATGAGCTACCTGATCCAGCCGGACGACTATGTGTTCGCGAGCTTCGCGGACAGCCGGACCATCGGCCCGAACGAGGTGGAGTACCGCGCCCGCGGCTGGTTGGCGCCGACCAGCCTCACCGTGGCCCCGGTGGCCTCGACCGCCGTGCCCGAGCCTAGGACCTGGGCGCTGATGATCCTGGGCTTCGGCGCGGCCGGCGGCGCGCTGCGGCGGCGGCGGCGAGTGGCGGCGGCCTGACTTCCCAAGCCGTCATCCCGGACGGCCTGCCAAGGCCGATCCGGGACCCAGCGCAGCGTCGGCGGCCCTGGGTCCCGGCTCTCCGGCCCGCCGACGCGGGCCTGCGGCCGGGATGACGCGATGGATGGGGGGCCCGCCCCCTCCCCGCTTCCGTGAGGCCCGACTCGTTCGGTCCATCCATGAAACCGAGCCCGACCGGTATGCGCCGGCGCCTCGGCCTCTCGTTCCCGATCACAGAGTTCATGGATGGTCCGAACCAGTCGGGCCAGGACGGTGTGATGGCCGGCGAGCTGCACGCGGCGCGTTGCGGCGGCGGACGGCGGTGGCCTGACCTTCTTGAGCCGTCATGCCGGACGGCCTGCCAAGGCCGATCCGGGACCCGGCGCGGCGTGGGCGGCCCTGGGTCCCGGCTCTCCGGCCCGCCGACGCGGGCCTGCGGCCGGGATGACGGTGGAGAGTGGAAGGTCTGCTGGCCTCCTCCTTCTCCGTCATGGCCCGGCTTGTCCGGGCCACCCATACGCGCGGGCGTCGCGGAACACGTGCGCGGTGGCCGCGGCGTAGACGCCCTCCTCTCCACCGCGCAGGGAGAGGGTCGGCTGGGCGACGCCTGTGGTGGGGCGAGGGCCCGCCGTGCGCGCGGGTGCGCCGAGCGGGATGCGGGAGGGGCGGCGCCGGCCCTCTCCCTACCCTCTCCCTCTCCGAGCTTCGCTCGGGGGGAGAGGCGGCGTAGCCTCTCCGCAAAACGGAGGAGACGCGCCATGGCCTATAGCCAGATCCTGTACGAGGCCGCCGAGGGGATCGCCACGATCACGCTCAACCGGCCGGACCGGCTGAACGCCTGGACGGGGGTGATGGCGTCCGACCTGCGCGCGGCGCTGAAGGCGGCCGAGGCGGACAAGGACGTCCGCGTCATCATCCTGACCGGGGCGGGCCGCGGCTTCTGCGCCGGGGCCGACATGGAGGACCTTAAGGACATTAGCGCCGCAGGCGGCATGGAACAGCGCCGGCCCGAGCCGTACGATCCGGCCGCGCGGGCGGACTATCGCCACCCGCAGACCTATTTCGCCGCGGTGGGCAAGCCGATCCTGGCGGCGGTGAACGGGCCGGCGGCGGGCATGGGGCTGGCCATCCTGCTCTTCTGCGACCTGCGGTTCGTGGCGGACAGCGCAGTGTTCGTCAGCGCGTTCTCGCGGCGCGGCCTGATCGCCGAGCACGGCACGGCCTGGATGCTGACGCGCCTCGTGGGCCACAGCCGCGCCATGGACATCCTCTTGTCGTCCCGGAAGGTGGGCGCCGAGGAGGCTTATCGCATGGGCCTGGCCGACCGGGTGGTCCCGGCGGGCGAGCTGATGGATCAGACGCGCGCCTACGCCCGCGAGCTGGTCGAATGGGTCTCGCCCCGCTCGATGCGGGTGATGAAGCGCCAGCTCTGGAACGGGCTGGTGACCGGCCTGGAAGCCTCGATGGCCGAGGCCGACGAGGAGATGGCGCTGAGCCTGGGGGCGCCGGACTTCAAGGAGGGCGTGGCGAGCTTCGTGGAGAAGCGGAAGCCGAAGTTCGCGGGGGTGTGACCCCGCCGCTCAGCGGAAGCTGGCCTTCAGCCGCTCCTGCCGGCTGAGCTGGCGGATGCAGGCGCGCAGCAGGTGGGCGCGGGCGGGGTCGAGCCCCGGCGCGGCCAGCTCCTGGCGCGCGCCCTCCAGCGGCGCGCCATAGTGGCGCACGCCCAGGTTCCAGATCTCGGCCCGGATGTCGGCGTTGTCGATGGTGCGGCTGGCCAGCCAGGTGGCGAGGGTCATGGCTCAGCCCCTCCGCGTGCTGCGGCGGTCGTTAAGCCGCGGCGCCGGCGGGGCCGGGACGGAGGGGCCGGACGAGCGCGGATCGGTGAGGCCGTGGCGCGGCGGCTGCGGATAGCTGGGGACGTGGCGGCCCATCAGCGGCGCGCCAGGCGGGGCGCGACGAGGCGCAGCACGAAGGGCGCCGCGATGGCGGCCGCCCCGCAGAGCGCGGAGGCGTAGAAGAGGTGAAGCATGTTCGGAACCGGGATGCGCCGCGCCGGAAGCCGATCGACCGCTTGGCTGGCGGCACGCACCCGGCGGCGCGGGGTATATATGGGGTGTTTGGGGGTCGAGCGCCAGGGGCGTGTGGCCTCCTCTCCCCCGCGAAGCGAGGGGGAGAGGGTTGGCGATGCGGTGTTCATCGTGGCCCGAGCCCCGCCTCAGCCGCTGTCGGCCGCAGCGGGCGCGGGCTCCGGCGCATCGGGGCCGTTCCCCGCCTCATCCTCGAACGCCACGGGCGGCAGTTCGCGCCAGCGGGTGTAGAGGGCGGCCGGGATGTCCATCTCGTCGCAGAACGCGTGGACCTGGGCGTCCAGGGTCTCGGGCGAGAAGTCGCCCCTGGGGTCGAGGCCCAGGATCACGTCGTCCAGGAACTCGAAGAGCGCCTCGCGCTCCTCCTCGCACTCGGTGTAGCGCAGGATCACCCGGCCAGCGGCCTGGGCCAGCTCGCGGCCGCGGCGGCGCAGGCCCGGATAGTCGTCCTTGCGCGGCCGCTCGGCCTGCGCCGTCTCGCCCCGCGCCCGCTCGGCCTGGCCGCGGACCAGATCGGCGCGGGCGCGGATCTCGCCCAGCCGGGCCGCGAGCGCCAGGGACTGGCGCATGGAGCGCAGCGCGCGGTTCTGGGCCCGCGTCAGCTCGGCCAGCGCCGCGTCATCCTCGGCCGCCATCGCCCGCGCATGGACCCGGCGGGCCAGCGCGAGATCCATCTCGGCGGCCTCGGCCAGCATCTCGGCGGCGCGTTCGGAAGCGGACTTGGCGGGCGCGGATTGCGTCATGGTCGCGAGTGGAACACGCCGGTGCGACAGAAGCGGTCGTAGCGGGGATTTTGACCACGGAAGGACACGGAAGGGCACGGCGCCGGGCCGGTCAAACACCTAGGGCGGAGCGACGCCCGTCACTTCAGACGCCTGCCCGCGACTAGCGTCCGGCTCGTTCGTTCCCCCCGCGGGCGCATTGGGCGGCAGGCCCAGGGCCTCGATCAGTGCCCGTTCGATCTCTGCGGCTTCCGCCTCGAAGCCGCCTTCGTGCAAGGCGTCCTTGAAGTTGGAGGCCTGGAAGAACCAGTCGGCCTGCTGCTCCGCCGCCAACTCCATCGTCTTGTCGAACGTCTGCATCGCGGGGCCAAGCGCGCCGTTGCGCGCGAACGTGGACGCCAGGACTCGGCGCGCCCACACCGCATCCGTATAGCCGGGCTCGCGAATCTGATCGGCGTCGGCGATGGCCTTCTGGAGCGTGGCGATCGCAGGCATCGCCTTGTTGATATCACCGTCGGTGCGCGAGCGGAGCCCCTGGACTTCGCCCAGATAGATCAGCGTGGAGATGGTCTCCTTGTGCAGCTCGCCCAGACGGTCGCGGCGAATTCTATAGGCTTCGATGAGGCCCGCCTCTGCCTCGGGTCCGGCGTCGCCGTCGGTCCTCAGATCCATCATCACGAGATCGGTCAGCAGCAAGGCGTATTCGAGGTGGTCCGAACCCCAGGCCATCCGGACGGCGTCCAATACGCGCGGCCCGTAGGCCAACGCCTCGACCCGCCGATCCCGCGCATAGGTCAGGATCATGAAGGAGACGAGCGTATCGGCGACTTCGATGCTGCCCGCCCCGTACTGCCTGCGGCGCTCTTCAAGCAGGCGGTCCAACGCCACGTCGGCGGCCGCCATGTCGCCGGCGGCGACGAGCCGCATGGGCTCCGCGACCAACACCTCCATCTGCTCCCAGCTGATGCGCTCCTTGGTCTCGGAGAGCGGTGGCGGCGGGGGTTCTGCTGCAATGGTAGGCGACGCTGCTGCGAGCGCCGCCGCCACTATGAACGCCTTCATCCACATGGAACGCCTCCTTGCGGTGAAGCTACCGAGCATCGTTGACGGTGGATATCGTGATCCGCGCGCCTCCTTTGCCCCGCGAGAGGAGAGGAATGGAGGACCGCGCCTCAAAGTCCAGGCGCGGAGCGTGCCTGACGCGGGCCCCGCCTCAAGGACGCTGACGCGCCGCTGGCGCGGCCGGGCGAAGCCCGGTCCTTGACCCCGGCGCCCACGCCAGGCCGTTGGGCTGCCGTGGACTTAAGGCGAGGTGGCATCCGGGGGATGCGTACGCCGTGCGGGATAACCTGTCCCCGAATTCCTCCATCAACGGCCCGGCGGCGGGCATGGGGCTGGCCGTCCTGCTCTTCTGCGACCTACGCTTTGCGGCCGACAGCGCGGTGTTCGTCAGCGCCTTCTCCCGCCGCGGCCTGATCGCCGAGCACGGCACGGCCTGGATGCTGACCCGCCTGGTGGGCCACAGCCGCGCCATGGACATCCTTTTGTCGTCGCGGAAGGTGGGCGCCGAGGAGGCCTATCGCATGGGCCTGGCCGACCGGGTGGTCCCGGCGGGCGCGCTGATGGACGAGACGCGCGCCTATGCGCGGGAGCTGGTGGAATGGGTCTCGCCCCGCTCCATGCGGGTGATGAAGCGCCAGCTCTGGAACGGGCTGGTGGTGGGGCTGGAGGCGTCCATGGCCGAGGCCGACGAGGAGATGGCGCTGAGCCTGGGCGCGCCGGACTTCAAGGAAGGCGTGGCGAGTTTTGTGGAGAAGCGGAAGCCGCGGTTTGCGGGGGTGTGAGGGGGGCGCTAGAGAGGGAATGGATATCCTGGCCCCGAATTTCCCTTAACCGCGTTCCCCAAGGCGTGGGAACTCGCCGCCATAAGCGGAAACCCCTCCACTGCGACAGGCTGAGGAGCGAAATCCGCATATCACTGACTACGACCGAATCGGTGCTAGCTTCCCACATTTCTTGTCAAGTCTGCGCCGAGTCGGTAAGCTTTACTAAAGAATGGGAAATACGAATGCTCCGCCTCGCGCTCACTGGACCACATGGAACGGGCAAGACAACACTTATCAAAGCGTTGTCGGCGAAGCTGGAGAAGTACGGTCGAGTGTCGACCTGTCGCGAAGCGCCACGACTGATTATCGATCGCGTTGGCGACTCCGAGTTCTTTCGACGCGAAAGCAATACTACAGCTCGGCAAGCGCTTATATTCTTGGAACATATAATGGAGGAACGCCGCGCATCGCTAGACGCAGATATTGTCCTCTCCGATAGAACTCTCGTCGATCACCTAGCTTACACCACTGTTCTGTTCCCAAAGGAGGTCGACACTCCGGAAGTGCGCATCTATCGGGAGATAGCATATGAATCTCTATCTACCTACGAGGCAATCTTCCAGCTTCCGATCGAATTTGCGCCCGAAGATGACGGAGTGCGTGAGGCGGATATCAATTTTCAACGCGCAATAGATGAGACACTTACAGACCTCTATAGGGAGGCGGGGGTTACACCTATTATTGTCAGGGGGTCTGTTGTGGAGCGCTCAGCCCAAGTCGAGACCTCGGTTGAGCGGCTTTTGATTTGATTTCGAGCAGGAAACGCTCAATAGCGCAGGAAAGGTCTCGATCGTCCGAATAGGTAACGACCTGTGCGCCTGCCTCCTCCAGAAGTCCGGTCGCGAACCGCGAGATCTCATCCGCGGGCTCGCTGAGCCCAAGCATCGGAACGCCGGACTGCGCGCACAGAGCGATCTCGGCGCCTACTCCGAGTGAAGGTTCTCGCAGGAACACGACAACTCCATCACATCTGTCCAAAGCGGCGAGGTCTCGCTTGAACACCTGCGATGCAGACATTCGCGAAGCCCGTTGTGGGTCAGTGTGTTGATGCGGAAGGTAGGCTTGGTGACCCGCTAGCCGAATGACCCGAGCTGCGTTCTCATAGAGCGCCCTGGCGCTTAGCAAATCACTTGACGCCTTCAAGGCCCCCGACACGTAGATCATCATGTTCGAGCCTCCTTATCAGGCTTCAGTGCTGTCAGGCTGCCCGTCCGGCCGACCAGCAGCATCACTCTGCCTGCCTGCACATCCTCAAGCAGGCCGGTCGCACCGAGTCGAGTATGATCCCCATCTAGGAAATCCCGTTGAGCCCAGCCAGTAACTGAACGAGCGGCAATTCCATCTCTCGTTCTCAACGCGCGCCCCTGAACCAACCTGAGACCAGAGTGAAAGACGGGGATGTCTGCTGGCAGCAGATCTGGAGCAGTCAGGCCAAGAATGTGTTTCATCGTGCACCCTGCGGGCAGCCAGGAGCTCCGCTTCGTCGAAGTGGCCCCGGTTGAGACATTCCACACCCGCCAAGCAACTGGTTCACTTGGGCGACGCCGATACTTGCGAAGCTCGATTACCGCACCGTCGGGAACTAGGTCGGCGACTGCCTTCAGTAGGGCAGTCAACGATACGTCGAAGAGATCCTCAAGAGCTCTTATTTCTGGCAATGTGAACGATCTATCGCGGAGCGCGGCAGCAAGCGCCTGCCGCGGGATCAATATTTGTGAACCCGCGAAATCGCATAGTTCTTCAGAAAATTCGTAGGATTCTTGACTAGATTCACTGTGGTCCAGAAATTCTGGCCCCAGCATCTTGAACAACAAGAGATGACCAATCTCATGGGCTATCGAAAATCGGGCACGCTTTCGCGTCTTATAATTTTCAAATTTCTTTCTCGACACCCATAGCACTAGCTCTCCGTTATCAAACCTGATGGCGGCTTCTTCCCGGCCTAGCGGCCCGCCCTCGCTGTAGTCAAGCTTCGCACCCAACAGCCGAGCTAGCGGCGCAAGCTTAATCGGTGGCCGGGGTTCACCGACTTGCGCAAGAAGTTGGTCGCATGCCCGCCGCATTGCCTCAAAGGCATCCGTGCCGCCCATTCGCGAGGTGAGCAATCGGTCGAGCTTTGGTTGGGTGCGAACCACCCCTTATTGGGACTCACTCAGCGCCTTGAGAAAAGCATCCATCGTCAGCGGCTGCTCTTCCCCGCGAGCTGCAAGACGGTCCATGATGACCCGCTGGGCTTGCAGCAAGCGTCTGGCCCCAACAGTCTCACCCGTATCGGTCTCATGCTTCTCAGCGAGTGCAGCGAACCTGTTCGCCAGCTCGGTACGGAAGATTGGAACGACCCGTGGAGCCTCCGCGCCGTCGAATAGAGGCCCGAAGCTGGGTTGCTCGAGCAATCCGGAGTCCGGGCCGGGCGCTGGAAGCAAGGGCCTAAGCGGCGCGGCGATCCGGCTCGCGGCGATGTCGAAAGCACGCTTTCCTGATTTCGCGGCTAGGCCGGCAACGAGGATCAATCCGAGTTGCGCCCAATAGGGGCTCAACTCATTGCCCGCGCGTACTATCCAGTCTTCGACCGTTTTCTCGTTGAGCCCTCCAGAGGCGTGACGAAGGTCGGCTTCGAAGCGGCCGAGAGTGGTGAGTTGGTCAAGCGGGCTTTCGCCCGTGGGCATTGGCTCCATCCTCGGAGGATCGACGACATTCGTCGCCAGGAACTTCGCAGCAGCCTCGGCATCGCTGTCGTACAGGTGCATTGAACCGGCGAAGTAAGCGATCGGACCGAACTCCAACCCCGCTTCGACCGCCACAGCTTCAGCAAGCAGGGAGAACTCGAACATGTTGAAGGGAAGCAGTCTGAACGCGTTATTGGAACGCATCAGCACAGTAGTGTGCAGCTTTCCTTGGCGATTGTGGAAAAACATTCCGAACGCGCAAGGAATATCGTTCGATATGCGAACGGCGTCCACGGGCTGGAATATCGTGACAGCTGCTCGACGACTATCAGCCTCACTCCTTAGACGACCTATGGCGCCCTTAAGTTGGTCCATGCCGGGCAACGGCTGACGCAACCGCATTCCGTAGCTCGATCCTGGCACCGTCAATCCATCATCCGTGAAGTCGCTTACCTTCGGCTCATGGAAAGCAATGTCGGCCAGCCGGTTGTTCGCGGCCATCATCCAGACAAACCGCGCTACTGCTGGGTACACTCTCAGGCCTTCGGAAATTCGCTGCCGAGGATCCTGAAGTGAAAAATTAAAGTTCAGATGCTCGCGAGAACCCCGCCGCAATCTCGCGGCTTCGGGACCATCGCCGGAAAGCTGTGGGGCGGTCTTCAGCGAGTCGAGCACGCCACGGAACGCGTCGTTGGCACCTGAGTAGGACCGATCTGTCATGCTCAAACCTTTCGACACGGCAATATGGTTAACGAGCTTGGCCGCTACAAGAGCCGCGTGCGTTCGCGGCGCTCACGTGCCAAGGTAATATGGGGACAGGAGCTCCATTCCCCAGCCCCTGGCCGCCGCTTGCCCTCTCCACCACCCGCTCTGCGGCCTGCGGCCTCGGCGGGCGGTCCCCCTCTCCCGCTCGCGGGAGAGGAATGGCGTGGGCTGGGTCCCGGATCGGCCCTGACGGGCCGTCCGGGATGACGGCTTTTATCGAGGCCTGAACCGCTTGCTCGCCGGCCACCCCTTCGGCGCCAGCTTCCCCGCCGCCGCCCGCCGCCCAACCCACTCCCGCCACTCCGGCCAGGTGCGCGTGCGGCCGCTGGCGTCGACGCTGGTCATGCCCTCTTCCGCCTTGAAGGCCGCGGCGTCGCGCAAGCCCCCCTCTCGGTACGTCTGGAGCTTCACGCCCTTGCCGCGCGGCATCTCGGGGAGTTCGGCGACCGGGAAGACCAGCAGCTTGCCGTTGTCGCCCATGACGGCGAGGTGGTCCGCGTCGGCCGGGAGGGCGAGGCACACGGCGGCGCCCTGCCCCTTCTTCGTCGGATCGCCCGCGTTCAGCACCTGCTTGCCCGCGCGGCGGAAGGCGATGGCCTCCTCCTCCGGCAGGATGAAGCCGTAGCCCTGTTTCGAGGCCAGCACCCGCTTGGCGCCGGGCGTGTGGGTGAAGACGGCCAGGATGTCGACCTTGTCGTCCAGGTCGATCATCAGGCGCAGCGGCTCGCCGTGGCCGCGGGCGCCGGGGAGCTTGTCGCAGCCCAGGGTGAAGAAGCGGCCGTCGGAGGCGAAGATCAAGAGCTTGTCGGTGGTCTCGGCCGGGACGGCGAAGGCCAGCTTGTCGCCCTCCTTGAACTTCAGCTCCGACGGGTCGTCCACGCGGCCCTTGGCGGCGCGGATCCAGCCGCGCTCGGAGAGGATGACGGTGATCGGCTCCTTGACGATCATCGCCTCCAGGGCGGCCTCGGCGTCGATCTCGGGGGCGTCGGCGAAGATGGAGCGGCGGACGTTGAGCTGGGCGAGTTCGGCCTTCACGTGGCGCAGGCCCTCGCCCACCAGCTTCCACTGGGCCCTGTCGGAGCCGAGCATCTTCAGGATGCCGTCGCGTTCTTCCGTCAGCTCGGCGTGCTCGCGGCGGATCTCCATCTCCTCCAGCCGGGCGAGCTGGCGCAGGCGCGTGTTGAGGATCGCGTCGGCCTGGACCTCGGTGAGGCTGAACGTCTCGATCAGCTTCTCCTTGGGCTTTTCCTCGTAGCGGACGATGCGGATCACCTCGTCCAGGTTGAGGTAGGCGATCATCAGGCTGTCGAGGATGTGCAGCCGCGCCTCGATCTTCTCCAGGCGATGGCGTGCCCGGCGGACCAGCACGTCGCGCCGGTGGTCGAGGAAGGCGGCCAGCATCGCCTTCAGGCCCATGACGCCGGGCGTGCCGCGGGCGTCGAGGACGTTCAGGTTGACGCTGAAGCGGCTCTCGAGGGCGGAGAGCTTGAAGAGGCTCTCCATCAGGACTTCCGGCTCGACGTTGCGGCTCTTGGGCTCCAGGACCAGGCGGATGTCCTCGGCCGACTCGTCGCGCACGTCGCCGAGCAGGGGGGCCTTCTTGGTCTCGATCAGGGTGGCCAGGGCCTCGACCAGGTCGGCCTTCTTCACCTGGTAGGGGATCTCGGTGACGACGATCTGGTAGGTCCCCTTGCCCAGGTCCTCGCGCGTCCAGCGGGCGCGGACGCGGACGCCGCCACGGCCGGTCTCGTAAGTGTCGAGCAGGCTGGCGCGCGGCTCGACAATGACGCCGCCCGTCGGGAAGTCGGGCCCCTGCACGTGGGTCATCAGGGCCTCGGTGGACGTGTCCGGGTCGTCCAGCAGCATCAGGCAGGCGTCGATCAGCTCGCCGGCGTTGTGCGGCGGGATCGAGGTGGCCATGCCGACCGCAATGCCGGTGGAGCCGTTGGCCAGGAGGTTGGGGAAGCCGGCCGGCAGGACCACGGGCTCCTCGTCGGAGCCGTCATAGGTGGGCTTGAAGTCGACCGCGTCCTCGTCGATGCCATCAAGCAGTAGGGTTGCGGCGACGGTGAGCTTGGCCTCGGTGTAGCGCATGGCCGCGGCGTTATCGCCGTCGATGTTGCCGAAGTTGCCCTGGCCGTCGACCAGCGGATAGCGCTGGGAGAAGGACTGGGCCATGCGGACCAGGGTGTCGTAGATCGCCTGGTCGCCGTGGGGGTGGTAGCCGCCCATCACCTCGCCGACCACCTTGGCGCACTTGCGCGCGGCGTTCTCGGGGTTCAGCCGCATCTCGCGCATGGCGTAGAGCACGCGCCGCTGCACGGGCTTGAGGCCATCGCGCACGTCCGGCAGCGCGCGGTCGGTGATGACGCTGAGCGCATAGGCCAGGTAGCGGCGGCTGAGCGCCTCGGAGAGCGGCTCGTCGATGATGCGGTCGGGATCGCCCGGCGGGGGCGGCGGGGCCGTCAGGGTGGTCATGGGGGTGTTCTAGCAAGGATGGGGGATTCGCGTCGTGGGGCGCGGGGTCGCTGTCCACAGCCACCGTCATCCCGGCCGCAGGCGCGCGCAGCGGGCCGGAGAGCCGGGACCTAAAGGCCTCGCGCGCGGTTCCTGGGTCCCGGATCGGCCCTGGCGGCCCGTCCGGGATGACACGGGTGAAGTGGGTCAGAACGGGAGGGGCTGGAGGTCGGGCTCCATCCAGGCTCTGCGGGCTTCGACGCTGAACAGGCGCTCCTTCGTCCAGTGGGCGAGGAGCCAGTCGGAGCGGCCGCAGGGGCCGGCCAGGAGGTTCGCCAGCGCGGCGCTCAGCGGGGCGCCGGGCGTCAGGTGGTGGGCGGCGGCGCGGAGCGAGGCCTGGGTGATGGTCTCGTGGTAGCCCTCGGTGTCGGTGTTCCGCCCGCCGGTCGCCTCGTTGTAGGCGCGGATCAGGCCCGGCATGTCGCGGAAGGCGTCCATGTCGGGGCGGGTCAGGATCCAGACCGCGGCGGCGAAGTGGGCGGCGTGCGTCCACTCGGCCTTCGGCAGGGTGCGGGCGATCATGCCGCGGGCGACGGCGTCGATCTCGTCATCGGTGAACATGTGGAGCTCCTCATGGAAGGGCTCGGCGGGGCCGACAGCAAGGACCCCGCCGAGGCGGGGTCTGCGGGGTGAGCTGTCGAAGGGTCGGGGCCTCTCAGGCCCCACGATCCGGACAGGCGCACGCAGACACCGCCGCGTTGCGGCGCTGGTTCTGCGTCCTGGCCTGAAGGGTCCGGCTCATGGCGGCGCTTGTAGCGGGCCGACGCGCCGCAGCCAAGGCGCCGCACGGCGTTTCGTCGCACATGGTGAACGCGCGGTAAGCCTTGGTCTTAAGCGGGGTTTAAGCGGGGCGCCCAAGGTTGGGAGCCATGCAACTCGCGCCGCCCCGGCTGAACGTGCGCGCCTGGTTCACCCTGGCGGTGGCCGTGCCCGTGGCGGTGCTGGCGATCGCCGCGGCGGCCACGGCGACCGGGCTGGCGCGGCAGGCCGGGTTCTGGACGGCGGTGGTGCTGGCGCCGGCGGTGGCGCTGTCGCTGAAGACCCTGGAGAGCCGCCGGTTCGGCTGGAACGAGCCCGACCCGCCGTGGCCCGACCCCGAGCAGACCCTGCGCATGGCGTTCATGCTCACGACCGGCGAGTCGGCGCTGCTGTTCCTGGCCGTGCTGCTGGGGGCGCCCTTCTCGGCCCTGGCGATCGTCTGGACCCTGGCGGCGGCGGCGGCCCCGCTGGTGGTGGCCGTGGGGATCTACCTGACGCACATGGCGCTGAAGCGCCCGCTAGAGGCGGCCCGCATCCCGGAGGCGATCCAGGAGCCAGACCCGGGCTGGCGGGAGGGGCCGGTCGCCTGGATGGAAAATGTTCGCCTCGAGGAAATGGCCCGTGAGCGCGAGGCCATGGCCGATGTCGCCTGGGCGAACGCCCAGCTGGGCCGAGACCAGGAACTGCGGCAGGACGAGCAGGCGGTCCTTGTACGGTTCGCCGGCGGCGCGGCTGACGGCGCGACCGGTGCGGGGGCTGACGTAGATCAGCTCGTCGACGGCGCCGGTGGCGGCGCAGCGCGAGAGGTCGAGGCCAAAGCCCAGATCCTGCAGCAGCCCCGCCTCGAAACGGACGAACACGGCTGGCCAGATATCCGGATCGCCCAGGGCGGCGCTCAGGGCCCGGAAGGCGAGGTACGCCCCGACATGTGGTTCGCGCTCTGGCAGAGCGCCCTGAACGATGGCCGCAGCGGCGGAGAGGCCGGCGAGCGCGAGGGCGTCGTCGAAGTGCTGGGCTGGGCCGCCGCCCTGGGCCTCGAGGGTGACGCCGCCGAGCTGGCCCTCGACCCGGGCGCGATAACGGGCGAGGACCGGCGCGCCCGCCTGAAGAACGGGTTTAAGCTTGCGCGAGGCCCCGCCGGCGACGTGGGCGGCGTAGCGCCCATGGCGGGCGGTGAGCAGTTCGACGATCGCCCCGGTCTCCCCGAAGGGGCGGGCGGAGAGCACGAAGGCGTCGTCCTCGAATTCCATGCCCGCAAGCTGGTGGAGGCCGAGGCCGAAATCCAGCCCTCCCCGCAGTTCGAGGCCGCGCTGGCGGCCCTGAAGGACCTCTCCGCGCTCTGGCGCGCGAGCCAGGGCCGGGCCGCCCCCGCGCCCGCGGCCGAGGACCGGAAGATCGCCTAGCCCGGCGGCGTCTGCGCCGCCCGCTCGATCATGGGCCGCCAGGACGGCTCGACGGCGAGGCCGAAGACGTCGCGCAACGCCTGCTCGATCCCGTCGGCGTCGAGGATCTCCTTCGTCGGCGCGCCGCCCACGGGCCGCGTCGTGAAGCGGTTGAACAGGAGGCCATAGCGCGCCTCGAGCGTCGTACGGCCAGCGAGCAGGTTCGAGCGGAAGTGCGAGGTGGGGTGGGTCGAGGTGAACCAGTTGGCCATCTCGTAGTCACGCGGCACGCATGGGCTCAGCGACACGTCGTAGGCCGGGATCCAGCCGGGCTCTCGCAGCACCTCAAGGCGCAGGTCCTCGGCCACGGGCGTGAGGCGGTAGGTGTCGTGGGGCGTCACCTGCTCCAGGCCGGGCTCGAGGCGCAGCGGGGCGGTCAGAACACAGCCGCCGAAGCCGACGTCGACCAGCCAGCGCTCGCCGCCTACGGTGACCTTGAGGACGTGGTGGGTCCGCGGCTGGGCCGGCGCCTCGGGCGGGGCGTTCCAGCGGACCCGCGCGGCCAGGCCCTCGACCTCAAAGCCCAGCGCAGCGAGCACCCGCGAGAACAGGCTGTTGTGCTCGAAGCAGTAGCCCCCTCTCCGCCCATGGATCAGCTTGGCGTCCACCGCGGCCGGCGAGATGTCCACCGCACGGTCCAGCAGGCAGTCAATCGCCTCGAACGGGATCGCCGCCGGATGCAGCGCGTGCAGGGCCTGGAGGGTGGAAAGGCTGGCGTCGCGCGGGCCCTGGTAGCCGATGCGGGCGAAGTAGGCGGACAGGTCGGTCATGAGGCCGGATGTAGGCTCTGGCGCAGCCGTGCGGAAGGCGGCGGTGGGGCGGATCGCCTGGACTTTGAGCCTTCGCATAACGCGAGGCTGAACTTTGCCATTGGTCGGGGCGCGCAGTTGCGCCACCTTGTCCGGGAGCTTGGTCGAGGTGAAGTGACTTTCGTGGCGCATCGGGGTTCGGCCGCTGTGGCGGGTCTGTTTGCGGCTCTGGCGATCGGCGAGGCGTCTGCAGCGCCCCTGACCGACGCCGATCGGGCCGAGTTGATCTCAGGCGTGCAGGCGCGGGCCGCGCCGCTGGCCGACGCAGCGCTGAAGATCTGGGGCTTCGCCGAGCTTGGCTATCAGGAAACCCGCAGTTCGGCGCTGCTGCAGGACCAGCTCAAGGCGGCGGGCTTCAGGGTCGAGCCCGGCGTGGCGGGTATGCCAACCGCCTTCGTGGCCAGTTTCAAGACCGGCGACGGTCCGGTGGTGGCGATCCTGGCAGAGTACGACGCTCTGCCCGGCCTCGCCCAGGCCGCCGCGCCGACACGCTCGCCGATCGCGGGACAGGACGCCGGGCACGGCTGCGGCCACAACCTATTCGGCGCGGCCTCGGTCAATGCGGCGATCGCGCTGAAGGCCTGGATGCAGGCCCACAAGATCAGCGGCGAGCTTCGGGTCTATGGCACGCCCGCCGAGGAAGGCGGCTCGGCGAAGGCCTACATGGTTCGGGACGGCCTCTTCAAGGACGTCGACATCGCCCTGCACTGGCACCCCGGCAACGAGAACAGCGCCGCCCAAGGTCCCTCGCGCGCCAATCTCAGCGGAAAGTTCCGGTTTCGCGGCGTCTCCAGCCACGCGTCGGGCGCACCGGATCAGGGGCGCTCCGCGCTGGACGGCGTCGAACTCATGGACGCCGCGACGAACATGCTGCGCGAGCACGTGCCCGACGGCACCCGGATCCACTATGTGATCACCAGCGGCGGCGGCGCGCCGAACGTCGTGCCCGACTACGCCGAGGTCTACTACTACGTGCGCCACAACGACCCCCGGATCGTCCAGGCGGTGTGGGGACGCGTGGAGGACGCCGCCAAGGGCGCCGCGCTGGCCACGGGCACAAAAGTCGACTGGGAAATCACCGGCGGCGTGTACGGCCTCCTGCCCAACCATACCCTAGGCCGGGTGATGGACGCCAACCTTCGGCGTGTCGGCGGCCTCTCATGGACGCCGGACGAGACCGCTTTCGCCATGACCCTGGCCAAATCCCTGCCCAAGGAGGGCGAAGACCTGGCGTCCGTGGGCGTGATTCAACCCTACGAGAACCTCCGCGACTCGACCGGGTCGACCGACGTGGCCGACGTGAGCTGGGTCGTACCGACCGTGGGATTGAGGACCGCGACCTTCGTCCCGGGCACTCCGGGCCATAGCTGGCAGAACGCCGCGGCGGCCGGCTCCTCCATCGGCGTCAAGGGCGCAGTCGCCGCCGCCAAGGCCATGGCCCTCACCGGCGCCGAAGTGTTCAGCCGCCCCGACCTGATCGCCGACGCCAAGGCCGAGCTCGCTAAGGCGCAGGGACCGGGCTTCGAATACAAGGCCATGATCGGCGACCGCACGCCGCCCCTGGACTACCGCAAGCCGGCGCGCGGGGGCTCGTAGAGCGCGTTGCGCAAAAGTGGAAACCGGTTAGCGAATGGCGCGCGCTCAAATCTTTGATTTGCCGCATGTTCATCCCGTTCAAACGATCCCATTTGAACGAGAAAGGCTCTAAGCTTCGAAGTCCAGGCCCAGGTCGCCGTAGAAGGCGCGCTTGTCGGCCCATTTCTCGTCGACCTGGACGTGCAGGAACAGGTGGACCTTGCGGGCCAGGAGTTCGGTGAGCTCCTCGCGCGCCTTCTGGCCGATCCACTTCAGGGTCTGGCCGCCCTTGCCCAGGATGATCGGGCGCTGGCTTTCGCGCTCTACATAGATGGTCTGCTCAATGCGGACCGAGCCGTCCTTGCGCTCCTCGAAGGCGGTGGTCTCGACGGCGGCCGAATAGGGCAGCTCCTCGTGGACGCGCAGGTAGAGCTTCTCGCGGGTGATCTCGGCGGCCAGCAGGCGGGCGGGCAGGTCGGCGGTCTGGTCTTCCGGGTAGAGCCAGGGCCCCTCGGGCATCAGCTCGGCGAGGCGCGCCTTGAGGTCGTCCACGCCCGAGCCCGTCGTGGCCGAGATCATGAAGACCTCGGAATAGACGCCCGTATCGAACAGGCGCTGGGAGAGCGCCAGGAGCTGGTCGCGCTTGACCGCGTCGATCTTGTTGAGGGCCAGGATGGCGGTCTTGCCGGCGGTCTTGAGGCCCTGGACGATGGAGTCCACGTCGGCGGCGGCCCGACGGTCGGCGGCCTTGCCGTCCTTGCCCTCGGCGGCGATCTCGGCGGCGGCGTCGACCAGGTGGACGATGGCGTCGGCGTCCTCGGCCCCGCCCCAGGCGGCGCGCACCATCGCCCGGTCCAGCCGGCGGCGCGGCTGGAAGATGCCGGGGGTGTCGACCAGCACGATCTGGGCCTCGCCGGCGATGGCCACGCCGCGCACCGGGAAGCGGGTGGTCTGCACCTTCTGGGTGACGATGGAGACCTTGGCGCCGACCAGACGGTTGGTGAGCGTCGACTTGCCGGCGTTGGGGGCGCCGATGATGGCGGCGAAGCCTGCCCTCGTGGGTTTGGCAGGCGTGGTCATGGGACGGACTCCAGGCCTTCGCGCTTGATCAGCATGTTCATGGCGGCGGCCTTCTCGGCGGCCTGGCGCGAGCCGCCCTCCCCGCGCTCGGGCGGATAGCCGCGGACCTGCACCTCGACGGTGAAGTGGGGGGCGTGGGCGGGACCAGTGCGGTCCACGATCTCGTACGACGGCAGCGGTAGGCCAAGGCCCTGCGCCCATTCCTGGAGCTGCGTCTTGGGATCCTTGCCGCGGGGAACGTCGAGCTCGGCGAACTCCTCCGCCCAGAACGCCTCGAAGAATGCGCGGGCGCGTTCCAGGCCGGCGTCGATGTAGAGGGCCGCGATCAGCGCCTCGCAGGCGTCGCCCAGTACGGCGTCGGACTTGCGCGCCCCCACCTTGGTGGCGCTGGCGGACAGACGCAGGGCGGCGGGCAGGCCGGCGCGCTCGGCCGCGCGGGCGCAGGCATGGTAGTTCACGAGCGCGGCGAGCCGTCGCGACAGCTCCCCTTCCCGCGCGTCGGGATCGAGCGCCATCAGCCGCTCGGCGGCTACGAGGTTGAGCACCCGGTCGCCCAGGAACTCCAGACGCTCGTAGTGGCGCACCTCGCGCGCGCCCTCGCCGACGCTGGCGTGGGTCAGCGCGCGCTCGAGCAGATCGCGATCGTGGAAGGTATGACCGATGCGGCGCTCGAGCTCCTCGACCGCCGCCGCCCGGGCGTTCATGGGCGGATCACTTCAGGACCTTGAAGAAGCGGCTGGGGCGCGCGTCCAGGATCCAGGTCCAGGGCTTGAAGATCGACGCCTCGGGCTTCCACGAGAGCAGGATGATCTCGGCCTTGCCCACCAGATGGTCCGCGGGGACCATGCCCACGCCCTGCAGCGCCGGCGGCACGCGGCTGTCCGAGGAGTTGTCGCGGTTGTCGCCCATCATGAAATAGTGGCCCTCGGGGACGACGAAGACGTCGGTATTGTCGAGGTCGCCTTCCGAGCCGCGCTCCTCCTGGATGGCGAAGGTGCGGCCCTCGGGCAGGGATTCCTGGTAGCGGGCGACGTCGATCGTGTAGCCGCCGGCGTCCTCGCGGACGGGCGAAAGCGGCTCGCGCGGGACGTACTGGTCGTTGACGTAAAGCGCGCCGTTCCGCACCTGCACCCGGTCGCCCGGCAGGCCGATGACGCGCTTGACGTAGTCGGTGTGGCCATCGCTGGGCAGCTTGAAGACCGCCACGTCGCCCCGCTTGGGCTGCTTCTCCAGGATGCGGCCGTCGAAGACCGGCGGGCTGAAGGGGATGGAGTGGCGCGAATAGCCGTAGGCCCACTTCGAAACGATGATGTAGTCGCCCTCGTAGAGGTTGGGCTCCATCGACGCCGAGGGGATGGTGAACGGCTGGAAGAAGATGACGCGCAGGAACAGCGCGATGAGCAACGCGTAGAAGATGGTCTTGAAGATCTCGACCATCTCCTTGACGGCGCCGGACTTTTCGGGCGTGTCGACGCTCTGCACGTTCTCGCTCATGGATGATCCTTCGGCGCCGCGGCGTCCCGCGGCGGGTGTCTGCCTATCCGCTGGATAGCGCATGAGCAAGATCGGCGCCCGTGAACAATGTGACATGGGGCGATGGGTCGCCAATCAGGATCCTCCCCTGCAGGGGGAGGGGGACCGGGTCGCGGTGGAGGGGCTTTCCTCAGCGGCGGTCGGTGGATGAGACGCCCTCGCCCGTTTCGCGGGAGCTCCCTGATGAGAGCATCGATCGGCGTGGCCGGTTTCCCGAAACTGGACTGATGACAGCGGCGCGCGTGAGCTTATCTAGCGTCCATGACCCGCGACGCCCTGCCCCCGCTGCATTTCTTCCTGGCGCTGGCGGTGGTGGCTGTGTGGGGGACCAACTTCGTGGTCATCAAGTGGGGGCTGGCGGATTTCCCGCCGCTCACCTTCGCCGCCCTGCGATTCGCCTTCGCGGTGCTGCCGGCCGCGTTGTTCCTGAAGCGGCCAGCGGTGTCGTGGTGGAACCTGGCGGCCTACGGCGTGCTGATCGGCGTCGGCCAGTTCGGCGTGCTCTACATCGCCATGACCGAGTGGATCTCACCGGGCCTGGCGAGCCTAGTGGTGCAGGTGCAGGCGTTCTTCACCATCGGCTTCGCCATGCTGCTGGCGGGCGAGCGGGTGCGGACGTTCCAGGTGGTGGCCCTGGCGCTGGCGGCGGCGGGGCTGGGCTGGCTGATGGCGCACACCGACGCCGACGCCACGCCGCTGGGTCTGGGTCTGGTGGTGTTCGCCGCCCTGGCCTGGGCGGGCGGCAACACGGCGGCCCGCGCCGCCGGGCCGGTGAACATGCTGAGCTATGTGGTCTGGGCCAGCGTCTTCTCGGCGCCGCCGCTGTTCGTGCTGGCGCTGGTGTTCGAGGGCTGGCCGGCGGTGTCGGGGGCGATCGCCCATGCCGACGCCGGCGCCTGGGCCGCCGTGCTGTGGCAAAGCGTGGGCAACACCATCTTCGGCTACACCGCCTGGGCCTGGCTGTTGGCGCGGCACCCGGCGGCCACCATCGCGCCGCTGTCGCTGCTGGTGCCGGTGTTCGGCATGGGCGCCTCGGCGATCCTGCTGGGCGAGAGCCTGGCCGCCTGGAAGCTGACCGCGGCAGTGCTGGTGCTGGGCGGGCTGGCGCTCAACACCCTGTGGCCGCGCATCGCCCGTCGGGTCGCCCTGCGGCCCGAGGCGTCCTGAGCTAAGCCGCCGTGAGCGGCTGGATGTGGCCGAAGACGTCCTGGGCCAGGATCTCCACCTCGCCGCCTTCGCTGCGGATGCGCTCGGCGATGCGGAGGGCCGCCTCCTCGGCGTCGACGCGGTAGCCGAACCGGCCCCAGTGGCCGTCGCCGGCCACGATCTGCCAGCCGTCCTCGAACCTCACGATCGCAATCTGGGTCACACGCTCCTCGACACCCGTCGCCTCTCCAATCCGATGTTAAGGCCTTCCGGAGAGTCGCGGGTTCAAGCTGGAGTGAACTCGCCTACACAACTTCGCGAGGTGGGCCGGCCGTCCATGAAACGGGCGCCGCCTCGACCCGGGCGCCCCGGGCCGCTAGGTGAACCTGGAAGGGGATCCGCCATGCCGAGCCGCGCGACCGTCGAGGCCTTCATCGCCCAGGTGCTGAGCGGCGACCACGTCGGCGCCATCCGGGACTGGTACGCCGAGGACGCGACCATGCAGGAGAACCAGGACCCGCCACGCCTGGGCCGCGAGGCGCTGATGGCGGGCGAGCAGGCCATGCTGGACCGGGTCGCGTCGGTGAAGACCGAACTGCAGGCGCCGCCGGCGGTGGACGGGGACCAGGTGGCGATCCGCTGGCGTTTCACCTTCACCTCGCCCAGGGGATCGGTGCGCAGCTTCGAGGAGGTGGCCTGGCAGACCTGGCGGGGCGACAGGGTGTGGCGGGAGGTGTTCTTCTACGACCCGGCGCAGATGGGGCGATAGGGCGCAGTGGAGACGGCGACCTTCAACGAACTGGCGGTGAGCCTGGCGGTGGCGCTGGGGATCGGGCTCCTGATCGGCGCCGAACGCGAGCGCCGCAAGCTGGCCCGGGCGAAGCCGGCCACGGCCGGCATCCGCACATTCTCGGTCGCCGCCCTGGCCGGCGCCGTGAGCCTGGCGGCCGGAGGGCCCGCCCTGCTGGCGGTGACGGCGGGGGTCCTGGGAGTCTTCGTCGCCGTCGGATACTGGCGGACCCGAAGCGACGGCGATCCCGGCCTGACGACCGAGGTGGCCCTGATGACCACGCTTCTGGCCGGCGCGCTCGCGGTGCGCTCGCCTCTGCTCGCGGCCATGACCGGCGTGGGCGTGGCGGTCCTGCTGGCGGGGCGCACGCGCCTGCACAGCTTCGTGGGCTCGGTGCTGACCGCCGACGAGCTTGAGGCGGCCCTGGTGCTGGGCGCGGCGAGCCTGGTGGTCCTGCCGCTGCTGCCCGACCGGACGCTGGGGCCGTTCGACGCCATCAACCCGCGAACGGTCTGGATGCTGGTGATCCTGGTGCTCGCGATCGGAGCGGCGGGGCACGTGGCCGTGCGGGCGCTGGGGGCGCGGTTCGGCCTGGCCGTGGCAGGCCTGGCGTCGGGCTTCGCCTCGAGCTCGGCGACGATCGGCGCCATGGGCGCGCGGGCGGCGAAGGCGCCGGAGATGCTGCCGGCCGCCGTGGCCGGCGCCGTACTCTCGACTGTCGCCACCATCGTGCAGCTGGCCGCGGTGCTGGCGGCGATCAGCTTGCCGACTCTGCAGGCCATGGCCCTGCCGCTCGCCTGCGCCGGCGCGGCGGCGGTCGCCTACGGGGGCGTGTTCACACTCCGCGGGCTGCGGGCGCCGGAAGCCGACGGCGCGGACCCCGCGCCGGCGATCAGCCTGCGCTCGGCCCTGACCTTCGGCGCGATCCTGGCCGCCGTCCTCGTGGCGTCGGCGGCCCTGCAGCGGTGGTTCGGCGCAGCGGGCGCCGTCGCCGCGGCCGGGGTGGCGGGCCTGGTGGACGCCCACGCCGGCGCCATCTCGGCCGCCGCCCTCACCTCATCGGGCGCGCTGCAGACGAGCGACGCCGTGCTGCCGATCCTGGCCGCGATCTCGACCAACACGGTCACCAAGACCGTGTTCGCCCTGAGCGCCGGGGGACGAGACTTCGCCTGGCGGGTGGTCCCCGGCCTGGTGCTGGTGCTGGCGGCGGCGTGGGCGGGCGCCCTGCCCGGCCTCCTGGCTACTTGATGCGGATCATCGCCGCGCCCTGCGGGCCGACGACCTCGAAGCTGTCGCCCGACTTCTTGTCCTTCGGATATTCGACGCACTGCTCGGCCGGGTCGAAGTTGGACTTGGTGCAGAGCTTGTCGCCGTCGATCCGCCATTCGCCCACGACCTGGCCATCGGCGGCCGTGAACTTCCCGTCGGGCGTGTAGGCGACGTCGATGTCCGCGCCCATGACGGTGAGGACAATGCCCCGGGTGGTGACCTCCTGCAGCGTTCCGGCGGCCGAGGGCCCCGCCAGGACGAGAGCGGCGGCGAGCGCCGCCCCGGACGAAATGCGCACCATGATCGTTCCCCAGAATGCGACCTTGAGACGGCGAACCTAGCCAGAACTCGCCTCGGGCGATAGTTCGGATGACAGCGTTCGGCGGGATCACCATCTTGAGTAGGTGAGATACCCTAGGCCGATGACAATTCGCCGCCCGGTCACCACTATCAAGCTGGCGGCACAACTGGAGTCAGGTCGGATTCCGCCATGCCTGGAGTGCGCCTGCGCGAGATGGACGACGGGTCAGCGGCCTACCTGAAGACCGACACTGCCAGCGACACTCGACGTGCGGGGCGGGCCTGAATGCTGCGGCGCTTGCTCTCGGCCCTGTGGGGCGCGCGACGGCGGAACGAGGCCGCCGAACCGTCGCAAGCCGAGACGGACGTCGAGGACCTGAGGCGTCGTCTGCGCGAGGCCGAGGACGTCATACGCCTGACCGAAAACCTGGCGAGCGTCGGGTTCTGGCGGTTCGAGCCGAGGACGGGCATCCGGTCCTGGTCTCCCAGCATCTTCGAGATCTTCGGACTCGACCCCGCGAAGGGCGCGCCCGAATCCGGGGGTATCGACATGTTCGATCCCGAGCACCGGGACCACCTGCGGGCGGTGGTGGCTGGGCTAGACGCCGGCGGGACGCTCGACCAGGAGTACGGCATCACCCGCGGCGACGGCCGCAAGGCCTACATCCGCATGACCGGCCGGCTCGAGCGGGGGCCGGACGGCGGGGTGACGCGCATGTACGGGGCGATCGTCGACATCACCGAGGCGCATCGGCGCGAACAGGCGCTGCAGGAGAAGACCCGCGAGGCCGAGGCGGCGACGGTCGCCAAGTCCGAGTTCCTGGCCAATATGAGCCATGAGATCCGCACCCCGCTGACCGCCGTGATCGGCTACGCGGGGCTGATGGCCAAGATCGCGGACCTGCCCGAGAAGGCGCGCGTATACGCCGATCGGGTGGTGCGCAGCGGCGAGGCGCTGAACGAGATCGTCGACCGCATCCTGGACTTCTCGAAGATCGAGGCGGGCCGGATCACCCTGAAACCCGAGCCCGCCCGTCTGGCCGAGATGATCCAGGCGGCGCTCGAACAGGTGCGGCCGGCGGCCGAGGCCAAGGGGCTGACGATCTCGGCCGAAATCGTGGAGCCCGCGCCGGAGGGGGTGCTGGTCGATCGCGCGCGGCTGATCCAGGTGATCATCAACCTGCTCAACAACGCCATCCGGTTCACCTCGACCGGCGCGGTGCGGCTGGTTGCGCGCCATGACCTCGAGACCCAGCGCCTGCACGTCTCGGTGGAGGACACCGGCGCCGGGATCGAGCCGGAGGCGGTGGAGCGGCTGTTCCAACGGTTCGTCCAGGCGGAATCGAACAACGCGCGCCGCTTCGGCGGCGTCGGACTGGGGCTGGCGATCGCCAAGGGGCTGGTCGAACTGATGGAGGGGGAGATCCGCGCCGTCAGCACGCCCGGCGAGGGGTCGACGTTTTCGTTCTTCGTATCGGCGCCGGCCGTCGATCTGTCGGCGGACGACGAGGTCGTCGGCGAGGAAGCATCCGCGGACCTGGACTCCATCCGGATCCTGATGGCGGACGACGTGGCGGCGAACCGCGAACTCGTTGGCGCCCTCCTGAGCCCGTTCGCGCCCCGGATCACGGAAGCCGCCGATGGGGCGGAGGCCGTCGACCTGGCGGGCCGCGAACCGTTCGACGTGATCCTGATGGACGTCCAGATGCCGGGCATGGACGGCCTCGAGGCCACCCGGACCATCCGCCGCGACTCCACGATCAATCGAGACACGCCGGTAATCGCGATCAGCGCCAGCGTCCTCCCCCGCGACGTCCAGGCCTGTCTCGACGCGGGCATGAACGACCACGTTCCCAAACCCATCAGCCCGCGCGACCTGATCACCAAGATCAACCGCTGCGTCGCCGGCGCGGGCGCCGCGCGCGCAGCCGGCTGAGCGTTCGCCTCAGGCGCCCTCGCCGGCCGGCAGGGCTTCGATGATCACGAACGCCTGGGCGTAGGGGTGGTCATCCGTCAGGGTCAGGTGGATCACCGCCTTCATCCCCGCCGGCGTGATCGCGCGCAACCGCTCCAGGGCGCCGCCGGTCAGCGCCATGGTGGGCTGACCCGAGCGCATGTTGACGACCCCCATGTCGCGCCAGAAGACGCCCCCGCGGATGCCGGTGCCGAGCGCCTTGGCGCAGGCTTCCTTGGCGGCGAAGCGCTTGGCGTAGCTGGCGGCCGCGTCGGACTTTCGGTCCGAGCGGGCGCGCTCGATCTCGGTGAAGACCCGCTCGCGGAACCGTTCGCCGAACCGGTCGAGGCTGGCCTGAATGCGGCGGATGTCGGAAAGGTCCGACCCGAGGCCGATGATCATGCGGCGACCTGGGCCCTGGCTTCGTCCATCAGGGCGCGCATCCGCTGGATGGCGGGGCCCAGGCCGATGAAGATGGCCTCGCCGATCAGGAAATGGCCGATGTTGAGCTCGACCACCTCGGCGATGGCGGCGATCGGCTTCACCGTCTCGTAGTCGATGCCGTGGCCGGCGTGGACCTCCAGGCCCAGGGCCGCGGCCTCGCGGGCGGCGGCCTTCAGGCCGTCCAGAAGGGCCTCGGCCCGCGGGCTGCGCTCGCGCACCGCCTCACACCAGGCGCCGGTATGCAGCTCGACCACCTGGGCGCCGACGGCCTTGGCGGCGGCCACCTGGACCGGGTCAGGATCGATGAAGCAGGAAACGCGGATCCCGGCCTCGGACATGCGGCGCACGACCGGGGCGATGGCGTTGTGCCCCTTGGCGACGTCCAGTCCGCCCTCGGTGGTGACCTCCTCGCGCCGCTCCGGCACGAGGCAGGCGGCATGCGGGCGGTGGGCGAGCGCGATGGCCTCCATCTCGGGCGTCACGGCGCACTCGAAGTTGAGCGGGCGGCCGCGCCGGCGGCAGATAACGGCGAGCTGGTCGATGTCGGCGTCGGAGATGTGGCGACGATCCTCGCGCAGGTGGGCGGTGATGCCATCGGCGCCGGCGGCCAGCGCCATCTCGGCGGCCCGCACCGGATCGGGATAGGTCTCGCCGCGGGCGTTGCGGACGGTGGCGACGTGGTCGATGTTGACGCCGAGTCTCAATCTGCTCATGCGCGCAGCCTCTTGGAGCCCGGCTCCTCGGCCGGCAGGGCCGCAAGCTCGGGCGGGATCTCGTCGGGGGCGTAGGACGGGACGTCCACCGTGGCGAGGGACACCAGCGGCCAGCCGACCTCGGCCCGGCCGCCCGAGCGGTCGACGATGCAGGCGCAGCAGAGGACCTGGCCGCCGGCCGCCTCGATCGGCTCCACGGCCTCGCGGAACGAGCCGCCCGTGGTGATCACGTCCTCGACGACCACGACCTTGGCGCCGGGTTCGATCCGGAAGGCGCGGCGCAGGCGGAACTTGCCGTCCTCGCGCTCCACGTAGATGGACGGCACGCCCATCCAGCGGGCGACCTCGTAGCCGGGAATGATGGCCCCGACGGCCGGCGCGACGATCACGTCGGGCTTGCCGAACCGGGCCTCGATCTTCTCGGCCAGCGCCTTGCAGAGGCGGGCCGTGCGGTCCGGATACTGGAAGACCAGGTTCTTCTGCAGGAACATCGGGGAGTGTCGGCCCGAGGCCAGGATGAAGTGGCCTTCGCGCAGGGCGCCCGCGCCGCGGAACTCTTCGAGGACGTCTTCGGTGTTCATGGCCGCTCCCTTACAACGGCTCGCGACCCGTTGTCGCGGAGACCTTGGTAACCTTGATGGGCAACCGGACGTTAGTCCGCCGGCCCCTAGGTTGAGCCCAACCTTCGGGGGCTCCTTGACCATCCATCCTCCAAAGCAAGCGTTCGCCGTCAACGGCCGGAAGGTCTTCCCGGAAGACTTCCCGGAGGGCCTGAAGCCGCGCCTTCGGCTGTTCCTCAGCGTGGACCTGGAAGGCTCGACGCGCTTCAAGCAGTCGCGGCATGTGTGGCGCCCCGAAATCCTGAGCTTCTACCGCGACTTCGACTTCATTCTTCAGGATGAATACCGGGTCTTCGCCGAGGGTCACCGCCAGCCCCTGCCCGCGGCGGAGTTCTGGAAGAGCAACGGCGACGAGCTGCTCTATGTCTGCGAGCTGCAGAGCCTCAGCCACGCCCACGCCCTGATGCACATCTGGCTGGCGGCGCTCAGCCGCTACCGGGCCGAGAACGAGGCCGCCACCCACGAACTGGACGTGAAATCCACCGCCTGGGTCGGCCTCTTCCCCGCGCCGAACGCCGAGGTGTTCTTCCGGCGAGGCCCAGCGCCGCACGGCCAGGACCGGGCCAAGGACCCCGTGCTGGTGCAGGCCGAACTTCGGGACGAGTGGTATATGGGCGGTCCCAGCTCCACCATCACCCGCGACTTCGTCGGCCCCTCGATCGACACGGGCTTCCGGCTCACCTCGTGGGCGACGCCCCGCCGGCTGATCCTGTCGGTGGACCTCGCCTTCCTGCTGACCAGCGCCTACACGCGCAGCATCGGGCCGCTGCGCCTGCACCTGTCCGGCCGCGAGAAGCTGAAGGACATCATCGACGACCAGCCCTATCCGAAGATCTGGATCCCGGTGGGCGGCAAGGGTCGGCCCGATCCCGCCGAGGGGCCGGTGGCGACCGACCGCGGCACGATCCGCTCCTACTGCGAAGCGGTGATCGAGCAGAACTACAGCTACATCACCCCGTTCTTCCTGGGCGGGGCGCGCTACGACGATTTCGACTGGGTGCCGCAGTACATCCTCAAGCGCATCCTGAAGCACTGGGACGACGAGGTCGCCTACCGCAGCGAGGTGACGCGCGTGGTGGTGATCGACGACTGACGCGCGGACGCCTCGGAAGGCGCCTGACCTGAGGCCGTCATCCCGGACGGCCGACAGGCCGATCCGGGAGCCAGGGGGCGCAGAGTCCGGGTCCCGGCTCTTCGCTGCGCTTCGGCCGGGATGACGGGTTGGAGGCGGGCTGCGCGCCTGCTCTAGCCCCGGATCCGCTCCACATCCTCCACGCTCGGGTTCGCCCGGAGCGCGGCGGCGATGTGGGTGAGGTGGCGGGCGTCCTGGACGTCGATATCGAGATCCACGTCGAAGAAGTCGGACTGGCGGTGATGCATCCGCAGGCCGACGATGTTGCCGCCGGCTTCGCCGATCACGGTGCAGACCTGGCCCAGCACGCCCGGCGCGTTGCGGATGGTGGCGGTGAGGCGGGCCCGGGCGATGGCGTTGCGCTCGGCCTCGGGCGTCCATTGCAGGTCGCGCCAGAGCTCCTCGCGGTCCTCGTACTGGGCCAGGGTCTCGCAGTCGATGGTGTGGACGGTGAGGCCGCGGCCGTCGCTTTCCAGGATTCCGACGATCCGGTCGCCGGGGACGGGCGAGCAGCACTGGCCGAAGTGGATCGACACGCCGGGGGTCAGGCCGCCGCCGCGGACGTAGAGCCGGGCGCCCTTGCCTTCCTCGATGTGACGCCGCGCCGAGGCGGCCTCGCGCTCGGCGGCCTTCAGGCCCGGGAAGACGGCCTCGAGCACCTGCGAGGGCGTCGCGCGGCCCCGGCCCACGGCCTCGTAGAGGTCCTCTTCGGTCGCGACGGCGAACCGGTCGAGCGCGGGACGCAGGACGACGTCCTTGCGCGACTTGCCGGCCGCCTCGAAGGTCTGTTCGACCGTGGCGCGGCCCAGGCGGATGAACTCCTCGCGCTCGGTCTGGCGGATATGGCGGCGGATGGCCGAACGGGCGCGGCCCGTAACGGTGAGCGAGCGCCAGTCGGGAGGCACCACGGGCTTGCCGCCGCGGATCACCTCGACGACGTCGCCGTTCGCGAGCGTAGTGCGCAGGGGCTTCAGTTCGCCGTTGATCTTCACGCCCACGGTGGTGTCGCCGATGTCGGTGTGGACGGCGTAGGCGAAGTCGAGCGGCATGGCCCCGCGCGGCAGGCTGACGAGCTGGCCCTTCGGCGTGAACACGAACACCTGGTCGAGGTACATCTCGAGCTTGGCGTGCTCGACCAGCTCCTCGGCGTCGCCGCCGTGCTCCAGCACCTGGACCAAGTGGCGCAGGTTGACCAGCGGGTCTCGTCCGCCGGCCTCGGCCTGGGCCTCGGCGTCGAAGCCGTAGGACTCGTTCTTGTAGCGCCAGTGGGCGGCGACCCCCTCCTCCGCCACCCGATCCATGGCCTCGGTACGGATCTGCATCTCCACCCGCATGCCGCGGTAGCCCACGACGGTGGTGTGCAGCGAGCGGTAGTTGTTGCGCTTGGGCGTCGAGATGAAGTCCTTGAACCGCTCGGGCACGCTGGGCCAGGCGCGGTGGATGACGCCGAGGGCGCGGTAGCAGTCTTCTTCGTTCTCGACGATGACGCGGAAGGCGTAGATGTCGGAGAGCTGGGAGAAGCCGATCGACTTGCGCTGGAGCTTGCGCCAGATCGAGTAGGGGTGCTTCTCGCGACCGAAGACGCGCGCCGGGATGCCGGCCTGCTCGAGGCGGGCGGCGATCTCCTGGCTGATCGCCGAGACCGCCCCGCCCTGCTCCTGCCGCAGGATCTCCAGGCGCCGCAGGATGGCGTTGCGGCCCACCGGGTTGAGGTGCGCGAAGGCCAGCTCCTCCAGCTCCTCGCAGATGCGGTGCACCCCGATCGAGCGGGCGAGCGGGGCATAGATGTCCAGCGTCTCGCGGGCGATCCGCTCCCGCTTGGCGGGATGCTTGATGTAGTGGAGCGTCCGCATGTTGTGCAGGCGGTCGGCCAGCTTCACCAGGAGGACGCGGACGTCCTTGGAGATGGCCAGGATGAACTTGCGAAGGTTCTCGGCCTGACGCAGGTGCTCCTGGGAGAGCTCGAGCTTGGAAAGCTTGGTGACGCCCTCGACCAGTTCGCCGACCTCGGGGCCGAACAGCTCCTCGATCTGCGCGCGGGTGGCGTCGGTGTCCTCGATGACGTCGTGCAGGAGCGCGGTGACGATCGTCTCGGTGTCGAGGCGGTAGTCGGTCAGGATACCCGCCACCTCGATCGGGTGGGCGAAGTAGGGGTCGCCCGAAGCCCGCTTCTGCGAGCCGTGCTGGCGCATGGCGTAGACATAGGCGCGGTTGAGCAGCGCCTCGTCTGCGGTGGGGTCGTACGAGCGGACCTTCTCGATCAGCTCGAACTGCCGAAGCATTTTGGGTCGCGTGCCGCCGATGATCAGCGGTTGCGGCGCGGGTACGTCTTGGGGTGGGGCGGCCGGCTTAGGGGCCGCCCTGGCTGTCAGAGGGTCTGCGCCTTCAGGGCTCAGTACCGCTCCTCCTGGCCGCCGTCGCGGTCGCTCTGAAGGGCGCGGACCAGCTCCAGCTCGCTCATCTGCATGTGGGTGGGATCGGCCAGCAGGGCGAGGGTTTCGGCCTCTTCCTCGGCCTCGGACCGCTCGTCGACGCGCTGCAGGGTGCCGATAAGGGTTTCCTTCAGCTCCTCGGCGTCGACCACGTCGTCGGCGATCTCGCGCAGGGCCACGACCGGATTCTTGTCGTTGTCGCGGTCGACCATGATCTGGGCGCCTGCCGAGATGGCGCGGGCGCGATGGGCGGACAGCAGCACGAGCGAGAAGCGGTTGGGCACCTTTTCGATGCAGTCTTCGACGGTGACGCGGGCCATGAGGTCTCTCAGAGGGGGAGGATAGAACCGGTGAAAATAGAGGCTCGCGCCCCATTGTGCAACGCCGCATAGGTCGCAGGGGTCAACGGGGACCGGCATCCCGGTCCGCCTCGGCGCGCCGCCAGGGCCACCGGCCTTCGATCTCGGTCTCCAGCGAGAAGCTGAGGAAGGTCCGGATCAGCACGATCACAGCCAGCAGGCCGACGCTTTCCAGGGTCAGAGGCGCCGTGACCGTGGCGATGATGTCCGCCCCCACGAGCAGCTCGAGGCCGAGCAGGATTCCGCGCCCGAGGTTGGCCCGGAAGCTTTCATAGGCCGCGCGCCAGTCCCGGCTGCTGACGCCCTGCCGCGCGAACAGCACCGACGACAGGACCACGCCGCCCAGCACGGCGGCGACGCCGAGCAACTCCAACAGGACGACGAGTTGCCGGATGAACGGGTGGGCCGCCTCGGCCAGGTCGAGCGGGGGCATGCCTTCCGAAACACGGACCGGGGCGGCGGCGTTCCGCCGGACGCCGCCGCGTCCTACCGGTCGCCGACCATCGCAACGTTGGTCCGAGGCACGAAGAGGAAGTCGCCATAGACGTGGCCGCCGTTGTCCAGCGCCGCGTAGGTCGGCTGCTGCGGGTCCGGGGTGTCGCGCTCGTCGAGCAGGACGCGCGTGGCCCTGGCCATCACCCGGGTCAGCAGGCGCGAATAGACCTCCTCGCTGGTCATCACGTCGTTGTTGCCCCGGAGCACCTCGAGCAGCGCCGCGGCGAAGACGGAGTGTTCGCCGCCGCCGCCGTCCAGCACCGGCTCCAGACGGCCCGAGGTGAGCACGTTGCGCGACTGCTTCCAGGCCATGCCGATGAGGTATTCGTTGGTCTTCTCGTCGGCGGTCATCGGCCGCTGGGCGCGGGTGACGGTCTGGGTGAGCAGGCCCGAATAGCAGCTGTCGGCGATGATAAGCACCTTGCGGGCCGCCATGCGGGCCACCTGGTAGGTGATCTCCTGGTTGCTGATCTGGCCGGCCGAGCTGCCGTACTCGGCGTCGATGGGCAGCCAGTAGCCGCGGTCTTCGCCGTTGCGGACCTTCTCCATGCCGCCGTGGCCGGCGTAGTAGATGAGGAGCGTGTCGTTCTCGCCGACCTTCTGGGCCAGGGCGTCGAGCTCCTTCAGGATCTCGGCCCGGGTCTTGTCGAGGACGACGTTGACGTTGAAGCCGTAGCGGCTGCGCAGGATCGCGCCCAGTTGGGTCACGTCGTTGGCCGGCGTGGCCAGCTTGCCGAGCCGCGGATCCTTGTAGTCGGACTCGCCGATCAGCAGCGCGTAGTTGGTGGAGAAGCCGAACTTGGAGGAGGCCGGCATGCGGGTCGGCCGGCTGCGCGAGATGCTGGTGGCCGAGGCGTTGCGGTAGGCGCCGACCGCGCTGCTGAGCCGGTTCTCCAGCTCCTGGATCTTGGCTTCGCGCTGGGCGAGCCGGGCCTCGCGCGCCTTGAGGTCGGCCGAGACGGTCCCCTGCCCCTTGCGCGCGGCCTCCAGGTCCTTCTGCAGGCTGGCGACCTGGGCCGCCAGTTCGGCGCTGCGCCGGCTGGCGGCGTCGTAGTCGCGCTGAACCTGGCTGGCGCGGCCCTCGGCGGCGGCCAGTCGGGACTCCGCGGACTTCAGGCGCTGGTCCCGGTCGCGCAGGTCGGCCTCGGCCTTGGCCAGCCGGGCCTCGGCGGCGGCGGCCGTGGCGCGGGCCTGGGCCATCTCGGCCTCGCGGGCCTCCAGCGCCTTCTGGGCGGCGGCGATCTCGGCTCGTCGCGCCTCCGCGTCGCCGCGGGCGCGGTCCAGATCCTGCGCGAGACGATCGTAATCCGCCTGGGCGGACCGCAGCCGGGCGGCGGCCGCCTGGTCGCCGGATCCCGCCCTGGTCTTCTCTTCGGCGAGTCGCGCGCGGGCCGCGGCGAGCTGGTCGTCGCGCGCCTGCAGCGCGGCCAAGGCCTCGTTGAGACGCGCGTTGGCCTGGGCCGCCTGGCGCCGGGCCTGGGCCGCTTCAAGCTCGAGATCGGCCAGCTTCGTCTGGGCCCCGGGGAGCTGAGCCCGCAAGGCGGCGAGCTCTTGCTGCAGGCGATCACGCTGCGCGATGGCCTGGGTCCGCTCGGCCTGAGCAGCCTTCAGTTGCGCCGGCGAGACCGACGGCTGTGGCGCAGGCTGACGAGCCTGGGCGGCCTGCGTTCGGGCCGCCTCCAGTTCGGCGGTGAGCGCCGCGAGCTGCGCCTGGAGCGCGGCGACGTCGGCGGCGCGGGCGTCGGCCGCCCGGTTCGCAGAGCCGGCCTTCTGCAGGTCCGCCTGGGCCTTGGCCAGGGCGGCGCGTTCCTCGGCCAGGGCGCGGCGCGACGCCTCGAGCTCGCGGGTGAGCGCCTCGGCGTCGGCGCGGGCGGCTTCGTAGCGCGCGTTGAGCCGAGCCACTTCGTCGCTGCCGGCCACCGTCGCCGCGGCGGCGAAATCGTTCGGCGGCAGGCCCGTGGCGCGGCGATAGAGGTTCACGGCCTTCACCGGGTCCTTTGGCACGCCCAGCCCGCGCTCGTAGAGCTGGCCCAGGTCGATCATGGCCGGCGCATAGCCCTGGTCCGCCGCCTTCTGGTACCAGACCGCGGCCTGGGCATGGTTCGGCTCCAGGTCGAAGCCCTCGGCGTAGATGCGGCCCACATAGGCCTGGGCCTTCGGATCGCCCTCCTTCGCCGACGGCAGCCAGACGGCCATGGACGAGGCGAAGGTGGCCCGGTCGGCGGCCACGTATTCGCCGCCGCGGATCTCGCAGGTGATGGCCGACGTCCGGACGGGGCGCCGAGGGGTGATGAAGGTCGTCGCACGGCCGAGCTTGCGCACCTGGCCAGGTAGCAGGCAGTCGACCACCTGGTACGATTCGGCCGAAAGCGTGGTCTGAGCGGCCAGCGGCGCAGGCGCGAACCCGCCCATGACGAGTGCGAGGCCCGCCAGGCCAGATATCCCCGCGCGACGCGCGGTGCGCAGTCTCAAGTCGACACGCCCCATCTCAACCCCACACATCAGAGACATATATTGTCGCAAAACGCTGGTGCACGAAAGGATCAACCCCGGTTCGTCGAGCGCGAGTGGGCGAGTTCAGTTCTTGAAGCTGGACCTTCGCCGTGTCCCCGCCGTAACTATACGTGGGCCAGGACTTGGGGGATCACGATGCATCGCAACATTTCGCGCGTGGCGCTGCTGGGCGCCTCGCTGGCGGCCGCGTTTCCACTCAGCGTCGCAACGAGCGCCTGGGCGCAGGCCGGACCGAATCCCAACACGCCTGCGCTGATCGCGGCGGCGGGGAACAATCCGAACCTACAGGCGACGGCGGCCTACATCGGCGCGGTCTGCCCGAACCTGGCGATCGGCAGCGATCTGCGGAACCGCTGCGCGTGGATGCTGCGCGTGGCGCCGTCGACGCCGGGTCAGGCCCGGCTGGGGCTCGACATGAACACACCGCAGGAAGTCCTGGCGCAGGGCGCGACGGTGGACGGCGCCGTGAGCCCGGCCGGGAACGCGGTGGCAGGGCGCCTCTCCGCCCTCTCCCGCCTGGGCGGCGGCGCGAGGGTGGCGGCCCTCTACCGGCCGATCGTGCTCGCGGCGCAGGGCGACACCGCGGGGCTGGGTGGCGCAAGCGTTCCGCCGCTGCAGGGCTTCGTGAACCTCAGCGGCGGCTGGGGCGAACGCGACACCGACCTCTACGAGGCGGGCTACGACTTCGACTCCCGCTCGATCACGGCCGGCTTCGACTTCCGGTTCAGCGACGCCTTCACCGGCGGCGTGGCCCTGAGCTACGGCGACACCGACGCGGACTTCGACGCGGACGGCGGCGAGCTGGAGGCCGAGGCGATCGTGGGCTCGATCTATGGCCTGTGGACAGCCAGCGATCGTGTGCAGGTGAGCGCACTCGTCTCCTACGGCCGCATCGACTACTCGAGCGAACGGCGGATCTTCTACACCGAGGATCCCGGCGTCGTGATCGACCGGGTGGCGCGCGGCGACACCGAGGGCGACCAGTGGGAAGGCACGCTGACAGTCAACTACCTGATGGGCGGCGAGGATGGCTGGTCGTACGGCCCGCACCTGGCGCTGAGCGGCCGGGCGCTCGACCTGGACGCCTTCACCGAGACCGGCGCGGACGGCCTGAACCTCGCCTTCGAGGACCAGTCGACCGAGAGCTTCCAGGTGATCCTGGGCTTCGACGTCAGCCGCGCGATCAGCACCCAGTCCGGCGTCGTCTCGCCCTATGCGCGGGTGGAGACCGTCTACGAGACGCTAGACAACCGCCGCAACGTGCCCGTGCTCTACGCCAACGACACGACGGGCTTCTTCCCCGGCGTGCGCCTGACGACGAACGCGCCGGACCGCTGGCGCTTCCTGCTGGGCGGCGGGATCGCGGGCCAGTTCGCCAACGGCTGGTCGGCCTTCGCCGACGCCGAGACGGTGCTGGGTCTGCGGGACACCCGCGGGGTCAACCTGACGGTGGGTCTGCGCAAGGAGTTCTGAGCGGGGTCGCGTCGCGGCCCACGGTCGCGCTTGCCGCGAGCTCGCGCGCCGTCCGACCTGAGACGGGATGGCGCCAGTCGGGGGCGACTTCGGCCAGAGGTCCCATGACGAAGAGGCGCTCGTGGGCGCGCGGGTGCGGCAGTTCGAGCTCCGCCTCACCGCAAACCTCCCGTCCGTAGGCGATGAGATCGAGGTCGACGGCGCGCGGCGCGTTGCGGACGCCGCGCTCGCGGCCCAGGTCCGCTTCCAGGGCCAGCAGGGCCGCCAGGACCTCGCGCGGGCCCGCCTGCGCCTCGACAAGCGCGACGCCGTTGCGGTACTCAGGCTGGGTTGGGTCGGGCCAGGCGGCCGAACGCCACCAGGACGACCGTTTCAGGACTTTCAACCCGACCTCCGGGAACCGCGCCAGGGCCGCCTCCAGCAAGGCCTCCGTAGAGCGGCAGGCGCCGGCGAGATTTCCGCCCAGGGCGACCACCACCGCCGAATCGAGGTCTGCAGGCCGTAATGGGAATTCGTTCGAGATGACCTTCTATCCTACCGACCGGCTGGCGCTGTTCATCGACGGGGCCAACCTTTACTCCGCCGCCAAGAACCTCGGCTTCGACATCGACTACCGCAAGCTGCTGGAGGAGTTCCGCAAGCGCAGCCTGCTGACGCGCGCCTACTACTACACGGCCCTGGTCGAGAACGAGGAGTACTCGCCGATCCGGCCGCTCGTGGACTGGCTGGACTACAACGGCTACCGGCTGGTGACGAAGCCCGCGCGGGAATACGTCGACGCCAGCGGCCGCAAGCGCTTCCGCGGCGACATGGACGTCGAGATCGCCGTCGACATGATGGAGATGGCCGATCACGCCGACCACATGGTGCTGTTCTCGGGCGACGGGGATTTCCGCAAGCTGGTCGAGGCGGTCCAGCGCAAGGGCGCGCGGGTGACGGTGGTGTCGACGGTGAAGTCGCAGCCTCCGATGGTGTCGGACGAGCTTCGCCGGCAGGCCGACAACTTCGTAGACCTAGCGGATCTCGCCGACCTGATCGGCCGCCCAGCGCGGCTGCCCAAATTCCTCCAGGAAACCCGCGCCGCGCACGTGGAACGCGACGCCAATGCCTGAGGCGGCGACCCAGGCCGCGCCGCCCGAGGCGCCGCCGGATTGCCCCCTGTGCCCAAGGCTGGTGGCGTACCGCGAAGCCAACCGCCGCTCGATCCCCGAGGGGTTCAACGGCGCGGTGCCCTCGTTCGGCGACCCGAACGCGCGCCTCGTGGTGGTGGGCCTGGCGCCGGGGCGCATGGGGGCCAACCGGACGGGCCGGCCGTTCACCGGCGACGGCGCCGGCTGGATGCTCTACGGCACGCTGCTGAAGACGGGCTTCGCGCGCGGCGGCTATGAGGCGCGGCCCGACGATGGGCTCGAGCTCGTCGACTGTATGATCACCAACGCGGTGCGCTGCGCCCCGCCCGGCAACAAGCCGGAGACGCGCGAGGAGGCGACCTGCCGGCCGTTCCTCAGCGCCCGCCTGGCCGCCCTGCCGAACCTGAAGGTCATCGTGACCCTGGGCGACGTGTCGCGCCGCAACGTGCTGCGGGCCCTGGGCCTGAAGGCGTCGGCGGGGATCGCGGGCCACGGGACCGAGTTCCCGGCCGGTCCCTATACGGTGCTCAACAGCTACCACTGCTCACGGCTCAACACGAACACGGGCCGGCTGACGGCGGAGATGTTCGAGGCCGTGTTCCGCCGGGCGCGGGCGCTGATCGACGGCTGAGGCGCCGCGACGCGGTCTGGAGACGCGACGCGGTCTGGAGAATTGACGGCGGCCGGCCAGCGGATAACGGTCTCGCTTCCTCCAGCCACGGATTCCCAGTTTGCGCATCCCGACGTTCGCGTGCGGCCTGGCCGCCGCCCTCCTCGCCTCCTCCGCCCTGGCGGCGCCCGATCCCGCCCTGCATGACCAGGCGCTGGAGATCCTGAAGACCGGCATCGGCTACCGCACCGTCCAAGGCGGCGACCAGTTCGTCCCCTACGCCGAGTACCTGAAGGGCCAACTCGTGGCGGGCGGCTACAGCGCCTCCGAAATCACCATCGAGCCGATGGCCGGGACGGCCTACCTGATAGCGCGCTATCCGGGCGCCGATCCGAAGAAGAAGCCGATCGTCATCTCGGGCCACATGGACGTGGTGGAGGCCAAGCCCGAGGACTGGGAGCGCGACCCCTTCACGGCGGTGGTGGAGAACGGTTACGTCTTCGGGCGCGGGGCGGTGGACAACAAGTTCGACGTCTCGATGGTGGTCGCCACCCTGGCCAGGCTGCGCAGGAGCGGCTGGAAGCCGGGGCGCGACGTGATCCTGGCGCTCTCGGGCGACGAAGAGACCACCATGAAGACCACGGCGGCCCTTGCCGAGCGGCTGAGGGGCGCCGAACTGGTCCTCAACTCCGACGGCGGCGGCGGCGGGCTGACCGAGGACGGTAAGCCCATCGCCTATGGCGTACAGGGCGCGGAGAAGACCTACGCCGACTTCCACCTCACGGTGACCGACCCCGGCGGCCATTCCAGCCGGCCGACGCCGACGAACGCCATCTACCGCCTGGCCAAGGCCCTTGACCGGCTCGAGGTCTATGCGTGGCCGACGATGCACAACCAGATCACCCTGGCCACGGCGGCGGCCATGGGCCCCAACACCCCCGGCGAGGTGGGCAAGGCGCTGTCCAGGTTCGCCGCCGATCCGACGGACAAGGCCGCCGTCGAGATCATCCGCGCCGACCCCAACTTCAGCCCCGGCCTGCACACGACCTGCGTAGCCACGATGCTGGACGCGGGCCACGCGCCCAACGCGCTGCCGCAGAAGGCGACGGCGACCGTGAACTGCCGCATCTTCCCAGGAACCTCGTCGCAGAGCGTGAAGGCGACCCTGGAAGGCATGGTCGGGGACCTGGGCGTGACGGTGACCCGCCTGGACGACGGATCGATCGACAGCCCGCCCTCGCCGCTGCGCCCCGACCTGATGAAGGCCGTGACGAAGGCCGTGCACGCCCGCTTCCCGGGCCTGCCGGTCGTGCCGGCGCAGGCGGCGGGCGCCACGGACAGCATGTACTTCCGCGCGGCCGGCGTGCCGAGCTATGGCGTGTCGGGCCTGTTCATGAAGGACTCCGACGAATTCAGCCACGGCCTGAACGAGCGCGCGCCGCTGGAAGCCATCGACGGGGCGTTGGCGCACTGGGACGTGCTGCTGAAGGAACTGGCGAAGTAGACTGCGCACTGCCCCCGCGCCGAAAGCCCTTCACTTCCGCCACGGCGCCATGGGAGCCTCCTCGCAGAACATGAGATCTGGGAGGATCCGATGCTGGACCTGATCATCCGGAGCGGAACGATCGTCGACGGCACGGGCGGCGAGCCCTTCATCGGCGACATCGCCATCCAGAGCGACCGCATCGTGGCGGTGGGCCAGGTCGAGGGATCGGCGAAGCGCGAGATCGACGCCGCGGGCCTGATCGTCACCCCCGGCTGGGTGGACATCCACACCCACTATGACGGCCAGGCGACCTGGGACCCGGTGATGGCGCCCTCGTCCTGGCACGGCGTGACCACGGCGATCATGGGCAACTGCGGCGTCGGCTTCGCCCCCGTGCGGCCCGGCCAGGAAAACTTCCTGATCGAACTCATGGAGGGGGTCGAGGACATCCCGGGCTCGGCGCTGGCCGAGGGCATCGACTGGAAGTGGGAGAGCTTCCCCGAGTATCTCGACGCGCTGGAGGCCAAGCCGCGGGCGATCGATGTCGGAACCCACGTGCCGCACGCCTCGGTGCGGGCCTATGTGCTGGGCGAGCGCTGCAACACCGACTACCAGCCCAACGCCGATGAGATCGCCCAGATGGCGGCCATCGTGCGCGAAGGCGTCGAGGCCGGCGCCCTGGGCTTCTCCACTTCGCGGACGCTGCTGCACAAGGACCTGAAGGGCGTGCACATGCCGGGCACCTTCGCGGGTTCGGACGAGATGCTGGCCCTGGGCCTGTCGATGAAGGGGCTCAAGCACGGCGTCTTCGAGATGGTCTCCGACCACCTGGGCGACGACGACGAGTGGATGTGGGTGAAGGGCTTCGCCCAGGAGACCCACCTGCCCGTGACGCTGGTGGCGACGTCGGCCGGCGCCTACGAGGGCGACAAGATGTACAACATCGCCGAGGAGAGCCGGCGGCACGGCATGGACATCCGCCCGCAGATCGCCGGGCGGCCCACGGGCATCCTCCACGGCCTGACGTCCAGCTTCCACGTGTTCATGGCCAGCCCGACCTGGAAGGCGAAGCTGGCCGACGCGTCGCTGGAAGAGCGGCTGGCGCTGATGAAGACGCCGGAGATCCGCGATGCGCTGCTGAGCGAGGACAGCCCGTTGATCCGGGCGGCGATCGGCGACGGCGCCGCGGGCGACCTGGCCGTGGCGTTCGGCGGCAGCCTGCTGTGGCGCATCTTCCCGCTGGGCGAGCGGCCGAACTACGAACCGGACCGCGAGCAGAGCGTGGCGGGCCTGGCCGAAGCGGCCGGCGTGCCGCCGCTCGAGATGATGTACGACCTGCTGCTGCGCGACGGCGGGCGCGAGCTGTTCTACCAGCCGCTGGGCGGCTACGTGACCTACAACTTCGACTTCTTCCGCAAGAATATGCAGCATCCGAATGTTCTGTTTGGACTTTCGGACGGCGGCGCCCACTGCGGCGTGATCGCAGACGCCGGCATGCCCACCTTCATCCTGAGCTACTGGGCGCGCGACCGGGTTAAGGGCGACCGCTTCCCGCTGGAGTTCCTGGTCCGCAAGCTGACCAGCGACACGGCCAAGGCCTATGGCCTGAACGACCGCGGACAGCTCAAACCGGGCCTCTTGGCCGACCTCAACGTCATCGACTTCGAGAAGCTGGACCTGCACCGGCCCGAAGCCATCCACGACCTGCCCGCGGGCGGGCGCAGGCTGGTGCAGAAGGCGGACGGCTACCGCTACACGATCAAGTCGGGCCAGGTGACGTTCGAGGACGGCCGGCACACGGGCGCCCTGCCCGGCGGCCTGGTCCGCGGCGGCCGCGAGGCGGTGATCCTGCCGATGGCGGCCGAGTAGAGCGCCTCAGCGGCTCCAGTAGCGGTAGATCCACTCGTCCTTGAAGCCGGCGCGGCGATAGAGGCCGCGCGCGGGGTTGGCCTCCTCGACCTGCAGGAAGATCCGGTCGGTCTCGCGCGCCTGGGCCGCCGCGCCAAAGAGGGCCAGCAGGCGGCTCGCGAAGCCGGAGCCGCGACGCTCGAGCGCGGTCCGCATGCCGTGGATCCCGGCCCAGCCGTGACCGAAGCTGAGCACGCCGACCGCAACCGTCTTGCCGCCCTCGCGCACGGCCCCAAACAGTGCGCCGGGCGACTGGGTGAGACGCTTCACCCTATGGGCGCCGTCCACAGGGTCGAACCCTTGGCCGAGGAAGACCTGGCCCCAGTCCTCGTCAGGCTGCTCCAGCAGGTCGGCGAAGGGCACGGCGTAGGCGGCGACGTCGGCGGACTTCGCCGTCATGACGACCGTCGGCTGCCGCGGCTCGTAGCCCCTGCGGCTCAGTTCCTGGTGGACAGCCTCAAGTCCCGGGACCTCGGCGACGCGGAAGGCCGCCGGCAGGCCGCGTGCGGCATAGGCCGCCTCGATCTCATCCAGCGCAGAGGCGTCGACATCGTGGGAGAGCGGTGCGGCGCTCTTGGCGCGTCGGATGGTTCCGTCGTCGAACGGGACGATCCAGCCGCCGATCTCGGCCACCTCGGGGGGAGCCACCGCCACGATGGTGGCGCGCTCCAGGGATTCGATATCGGCGGACTCCACCTATCCCTTCTCCCGCAGGAGCCGGGCCTTGTCCCGCTGCCAGTCGCGCTCGGCCACCGTCTCGCGCTTGTCGTGCGCCTTCTTGCCCTTGGCGAGGGCAACCTCGAGCTTGGCCATGCCCTTGTCCGACCAGTAGAGCTTCGTCGGGATGATCGTGCGCCCCTCGCGCTGGACGGCGCCGATCAGGCGGTCGATCTCGCGCCGCTTGAGGAGCAGCTTCCGGGGCCGGCGCGGCTCGTGGTTGAAGTGCGGGCCGGCCTGGGCGTAGGGCGGGATGTCGGCGTTGACGAGGACGATCTCGTCGCCCTCCACCGCGGCATAGCTCTCGGCGATATTGGCGCGGCCGTTGCGCAGGCTCTTCACCTCGGACCCGGTCAGGGCGAGGCCCGCCTCGAAGGTGTCGTCGAGGAAGTAGTCAAACCGCGCGCGGCGGTTCTCTGCGATCAGCTTGCCGGCCATCGTCTCTAGATAATGCCTGCGTCGCGCATTGCGGCCAAAACCTCAGCGCGAGCGGCCTCGGAGGCAGGGGCGATAGGCAGCCGCGTCTCGGCCGAACAGAGGCCAAGGTGCTCCAGGGCGAACTTGGTGGGCGCGGGCGAGGCGTCCGCGAACAGGGCCTTGTGCAGGCGCACCAGGCGGTCCTGGAGCTGCAGCGCGGCCGTCCAGTCGCCGGCGAAAATGTCGTTGAAGAACTGGGCGCACAGGTCGGGCGCGACGTTGCAGGTCACCGAGATGCAGCCGTGGCCGCCATGGGCCATGTAGCCCAGGGCCACCGGATCGTCGCCCGAGAGCATCACCCAGTCCTCGCCGCAGCGCAGGCGCTGGAAGCTGGCGCGGACAAGGTCGCTGGTGGCGTCCTTGATCCCGACGATGTTGGGCAGGCCGCAAAGGCGCTCCAGCGTCTCGTTGGAGATGTCCACGCTGGTGCGGGTCGGCACGTTATAGACGAGGATCGGCAGCTGCACGGCGTCGTTGATCGCCTTGTAGTGCTGGTAGAGGCCTTCCTGGCTCGGGCGGTTGTAGTAGGGCGTGACGACCAGGGCGCCGTCGGCGCCGACCGCCTTGGCGTGCTGGACGAGCTCGATCGCCTCCCGCGTGGAGTTGGAGCCGGCGCCGGCGATGACCGGGACCCGGCCCTTCACGGTCCGGACGCAGAGCTCGACCACGCGGCGGTGTTCCTCGTGGCTGAGCGTGGCGCTCTCGCCGGTGGTGCCGACCGGCACGACGCCGTGCACGCCGCCTGCGATCTGCCGCTCGACGAGCGCCACGAAGGCGTCCTCGTCCACCTCGCCATTGCGGAACGGCGTCACGAGAGCCGGCAGGACGCCGCGGAAAAGGGGGTCTGACATGGATTTTCGGTGAAGGCTCTCGGAAGGGCGAGGTGTGCAAAAGACCGTGAATTTGTCGCCTAGTGAGGCGACGTTCAGAATTGGCGGACAATATGTTGGGGTACGCTTAGCCCGCAACGCCGATTCAATGCACCCCTGTCGGGGGGAGACCTTTTTTGGAAGTCCGAGTTCGCAACGCCCTCCTCGCCGGTTGCGCCATCCTGGTGGCGACCACCGTGGCACGCGCCCAGACCGCCGATCCGATCGGCGACCTTCTCGTTCGCCGCCAGGCGCCGGCGTCCGTGCAGGAGCCGCAGGTCCCGGCTCGCCCCCCTGGCCAGCCGCTGAGCGCCGCGGAGGCGGCGACCTTCGGCCAGGCGCTGACGGCGGCCCGGCGCGGCGACGCCGCGGGCGCCCGGGCCGCGATCGCACGGCTTTCCGACCCGGTGGCGCGCAGGACCGCCACCTGGGCTCTGGTAGACGCCAACGCCGAGGCGCTGAGCTTCTATGAACTCGATTCCGCCCGCCGCGAACTGGCCGGCTTCCCCCGGCCCGGCCGCCGGCAGGCCGCGGCTGAGAAGCTGCTCGAGACGGCAGGCAAGTCTCCGCAGGAG